>JAXHOO010000002.1:0-35997 GCA_034519365.1 Rhodoferax sp. | reverse complement strand
ACGTATTGCTTTGGCATCACAAAAGGCGGCAAATCCGCAAACAGCAGCGAGCACATGGCAGTCATGCTGTAAACTCTAAGGCGCACAAACTGGTGCACCACGGTGAAACCACCCAAGATGACCCAGTCGCCCACCTGCACGTAGCCGGCAAGCTGGGAGTTGTTGGCAAAGATAGTGTGGTTGCCAACGACGAAATGGTGCGCTGGGTGCACGTAGGGGAGGCCATGATCCAGTTGTCATCACCCACCCGAGTCACACCCGAATCGCCCGGCGAGCCGATATTGAAGGTGCAAAACTCCCGAATGGTGTTGCGGTCCCCAATCACCAACTCGCAGGGTTCGCCCGCGTACTTTTTGTCCTGCGGAATGGCACCCAATGAATTGAACTGAAAAATACGATTGTCTTGACCAATGGTGGTGTGGCCCTCAATGACACAGTGCGGGCCGACGGTGGTACCAGCGCCGATGCGCACATGGGGTCCGATCACGGTGTAGGGGCCTACGGTCACCGAGCTGTGCAGCTCGGCGCCCGGGTCTACAACGGCGGTGGCGTGAATGGCGGTCACGGCGCGCGCTCAGGCAATGTTGCGCATGGCGCAAGTCAACTCGGCCTCACAGGCGAGTTCGCCTGCCACAGTCGCACTGGCCTTGAATTTGAAGATGCCTGCTTTCATGCGCAACAGCTCCACATTGAGAATCAGCTGGTCACCTGGTTCGACCGGGCGCTTGAAGCGCGCACCATCAATACCCGCAAAGTAATACACCATTTGGTCGTTGGGCGAAGTATCTAACGCATCAAACGCCAACAGTGCAGCGGCTTGGGCCAGCGCTTCGAGCATCAGAACCCCGGGCATCACTGGGCGGTGGGGAAAATGGCCTTCAAAAAAGGGCTCGTTGATGGTGACGTTCTTCAGCGCCTGGATGGTCTTGCCTTTGTCCAACGCGAGCACCCGATCCACCAGCAAAAAAGGATATCGATGAGGCAATTGCTTGAGAATTTTGTGGATGTCCATCATTTTTTTATCTCTTTTTCTAAGGTTTTAATACGGTCCCGCAGGCCATGCAATTGTTTCAGGGTTGCGGCATTGCGCTCCCACGACGCGTTGTCGTCGACGGGGAAGATTCCGGTGTAATGGCCGGGCTTAAGAATCGACTTGCTGACCACGGTCGCCGCCGAGATATTGACATGGTCGCCAAGCACCAGATGGCCCAACACGATCGCACCGCCACCGATAGTGCAATTGGCACCAATGGTGGCTGATCCCGCAACGCCCACACAGCCCGCCATGGCCGTGTTGCGACCCACATGCACGTTGTGCCCAATTTGGATCAGGTTGTCGAGCTTGACGCCATCCTCAATCACTGTGTCCTGCAGCGCACCACGGTCGATGCAGGTGTTAGCGCCAATTTCGACATCATTGCCAATGCGCACCGCACCAAGTTGCTCAATTTTCTCCCAGCGCTCTCCGTCCGGCGCAAAGCCGAATCCATCAGCACCAATAACCACGCCAGGGTGCAACAAACACCGCTCACCAATGACGCAGCCTTCACCCACCGTCACGCGGGATTTCAAAACCGTTCCTGCGCCAATTTGCGCACCATCCTCAACGACACACAGCGCGCCAACGAGAGCACTGGGGTGAACATGGGCTGAAGGGCTGACCACAGCGCTGGGATGAACCAAGGGTGCCGGGGCCACTGACAGTTGGGCCTTGTGCTGGTCCCGCGCTTGCTTCCACAGCTGGGTGACTCGGGCAAAGTAGAGGTAGGGCTGTTCCGTCACGATGCATGCACCGCGCTGAAAGGCCGCCACCTGCATCGAAGGGGCGACGATCACACAGCCCGCTTGGGAAGATGCCAGCTGCTGTTGGTACCTCGGGTTGCTGAGAAAACTCAGGTCTCCCGAAGTGGCAGACTCCAGCGGAGCCAATCCGGTGATGCTGGTTAAAGGGTCACCATGCAGTTGCCCTCCTAGGCGCTGCACTATGGAAGCTAGATCCATTCAACGCCCCATCACTAAACGCCCCAAGACTTACTTGGTGCCGGAATTGAGAATTTTGAGTACCCTGTCAGTGACGTCATGCTTCCCATTGCTGTACACGACTTCTTGGATCACTAGATCGTACTTTTCGGCGTCTGCAACTTGCCGGACCGCTTTGTTTGCCTTCTCCAGCACCTGTTGGAGTTCTTCATTGCGGCGACCGTTCAAGTCTTCCTGGAATTCACGCTGCTTGCGCTGAAAGTCGCGATTTTGCTCTGCGAATTCTTTCTGGCGGGCCACACGCTGGGACTCCGTCAAGGTGGGGGCATCACGCTCAAATTTATCACTGGCGGTCTTGAGAGTGACTTGCAGGTCGGCAAGCTCCTTTTCCCGCTTGGAAAACTCCTGCACCAACTTGGCCTGTGCAGCCTTAGCAGGCCCAGACTCGGAGGTGATGCGCTGGGTATTGATGTACCCGATCTTGGATTCCTGCGCCTGTGCGCCCAAAGCGGAAAGGGTCAACACCAAGGCTACAGCCAAGTTGGCTTTTACATTTGTCATTAGAAAGAAGTTCCGATCTGGAATTGGAGACCTTGGATTTTATCGCCATCGAACTTGGAGAGAGGACGGGAAAATGCCACTCGCAACGGTCCCACTGGAGAAATCCAACTGATGCCGACACCGTAGGACGATCGCATGTCACTCAGTTGGATGGCCTCGTTAGCTCCAAACACACCACCTGCGTCTACGAAACCGTAGACTCGCAATGTACGGTCATTACCGCCGCCCGGCAACGGCGTCAAAACTTCCGCATTGAAGGTAACGCGCTTAGTACCGCCTGTGGCAGTCAGCGAGCCGGCGCGCTGTGCAGCAGTAGTAAGGCTTCCCTGTTCAAATCCACGAACAGACCCTAAACCACCGGCGTAATAGTTCTTAAAGACTGGATAGGCGGTACTACCGGTCGCAGCACCCAAGGCAATCTCCGAGTTGAATGCCGCAGTAACCTTGCGGGAAATCGGGAAAAATTGTTGGTATTGGGCGGTGCCTCGCGCATACCGTAAATCCCCGCCCACACTCCATTCCGCACTGGTCCGCAGAATACGGCCAGTGCTAGGAACTAGCGCGCTGTCACGAGTGTCGCGAGCCCACCCTACCGACAGCGGTACCGCAGTA
The DNA here is from genome assembly GCA_034519365.1 of Rhodoferax sp. Taxonomy (GTDB): domain Bacteria; phylum Pseudomonadota; class Gammaproteobacteria; order Burkholderiales; family Burkholderiaceae_C; genus Allorhodoferax. The sequence goes on along the minus strand of JAXHOO010000002.1, from coordinate 32,844 downwards.
GTGCTGTAGCCAAACTCATTAACGTAGTCTTGGTAGACCGGAGGAAGCAAGGTACCCGCAAGAATCCGAATTTTTTCCCCGCCGATCCCCACAAATACCGTGTCGTTCTCAGTAACAGGCAGCCCAAAACGCACTGACCCGCCTGTGGTTTCGATCGCGTAAGTATCGACATCATCGTAAGGACGTGAAGTTCGCTGATAGATATCAAAGGTACGGGACACGCCATCTTCTGTGAAATACGGATCGGTGGTGCTCAGCACGACAGTGCGGTTCACCTTGCTGGTATTGAGTTCAAATGCCAAGGAATTGCCTGATCCGAAAGCATTTTCTTGCTTAAAGCCCAAAGTCAATCCCAAGCCTTCAGAGCTCGACACACCTGCCCCGACGCTAAGGCTCCCTGTCGGTTTTTCCACTACGTTCACGGTTAGGTCCACCTGGTCTGGTGCGCCTGATACCTCCTGTGTATCAATCCCCACTTCAGAAAAAAAGCCCAACCGGTCTACCCGGTTGCGGGACTGGCGAATCTTTTCCCCGTCGTACCACGCTGCCTCCAACTGCCGGAACTCCCGCCGTATGACTTCATCACGGGTACGGTCATTGCCCGCCACATTGATGCGCCGCACGTACACGCGGCGCGAAGGATCGCCCACCAAGGTAATGGCAACGCGATTGGTCGCCCGGTCAATATCTGTGCGCGCCTCCGCCCGGGCAAAGGCGTAGCCGAAGTTCGCGTAGTAATCAGTAAACGCCTTGGTCGTCTTAGTCACATCGCTTGCGTTGTAGGCCTCTCCGGCCTTGATGCTGATCAGGGACTGAAACTCATCCTCTTTGGCAAGGTAGTTGCCGGCTAACTTAACGCTCGATACCGCAAAACGCTCCCCTTCGGTGACGTTGATGGTGATATCAATATCTTGTTTGTTCGGAGAGATGGCGACTTGTGTGGAGTCCACCTTGAATTCCAGAAAACCACGCGCAAGATAGTAGGACCTCAGCGACTCTATGTCCGCGTTGAGCTTGGTACGCGAATAACGGTTGGACTTGGTGTACCAGCTCAACCAAGTGCCCGTATCGGAATCAAACAAGTCTCGCAGCGTGCCTTGGGAAAACGTTGTAGCGCCAACAATTTTGATGTCGTTGATCTTGGCGGTATCACCTTCCACGACTGAGAAACTCAGGTTCACCCGATTGCGTTCAATCGGCGTTACCGTTGTCACTACCTCAGCCGCGTACATGCTGCGGTTGATGTATTGGCGTTTGAGTTCCTGCTCAGCGCGATCTACCAAGGCCTTGTCAAAGGGACGCCCTTCCAATACACCGATCTCGCGCAAAGCCTTTTTCAAGGCATCGCGGTCAAACTCCCGTGTCCCCAGGAAGTCCACATCTGCCACCGTCGGACGTTCCTCGACAATCACGATCAGTACGTCGTCCTTGGCCTCGATGCGCACATCCTTGAACAACCCCAAACCGAACAAGGAACGGATAGAAGCTGCCGCTTTGTCATCGGTATAGGTGTCGCCAACGCGCACGGGCAAGGACGCGAAGATGGTGCCAGCCTCCACTCGTTGAAGGCCTTCCACCCGGATGTCCTTCACCGTGAAGGGATCTAGTGCCCACGCAGGTGCGGTACCCAGCACCAAGGCCAGTACGCAAACCAAGGCACGCGAAAAAATTTGAAACGAATACATAGTCGCCAGTTCTGAGAAAGCGAAATATCTGCCTATGAAGCCGATATTCAGTTTAGGAGTTGCACCACGTCGTTGAAAACTGCGATGGACATCATGACCATCAGCACAGCCACTCCTGCGCGTTGCAGATAGCCCAACCACAGGTCCGTAACAGCTTTGCCCGTCACAAACTCCCAAAGATAATACATCAGGTGCCCCCCGTCGAGCACCGGGATGGGCAGCAGGTTCAACACGCCCAAGCTGATGCTAATCAAGGCCAAAAATACCAAATACTGCTGCCAACCCAGCGCCGCAGACTTCCCCGCATAGTCCGCGATGGTGATTGGACCGCTCAAGTTCTTGAAAGACGCCTGCCCCAAAACAATCTTCCCCATCATGCTCAGTGTCAGAGCAGAAACATCCCAGGTTCGGCCCACAGCACGCACCACGCCTTCTAAAGGGCCATAGCGCACCCAAGAAGACTCGGGGGCTTCACCGACCATGGCATTGATGCGCCCAGAAAAACCACTGTCAGACGGTACCCGACTAGGGGTTAAGCTCAATACAAGCTGTTGGCCACCACGGTCAATCAACCAACGCTGCGCAGCTGCAGGGCCTAAAACGGCGGAAACTCGTATCAGCTCGCGCAACTGGGTGCTATCCACTATCGCTTGGCCGTCCACATTCAAAACCATATCCCCGGCTTGCAAACCGGCAAATGCCGCCGCACCGTCCGGGTAGATCATTCCCATGCGGGCGGGCGAATACGGCCCCAACCAGCCGATGGTTCTAAACAGAGTTGCGTCCGCCTCACGCACATCCAGCTGCCCTAGTGGCAAGGTTTGAACCCGCTGAGGCTCAGTACGCTCAGGAGACGAATCACGTGGCATAAAGCCCACATACAGATCGCGCCCATCCAGCGCACTTTCAGTCAACCACCAGCGGAACTCTTCATAGCTTCGTACCGCTTCTAATTGATCCGCAGCGGTACCGACAGATACCACGCGCTCCCCGCCCTCAAAACCTGCCCGCATTGCGACAGAATCATCCAACGGACGTGGAAGCACCGCGTCCCACTGCTGAATACCCACCCAATGCACCAAGCTGTAAAGCAGTACGGCAAGTATCAAATTCGCCAGCGGGCCAGCCGCCACAATCACAGCACGAAATTTCAAAGCTTGGGTGTTGAATGCCCGATGCCTCTCTTCCGGGCTAACGGGACCCTCCCGCTCATCCAGCATCTTGACATAGCCCCCCAGCGGCAACGCGCACAAGGCGAACTCCGTCCCGCTGCGCGGCGAAGTCCAAGACCACAGCGCGGGGCCAAACCCAATAGAAAACCGCAGTACTTTGACGCCACAAGCGACCGCCACCGCGTAATGCCCCCATTCATGGACCGCAATCAGAATAGCAATTGCAAAAATGAACGCGAGAACAGTAGTCATTGCAACTCCCTGCTCAAAGCGCTGCCACCATGGAATGGATGCAACTAGACGCAAAACGCCTTGAATCCGAATCAATCGCCAACAGGTCTTCCAGATCCGTTGGCGGCCCAAATTGAACACGCGATAAGGTATCTAGATTCACTTGGTGAATCTGATCAAATCGAATTTTTCGATCGAGAAAGGCCGCCACAGCGATTTCATTGGCTGCATTGAGGACCGCTGTAGTGCCTTGGGCTGCATCCAAGGTCTCCCAGGCTAAACGCAAACCCGGAAATCGCAGTTGGTGTGCGGGCAAGCTGGCAGGCTCAAAAGTCAAGGCACTCAACGTGGAAAAATCTAGCGCTTGAGCACCCGAAGCCACCCGTTGCGGCCAGGATAGGCCGTAGGCAATCGGGCCACGCATATCCGGCGTACCCAACTGGGCGACGACCGAATTGTCGACAAACTGGACCATGGAATGGATTACGCTTTGGGGATGAATCACCACCTCAATTTGACTCGGGGCAACGTGAAAAAGGTACTTAGCCTCTATCACCTCCAACGCCTTGTTCATCATGGTTGCGGAGTCCACCGAAATCTTGCGTCCCATCACCCAATTTGGATGCGCACATGCCTGCTCAGGCGTAACACGACCCAAAGCCTGCGGCTCCCATGTTCGAAACGGACCGCCAGAGGCGGTCAAAATGATTTTGTCTATGGTGGACGCCCACAAGCCTGGCTGGTCTGGTAGAGATTGAAAAATCGCCGAATGCTCGCTGTCGATGGGGAGCAAAGTCGCCCCACCAGCCTTCACTGAATCCATAAACAAAGCCCCCCCTACAACCAAGGCCTCCTTGTTGGCCAGCAGCAGGCGCTTTCCTGTTTTTGCAGCTGCCATGCACGCAGGCAACCCGGCGGCACCAACGATGGCTGCCATCACTGTGTCAATGTCCGGATGCGATGCAACCTCTTCCAGCGCTTTGGCACCTGCCAAAACCTCCGTGGATTCCCCCAATTCACGCAACCTGTCTGCCAGTTGCCGCGCGTGTGGCTGGCTAGTCATGACTGCAAACTGCGGTCGGTACTTGAGGCATTGCGCGAGCAACAGATCCACATTGGTAGATGCCGTCAACGAGTGAATCACGAACTGGTCCGCGTGGCGTGCGACCACATCCAAGGTGTTGACACCGATGGAACCGGTTGAACCCAGTACCGCAATGCGCCGAACGGCTCCGCTCATAGTGACTGCATCATCAAGGCCATCGGGATCACCGGCAACAACGCGTCCAACCTATCTAGAACGCCACCGTGTCCAGGCAGCAACTGGCTGCTATCTTTTACCCCGGCGCTGCGTTTGATCAATGATTCCACCAAGTCGCCCACCACGCTCCAAGCCGTCAGAAAAATCAAGGCCAAACCGGCAAACGCCCAACCATGGCCTAGGAGTACGCTGTACAGGCTGGGAGCCCCCAACACCATGTGCTGCTCCACCTGGATCCAGACGGTCGCACACACCACAACCCCAAGCAACCCTCCCACGACACCCTCCCAAGTCTTACCTGGGCTGATGGTGGGCGCCAGCTTACGCTTGAAGCAGCGCCCACCTAAAAATCGGCCACTGAAATACGCTCCAATATCGGCCACCCACACCAAAGCCAGCATCGACACCATAAAGTTGATACCAACTACACGGGCCTGGGCGACGGCCAACCACGCGACACCGATCAGAACAAAGCCCACGATCAGGCGGAGCGCACGTGGGATTCCCAACCAATGCGCGGCACCCGCGGCCAACAGCCAACTCGCACCCGATACCCAGATAGCCGTCGCCCCCAGCCAAAATGCCCGCTGGGCAGTTGGTGGCACAGGCCACCACAGCAATGCACAACATAGTCCGAACATCAACAGCGCCGCCAGAACAGCAGTTCTGCCTTTACCTTGGTTCAAACGAACCCACTCCCAAACACCGGCTGCAACCAGTACGGCCGACACGACGCAAAACACTACGGGGTTGGGGTAGAACATCGCAGGCAGCAACACTGCCAATAAAAGCAGAGCCGTAATGACGCGTTGTTTCAACATGGCAAACCTTTGGAACGCAGCAGCTAGCCGCCAGAAACAAGTTGCGCCGACGTCTTACCGTAGCGTCGTTCGCGGGAATGGAACTCTGTAAACGTTTGATCCAAGGCGCGCTCATCGAAATCCGGCCACAACAAGGGGCTGAAAAACAACTCCGCATAGGCGGCCTGCCAAAGCAGAAAATTACTCAGCCGGAATTCTCCTCCGGTACGAATCAACAAATCTGGATCGGGGCAAGGTGCAAGCGCCATGGCATCCGACAGCGCAGCCTCTGTTATGGGCTTGCCTCGCTCTGCAACGCTGCGGGCCGCTTGGGCCACGTCCCAGCGACCACCGTAGTTGAAGCACACATTCAGCACCAACCCGTCGTTATCTGCCGTAGCCAACTCCGCCGCGCTCAACCCCTCGCGCACCCGATCGGACAGACTGGCACGGTCCCCTATAAACTGAAGCCGCACACCGTCTTTGCGCAACTGAGTGACCTCTCTGGCAAGTGCGCCAGCCAGCAAGTCCATGAGTCCACTCACCTCATCCACTGGACGACTCCAATTTTCAGAGGAGAAAGCAAATACCGTCAGTATGCGCACCTGCCGCACAGCGCAAGCCCGAACCATGCGTTTGAGCGATTCGACGCCTTGGCGATGCCCCGCAATACGCGGCAGAAAACGTTTGGAGGCCCAACGGCCATTGCCGTCCATCACCATAGCCACATGGTGCGGCCCCTGGGTCAGGGTATCTGACATGGTGGGCGCTCAGACCGCCATGATGTCTTGCTCTTTGGCTGCGACCAAGCCATCCACACCAGCAATGTGCCGATCCGTCATTTTTTGGACCTCCGCCTCAGAACGTTTCTGATCATCTTCAGAAGCTAATTTGTCTTTCACCAGCTTCTTTACCGCCTCGTTGGCATCACGACGTAAGTTGCGCACAGCAATCTTGGCCGACTCTCCCTCGGATCGCACGACCTTTGTCAATTCGCGCCGGCGTTCTTCGGTCATCACAGGCATGGGAACCCGAATCAGCTCACCCATACTGGACGGATTCAGCCCCAAGTCACTGTCACGGATCGCCTTTTCGATCTTCGGGCCCATCGCCTTTTCCCAAGGCTGGACACTGATGGTCCGGGCGTCAATCAAGGACAAATTTGCAACCTGGCTAAGGGGCAACATCGCGCCGTAGTAGTCGACCTGCACCGTATCCAGAATGGCAGGGTTCGCTCGGCCGGTCCGAATTTTGGTCAGATTATTCTTAAACGCTGCAATGGACTGGTCCATCTTGCCTTCAAGATTTTTTTTGATGTCGTCAAGTGACATGAAAAGCTCCTCTGCTGGCGGGCGTCTACACCCGCCGGCCTTAAACGTGAACCAATGTGCCTTCGTCTTCACCCAAAACAACACGCTTGAGTGCGCCATGCTTGAATATAGAGAATACCTTGATCGGTAGCTTCTGGTCGCGGCATAGCGCGAAAGCTGCGGCGTCCATAATGCCCAAGTTTTGAGACATGGCAGCATCAAATGTGATACTCGCGTAGCGCGTTGCCGTGCTGTCCTTCTTGGGGTCCGCCGAATAAACGCCGTCCACCTTGGTCGCCTTCAGCACAATTTCCGCGCCGATTTCTGCTCCGCGCAATGCGGCAGCAGTATCGGTAGTGAAAAACGGATTGCCAGTGCCCGCCGCAAAAATGACTACCTTGCCCTCTTCCAAGTACTGCAAAGCCTTGGGGCGCACGTAAGGTTCAACCACCTGCTCAATACCGATGGCCGACATCACCCGGGCTATGAGTCCAGCCTTATTCATAGTGTCCCCAAGGGCCAAGGCATTCATGACGGTCGCCAACATACCCATGTAATCCGCCGTAGCACGGTCCATACCGACCGACCCACCTGCGACACCGCGAAATATATTGCCACCACCAATCACTACAGCGACCTCGACCCCCAAGCGAGTAACCTCCGCAACCTCATCGACCATGCGGACAATGGTGTCCCGGTTGATACCAAACTGGTCATCGCCCATGAGCGCCTCACCCGACAATTTAAGCAAAATACGCTTATAAGCGGGCTTTTCTGAGCTCATAGACGACTCCAAGTAAGATTCAATGTGGGGTGGTGACGTTTAAGCAGTTTGCTTGGCAGCAGCCACTTGGGCGGCTACTTCGGCTGCGAAATCGTCAACCTTTTTCTCAATACCCTCACCCACCACGTACAGGGTGAAACCCTTGACGATGGTAGACACCGACTTGAGCATCTGCTCCACAGTCTGCTTGTCATTCTTGACGAAGGACTGATTGAACAGAGAAACCTCTTTCAGATATTTCTGTACGCCACCGTCGATACGCTTTGCCACGATCTCAGCAGACTGAACGGGCTTCCCAGCCGCAGTGGCCACAGCAGCATCCTCTGCCGCCTTGGCTGCGGCCACGGAACGTTCACGCTCCACCAGCTCTGCAGGAACTTGGTCTGCCGACAGCGAAACTGGCTTCATGGCGGCCACATGCATTGCCACGTCCTTGGCAGCCATTTCGTCGCCTTCGTACTGAACAACCACGCCAATGCGGGTACCGTGTAGGTAAGACGCCAGCTTGGTGCCTCCATCAAAACGCTGGAAACGGCGGAAAGTCATGTTCTCACCGATTTTCCCAATCAATCCCTTGCGCACATCTTCCAAGGTGGGACCGAAACCGTCCTGCTCGTAGGCCAATGCCCCCAAGGCCGCAACGTCAGCAGGGTTGTGCTCTGCAATCAACCGCGCAGCCGCATTGGAGATTGCCAAAAAGCTGTCATTCTTGGTAACGAAATCTGTTTCGCAATTCACTTCAATCATGGCACCAGCACCAGCGCCAATACTGGTGGCAACAACGCCTTCAGCAGTCACACGGGCAGCGGCTTTGCCAGCCTTGCTACCCAGCTTGACGCGCAACAGCTCTTCCGCCTTAACCATATCACCTTCAGCTTCCGTCAATGCCTTCTTGCATTCCATCATGGGGGCGTCAGTCTTGCCACGCAGTTCTGCCACCATGCTTGCTGTAATTGCTGCCATATCAATTCTCCGTAATTCAGTAGTTCAAATAAACGCTAAAAAAAGGGGGCACGAAAGCCCCCTTTTGAAGGGTGAAGGCTCGGCTTAGGCGGAGGCTTCGCTCACTTCAACGAATTCGTCATCGCTCTCGGCGACTACAGCCTTGACCACGTCGTCCACCGCATTGGCGCGACCTTCCAAAATGGCGTCGGCGATGCCACGGGCATACAGCGTAACGGCCTTGGAAGAGTCATCGTTGCCAGGAATAACGTAATCAATACCTTCTGGGGAGTGGTTGGAATCCACGACACCGATCAAGGGAATACCCAGCTTGCGGGCTTCAGCGATGGCAATCTTGTGATAACCAACGTCGATCACAAAAATAGCGTCTGGCAATGCTGCCATGTCCTGGATGCCGCCAATGTCTTTTTCCAACTTTTCCAATTCGCGAGCAAACATCAGCTGTTCTTTTTTGCTCATCGCATCCAGACCAGCTTCCTGCTGAACTTTCATGTCCTTTAGGCGCTTGATCGACGTCTTCACGGTTTTGAAGTTGGTCAGCATGCCGCCCAACCAGCGCTGGTCCACGAAGGGAACACCAGCGCGCTCGGCTTCTGCGTGCACGATGTCACGGGCTTGGCGCTTGGTACCAACCATCAAAATAGTGCCACGCTTCGCGGACAACTGGCGAACAAACTTCGCGGCCTCCTGGAACATCGGGAGCGACTTTTCCAGGTTGATGATGTGAATTTTGTTGCGGTGGCCGAAGATGAACGGGGCCATCTTAGGATTCCAGAAGCGGGTTTGGTGTCCAAAGTGAACGCCAGCTTCCAACATTTCGCGCATAGTAACTGCCATGATTAACTCCAAAGGTTAGGTCTTAAATCCGATCCGCTGATCACCACGCGATTTGCGGGCAACACCTTGGCGGGACCGGTTTGGGATTTGCTTTGCGAAAAGGGCACCACGCCCAATCCAAAGCCTGTCGAGTATAGCACGGCGCAGTTAAATTCGCCTGACACTGGCACCGCCAAAACCGTTGTATCAGTGACAATATGCAAAGTCGACGTATCCGAAAGTAATAATGAAGATTGCAGTTGTGGGGGCTGGTATTGTGGGCATCGCCACCGCGCATGCCTTGGCGGAAGACGGGCATACCGTGGTTGTGCTGGAAAAGTCGGGGGCGGCTTGCGAAGAAACCAGTTTTGCAACCGGGGGGCTAGTCGCCCCCAGCCTGACCTTGCCTTTTTCCCTCCCCAGCAAGCACCGTCACGCCATGCAACGCACCTGGGAATCAGGACAGCAGCTCAGCCGAAACCCTTGGATGTCTACCCAGCAGCTGGGGGCACTATGGCGCTTCAGCAAGCACAAAACCGACCACGTCACTGCCGAAGCGGAAGCGCGGCAACTTGCGCAGTTCAGCAACGATACCCTGCAGCAGTTGCTGGAGCACTACCAGTTGGACATCGAACGCAGCGAAGGCCAATTGCTCCTGTTTGCCACCCAAGAAGCTTGGGATGGCTACCAACCCCAGGTCGAACAACTGAAATCCATCGGCGTTGCCTGCCGCGCCATGACGTCCGCCGAATGCCGCACCATCGAGCCTGCGTTGCAGGAGGGCGCCCCCATACTGGCAGGGTTATCGCTTCCGGGCGACAGCGTCGTCAACTGTCGACAATTCGCGTTGACACTCAAAACGTTAAGCCAAAAGCGCGGGGTTGACTACCGATTCAATGCCCCAGTGGTGGGGCTGGAAGCCGGCCCAAAACCGGTTTTGCGGATAGCCTTATCAACCGGCACGGTCACAGAGGCCTTTGACCATGTGGTGCTTTGTACCGCCCAATGGGAGCGCAGCATAGCCACGCAGGTGCTCCCTGATTTGCCCAGCCTAGCAATCCATGGCTACACCCTCAGCGTCACCTTGAAGGAACCGCTCAACGGCCCCCGCAGTGCCATTCAAGAACACGCATCAGGCCTCGTCCTGCATCGAATGGGCCAACGCATTCGCGTTTACGCAGGGGCCGAAGTGGGCCCACGGCCTGCCGCCCACGACATGAAGGTCGTCAACCGCCTGTACCAAGCATTGGAAACTTATTTCCCCGGGGCAACCAACTACAAAGCTAGCAAACAAGTCTGGCAAGGAACTCGGCACTGCCTCGCCGACGGCCTGCCCGCCGTCGGCCCCAGCCGCGTGACCGGCGTGTCGCTCAACCTAGGCCACGGTGCTAACGGCTGGGGATGGGCATGTGGCACGGCGCAGATCCTTGCCGATCAACTTGCGGGCAGAGACGGCCTCATGTCCAGTACACCTTTTCTCCCGAGCCGTTTTAGCGCCTGAATCGATTGTCGATTGGGTAAATCTACTGACACAATGGGCCGAGGGAGACCTTTTACACATGAGCCCTGAACTTACCCAAAAACTCACTGCTGCGGTGGACGGTATGCCAGCCTTTCCGAAGAGCGTTCAACGCATTCTGGAATTGACGCGCAACGTTGACAGCACGCCCAAAGACTTGGTAGAGGTCATCGACAAAGACCCGGTGGTCACCGTCAAAATCCTTAAAGTAGTCAATTCGGCCTATTACAGTTTGCCCAAACAGGTCACATCCATTGGCCATGCCGTGGTGTACCTAGGTTTCAACACCATCAAAAACTTGGCACTCAGCATCGCCGCCATCGGCATGCTGCCCAAAGACAATGCCGCAGGGTTTGACGTTCAGCAGTACCTGTTGCATTCCTTGGCCACCGCCAGCATCGCGAAGCAGTTGGCGCTCAAGGTCGACGATGCAGACCCGATGGACTGCTTCATTGCCGGATTACTGCACGACTTTGGCAAGGTGGTTTTTGCCCAGTTCATGCCCGAAGAATTTAAGGCAGCTTTGCAGATCAGCAAAGACACTCAGGGCTCGCTGCATGACGCGCTCCAAAAAACCATCGGCGCGGACCACGCCGTGGTCGGCGCCATGTTGGTTGAAAAATGGCGTTTTGCGCCCAATCTGATTCAGACCATTCGCCACCAGCGCTTGGGCGACCTCAAAGACACAGACATGATCGCCTGTGTGTTTGCGGCCAATCAAATCAGCAAGAAGCTTCAGTTCGGATTCGCTGGCAACTACGCAATGGAAGAACTGCCAACCAGTATTCAGAAACGCCTCGGCGGTGATTTGGATGCGGTAATTGCTTCCACCGGAAATTTGCAAGCCTTGTTTGAAGAAGCACAGGTATTTGCCAAGCTGTGAAGGAGATGGCATGAAGGTTAAGTTTTGGGGTGTTCGAGGGTCCATCGCATCGCCGGGGCCCAAGACGGTGCGCTACGGTGGCAACACCACCTGCATTGAAATTCGTACCGACAACAACGAGTTGATCATTCTGGATGCAGGCACCGGAATCTTCCCGCTGTCGCAAACTCTTCTGGCCGAGATGCCGGTAACCGCCAACGTCCTGATTTCCCACTCGCACTGGGACCATATTCAGGGGTTGCCCTTCTTCATCCCCAATTTCATTCCCGGCAATGTGTTGCGCCTGCATGGCGGCTTTGACCCCGTGTCTGGCAAAGGCATTGAGCAAGTCATGGCGGTTCAACTGCAATACAGCTACTTCCCGGTGCGTGAGGCTGAAATGAAGGCCCGCATCGAATACGTCACGCTCATGCCCGACCAACCCCTACAGATCGGCACTGCCACCGTGACGCCCTGCTTGCTCAACCACCCCGTCATCGATTTTGGCTACCGGATCGAGTGCAACGGGAAGTCAGTTTTTTTCACTGGCGACCACGAGCCCGCGTACAACATCTACGAACCCGGCGACGAAGCCTATGCCGAGTACCAAGTATTCGTGGACGAAAAGGAAGCCGCTATTCGGGAAGCGATTCGGGGAGTTGATGTCTACATCGCCGATAGCTCCTACACCGACGCGGAATACCCGGCCAAGAAAGGTTGGGGGCACGGCACCTTCAGCTCAAGCATTGCCAGCGCCCATGCAGCGGGCGCCAAGGTGCTGTATTGCACCCACCACGAACCCACTCGCAGCGACGATGCGCTGGAAGAAGCCTTTGCCCAGGCGCTGCGCGACAACGCTCACCTGACCCAGGGTATGGATATCCGGCTGGCTCGGGAAGGCGATGGCTACGAATTCTGAGGAGATATCGCAGTGGGTACTAGGCCCTCGTGGTCTGCGCAGTCCTGCCTCCCGCTACCCGCTGCTAGGTACCCAAGCCGTACGTACCTTGGAGCGCATCACCCAAGCGCAACTGCCCCCCCACACACTGATGGAACGCGCTGGGTTGGCCTTGGCCCAGCTAGCCCTCGCCTACCAACCGCACGCGAACACCATTTGGATCGCATGTGGCCGTGGCAATAACGGCGGCGACGGCATGCACGCCGCGCGGCACCTACAACAATGGGGGAAATCACCAAAAGTCAGCTTAGTGGATGGCACCAAACCTTTGCCCGCTGACGCAGCCGATGCACTGCACAAGGCTCAGCAAGCGGGCGTGGGCTTCGTCACATCAGCGCCGGCGCAATGGGAGCTTGGCATCGACGCGCTGTGCGGCTCTGGTCTGCGCCAAGCACCCCGCGGGGCTGTAGCCGCCCACATCCAACAATTGCAAGCTGGCACCGGTCGAGTCGTTGCCGCCGACCTACCCAGCGGCTTGGCCGGAGACACGGGCTTCGCGGCTGGGGACTGTGTGCGGGCCCATGCCACGCTAAGTTTTCTGGCCCTCCAACCCGGTCTGTTTACAGGACATGGTCGCGACGTTTGCGGCGATGTCTGGCTCAACACTCTGGGTGTTGAATCTGCAGTCACTGCCGATGCATTGCTGGGCGCTCCGGGCATCGCCCCAGCCCGATCCCATACCTCCCACAAAGGCAGCTTTGGCGATCTAGCCGTGGTCGGTGGTGCCAGCGGCATGGCGGGTGCAGCCTTGCTCGCAGCCACGGCGGGACTGCAAGGCGGTGCAGGCCGGGTGTTTCTGGCCCTGCTGGATTCGTCCGCCCAACCCGCCGCGTTAACCCGCCAGCCAGCGCTGATGTGCCGGACCGTACCGGAATTGGCGGTGGAAAACATGGGCGTCGTTGCGGGCTGCGGCGGTGGCACTGCCATAGTTGAATATTTACCCGCTCTGATCGCCAGGGCCGCGTACCTAGTTTTGGATGCCGATGCCCTGAACGCGTTGGCCGCACAACCGGCGCTACGCACACTGCTGGCACAGCGCGCCGCCAACACCACGGTCCTCACGCCCCACCCACTCGAAGCCGCGCGCTTACTTGGCTGCAGCACCGCAGAGGTTCAAGCGAACCGTTTGGACTGCGCCCAGACCCTGGCGCAATCCATGCTGTGCACGGTCATACTGAAAGGGTCTGGCAGCGTAGTAGCCACGCCCAATGGCGTGCCTTGGATCAACACCAGCGGCAACCCGCGCCTAGCAACTGGAGGAACCGGCGATGTGCTGGCGGGTTTGGTGGGCGCTTACCTCGCACAGGGCCTGAACAGTGAAGATGCCGCAAAGTTGGCGGTCTACCAACATGGTTTGGCGGCAGACCAATGGCCAAACCACCGCAGCTTCTCTGCCACAGCCTTGGCAGAGAATTTAACGCCAAATTGGCCCTAATCCCTTATCAGCACTGCGCCAGCAGCTATTGAATATATAGCAATATCTCAATGACCGCCGCGCGAAAGCGCCTAGCGCCGTTTGCGTGGCGCCTTCTTGGGGGTGGCCACAGCCTTGTCGCCAGTCTTGCTGGCGCCCCGTCCGGGCTTGGCCGCCGCACGTTGCAAGCGTACTTTGCCCTTGAAACCAGCGCGACCACCCGCATCAAGCTCCGCCCGTTCCGCATAGTCTGCCGGTCGAGCCTTGCCGTCCCGCGGCCCCCCTTTGTCTTGCATCGCACGGGGTGCAGCCGCGTGGCCATCCAACACAAGACGGAAGTCGATCTTGCGCCCATCCAAGTCCACCCGGCTAACCTGAATGCGCACTCGCGTGCCAATGGCATAACGGATCCCAGTTCGTTCACCGCGCAACTCTTGGCGCGCCTCGTCGAAACGGAAGTACTCGCCGCCAAGCTCAGTGATGTGAACCAAGCCTTCAACGTACATCGCGTCCAAGGTCACAAACAGGCCAAAGGTGGTGGCCGAGGTGACCACTCCAGAATACTCTTCGCCCAAATGCTCGCGCATGTACTTGCACTTGAGCCAAGCTTCCACATCGCGGCTGGCCTCATCGGCACGGCGCTCATTGGCGCTGCAATGCAAACCGGCTGCCAGCCAGGCCATGCCTTCTGCGCTCTGTTTTTTAGGCTTGGTCGTAGGGTCGGTGACCCGACTGGCCAGATTTTTTTCCAGACGGCGCGCCAGCTTGGCGTGGGCTTCGCCAGGCGTAGGCAGCGCAGGCAATTGGTATTTGCTCTGCGCCAAAATCGCCTTGATCACCCGGTGCACCAGCAAATCGGGGTAGCGGCGAATCGGGCTGGTGAAATGGGTGTAGGCGTCAAACGCCAAACCGAAGTGGCCACTATTCACCGGGGTGTAAATCGCCTGCTGCATGGAGCGCAGCAACATGGAATGAATCTGCTGTGCGTCGGGTCTGTCTTTGGTGGCCAGCGCAATCGCCTGAAACTCACCGGGAGCTGGCTTGTCGCTGATGGTCATGCCAATGCCTGTGGCTTTGAGATAAGTACGCAGGATTTCCTGCTTCTCGGGCGTCGGGCCTTCATGCACCCGAAACAGACCTTGGTGCTTGTTCTGCGCAATGAAATCGGCGCTGCACACATTCGCCGCCAACATCGCTTCTTCGATCAGCCGGTGGGCTGTATTCCGGGTGCGCGGGACGATCTTTTCAATGCGGCCGTTTTCGTCGCAAACAATTTGCGTCTCCGTCGTTTCAAAGTCCACCGCACCGCGCTTGTGGCGCGACTTCAGCAAGGCCTGGTAGACCCCGTGCAGGTTCAGCAGGTCAGCCACGCGCTCACGCCGCTTGGTCGCCTCGGGGCCACGGGTATTGCTCAAGATGGCTGCGACTTCGGTATAGGTAAAGCGTGCGTGGCTCCACATCACGGCCGGGTAAAACTGGTAGGCATCCACTTCACCATCGGCAGTGATAAACATGTCACACACCATGCACAAACGCTCAACCTCGGGGTTAAGCGAGCACAGTCCGTTCGACAGTTTCTCAGGCAACATGGGAATCACACGGCGCGGGAAGTACACACTGGTGGCGCGGTCGTATGCATCCACGTCGATCGCTGAGCCGGTCTCCACATAGTGACTCACATCGGCAATGGCCACCAGCAGTCGCCAACCCTTGACAGCCGACTTACCCCGCCCGCGTGTGGCAGGCTCGCAGTACACGGCATCGTCGAAGTCGCGCGCATCCTCCCCGTCGATGGTGACCAGCGGCACGTCGGTTAAATCAACGCGTTCTATTTTGTCCTGTGGGCGCACCTTGTCGGGCAAAGTTCGCGCTAGCGCGATACAGGCATCAGAAAACTCATGCGGCACACTGTATTTGCGCACCGCAATTTCGATCTCCATACCGGGGTCGTCGACCTCGCCCAGTACCTCTTTGATACGACCCACCGGCTGGCCAAACAGCGCCGGCGGCTCGACCAATTCGACCACCACGACTTGGCCAGCTTTGGCCACGCTGGTGGCGCCCTTGGGAATCAAAACATCCTGACCGTAGCGCTTGTCTTCGGGTGCCACCAGCCAGACACCGCTCTCGTGCAACAGGCGCCCGATGATGGGTTGGGTCGAGCGTTCGATGATCTCCGCAACGCGACCTTCTGGCCTTCCTTTGCGGTCGCTGCGCACAACGCGAACCTTGACGCGGTCTTTGTGTAGAACAGCACGCATCTCGTTGGGAGGTAAATAAATGTCGGCAGCACCGTCGTCGCGGGCTACGAAACCGTGCCCATCGCGGTGGCCTTGCACGACGCCTTCAACTTCGTCCAGCAATCCGCTGGAATGGCTAATATTTTTGATAGAACCCTCACTCTTTCCCGGAATGCCCTGAAGCCGAAATTGGGCGGACGCCTACAAGTATGCGCCAGAAACCTTGCCAATCCGCGCTACACCGATGACACTAAATCGCGATGTTGTTTTGTAGAAGCACATATCAGGCCATTGCCCATCGCCTTGAAACCACCCGAGGACAGATCTCACAAAAAAGTTGAGTGGCCGCCCAAAACGGTCCAAAACCCAGTGCTATAATTTGAGGCGTTGCCCAGGTGGCGAAATTGGTAGACGCACTAGCTTCAGGTGCTAGCGGTTGCAAGACCGTGGAAGTTCGAGTCTTCTCCTGGGCACCACCTAATAGATCAGGCCTGTGACGAAAGTCACAGGCCTTTTTCTTTGGCCCGCCCAACTTCTTCCTAGATGGGTTGCGCCACCAAATCGTGCCCTTGCGCAGCAACGATGCGAGCCTTGGTGAATTCACCCACTTTCAGCGTTTTGCTGATCTTTTCGGGTGGCAGCAAACGCACCACACCGTCGATCTCAGGCGCATCCGCGTAGCTGCGTCCGACACCGCCTTTGCGACCCAGTCCCGGCGCCGAATCGACCAACACTTGCATGACCGAACCCACTCGGCGCTGTAAGCGCGCAGCCGAAACTTCTTCGGCGACCGCCATGAAGCGCGCGCGGCGCTCTTCGCGCAACTCAATCGGCAACATGCCAGGTAAATCGTTAGCGGTTGCACCGTCTACCGCGCTGTAAGCAAAGCAACCGGCACGGTCAATTTCCGCTTCGCGCACGAACTCCAATAGATGTTCAAACTCCGCCTCTGTTTCGCCGGGAAAGCCCGCAATAAAGGTGCTCCGAACCACCAGCTCCGGGCAGGCTGCGCGCCATTGTTTCAAGCGGTCCAGATTCTTCTCACCGCTGGCGGGGCGCTTCATACGGCGCAACACATCGGGGTGGCTATGCTGCAACGGTACGTCTAGGTAGGGGAGAACACGCCCCGTGGCCATAAAGGGAATGATTTCGTCCACGCTGGGATAGGGATAGACATAGTGCAAGCGCACCCAAGCCCCGTAGGGCTCAGCAATATCACCTAGGGCCTGCACCAATTCCAGCATTCGGGTTTTGACTGGCTTGCCATCCCAAAAACCGGTGCGGTATTTCACATCCACGCCATAGGCCGAAGTGTCTTGGCTGATGATGAGCAGCTCTTTGACACCGCCCTCGAACAAAGCCTGCGCCTCTTTCAATACGTCGCCAATCGGACGTGACACCAAGTCACCCCGCATGGACGGGATAATGCAAAAGGTACAGCGGTGGTTACATCCTTCGCTGATCTTCAGGTAGGCGTAATGGCGGGGCGTGAGCTTGATGCCGGCGGAACCAAAAGACTGTGGCACAAGGTCCAAGAACGGATCGTGGGGCTTGGGCAGGTTCAGGTGCACCGCGTCCATCACCTCTTGCGTGGCGTGCGGTCCGGTGACGGCCAACACTTTGGGGTGCATCTGGCGCACCATGTTGTCGCCGTCGTTGGTGGTCTTGGCCCCCAGACAGCCCGTCACAATGACCCGGCCGTTTTCTGCCAAGGCCTCACCAATGGTGTCTAGGCTTTCCTTGACGGCATCGTCAATGAAGCCACAGGTGTTGACGATGACCAAGTCTGCGCCCTGAAAGGTCTTAGAGGTTTGGTAACCCTCGGCGCTGAGTTGCGTCAGGATCAGCTCTGAATCGGTCAACGCCTTAGGGCAGCCTAGGCTGACAAAACCGACTTTCGGGGCTCGGGTGGAAGTGGGGGATAAAACGTCGCTCATCCCCTATTGTCCCAGTATTCGGAATACCTAGCGCTTGATACCGAACGCCCCCAGGAACTGCTCGGTCTGCTTTTGCATTTGTTCCTGCATCTGCTGGAACATATTGTTGCCCGCCACACCCGGAACGATGGGCACTTGCATGTCCATCAACGCCTGCATGTTTTTCTCCAGGTATCCGCCCATCATGCCCTGCATGGTGTGACCATAGAAGCGAATGATGTGGGCCAGCACCGGCGTCGTAAACATCGGCGAGCCATTGGCTTCTTCTTCCAGGATGATCTGCAGCAAAATGCTGCGCGTGATGTCCTCGCCGGACTTGGCATCGACCACCGCGAAGACTTCACTGTCCATCACCAGCCGTTTGATTTCCGACAGCGTGATGTAGGTCGACGTATCCGTATCGTACAAACGGCGATTGGGATACTTTTTGATCACCCGTTGCGACGTTTTGGAATCTTTGGAGCTAGGTTTTTGCATTGCGATCGCTTGTCACGAAAAGGTGCAGGGCAACAAAGTGTTGCGCTGCAGCACATTCTAGGGATGGATAGACCCGGTACGCCCTAGGATAACCCTAGGCGACTAGGGCTGCAGACAAAACGCCCACAACTACTTCAGTTGAACCGGAATGCGCTTCAGCCTGTTGCTGAGGATGGGATACAAAGTGCCGACCCGCTGAAACTCAGTTTCAACCTGTTTTCGCGTGAGCTTTTGGTTGCGAAACAGTGCGGAGCACAGCAGTGGGAAGCTCTTTTCAAACAACCAGCGGTGGTGCAGGTTCACGAAAACCACCTCTCTGGACAGCGTAGACGAAGTGCCGAATGTGCGCCAAGTTCCGTCGCCAGTGCCAATCGCCCGGTCTGACTGGGTGAAATAGGTGTACGAGACGTTTCGCATGGCACAAAAGTCTGCAGACTGCGCCAACATTTCTTCATAGTGGGCCAATATTTGCAAGTCAGCAAGGCGCAGCGTTTGGTTGAGCTGAGTACCCCAAGCTTGTAAAAAACTCTCGGCCAAATCGCGGGTGACTTTACCCGGCCCAAAGAGCGTGTTGACGCCCTTGCCCCCATCGTTGCTCGCGTTGCCCACCAGCGTCGCATGGCGACCCGGCATGGTGGTGATGAAGAACTCCGTATTGGATGCCAGCGACGGCAGCACCGGCGAAAAGCCGCGCGAGCGCTCATCGGCAGCGTAGATCGCAACATAGCGTTTCACGTTGCGCCCCAAACTGATTCGATGGGTGTCAAAATTGCCAGAGCCTGGCACTGGATCGCAGGCAAAAATGTTCACCGGGATATGGGACCAGCCCTCGGTTTCGGCCAGCGCATTGGCGAACATATGGCAGGTCACACCGCCCCGACTCCAGCCCACCACGTTCACGCAGTCCACGGGCTTGTTTTTGCGCATGATCTGGATTTTTCGCTGCTGCAGCGCTTGCGGCGAGATGCGGGCGTGTAAATCGAAATGCACCTTCTTCGTGGGCCCCAGCAAAGCCCGGCCAACCCTCCCAGTGCGCTCCACGGTGTCCACGCCAACCCCGGCCTCCCGAAAAATTCGGTTCTCGGTGCGGGTGTGCGACGTGCGCTCTTCGTAGTCAGACCCAATCAACACGGCAATCGCGTGCTGAACATTCTCTTCCCAGCCTTTGCCCGATAGCGTGCCGCGGATACCAGCGTAATTGCCGGCCGGAACCCATTTTTCTGCCTCTTGGATATTGCCGCTACCGGGGCCATCCACAATGATCCAGTCCACGAATTCGTGGCCCGCATGGTTTTTAGCCAAGGTGGAGATCAGCTCCCCTTGGTGGTAGTTGTTGTTCGCGAAGTCGTAACTGTTCGAACCGGTCCCGCAGAAGAAGATGGTGAATGCAGCCATTCACGCCATTCTAGAGAGCTCGCTGGGCCAACTCGATAGGTGCAATCTTGTGCAGATCTCGCATGCCCAAGGCCAGGGCAAAAAAAAGCACCTGACGTTGTCGTCAAGTGCTTGGTGTGTTTCTAGGAAATTTGGTAGGCGCAATTGGACTCGAACCAACGACCCCCACCATGTCAAGGTGGTGCTCTAACCAGCTGAGCTATGCGCCTACATATATCCGAGAGGCCGAAGTATAGCAGCAAACTTTGGCCGTTCCTGGCTGTGACCAACCGACTTTTGCAGGGCACCTTGTAGGCCTGCGCCATAATTGACGTTTACGTAAACGTAAGCGCACTCAACCGTCCCAAGGAGTTCTCAATGGAAATCGCAGGCAAGGTATTTATCGTCACCGGTGGCGCATCAGGATTAGGTGAAGGCACGGCGCGCATGCTGGCTGCCAAGGGCGCCACAGTGGTCATCGCCGACATGCAGGCCGAGAAAGGCGAAGCCATTGCCAGAGATATCGGTGGGGCCTTTGTGAAGTGCGACGTCAGCAATGAAGCGGACGGACAAGCGGTGGTCGCCAAGGCGGTCTCGCTGGGCAAGCTGATGGGCTTGGTGAACTGCGCCGGCATTGCACCGGCCGAAAAGACTGTAGGCAAGAACGGCGCCCACGCGCTGGCCACGTTTAGCAAAACCGTCACCGTCAACCTGATTGGCAGCTTCAACATGATTCGCCTCGCGGCCGAAGCCATGAGCAAGAACGAGCCAGAAGCGACCGGCGAACGCGGCGCGATGATTTCCACCGCATCGGTGGCGGCCTACGACGGGCAAATCGGCCAAGCGGCCTACAGCGCGTCCAAAGGCGGCGTGGTCGGCATGACTCTGCCCATCGCGCGTGACCTAGCCCGCAACGGCATCCGCAACATGACCATTGCCCCCGGCATTTTTGGCACGCCCATGCTGTTCTCCATGCCACAGGAAGTGCAAGACGCACTGGCCGCTGGTGTGCCCTTCCCTTCGCGCCTTGGTACGCCGCAAGACTACGCCAAGCTGGCCGTGCACATTTTTGAAAACGACATGCTCAACGGCGAAGTCATTCGTTTGGATGGTGCTATCCGCTTGGCACCCAAATAAGCGTCACGCCGCGACAACGCCCCACGCCTCTGCGAAGTGGCTTGGGGCGTTTTACTTGTGGGCCCGGATGGACGCGACGATGCCCAGCACGAACAGCGCGCTGGCCCACCACTGCACTGCCACGGGCCAAGCCCCATGCCATACAAAGGCGTACAGCAAGGCAAACAAGGTCTCGCTCACAATCAGTTGCCCGCACAAGCTAGCGCTCAAACGGCGACTGGCGACATTCCACAACACCGTGGCCAACCAACCCGACCCAGCCCCCGTTGCTACGATTACGATAGCTGCTTGCGCAATATCTGCCTGGGCTAGCAGCACTTTTGGATCGGAACCCGTCAGCCCCCACAGCGCCAGTGCGGCGGCACCTGCCGCCAGACCCAACCAGTTGGCCCAATCAGTTACCTCGATTTCGGGGTGGCGTTGCAACCATGCCGCGTTGACCACCGCAAACCAAGTCCAACTTGCCATGGCCAGCAGCGCGTAGCCCACGCCGCGCCAATACACCCAGCCGGTGGTGGCCAAGGCACCGGCAGGCCCACTGTCCGCCGAGCCCATCAGCCCGACGCCCGTAACGGTCAACACAAGGCCAGGAAGCAAACTTCGCCAGCGCAAATGGTCCGGCTTCCCCAACAGCATGACCCAGATCGGAATGGTGCCAATGATCAAGGTAGGAACCGCCACCCCCGCATCGCGCAAAGCCAGCACCAACAGCAGGTAGTAGCCCGAAAACCCCAACACGCTCAATAGCAAAATGGCGCCAAGCTGCGCACGACTAGGCCAACGCAGCGGACCACGTCGCAACGCCATAAAAAGCCCTGCAGCCATGCCGTAGCTCACAAAACGGCCGGCGGCCAAATCCACCGCACCCAAGCCAGGAGCCAGCTCGGGCAGCACAAACACCAGGCCCCACAGGGCACCAGCGGCCAACCCGGCCAAGATGCCGATCAGCACGCCAACGCCTGCACCAAGGTGGGAGGTACCGGTAGACGGTGGTTACGCTCCAAAGCCATCATCGGCCGCAATGACGGCCCCGTTGATGAAATGGCTTTGGTCTGCGCACAGGGTCAACAAGATGGCATCAAGGTCTTGCGGCTGGCCGATGCGCTTGCGCGGCAACATTTGCACCAACTTTTGCCCGGCTTCGGTCTGCCAGTGGTGGTGGTTGATTTCGGTGTCGATGTAGCCCGGGCACAGCGCATTCACATTGATGCCGAACTTGCCCCACTCCATGGCCTGCGCCTTGGTCATCTGGATCACTGCGGCCTTGCTCATGCAATACACGCCAATCTGCGGCAACACCCGCAGCCCGGCCATAGAGGCGATGTTGACGATGCGCCCGCCGGTATAGGTGCCCGGCGCAGCGCCCTTGGCCCGGGCCAACATGCGCTTTCCCACCTCTTGGGCTACAAAAAATGCACCTTTGACATTGGTGTCAAACATGTGGTCGTAATCGTCAGGCGACACATCTTGCAAACGCTGGGTGGTGCTCACCCCTGAGTTGTTGATCAGGATATCGATCGAACCCACCTGGGTTTCGGCATGGGCGACCGCCGCCTTGATGGAGTCGTGGTCGGTCACGTCGAGTTCCAGCACATGGGCGTCACCACCCATCCCCTCAATTTCGGCGCGCAAGTCCTTGAGCTTGTCGACCCGGCGACTGGCCAGCACCACGGCAGCCCCTGCGGCCGCCAAGGTCCTGGCAAACTGAGCCCCCAACCCGCCAGAGGCCCCGGTAACAAAGGCCACCCGGCCTGATAAATCGATGCTGTAAGCCATTTAGAGACCCTCCACAAATTAAAAAAGAACGGTCGTTCTTTTTTGTAGATTCAGAGAATAAAATTCCACAAAGTTCGGCGCGTTCCGTGCGCCGCCGCCCCACGGGTTTCCCAACCCATTATGAAGCGAGACAAGCATGACCCACCAGGAAATACTGGCCCAATTCGGCCCCCGCGAATCCATGGAATACGACGTTGTCGTCGTGGGCGGAGGCCCTGGTGGCTTGGCCACCGCTATCCGCGTCAAACAACTTGCCGCAGAGAAGGGCAAAGAGGTTTCCGTGGTGGTGCTGGAAAAAGGGTCTGAGCCCGGTGCCCACATCCTGTCGGGTGCCATCATGGACCCCAAGGCCCTGACCGAACTGATCCCCGACTGGAAGGCCAAGGGCGCCCCGCTGAACCAGCCCGTGACCGACGACGCCTACATTTTCTTGGGCGAAAAATCGGGCGTTCGCGTACCCAACCTCTTCCTGCCACCGTTCGCGCAGAACCACGGCAACTACATCGTCAGCTTGGGCAATGTCACCAAGTGGATGGCCGAACAGGCCGAAGCCTTGGGTGTGGAAATATTCCCTGGCTTTGCCGCCGCCGAAGTGCTTTACAACGACAACAGCTCAGTCAAGGGTGTGGCCACCGGCAACATGGGCGTGGGTAAAGACGGCGAGCCCACCGAAAATTTCCAACTCGGCATGGAGTTGCTGGGTAAATACACCGTGTTTGCCGAAGGTGCGCGCGGCCACTTGGGCAAACAGCTGATCGCCCAATTCAAGTTGGACGCTGACCGCGACCCACAAAGCTTTGGCCTCGGTATCAAAGAACTCTGGGAAATTGACCCTAGCCGCCACAAACCTGGTTTTGTCATGCACACCGCCGGCTGGCCCATGGATGCCGACACCTATGGCGGCGCGTTTCTGTACCACTTGGAAGACAACAAGGTCGCGCTGGGCTTTGTCACGGGCTTGGGCTACACCAACCCCTACCTCAGCCCATTTGAAGAATTCCAGCGCTGGAAGACACACCCCAACGTGCGCTACTACTTCGAGAACGCCAAGGGCGAAGTCACCGCCAAGCGACTCTCGTATGGCGCGCGCGCGATCAACGCCAGCGGTATCAATGCGCTGCCCAAGACCGTGTTCCCCGGTGGCTGCCTAGTAGGTTGCAACGCCGGCTACTTGAACGTGGGGCGCATCAAGGGCAGCCACGCGGCCATCAAGACCGGCAAGCTGGCCGCTGAGGCCGCCTTTGACGCTATCGTGGCGGGCCGTCAGCACGACGAGCTGACGGCCTATCCCGAAGCGTTTGAGAAAAGCTGGCTGCACACCGAGCTGAACAAAGATCGCAACTTCAAGAACTGGTTCAAGTACGGCCTGACCACGGCCACGCTGATGAATGGCTTCGAGCAGTTTGTGCTACGCGGCCACATTCCTTGGACGCTGCGCCGCGATAAGCCCGATCATGCCTACCTCAAGCCTGCGGCGGAATGCCAACCCATCATCTATCCCAAGCCTGATGGCAAGCTCACCTTTGACCGCCTCTCCAGCGTATTCATCAGTAACACCAACCACGAAGAGCAACAGCCCGCGCACCTGACGCTCAAAGACGCATCGGTGCCGGCAAGCATTAACCTGGCCAAATACGCCGGCCCCGAGGCCCGTTACTGCCCGGCCGGTGTGTACGAGTTTGTGCCCGACGAAGCCAAGGGCGCCGATGCCCAGCGCCTGCAAATCAACGCGCAAAACTGCGTGCACTGCAAGACCTGCGACATCAAAGACCCGACGCAAAACATCGTCTGGGTCACGCCCGAGGGCGGCGGCGGGCCGAACTACGCGGGGATGTAGTTCCGGCGGCTACAGCGCCAATCCGGCAAACGGCTCACGCCATGCTGTGATTTGCATGAGCTGATCGTGCCAGCGCCGAATTTTGGGGAACTCTGCTAGGGGCAGGCCCGCGCCATCGGCAAAAGGCAACACGGTGGCAACGCGAAAATCTGCGTAAGACACCGTATTGCCCACCAACCAGATTCGGTTGTGCAATTGCTGCTCCAAGACGGCTGCGTGGGTGCGAAAGTCTGCCAGCGCTTCGGTGATAACCGACGGCGGGCACTTTTCTGATGAAAATGTGGGCCGCACAATGTGCTCGAAATACAGTGTTCCTGCTGCTGGGTTCAGGTGGTAGGCGCTCCAGCTCAACCACATCACCATGTCCGCCATCTCGGTACCCCGTCGCCAAAAATCTGAATCGGCCTTGGCTGACAAATGGCAGGCAATCGCATCTGCTTCCCACAGGGTTTGCGGCCCATCCGCCAGCACTGGTACCAAGCCGTTGGGGTTGATGGAGCGAAAAGCGGCCTCATGGTCCGGGTGGCGCGGCGCGGCTAGGACAAACTCCACAGGCGACTGCAAATACCGAGCGACCGCAACCGCTATGCGCGGGTTCGAGTTTCTGGAGTAGTACAGCGTCGGCTTGGTTTGGGATGGGTGATCGGCAGGCATCGGCTTCTCCTCTGGTGTTTTGGGGGTGAAATGGTCTTAACGACCGGACACATTCTCCCTACTCGCTTCAACGTCCAAAGCATCAAGGCACGCCACCATATCTCGGCGGCAGCGCTCCATCAACGCCGGCATATCGTCCAACGTCATTCCGGTAGTGGGAATGGGGGGGAGCGTTTTGATGATGATGGAGCCACTGCGCCAGCGGTTCAAACGCATGCTGGCTTTGTAGTTGCTGCAGCACAGCGGAACAATCGGCACGCCCGCGTTGACGGCCATCTGAAAAGCACCCTTTTTGAAGGGCAACAACCCCTGCCCCAGATTGCGCGTACCTTCAGGGAATACCCAAATGGACGTGTCCTCTTTCAGCATCACGTCGGTCGTCGTCAACATGGCCTGCTTGGCTTTGAAAGCGTTGCTGCGGTCGATCAAAATATTGCCAGCTAGCCAGTAAATTTGCCCAAAAAATGGAATCCACTTCAGGCTTGTCTTGCCCAATGAAACAGTGCGCCGGGGCACCGCGCAGCCCAAAACCCACAGATCCCAGTTGGACTGGTGGTTGGCCACGATAACGAAGGGGTTGGACTGCGCCCGCAGATCGTCTGTCTCCAACCGGACTTGCAAACCCAGAAGACGCAACGCGGGCACCGAGTACTGCCAGCCACACAGGCGGGAGTTGTCCGGATTGAAAGGCCGGGCAAAGCAGATCACCAAGTTGATGGCCGAAGCCAGTAAAAAATGGACTGCAACGGCAACGAGCCGAATGATGTGGAGCATGCAAAAAAGAAAATGAGAGGTGCCAACCGGCACCGGGGTAGCACCAGAAGAAGCAGCAAAACAGTGTAGGCGAAGGCGCGTTGACCCCGATTTGCGGTAGATCACGCTCACGACAACTGGCGCTGGTTTAGAATTCCGCCAGTCAGGAGAGCGCCTCCCCCGAGGAGGCCGCCGAAGGCGCAGGACGGCTGATTGCAGCGGTCTGAACGCTCAGGCAAAAGGACTGACAGCCGTTGGCAGCTTGGCTACCGACGACACCCCACTGGAGAGAGTCTGCAGGCGCCCATGGCGCTACGCAGCCCACCGAAGGAGCAAACCGCAGTTTGCGCACCATGCTGAAACGCACGATGCACGCAAACCCGGCGAATCTCTCAGGTAAAGCGGACAGCGGGGGCAGCACCAGGCGTACACAGCAATGCGTTCGCCTCGGGTTCGATTTGCCCCTCAAGCGCCCATGCGCTTGGTCTACTTGGTATCCGCCATGTCCGCACCTGCTACTGAATCCTTGTTAACCACGCCGCTGAACGCCCTACACATCGAGCTGGGCGCCCGCATGGTGCCCTTTGCCGGCTACTCCATGCCCGTGCAGTACCCCGGCGGCCTGATGGCCGAACACCACCACACCCGCAAGGCGGCCGGCCTGTTTGACGTGTCGCACATGGGCCAGTTGCGCCTGGTCGGCCCCGATGCGGCGGCCGCATTCGAGACCCTGATGCCGGTGGACGTGATCGACCTGGCCGTGGGCAAACAGCGCTATGGCCTGCTGCTGACCGACGAAGGCACCATCATTGATGACCTGATGTTCTTCAACAAAGGCAATAACGAACTGTTCGTGATCGTCAACGGCGCCTGCAAGGTGGGCGACATTGCCCACATCCAGGCCAAGATTGGCAGCCGCTGCGAAGTCATCCCCATGCCCGAATACGCGCTGCTGGCGCTGCAAGGCCCGCAGGCGGTTGTCGCCCTCTCCCGCCTGGCGCCCGGCGTGGAGAAGCTGGTGTTCATGACCGGTGGCAATTTCACCGTGGATACGGGCACCCAAAAGATCGACGTGTTCCTGACCCGCAGCGGCTACACCGGGGAAGACGGGTTCGAAATCTCGGTCCACAACGACCACGCCGAGGCCCTGGCCCGCGCCCTGCTGGCCCAGCCCGAAGTCAAGCCGATTGGCCTGGGCGCACGCAATTCCCTGCGCCTGGAAGCCGGCCTGTGCCTCTATGGCAACGACATTGACACGACCACCACGCCGGTCGAAGCCAGCCTGAACTGGGCCATGCAAAAGGTGCGCCGCGCCGGTGGTGCGCGCGAAGGTGGTTTCCCCGGCGCTACAAAAATACTAGCTGCTCTCGCAGATTCCACGGGGGCTAGCGGCACAAAAGGCACTAGAAAGCGCGTGGGACTCATTGCGCTGGAGCGCATCCCCGTGCGGGACCACACCGAGCTGCAAGACGGCGCCGGCAACAAGATTGGCGAAGTGACCAGCGGCCTGCTCGGCCCCACCATCGACAAGCCCGTGGCCATGGGCTATGTGGACAGCGCATGGGCGGCTGTGGGCAGCAAGGTGGTGGCCATCGTGCGCGGCAAGCCCGTGCCCATGGAGGTGAGCGCCATGCCCTTTGTGCCCACGCGTTACTACCGCGGCTAAACCACAGGCCGGGGCGGCTAAAGTCTGTCCTGGCAGGTTCGTTTTTATTGTTTTATTTCCATTTATCACCCGTTTTCAGGAGTTCCCCATGACGATCAAATACACCCCCGACCACGAATGGCTCAAGGTTGAAGGCGACATCGCCACCGTCGGCATCACCCACCACGCGCAAGACGCGCTGGGCGACGTGGTGTTTGTGGACCTGCCCGAAGTAGGCGCGTCCATCGACGCCAAGGCCGTGGCCGGCGTGGTGGAGTCCGTCAAGGCCGCCGCCGACGTGTACATGCCCGTGACCGGCGAGATCACCGAAGTCAACGAAGCCCTGCGCGCCGACCCCGCACTTGCCAACACCGACCCGCTGGGCGCCGGCTGGTTCTTCAAGGTCAAGCTGTCCAACGCCGCCGAACTCGACGGCCTGATGGACGAGACCAGCTACACCGCCTTCTCCGCCGGCTGAGCTGGCCCCCGCGCTCCGCCGCTTCGCGGGTCGCTGCCCCCCGAGGGGGCTAATTTTTCTAGGGGCGGCCCGTCGAAAAATTGTCTTCTCACCCACCAACAACAAGCCTGAACGTCCATGCCAACGACCTCTGCCCCCACTCTCGCCCAGCTGGAAAACGCCAGCGAATTCCACGCCCGCCACATCGGCATCGATGCGGCTGACGAAGCGCTGATGCTCAAAGCGATTGGCGAAACCTCGCGCCGCGCGCTGATCGACAGCATCGTGCCGCGCTCGATCGCACGCTCCAGCAAGATGGACATTCCCGCTGCGATTACGGAGGCGGCAGCGCTGGCGGAGTTGAAGGCTTTGGCAGGCAAGAACCAGGTGCTCAAGAGCTTTATTGGCCAGGGCTACTACGGCACGCACACGCCCGGCGTGATCCTGCGCAACATCCTGGAAAACCCCGCTTGGTACACCGCCTACACGCCCTACCAGGCCGAGATTTCCCAGGGCCGCATGGAAGCGCTGGTCAACTTCCAGACCATGGTGTGTGACCTGACCGGCATGCCCATGGCCAACGCCTCCATGCTGGACGAAGCCACCGCCGCGGCCGAAGCCATGACGCTGGCCAAGCGCTCGGTCAAAAGCAAGAGCAACACCTTCGTGGTGGCCGGCGACTGCCACCCGCAAACCATCGAGGTGATCCAGACCCGTGCCAAGCCGCTGGGTCTCACCGTCGTCCTGGCCAATTCCGCCGCCGAATGGGAAGCCGCGCTGGCCGGCGACTACTTTGCCGTGCTGGCCCAGTACCCCGCCACCAGCGGCCGCATTGACGACCTGCGCGCCGACGTAGCGACCGTGCACGGCAAACAAGCCGCCTTCATCGTGGCTGCGGACCTGCTGGCGCTGACGCTGCTGACGCCGCCCGGCGAGTTTGACGCCGACATCGTGGTCGGCACCACCCAGCGCTTTGGCATGCCGCTGTGCAACGGCGGCCCGCACGCCGCCTACATGGCCTGCCGCGACGAGTACAAGCGCTCCATGCCCGGCCGCATTGTGGGCGTCAGCATCGACACCCATGGCAACCCGGCCTACCGCCTGGCGCTGCAAACGCGCGAGCAACACATCCGCCGCGAAAAAGCCACCTCCAACATCTGCACCGCGCAGGTGCTGCCAGCGGTGGTGGCCAGCATGTACGCCGTGTACCACGGCCCGGAAGGCCTGACTCGCATCGCCCAGCGCGTGGCCAAGTTCACCGCCATTCTGGCCAAGGGTCTGGAGCAACTGGGCGCCCCGGTGCGCGCGCAAGCCACCTTTGACACGGTGACGCTGAAGACCGACGGCGCTACGAATTCGATAGCTGCTCGCGCAGTATCGGCGGGGGCTAACCTGCGAATTTACTCCAAAGATTACCTGTGCATCAGCCTGGACGAAACCACCACGCGTGCTGACCTGGCGCTGATCTGGGGCCTGTTTGCCAAAGACGGCCAGGCCTCTGCCCACGGTGGAAGCACTGGAAGGCAGCGTGGACACGCTGATCCCCGCCGCGCTGCGCCGCACGAGCAAGTTCCTGACGCACCCGGTCTTCAATACCCACCATTCCGAGACCGGCATGCTGCGCTACATCCGCATGCTGAGCGACAAGGACCTGGCGCTGGACCGCAGCATGATCCCGCTGGGCAGCTGCACCATGAAGCTCAACGCCACCAGCGAGATGATTCCCATCACCTGGCCCGAGTTCGCCAACATCCACCCCTTCGCCCCCGCCGACCAGCGCCAGGGTTATGCGGAGCTGGACGCCCAACTGCGTGCCTGGCTGTGCGCCGCCACGGGCTATGCGGGCATCAGCCTGCAGCCCAATGCCGGCAGCCAGGGTGAGTACGCAGGCCTCTTGACCATCCAGGCCTACCACGCCAGCAAGGGTGAAAGCCACCGCAACATTTGCCTGATCCCCAGCAGCGCCCACGGCACCAACCCGGCCAGTGCACAAATGGTCGGCATGACCGTCGTGGTGACCAAGTGCGACGAGAACGGCAACGTGGACATGGCCGACTTGCAAGCCAAGTGCGAGCAGCACAGCGCCAACCTGGCCGCAGTGATGATCACCTACCCCAGCACGCACGGCGTGTTTGAAACCAGTGTGAAAGAGCTGTGCGCCTTGGTGCACCAGCATGGTGGCCGCGTGTACGTGGACGGCGCCAACATGAACGCGCTGGTGGGCAC
Organism: Rhodoferax sp.; assembly: GCA_034519365.1. Lineage (GTDB taxonomy): Bacteria > Pseudomonadota > Gammaproteobacteria > Burkholderiales > Burkholderiaceae_C > Allorhodoferax. The sequence continues at coordinate 2,556 of JAXHOO010000002.1, read as the reverse complement.
TGCCGCCCCCGGCGAGTTTGGCGGCGACGTGAGCCACCTGAACCTGCACAAAACCTTCTGCATCCCCCACGGCGGTGGCGGCCCCGGTGTCGGCCCCGTCTGTGTGGTGGCTGACCTCGTGCCCTTCCTGCCTGGCCACGCCACGAGCGGTGTGCCCGGCACGGGCGCGGTGAGCGCTGCGCCCCTGGGCAACGCTGCGGTACTGCCCATCAGCTGGATGTACTGCCGCATGATGGGTCCGGACGGCTTGCTACAAGCCACCGAAGTCGCCATCCTGAGCGCCAACTACATCAGCGCCCGCTTGGCAGACCATTACCCCACGCTGTACGCCAGCGCCAACGGCCATGTGGCGCACGAATGCATTCTGGACCTGCGTGGCTTCAAGGACACCTGTGGCGTGATGGCCGAAGACGTGGCCAAGCGCCTGATGGACTACGGCTTCCACGCGCCCACACTGTCCTTCCCCGTACCCAACACGCTGATGGTGGAGCCAACCGAGAGCGAAACCCTGGCCGAGCTGGACCGCTTCATCAGCGCCATGATCGCCATCCGTGGCGAAATTGCACAAGTCGAAGCCGGAAGCTGGCCACAAGACAACAACCCTTTGAAGCATGCTCCCCACACCGCCGCCAGCCTGCTGGGCAGCGAGTGGGATCGTCCCTACAGCCGCGAGGTGGGCGCCTTCCCCGTGGCCAGCTTGAAGACCGTGAAGTATTGGCCCAGCGTGGGCCGCGTGGACAACGTCTATGGCGACCGCAACCTGTTCTGCAGCTGCGTGCCATTGACGGAATACGCATGAACGTTGCCCCCACGCTTGTCGCTGCGCGTACTGCGCTGCCTCCCGAGGGGGCCGCAGTCGCCTTGGGGCGGCCCGGCGGCGACTAGTTGGAAATTCAGGGTGGCACTGCATTGCATGCAGCCACCCTGGCCAGGCTGGACCTGGCATCGCAGCGGGAGAGCCTGGTGCCTCAACAGCACCAGCGCCGAAGGAGCAACCACCCCGGAAACTCTCAGGCACCCAGGACCGCTGCGGTAGGGATCTTGCATCCCTGAGCACTCTGAAGAGCTGTCGCGGTCAGTCCCGCGGCACACCGCAGGAGCAAGCCGCTGGCCCACCAGGCCGGCGGTGAATCTCTCAGGTCTCAAACAGAGGGGGTCGTCACCGGCACATGGTGTGTGGGTGGGCGACTTCTTGGTTTGCGACTGTTTTTTGCGAGAGTGCTTTATGAAACACATAGCCATCATCGGCGGCGGCATCACCGGCGTCACCAGCGCCTACACCCTGGCCAACGCGGGTTACCAGGTCACCCTGATCGAGAAACACCGCTACGCGGGCATGGAAACGTCGTACGCCAACGGCGGGCAGTTGTCGGCGTCCAATGCCGAGGTCTGGACCCACCCCAGCACGATCGTGAAGGGGCTGAAATGGATGTTCACCAAGGACGCCCCGCTCCTGATGAACCCCACGCCCACCTGGCACAAGCTGAGCTGGATGGCCGAGTTTGTGGCCGCTATTCCCCGTTATCGCGACAACACCGAAGCCACCACGCGCTTGGCCATTGCGGCGCGTGAGCACCTGTTTGGCTGGGCCGAGAAGGAAGGCATTGACTTCGACCACAAGCGCAAAGGCATCTTGCACATCTACCGCAACAAGGCGGGCTTTGACCACGCGGGCACCGTGTCCACCATGCTGGCGGCGGGTGGCCTGCCGCGCCGTGCGGTCACGCCCGAAGAGATGCGCGCGATCGAGCCCACGCTGCAGGGCCAGTACTACGGCGGCTACTACACCGAAAGCGATTCCACCGGCGACATCCACAAATACACGCACGGCCTCTCACAGGCCTGCGCGCGCCTGGGCGTGACGTTTTTGTATCGGCCACCAGGTGCTCAAGGCGTCTGCCGATGGCACGCGCCGCGGATCTGGTCTTAAGCAAAGCGATGCAGGCACGAGACCTCAACGTTTGACGGTGTGGTGGTGTGCGCCGGGGTGCATGGCCGGGGGCATGGCCGCTCAACTGGGCGACCGCTTGAACATCTACCCGGTCAAGGGCTACTCCATCACCGTGCACCTGAACGACGAAGCCAGCCAGCAGGCCGCACCGCAGGTGAGCCTGCTGGACGACGAGACCAAGCTGGTAACCAGCCGCCTGGGCCAGGACCGCTTCCGCGTGGCGGGCACGGCCGAGTTCAATGGCTTCAACCACGACATCCGCGCCGACCGCATCCGCCCACTGGTGAACTGGGTGAACCAATGCTTCCCCGGCGTGAGCACGCGCCGCGCCGAACCTTGGGCTGGCCTGCGGCCCATGATGCCCAACATGCTGCCGCGCGTTGGGGCAGGCAAAAAAGCCCAACGTGTTCTACAACACCGGCCACGGCCACCTGGGCTGGACTCTGTCCGCCATCACCGCGCACCAGTTGGCTGGCCAGCACGTGGCACAGTGGGAGGAACAGCGGCAGCCACGCCCGCGTGGCGATGCCCGCACCGCCCTCTGACCGACCCCTCTGACCGCCTCATTCCCGAGCCCGCCATGGCCGTCTCCCGCTTCGACCTGT
>JAXHOO010000061.1:0-175229 GCA_034519365.1 Rhodoferax sp. | reverse complement strand
AAGGAAAAGAACATCTTGGTGCACGAAGGCCAAGTGGTCAACAAGGGTGAGTCCGTCGTGGACGGTCCGGCCGATCCACAAGATATCTTGCGCTTGCTGGGCTCCGAAGAACTGGCGCGTTACATCGTGGACGAAGTGCTCGATGTGTACCGTTTGCAAGGCGTGAAGATCAACGACAAGCACATTGAAGTGATCGTTCGCCAGATGCTGCGTCGCGTGGTCGTGGAAGCGACCGGAGACTCCGGGTTTATCAACGTGTGAGCAAGTCGAGCGCTCGGAGATGCTCAATACCAATGACGCATTGCGTGCCGCTGGCAAAATCCCTGCGGTCTTCACAAACTTGTTGCTGGGTATTACCAAAGCATCTCTTGTCCACCGACTAGTTTACATTTCTGCGGCGTCCTTCCAGGAAACAACCCGTGTGCTGACCGAAGCCGCCATCATGGGCAAGCGTGACGAATTGCGTGGCCTGAAGGAAAAACGTCATCGTGGGCCGTCTGATTCCTGCCGGTACCGGCTTGGCGTACCACGAAAGCGCGCAAGGTTCGTGAGAGCATGGATGACGCTGAGCGGCGCGCTATTGCCGACGCCGAAGCGTAGAGTTGGCGGGCGCTGGGAATGCCGAAGTAGAGGCCAGCCCAGACGCTGCGGAATAAGCACTAGGTCAAACCCGTGCCTAAGCCCCAGTGCGCTAACGCCCGCTTGGGGCTTTTTTCTGGACAGGCTACTTATGGACGTCTCTTTACTGCTTTGGATTGCGTGCGCGCTCTTTGTGTTTTGGGGGGTGGGGTTGTATAACCGACTGATGCGCCTGCGCGCAAGAGGCATGGAGGTTTTGTTAGCGCCAGAGAAGCACGCTTTGGCGTGTGCCGACTTGGCACGCGCGGCTCCGACTGAAGGCAATTCGCTAGCGCCACCGACCTCGACCCGGAGTGGCAACAGGTTCTTCACGCCGCCGAAAATCTCGAAACACTGTTGCGAACGTCTCATCCCCGCGTACTGGATGCGATTGCTGGTAACGCCGTTTGCGCTCGCTTGGGTGCAATTGCAGACGGCGTGGGAAACGGTGGTTAACCAAGGCGGCGATTCTTAGCAGGCCCGGTAGTGCCACCGGAACTGACACAGGCGTGGGAGGCGGCGTCTCTCAAGGTGCGCGTCGTTCAAGGGGGTATGCCCAAATTGTGGATCGCTACAACACCTCTGCCGCTGAGTTTCCGGCTCGGTTCGTGGCTGGACTCCTGGGTTTTACGCCCGCAGGACACTTTTCGACATGACATCAACGCCGATAGCCCCTCCTTTGTGGCGGCAGTTGCAGCTCGCCGCGCAGGTTTGCGCTGCGGTTCAGGCTGGTGCCTCCGGCACCGCGGAAGCATGGAACAAGTCGATGCCGCTTTGCGACCTGGCGTCCAGGCGCTTTGCTTTCACGCTTGCCGCTATTGGGGGCGTGCCCAGGGTACTCCGCTCATTGTTGGTCAGCAAGGTTCCGCTTGGCGCCTGCAGATGCACTGCTGTGTGTGTCGCTGTCCTTGCTGGCGGCGGACGGGGCTAAGCGATATGACGCGTTCACCTTGGTGAATCAAACCGTAGAAGCAGCCAAACGACAAAAGCTGACCCAACCGCAGTCTAACTTTCTCAACGGTTGCTTGCGCAGGCGTCTGTCCGCGAAGAGGCCCATTTGATGGCCGAGGCAGCGCAGGACCCCGTGGCCCAATGGAACCACCTACGGTGGTGGCTTCGTTAGGTCTAAAAAAGGACCACCCTGATCAATGGGAATCCATGTTGCAAGCTGCGAATCGACACGCGCCCATGACGCTGGCTACGCGCCAATGCCCGGTGCAATTCGGCAGAAGAGTACGGCAACGCCTCGCCGAAGCCGGTATCGCCGCCCACCTCACCTCCGTTGGCGCTTTGGAGCTGGGTGTGCCGGCCGCCGTGCAAGCGCTGCCTGGCTTTCAAGACGGATTGGTATCGGTGCAAGACGCAGCGGCGCAGTGGGCCGCGCCACTGCTGCTCAACGGACTTAGTCTAGAGGGGTCCTGGTCGAATTTTGGATGCGTGCGCGGCTCCCGGGGGGAAAACAGGGCATTTGTTAGAGTTGACAGATGCCGCTGTGACCGCATTGGAGGTTGACCCCGACGCGGTGCGCAACGAATTCACGAAAATCTGCAGCGGTTGAGGCTGTCGGCGCAGGTGTTGGTGGCTGACGCTGAAGCAACCCAGAGCTGGTGGGATGGGCATCTGTTTGACGGCATCTTGTTGGATGCACCTTGTACTGCGTCGGGCATCGTGCGCCGCCATCCGGACATCCGCTGGCTGCGGCGGGAAGTGACGTAGCGCAGTTGGCGAGTGCGCAACGGCGCCTTTTGCAAGCGCTGTGGCCGCTGGTTCGGCCAGGAGGGCGCCTCTTGTTTTGCACCTGTTCGATTTTTTAAAGCAGAAGGCGATGGGCAGGTGCAAGCGTTTCTTGCGAACAACAGTGATGCGGTTTTGTGCCCGTCTCCGGGCCATTTGCTGCCAGGCCTCAGTGGTCCTGACGGGGTTGTCCATGACAATCCATTGGGTGATCACGATGGCTTCTTTTATGCGCTGTTTGAGAAGCGCGCTGACTAACTTTGCCAGGACTTGGCTTGTTGCGGCGTGTGCCTTGCTTTTACCTCCAGCCCTGTGGGCTCAAGGGGGAGGGGAGCTCGCGTCTTTTGAGTTGGAGCGCGGTGCGGAGGAGCTGACGCTGTCAGCAATGTTGCAGTTTGATTTGCCGACACAGGTCGAAGAAGCCTTGTCTAAAGGCATTCCTATGGTCTTCGTTGCGGAGACCAGTCTGTTACGTGAGCGGTGGTATTGGTCAGACAAAGTCATCGCCGAAACCAACCGGCAATACAGATTGGCTTTTCAACCGCTGACGCGGCGTTGGCGCGTTAGTGTGAGTTCAGGGGCCGCCGCAACGACGGGGCAAGGTTTGGCTCTAAGCCAATCGTTTGATACGCTAGACCAGGCACTGGCATCCATCAAACGTATTTCCCGCTGGCGGGTTGCTGCACTGGCCGATATGGACCCCGTATTTCGTCACCGATTTGAATTTCATTTTCGGTTGGATTTGGGGCAGTTGCCCCGGCCATTCCAAATCGGCGCTATTGGACAAGGCGAATGGGTGGTCGCCGTGTCGCGCGTTGAGATTCTGCCGGCGGAAAATCGGCCATGAGCCTGCCTGATAAGGAGGCCTCTGTGACGCAGGCGCACACTTCAAGGGCTGTACGGCGCACGGTGGGTCTGGGTGCTGTGGCAATGGTGCTGGTGGGCCTGTTGTTACTGTACCTGCTGACGCAGGCCACCAACAACCGCGAGTTGTACGAGCAAAACTACGCGAGGTTGTTTGTTGTCAATGTGGTCGTCGCCACCTTGCTGGGGGGCGCCATTGCGTTGGGTCGCTTATCGGCTGTTGTCTCGGCTGCGTCAAAAGCGGTTTGGCAGTCGGTTGCTGCTCAAGTTGGCCATGATCTTCGCGCTGGTGGGAGTCGTTCCAGGCTTGTTGATCTATGTGGTGTCCTACCAATTCGTATCGCGTTCCATCGAAACTTGGTTCGACGTGAAAGTCGAGGGAGCGCTTGAAGCCGGTTTGAATTTGGGGCGAGTCACCTTGGAAACGCTGTCTGGTGACCTAGCCACCAAAACCAGAACGGCGTCCGAACAACTAGCCGTCATCAGTGACTCGGCCAATGGCGAAATTGCCGAGCGGTTGTTAGACCAGTTGGGTGCCACGGATATCGCCATTTGGACTGGCTCCGGTAAATTGATTACCAGTGTGGGGCAGTCTCGCTTTCAACTCAGCCCGGACAAGCCATCAACCAATCAATTTCGCATAGCGCGCCGGGAAGGCGCCATCGCCTGGATTGACGGCTTGGACGAAGCGGTACTAGGTGCGGCGGGCAGCGTCAATATTAAAGCGCTGGTTCCGCTCGCCACGTCAGTGCTTGGGCTTAACGCCGAAACCCGGTACCTGCTGGTAACCAAGGCGCTTCCGGCAGAGCTGATTGCGAACGCCAGGGCGGTGGAGGCCGCCAACCGGGAATACCAGGAGCGTGCGCTGGCCCGCCAAGGCTTGAAGCGTATGTACATCGGTACGCTCACCCTGAGCTTGTTCTTGGCCGTGTTTGGCGCGGTGTTGATGGCCGTGATTTTGGGGAACCAGATCGCCAAGCCCCTGTTGGTTTTGACAGAAGGCGTCAGTCAAGTTGCCGCTGGGGACTTAACACCCAAGTTGGCTATGCGGGGGCGTGACGAGCTAGGTGGTTTGACGCGCGCCTTTGCGTCCATGACGCAACAGCTGGCGGACGCTAGGCAGGCCGTGGAGCAAAGCATGTCGCAGGTGGATGCGGCGCGTTCCAACTTGCAGACCATTTTGGACAACCTCACTTCCGGCGTCATCGTGTTAGATGCCAAGGAACGTATCGTGTCTTCCAACCCTGGCGCAACACGAATCTTGCATGTACCCCTAGCGGCCCACGAAGGCGCACGATTAGAAGAGATTCACGGCTTGGAAGTGTTTGGTGCTGGCGTGAGTACCCAGTTTGAACAATATTGGCAGGGGCGCACTGAGCATGGGCTAGACCACCGGCAACAGTCGTTTGACCTGGGCGGCGGGGGCACACTGTCCAGTCTGCAAGACCGCGCGTTGACGCTGGTCGCGCGTGGGGCTGAACTTCCAGGGCAGCAGCGCCTCTTGGTGTTTGACGACATCTCTGAGATCGTGTCGGCGCAGCGCGCCCAGGCTTGGGGAGAGGTCGCCCGTCGACTTGCCCATGAAATCAAAAACCCCCTGACCCCAATTCAGCTGTCGGCCGAGCGCTTGGAAATGAAGTTGATGGGCAAGCTTGAAGGGGCGGATTTGGCCATCTTGCACAAGTCGGTGAAAACCATTGTGGACCAGGTCGATGCGATGAAGCGCCTGGTCAATGAATTCAGGGACTATGCCCGACTTCCTTCCGCCGAGCTCAAATCGATTGACCTCAACGCACTGGTACACGACGTGCTGCAGCTCTATGAAGTTGAACCCGGTCAAGCTGAGGTTGTTGCTGACTTAGACCCTTCCGCCCCTTGCGTCCGGGGCGATGCGCAGCAGTTGCGCCAGGTCATTCACAACCTTGTTCAAAACGCGCAAGACGCCTGCGAAACAGCGACTGGCGATGCTCGAGTGACCGTGCGAACGCAGTGGTCGGAGTCCAATGACCGGGTTCGACTTTCGGTGTTGGACAGTGGCACCGGATTTCCGGACCACATCCTGAAGCGCGCGTTTGAACCCTACGTAACCACCAAGCTACGGGTACGGGCCTGGGTTTGGCCGTCGTCAAAAAAATAGCAGACGAACACGGGTCTCGTGTTGACATCAGCAACCGGGTTTCAGACGGCGAAATTGTCGGTGCGCAAGTGTCGTTATCATTGGCCGTAGACCACAACGCACGGCTTTGACAGCGGACAAGGGCACCACAGGGACAGTTTTAACAATGGCAAACATACTGGTAGTAGACGACGAACATGGCATCCGCGAGCTGTTGTGGGAAATCCTGAACGATGAAGGCCACACCGTAGAGCTGGCTGAAAATGCGGCACAAGCGCGGGCTGCGCGTTTGCGGGAGCGACCTGATCTCGTGCTGCTCGACATCTGGATGCCAGATACCGACGGCGTAACCTTGCTCAAAGAGTGGTCCACCACGGGGGCGCTGACGATGCCCGTCATCATGATGAGTGGGCACGCCACCATCGATACCGCCGTCGAGGCGACGAAAATTGGTGCGCTGGCATTCCTGGAAAAGCCGGTAACCTTTGCAGAAGCTGCTCAAAGCAGTGGAACAAGGCTTGGCACGCAACGCACTGCGGCCTGCCACGGTGCCGGCAACACTGGGTGGGGACGTCGTTGTCGCAGTAGCCACTGCGGTGGCGCCTACCAGTTTGAATGCAGGGCCGGTGTCACAGCAAAGCTTCATGTTGGACAAACCCCTGCGCGAGGCGCGCGATGAATTTGAAAAAGCGTACTTTGAGTACCACCTGGCAAAAGAAAACGGGTCTATGACCCGGGTTGCTGAAAAGACCGGACTGGAGCGAACCCACCTCTACCGCAAGCTCAAACAGCTGGGCGTTGATCTGAGCCGTGGCAAGCGAAATGGTGCCTGAACTGATGCTATAATTTGAGGCTTAGGCCCGGTAGCTCAGTCGGTAGAGCAGAGGATTGAAAATCCTTGTGTCGGTGGTTCGATTCCGCCCCAGGCCACCAAATTGAAAAGCCCTGCTTGGTTACCAAGTGGGGCTTTTTTTTATCTCTAGGTTGGGCGCGATCTCTGTCGCGCCTAAGATTTAGTGCCATTTTTCTCTATCCATGGTTGAGGAACGCGCCTTCGCATTATTTCCCTTTTCCCTGCATCCCCCATCCCCAACTATTTTTAACTCTTTTTCCAGTTTCTTTACCTCCAGCATCTCTAGTTATCGCCAAGAGCCCCCCCCCCGCATCATACCATCCCTTGCTCCCCCCTCAATGCGGGCTCCACCTCCTTAGTTGCGGTTCATTCAGCCTCAGCCCCAACGGTCTTTAGCCTGGCTTCATGGGCGCAATTCCTCTTTTCCCTTTCATCTGTCATCAAGCTACCCCCTCAGCCCTATTTCCTCCGGATCCCAGCCCAGTAGGCGGCTCCATCATTCCTAACAGGCATCACCCTGGGCGCTATCGTTGAGCGGCACCACCCGTCTCCTTGGCGAATCGGCGCTATGGCCCCATTTTAGCCGTATCCAGGTGCAGTTTGTCCTTTCCAGCCATCTTTAACCCTTGCGTTCTTCTTGTCCCCTGGCGCGCGCCTTCAAGTTCAAAAAGAGCATTTTTCAAGGTCTGCCTCCTGGCGCTCCAATGGCTGGGCTCGGGGCCGCACAACTTCCCTTTTGATGACTCCGCGTTTCTTGGGCTGGGCCGGGACTACTTCGGTCTTGTCCTTCTTTCATGGAGGAACTTGCAAGAATTCCTCATGAGTGCTGAATTACTCCGATTGAGGCAGTAAAAAGGTGCGGGCACTCCCAAGGCTAAGATCAGGGTATCACTCTAGCTTATCCCCCCCAGCCACTACCCCAGTCCTTCACTTCCAGAGATTTTCCCTGCAAGGTGATCTCATTGGTTTGGTTAACAAGACTATCGCCTGAGCCCAAAGCTCAACAAATCATTCTCTTTTTGAGTTCACCAGATCGAGTTGGCGGTTACCGCCAGCGGGGCTACCGCTGCGGCGCGGGCGTTGGGCCCTGAAATAACAGCTCGCCTGGCGCGGCGTTTTAGCCAAGGCGGTACTGGATTTAAGACCCACAGCGCTGATAGAGCTCTCACCTGACAGCAAAGCTTCTCGGCTTGCGGCTTTATCTCGCTTTCCCTCCCAGCGAGTCCACATTCAGTCGCGCCTTTATAGTTTCCGACAGTAACTATCCAGCGCGTGCATCCCCATATCCAAGACACTCCTGGCGAGCAACTCATCGCCCCTCAGCCAGACTCCACTACCATAGAGGCACGCGAGTCCATTGCAAAGAAGGACAAGACCAAGTTGTCCCGCCCAGCCCCAAAAACAAACCGACTCCATCAAAAGGCAGCCTTCGCCCCCAGCCCAGCCCATTGAGCCCAGCGAGGCCAGACCTTAACAAATCTCTTTAACTTGACACGCTTCCCACGGACCAAGAAGAACCCAGGGTTAAAGATCAGCTAAAGGCTACAAACTCACCTATATTCCTCTTGCGTCCCATCAGCCTCTCTCCCGGGCTAACTCACACAGCCGGTCGCTTCCCTCCACCATCAGCCCCAGCTCATCCTTTACAACTATGACCCGGGCTTACTCAGCACGGTGATCCCGAGGAAATACGTTGCGGGCGCGTGCCTTTGATTACCACAATCCCCAAAGGGCAAAGCAGGAATTTCCCCTATGCTCAGCCCCAAGACCTTCCTCTGAGCCTCAATCACGCTCATACAGTTTAGCCTCCATCTCAGGTGCGTGGGCACCCAAGGTGATTTCACTCCTGGGGTAGGCGAAGCCACCCCCACCCCACCACAACCCCACCCCGAGACACCACCCCCCCCCCAACCCCCCCCACCCCCCCCCCCCCACCTCCACCCCCCCCCCCCCCCCCCCCCCCCCCCCCCCCCCCCCCCCCCCCCCCCACCCCCCCCCCCCCCCCCCCCCCCCCCCTGTTATAGGCGCAATAGAGGCGGAAAACTTGTGTTCCCACGCGGGATTGGCCCGACAGAAGGTGCGCTTCGGGTTGCTAAACGACCTAGGCGGGCATTGGTAAAACAAAATGCACTGGGGTAATATGCCGGTGACAACAACTGGGGCAAGCATGTTCAGTCGGTTTCGTGGCAAGGGTGACAAGCCTGAACCTCCCTCCGAGGCGCCAGATTCGCGCGGGTTGGAGGTGGTGGAAAATGACCCAGACACCGCATGGAGCATGTGGGATAGCGCCTTGGCCGACCAGGACTCGCGTTTTAGCGACCTCCCACCCATCACCGAGTCCGCCGAGTTGGCGGCGCCGTCGCCAGCCGAGCTGGCCTCCGTGACGGTCAATATCCCTGAGCCCGAACCCACGCTTCCGGCCCCGGTGGATTTCAACTTTGACGCTCCCACCCAACCCTTGGGGTTGACGGAGATGGGAAACGCCCAACGCATGGCGGCAGCGCTGGAGGTGGTGGAGTTACACCACCACCGCATCGCCAACACCATTCGCACGTTGTGGGGCTACAAAGAGTGCGGCGCTTACATCAACAAACTCATCATGAATGGCGGCGACGGCATGGGCAATGCCCGTGTCGGCTTTAACCAGCAGGCGGTGGACGCGATGATGGTGTTGGCTGACCTGCATGACACTGAGTTTGGTGCGGTTGACGCAAGCGGTGACATCGGTTTTGGCGATACGGGTTTTCAGGCCGGTATACACGGCCACCGTTAGACCAAATCTAGCGCCTTGCCCGCGCTACGGTGGCCCTACCAGTCGAGCAGGGTCAGTCCCACACTGAGTATCGTGCGCCGGTGGTTGTAATCCATCAGCGTGTCGCCGTAGCCGCTGAACAGCTCTGTGTGAAAGCGCAAACTGTTGCGGTTGTCGTTTGCCGCACCGCTGCCAATTTTGCGCAACCACCCCAGCCGAATCGAACCGTTGCCTTCCGCCTTGAGCGAATGGCGCCATACCGCGGTGAGCGAATTGCGGTTGTCCATATTCCACGCGGCAGCCAACTCCGCACGCCCCACCATGTCCGCGATGTCAGGGTTGTCATCGCTGTCGGTCGACTCCGGAATGCGCTGCCACAGGCTGGCGTTGACGGCAAAAGTGTTCCCCAGTTCCATGCCGGCCCGGCCGATGATGCGGTTCCAACTGCGCGACAACGGTAACGATTGCCCATTGCTCTGGTGGTTCAGGCTCAGCCCCGCAAAGCGCAGACGCCACCCCGAAGGTAAGGCGGTGGCCAGCGGGAAGATATAGGTGAACTCGGGCTCGTGGTCCGTGGCCCGAAATGGGCGCGACAGGTCAGGGTTGAACAGTTGCCAGTAGGACTGCTGGCTGTAGGAGAACCACAGCGAATCCAGGCGGTTGGGGTCGCCGCCGGTGAGCAAGCCTTGGGCTATCTTGGTGCGAACCGAGAGTTGAATGCGGGTTTCGCTGGTGGTGTAGGGCTGGAAAGTACCGGTGTGGCCGGCGGCTGGCGAGGTCGGCGTGGTGTTGACGCTGTCCGCCCCAATGACCGACAGGCTGATGGGCTTGTAGCCGCGCAAGCCAAAGGTGCCGCAGTCGCTGGCGGACTCCAGCTCCCAGAAGCGTGACAGCGGCGTGGCCAGTGGATTCTTGCAGCTCACCGCTTCGGCTGACGGGGCGGGCACTGGCGTGGCAGGGATCGCTTGGCCAGTGTCCTTCGGCTGCTCGTTGGCATAAGCTTCAGTGCCATTTTGGGCTGTAGCCCCCATGGATATTGCGCAAGCAGCTATGAAAGCTAGAGCATTTTTGTGCATGAAGGGCAACGCAGTTGAATTAGGCATTGTCGGCGGCCTTGGCCTGGGCCTGCGCTTTGGCGGCGAACTCGGCGCGCAGTGCGCGCAACTTCTCGCGCGGGTCTTCTTTGACCGTGGCCTGGTTCAGCCCCATTTCGGCAATGAAGCGGCTGGGCAGCGCCGCCACGGTTTCGCGCCCCTTTTTGCGCCGCCGGGTCCAGCTCACGGCCAAACTGCGTTGGGCCCGCGTAATGCCCACATACATCAGGCGGCGTTCTTCTTGCAGCTTGGTGGCCATGTCTTCATTGACCGCTTCATCTGCGATGGTGGAGCCGCCCAAGGATTCGGCACCATCGCCCAGCTTGAAGGGCAACATGCCCTCGGTCACGCCCACCAGCAGCACATGCGGCCATTCCAATCCTTTGGACGCGTGCAGGGTGGACAGGGTCACGACGTCTTGGTCCTTCTCGCGCTCGCTGATGGTGGAGAGCAAGGCGATAGTTTGTGAGACTTCCAACAGGTTCTTGATTTCGCGCGCGCTGGGGTTGCTGGTGCCTGCGGCATCCTCGATTTGCCCGCCGCAGCGTTGTGCCATCCAGTCGCAAAACTCCAGCACGTTGTTCCACTTCGCAGCCGCGACTGATTCGCTGTCTTCGCCGTCATACAGGTGCTTTTCGTAGCCAATTTCTTTGAGCCAGTCCTGGATAAACACGGTGGCAGCCTCGGCACCTTCGGTGTGGCGGGCACGGAACTGCAAGTCGTTGATGTAGCGGCCAAACTCATGCAGGCTGCCCAGCGCCTTGGCACTGAGCGCCTCCGCCAGCGACGCGGAAAATAGGGACTCGAACAAGCTGAGCTTGTACTGTGTGGCGTACACGCCCAGCGAGCCCAGCGTGGTGTGGCCAATGCCGCGCTTGGGCGTGGTCACGGCGCGCACAAACGCCGGGTCGTCGTCTTCATTCGCCCACAAGCGAAACCAGGCGCACAGGTCGCGAATTTCCGCGCGGTCAAAAAAACTTTGCCCGCCCGACACCTTGTAGGGAATGCCGGCCTTGCGCAGCGCCTTTTCAAACGGCTTGGCCTGGTGGTTGGCGCGGTACAGCACCGCAAAGTCGCGGAACTCTTTGTACTGCTTGCCCTGCGAATCCACCAAGCCCTCAGCGCGCAGGCTCTGAATACGGGCCACCGCGCGCTCGGCCTCGTGCTCTTCGTTGTCCGCGTCCACCACGCGCACCGGCTCGCCCTCGCCCAACTCGCTGAACAGGGTTTTCGGGTACAGCTTGGGGTTAGGGCCAATGACGTTGTTGGCCGCGCGCAGGATGGCGCTGGTAGACCGGTAGTTTTGCTCCAGCGTGATGACCTTGAGCTGCGGAAAGTCCACCGGCAACTTCTTCAGGTTGTCTAGCGTGGCGCCGCGCCAGCCGTAAATGCTCTGGTCGTCGTCGCCCACGGCGGTAAAGCGGGCCTTCTCACCCACCAGTAGCTTCAACACTTCGTACTGCGTGGCATTGGTGTCTTGGTACTCGTCTACCAGCACATGGCCCAGCTTGGCCTGCCATTTGTTGCGCACCTCGGGGTAGTCGCGCAGCAGCTTCAGCGGCAGGCTGATCAGATCGTCAAAGTCCACGCTTTGGTAGGCCGTGAGTCGCTCTTCGTAGCGTCCCATGATGGTGGCAATGATGCGTTCGTTGTCGTCCGCCGCCTGCGCCAGTGCTTGGTCACTGTTCAGGCCGGCACTCTTCCAGCCGCTGATGGTCCACTGCCATTGGCGGGCGGTGGCTGCGTCCGTAGAGCCACCCGCGTCTTTCAGGATGCTGGTGACATCGTCACTGTCCAGAATGCTGAACTGGGGCTTGAGACCCAGCGCAGCGCCGTCTTCGCGCAGCAGGCGCACGCCGAGCGCGTGGAAAGTGCACACCAGCACGTCTTTGGCCGCCTTGCCGATCAACTGCTTGGCGCGCTCGCGCATTTCGGCCGCCGCCTTGTTGGTAAAGGTAATCGCCGCAATGCGGTTGGCCGGCAAGTCCATCTGGATCAGGCGGGCAATCTTGTGCGTAATCACCCGCGTTTTGCCCGAGCCCGCACCGGCCAGCACCAAGCAGGGGCCGTGCAGGTAGTTCACTGCTTCTTGCTGGGCCAAATTCATGCCGTGGGAGGCGGGGGACGATGGAGAAGACATGCAGACGGGAGCCGGACGAAGAAAAGGTGGGGATGGGGGGACCAGATGGGCGGAAGGGCGAATTGGACGCCGACGGGCGGGCGAACGGGGAACGAGCAGGCCACGGACACCGCGCCATCTTACCGTCTTGGCCAAGCTGTCAGCTTGGTGTCGGCCCAGTGCCCCAATTCCCGCCACAATCGCCGCTGTGCTGCAAATTCTGACCGTCACCTTCCCTTTTTTCGCCTTGGTGCTGTGTGGCTACTTGGCCGCGCGGCGTGGCATGTTGCCGCTGGCGGCGATTCCCGGGCTCAATGGTTTTGTGCTGTTTTTTGCCCTCCCGTGCATGTTGTACCGGTTTGGCGCGACCACGCCGATGGCCCAGTTGTTTGATGCGCAAGTGGTGCTGGTGTACCTGCTGTGCGCCTTCATCATGGTGGCCTTTGTGATTGCGGTCACTCTGCACGGCCGCATTGGCTGGAACGACGCAGCCTTTGGTGCGCTGGTAGGCGCCTTTCCCAATACCGGCTTCATGGGCGTGCCGCTGCTGGTGGCGCTGATGGGGGCCAAGGCTGCAGGCCCGGCCATCGTGTCCATCTTGGTGGACATGGTGTTTACCTCGTCGCTCTGTATTGCGCTGTCGCGCCTCGGGGCAGACCCGCGCGGTGGCGGCGCTAGCGTCGCCCAGGCCGCCAAAAATGCCCTCAAAGGCGTGGCCGCCAACCCCATGCCCTGGTCCATCTTGCTGGGTGCGCTGGTGTCGGCACTGCAGCTGGACCTGCCCCAGCCCCTAACCGCCACCGTGGGCCTGCTGGCCGATGCCGCATCGCCCGTGGCCCTGTTCACCATCGGCGCGGTGCTGGCTCGCTCGCAAATGCTGGCCAAAGAAGACAAATCGCACCATGTGCACTGGCAGGAGTACGTGCCGGTGGCCCTCATCAAGCTGTTCTTGCACCCACTGTTGGTGCTGCTGGTGGGTATCTCGGCGGCCAGCGTGGGCGTGGTGGTCGACAAGTTTGCCCTCACCGTGCTGGTGCTGCTGGCGGCGCTGCCCAGCGCCAGCAATGTGTCTCTGTTGGCCGAGCGCTTTGGCGCGGACAACGGGCGCATCGCCCGCATCATTTTGGTGTCCACCGCCGCCGCGTTCTTTACCTTCTCGGGCGCGGTGGCGTTAATGGTGGGAATCTAGATGCTACGGTTTTCATAGCTGCTTGCGAATGGTGGATAAGGGCTAGTGCCAATTTGACTATAAGCCTCGCGTCTCCCCGTAATCTCTGGTGGCTTTGCCGCCGAGCGCACAATACCCACATGAATGTTGTTTCTCAACTTGTCTCCGCCGTGCTGCGCACGGTGCTGAAACTGGGCCTGTTGGCTGCGGCCTTGGTGTTTGTCGCCAGTCTGTTGATAGTGGCCCTGATCAGCATCGTGTTTGTACTGCTCAAGGCTCTTGTTACCGGCCGCAAGCCGGAGTTCGTGACTAGCTTTCAGCGCTTCAACCAGGCCCGCCAGCAGTTCCGGCGCGGCGGTGCGGCGGCGTCTGCCAGCGCCGGGGATGTGATGGATGTGCAGGCCCGTGAAGTCCCCAACGAGGCGCCGCTGCCTTTGGACGCTTCGCACGACAAGCCTTGATTCCATGCAAACGGCGGGGGCGTGAAAGCGCCTGCGTTGCCGTGGAATTTGGCTGCGACAATTGACCACTCTATGCCTATCCCCGCCCTGCCATTGCCTGCTCAACGTGAAGTACCCGCGCTTAACCGGTTGATCTACAAGACGGCGCTGCTTTTTGCGGCCATACTGATGCTGCTGGGCTTCACGGGGAGCCGTGCCTATGCCCAAGCAGATGTGAAACTGAAGTCTCCCTGTGGGCCCTACAGCGTGGCGTTTTACGACTACGGATCGCTGTATTACCAGCGGGGCGATGGGCTGTATCAGGGAGTTGACAAGGATGTGATCGACGAAGTTGCGCGCAGAACCGGCTGCAAATTCAAGACGTTTCTGGAATCCAGAGTGCGCACCTGGACCCACCTTGCACAGGGCACGCTCGACATGACGGTGTCGGGCATTAAGACCGCAGAACGTGAGCGGTTTGCCAGCTTTGTGCCCTACCTGAAGAGCCGAAACCTGCTGTTGGTGCGCAATGATGTGAATCCGCCGGTGGAGTCCATGGCGGACTTTATGCAGAACGGCAAACTTCGATTGGCCGTGGTCAAGTCCTTCCAACACGGTGCAGGTATCGACCAATTTGCCGACAAACTCAGAGCGCAGGGGCGCGTGGACGAATATGGGGATGCCCAACTGGTGGCGCGCATCGTGTCGCTGGGTCGTGCCGATGCCTTTATTTCTGAACCTGTGGCCTGGGGCCCTTTGATAGAACGCAATGACCTAGAGCGCAAGCTGGTTTACCTAGAAAGCGGCGCCCATGAAAGTTACATCGCGGGCTTGGTCTTGTCGAAGGCGCGGGTGCGGCCAGGGGATGTTCAGAAAATGAAGGCGGCGATAGACGCCATGCGGTCCGACGGTACGCTGCTGGGAATTTATAGAAAACACGTGTCGCCAGATGTGGCTGCCAGCGTCGTTCCTTAACGCAAATACTATTAAATTCATAGCTGCTTGCGCAGTCGAGATAAGGGCTAGAGCCCTAAAACACCTCAAATCGCTAGCGGATCCACATCAATCGCCCAGCGAATCAAGCCCTTGCATTCGGGTTGACCGCGCGTTGCATGCAGCACGCTTTGCCAGCCGTTCAAGAACTGCTGCAGTGTGGCGCGTGACGGGCTCTCTATCAGCATCTGGGCCCGCTCCACATTGGCCACGCGCTGAATGGTCATGGGCACGGCGGGGTAGAGCGTGATCTGCTCCAGCATCGGGGCCCAGCCCTCCCACTCTGGCATGGTCGTTTGCGCAAAGCTGCGGGCGGCGTTCAGAAAAGCCTGCGCGGCCTCTTGTGTTTTGGCATCCGCCCGCACCAAGGCCTGCGCACTGAACGGCGGCATGGCGGCCTGCTCGCGCTCCAGCAGTTGCTGCTTGGCAAAGGCCGGGTAGTCGTGGCGCTTGAGCGCGGCGTACAGGCTGTGTTCGGGCTGGAAGGTCTGTATCCAGACTTCGCTCTGCGCGCCCAGCGCCGCATCGCGCCCGGCGCGGCCCGCCGCTTGCATCAAGAGGCTGAACAGGCGCTCGGGCGCGCGGAAGTCGCTGCTGAACAACGCGCCGTCGGGGTTTACGGCTGCCACCAGCGTGATGCGGCGAAAGTCGTGGCCCTTGGCAATCATCTGCGTGCCCACCAGCACGTCCACCTCGCCCGCGTGTACGGCGGCCAGTTGTTCTTCCAGCGCGCCTTTGAGCTTGGTGCTGTCCGCGTCGATGCGGGCAATGCGCAGGTGTTCGCCGTTGGGGTTCTCGGATGTGATTGAACCTGCGCGTTTCACGTCCACCAGCAGCTCGGCCAGGTGCTCTTCGAGCTGCTCGGTGCCTTTGCCGAAGGAGGTGATGTCGACATTGCCACAGTCGGGGCAAGCGCGCGGCACGCGCTCGGTGAAGCCGCAGTGGTGGCAGCGCAGCGTCCGGTCGATTTTGTGGAACACGCGAAACGCGCTGCAGTGTGGGCAGGCGCTTTTCCAGCCGCAGTCGTCGCAGGTCAGCACCGGGGCGTAGCCGCGCCGGTTCAGAAACACCATGCACTGTTCGCCGCGCGCGACGCGCTCGGTGATGGCGGCGATCAGCGGCAAGGAGAACACGGCTTTGCGGGGCTGGTGGTTCATGTCCACCCGGCGCACCAGAGGGAGTGCCCCTGCGGTAGTTGGTGATGCCCCTGCAGAATTGGGCAGTTGGCTGTCTCCGCCCACGCGTGATGGCATGTGCAGGCGCAGGTAGCGCCCGCCTTCCTCGGCCGGCCGACTCTGGTGCCAGCTTTCCAACGACGGCGTGGCCGAGCCCAGAATGACTTTGGCACCTTCGAGCTTGCCGCGGTACACCGCCAGGTCGCGCGCGGAGTAGCGGGCGCCTTCGCTGCTTTTGTAGCTGGGGTCGTGCTCTTCGTCCACCACGATCAGCCGCAGTTTGGGCAGGCTGGCAAACACCGCCATGCGCGTGCCCAGCACAATGCGCGCCGCGCCGCCGTGGGCGGTCAGCCAGCTTTTGAGGCGTTGTGGGTTGGTCATGCCGCTGTGCAGGCTGACCACCGCGTGCTCGCCGTACAAGGGGGCAAAGCGGGCCTTGAAGCGCTCTTCCAGCTGCGGCGTGAGGTTGATCTCGGGCACCATGATCAGCGCCTGGGCCTCCGGGTCGGCCGCCAGCAACTGGTGCACGCAGTGCAGGTAGACCTCGGTTTTTCCGCTGCCGGTGGCGCCAAACAGCAGGAAGGGGCCGCTGTGGTCGTCGATCTGGCGGATCACTGTGGCTTGCTCAGGCGTCAGAGCCGGCGCCACCAGAATGGCGCCACTGGCGCCATCGGTGGGCTTCTTGCGTTTCAGGCGACGCGCCATTTGCTCGGGATTGAGTTCGCGCAACTGCGGTGGCAGCGCCGCCAGCGCCACTTCGCCGGCCGAGCGCTGGTAATAGCTGGCGGCAAAGCTCAGCAACTGTCGCCACGCGGCCGACAGCGGAGCAATGCCCTCCAGCGCTCCGGCAATGGCCCGTACTTTGGCCGGGTCGAACTCACCAGTGGCGTCGCCGGTTTGCGCGTCCCACACGACCCCCAGGGTTTCGCGATTGCCCAATGGCACGCGCACCAGCGTTCCGGCGGGTAGCGGCTGCTCACTTTGGTAGGTCAGCACCGGACCTAGCGCGGCATGGGCTGGCGTGTTCACCAAAACGGGCAGCCAGGTGTTCATGGCGTCGCCTTGGTGCATGGACAGGGGGGCGCGATGTGGATGGGCACTTGGCGGTAAAAGTTCAAGTTAACTTGGGAAAGAGCGGCTAAGTGCTTGATTTCAAAGCGCTTTACAGTTCGATTCAAGATTTCTGTGGATAACTTTGTTGATATCTAGTCGCCTCGCCCCTGCCGAAGCCTTGTAAATCAAGGGTTTGCGTTAGGCAATGCCCAGAAAAAAAGCAAACTTCAAACCCCTTATAAATCAATCACTTACGCGCGCTATTTCTTTTGTAGCGACCATCCCCCAAGTGGGGGAAGGGTTAACCCTAGCACTCCCATTTTTGTGCATAAGTAAGTTTGTGGAACTTGAATTTGGTGCACAAATCGTGGTAGCGGAATTACCCGCGCAGGCGTTTGGAGTGCGCATGCACCGCTTCCACCAGCGCCGCCACATGCTCTGGCGGGGTGTACTGGCTGATGCCGTGGCCCAGGTTAAAGATGTGCGTGGGGCCAGTGCCGCTGCCCTGAAAAGGCGTGCCAAAACTGTCCAGCACCTTGGCCACTTCCGTTTGGATAGCAGCGGGTGGCGCAAACAGGACGTTGGGGTCGATATTGCCTTGGAGCGCTTTGCCGGGGCCGGTCATCCCTGGCGCATATTCGGCTCCACCCACCAGAGCGCGGGCTTTGGCCAGGTTGACCGTCCAGTCCAGGCCCAGCACCTCGCAGTCCAGCGCCTTCATGTCTTGCAGCCACAGGCCGCCGCCTTTGGTGAACACGATGCGCGGCACCACCTTGCCGTCGGTGCCCAAGCGCTTGAGCTGCTTGAGCACGCGGGCGGTGTAGGCCAGGCTGAACTCCTGGAACGCACCATCGGCCAGCACGCCGCCCCAGCTGTCAAACACCATCACCGCCTGGGCGCCGGCATCGATCTGGGCATTCAGGTAAGCCGCCACCGAGTCGGCGTTGATCTGCAGCATCTTGTGCATCAGGTCGGGGCGGCTGTACAGCATGGTTTTGACCAAGCGGTAGTCGTCGGAGCCCTTGCCTTCCACCATGTAGCAGGCCAGCGTCCAGGGGCTGCCGCTAAATCCGATCAGCGGCACGCGGCCCTTGCCGTCTTGGGTGAGCGCCTTGCGGATGCTGCTGACTGCGTCAAACACGTACTGCAGCTTGGCCATGTCGGGCACGGCGAGCTTGGCGACATCGGCCTCGGTTTTGATGGGGCTGGCAAAGCGCGGGCCTTCGCCTTGGGCAAATGACAGGCCCAAGCCCATGGCGTCGGGCACGGTCAGGATGTCGCTGAACAAAATGGCGGCGTCCAGCGGGTAGCGGTCCAGCGGCTGCAGGGTCACCTCGGTGGCGTAGTCGCGGTTGGTGGCCAAGCCCATGAAGCTGCCGGCCTTGGCGCGGGTGGCCACGTACTCGGGCAGGTAGCGCCCGGCCTGGCGCATCAGCCACACGGGGGTGTGGGGCGTGGCCTGGCGCATGCAGGCTTGCAAAAATGTGGGGTTGTGCAGGGTGTCGAAAGACAGGGCGGCGGGAGCGTACGGGGTGGTGTCGGTCATGGACCGATTGTCGCAGTTCGGCCCCACCCGGCCTTTGTCTTGCCTCAAGTCAAGGCGAGAGGCGGGCGTGTTCCACCAGCAGGCACTTGTCCTGCACACACAGCAGGCCCGCAGCCCGGGCTTGGGCCAGCGCCGCGTCGTGGCGTATGCCCAGCTGCAGCCAAAGGGCTGGTGCGCCAATGGCAATGGCCTCGTCCACCACGGGCGGCACGTCGTCGCTGTTGCGAAACACATCGACCAGGTCAATCGTCTCGTGGGCGGCGGCCTCGGTCAGGCTGCGGTAGACCTTTTCGCCCAGGATCTCGGTGGCATTGGGGTTGATGGGCACGATGCGCCAACCCTGGCGCTGCAGGTACTGCGCGACCTTGAAGCTGTCGCGGTGCGGTTTGGGCGAAAGGCCCACCACGGCAACGGTCAGCGGTGTGCGCACCAATTGGGCAATGGTCTGGGCTTCGGTCAGGGCGGCAGCAGGCATGGGGCGCTCACAAGGTGGCAATGGCGCGGCGCAACTCACCGGGCGTCAGGATTTCGGACAACACCACGGGCGCCTTGCCCGGGGCGTACAGCACATACACCGGCACACCGCTGCGCCCCAGCGCCTGCAGCGCCTGGGTGATGGCCGGGTCGCGCCGGGTCCAGTCGGCGCGCAGCAGCGTGACGCGCTTGGCGGCAAAGTCGGCTTGCACGTCAGCGTGGGACAGCGTGGTCTTCTTGTTCACCTGGCAGGTGATGCACCAGGCCGCGGTGAAGTCCACAAACACCGGCTGGCCTTGCGCCAGCGCGGCTTGCACGCTTTTGGGCGCCCAGGGCTGCCAGTCTGTCGCTCCGGGGGCTGTCGTAGCCGCGGCGACAGGGGGCTCGGAATTCAAACCATATTGGGCTGTAGTACCCATGAATACTGCGCAAATAGCTATCGAAATGCTAGCAATCAGAGTGCGGCTGCGGCCTCGCAGGCCCAGCGACCAGACCAGCATGCACATGCCCAAAATCAGCAGCAGCAGGCTGCCGGCGCCGTCCACCCCGCTCAGGTGGCCCAGCACCCACACCAGCCACACCACCGTGGCCGCCATGGGGAAGGCCAAAAACTGGCGCAGCGTGTCCATCCAGGCGCCCGGCTTGGGCAGCCAGCGGGCCACGGCAGGCACCCAGCTGGCCAGCAGGTAGGGCAGGGCCAGACCCAGGCCCAGTGCTGCAAAAATGGCCAGCGCCTGCGCGCCCGGCAGCGTGATGGCGTAGCCCAGCGAGGCACCCATGAACGGCGCGGTGCAAGGCGAGGCCACGGCCACCGCCAGCACGCCCGACAAAAACGCCTCGGCCACCGGGTGGCGCAGCTGCAGGGTGGCCAGGCGCTGTGGCAGCACGCTGCCCACGTTCAGCCAACCGGCCAGGTTCAACGCGATGAGGGTGAACAGCAGCGCCAGCGCCACGATCACGCCCGGCGTTTGCAACTGAAAGCCCCAACCCAGCTGTTCGCCGCCTGCGCGCAGCGCCAGAAGCAGGCCGCCCAGCGCCAGAAACGACATCACCACGCCGGCGGTGTAAGCCAGACCCTGGGCGCGCTGGGCTGTGCGCGATTGGCCGCTCTGTGTGGCAAAGCCCAAGACCTTGATGGCCAGCACCGGGAATACGCAGGGCATGAGGTTGAGGATCAGCCCACCCAGCAAGGCCGTGGCCAGCACCCATAGCAGGCCACCGGGCATGGCCGGGGCGGTGGTTTGGGCTTGTTGGGCATTGGCGGCCAGCGCGGCTTGCAGCGCAGCGGGCACTTCGGCGCGGGCGGCGGTGGCGGGCCATGCGCCTTGCACGGCGGCCTCGGTGCGCAGGCGATCATTCCCTTGCACCAACACCCAAGCCACGGTGGCAGGGCTGGTGTAACGCTGGGCTGAGTGCGGCACCTGGGCGGTCCACACGCCGTCTTGCCAGCCTTGGGTGCCGGCTTGGGTGGCCGTGCCGGACGTGACCGCATCACCATCGCCGGGCAGGGCCGGGGTGTTCAGCAGTTCGTGGGTTTCGGGGTAGGCGTTGAGGGCCTTGCCGCGCCAGCTGGCGGGCAGGCCGCTCACGCGCAGGGCCATGCCAGTATCAGACACGGTGGCTTGCACCGTGCCGGAAAACGGCTTGGGCGCGGCAGCCCAGGCCGCCTCAAAACTGGCCCGATGCAGCGCGGTGGAGCCACGCAGGGGCAGGCGCAGCGCAAATTCACCGTCTTGCGGAATACATTCTTGGCGGCACACCAGCCAGCTGGCCGAGACACGCAACTCCAGGTCCTGCGCCAGGCCGCTGGGGCGGAAGTCGGGCGCAATGGTCAGGGGCACTGGCAGCAGCACCGTGCCTTCAAAACCCAGGTTGGCCAGGCTGCCAATCGCAATTTTGTGCGGCGTGGGCCAGGCAATCTCGCCTGCGGTCACGCCGGCGGGCAGGGTCCAGGCCAGCGTGGTGGGCAGGCCGGAGTCGCCGGGGTTCTTCCAATAGGTATGCCACTGGGGCTGGTGCTGCAGCTGCAGACCCAGCCATACCTGCGCGCCCGGCGCCACGCCCTGGGGCGCGTAGGCCAGCAGCTCGGCACGCACCTGCTCGGTTTGCACCACCGCCGTGGCCGCCCCGGTTTTAGTATCAAATTGGGCTCTGGTGCCCGTAGATATTGCGCAAGCAGCTATAAAAACGAGAGCAATTGGGGTGCGCCAGAAAGCCGAGCGCAGGATTCGGAAAGAAAACGAGGTCATTGCGGGGTGGGAGCTGCGGCGCGTCCAATAGTTCCGGAGGTGCCTCACGGAGGCGGGGCTGTGGCGGTAAATACAGCGGGCAGTTTGCGGGGCGCACGGATGCGCAGCTGCTTGTTCACATTTTCCTGGCCAAAGACCACGGTGATGTCTGTCACCGCCACGCCAAACAAGGGTGCTAAAAAGCGCACCATGTGGTCGGTGGCTTTGCCGTTCTGCGGCGCAGCGGTCACGCTCACCTTGAGCTGGGTGCCCTTGGGTTTGCCAATGGCGTCTTTGCTGGCGGCCGGTTTGCCCAGGATGTTGACGATCAGTGTGTCACCCTCCCAGGCAAAAAAGGAGTCGCCAGTGGCGTTGCGGGGGCGCGGGGAAGACATGCGCGCATCATAGTGGGGGCATTGCGCATGCCTTTTGCTTGACCTGTCCCAAGGTGGGCGTTGATACTTTGCCCAGACCACCACAGCTTTCATCACCAGGGAGTGAGCAGTTTTGCCCCAGCCAGCCGGTTTTGCAGCGCGTTTCCCCGTCCTGTCCTTGCGCCAGACGCTGATGCTGGGCGTGGCGCTGGGCATTTTGTTGCCCGCGCTGTTTTTGGCTTATTTCCAGGTCACGGCCAAGCTCCAGACCGAAGTGGCCCTGCGCGTGGAGGCGCCGATGCGCCAGTACGCCGAGGTGCTGTCGCGCGGCATGGCCGTGGCGGTGTGGAACCTGGACCGCGGTGTGGCCAGCGAGCTGGTGGATGCCGTGATGCGTAACCCTGATGTGGTCAGCGTGACGGTGACCGACGAGTTTCAGGACGTGTTTGTGCGCAAGCACAACGACAACCTGTCTCCCGGTGCCACACTCAATGACCAGCGCGACATCATTTACAACGGCACCCGGGTGGGCCGCCTCACGGTGGAAATGACCTCCCAGCGCATCGAGCGCGAAATGCGCCAAGACCTGCTGCGTTTTGCGCTGGCGCTGGTGCTGCAAATGGCGCTGGCGTTTTTGGTGATTTGGCCGCTGTTCAACCGCCGGGTGCTCAAGCCCCTGCTGGAGCTGCGCGAAGACGCCCGCCGGCTGGCGCGCGGCGAACTGGCCCTGCCGCTGTCGCCCCAGCGCAAAGACGAGATGGGTGAGCTGGCCCACGCCCTGGACACCATGCGCATGGACCTGGCTGCACTCATGGCCGAGCGCGAGCATAAGACCCAGGCCCTGCAGCAAGAGCTGACCGAGCGGGCCCGTACCGAAGAAGCCTTGCGGGTGAGCCAGACCAAGTTCAAGGCCATTTTTGACGCCTCGCCGGTGTCCATGTCGGTCTCGCGGGTGGGTGACGACATCCAGACCATGGACGTGAACAGTGCCTGGGTGCGCGTGTTTGGCATCGAGCGCGAAGTGGCCATGGGTACTAACGGCATCCGCACCGGCATCTGGAAGGATGTGGCACAGCGCCATGAAGCCATGCGCCTGTTGCAAGAAGAGGGCGAATTGATTGGCTACCGCGCCTGGATGTTGCACGGTGTGACGCGGGCCGAGATGTTGTGCGAGTTGTCAGGCCGCATGGTGACACTGGGCGGTGAGCGCGTGCTCATCATGGCGTTTGACGACATCACTGCCAAACACCGCTACGAAGAAAACATCCTCCAGCTCAACGCCACGCTGGAGCACCGCGTGCAGGACCGCACGCAAGAGTTGTCCACCACGCTGGCCCAGCTCACCGCGGCGCAAAGCGAGCTGGTACGGGCCGAAAAAATGTCGGCCTTGGGCTCGCTGGTGGCCGGCATTGCGCACGAACTCAATACACCCATTGGCAATAGCCTGACCGTGGCCAGCACCCTGCAAGACCACGCCAATACCTTTGCCAACAGCATGGCCCAAGGGCTCACGCGCAGCCGCCTGGAGGAGTTTGTGGGCAACACCCGGCAAGGCGCCGGCATTCTGATGCGTGGCCTGCAGCACGCTGCCGAGCTGGTGTCCAGCTTCAAACAGGTGGCGGTGGATCAGACCAGCCTGAACCGCCGCAGCTTTGACCTGCAGGCAACGGTGAGCGAGATATTGCTCACCTTGGGCCCCACCATCCGCAAGTCCAACCACCAGGTGGAGAGCGATATAGCTGACGGTATCGTGATGGACAGCTACCCCGGCCCCTTGGGTCAGGTGCTGACCAACCTCATCAACAACGCCCTGCTGCACGCGTTCGAGGGCGTGGAGCGCGGCACAGTGCGGGTCAGCGCCAGTCTGACGAGTGAGGGTGCGGTGCGTTTGATGGTGCGTGACAACGGTGCAGGCATTCCTGCGGCGCACTTGCCCAGGGTGTTTGACCCCTTCTTCACCACCAAGTTGGGCCAGGGCGGCAGTGGCTTGGGCCTCAACATCGTCTACAACCTGGTGACCAAATCGCTGGGAGGTACTGTGCATGTGGCCAGCAGCCCAGGCGAGGGCGCTACCTTCAGCATGGTGTTGCCGCGCCTCGCGCCTGCGGTCGCATTCGATCCGTCTGAGCCCGAAGCCTTGGCGCGTTAGCTCGCCTAAGATAGGCGCATGGTGCGACTCGATGTCGCTTCATAGGTCTTCGGATCTACTCATACTTTGAACTGTTCTCCCTCTGGGAGAGCCACCAAAAGCCCCTCTCAAAGGGGTCTAAGCGGTGCAGTTGGATGGTATAAATTTGGCTGCACTAGCGTTGCCCCACAAGGGCGACTCATGTGTGTTTTGGGGGTTCACGCCTGCAAAACGTTGCATACACACTACATTTACACCTGTAAGTGCAAGTTGTTACAAATTTTACAACTTGCCATCTACACATCAAAGTAACGAGAGCGGTACCGCTCTCTGTGTCTTGTTTCTACCAAAACCACGTCTGGAACGGCGTGACCTTGACCGTACGTGCGTCTGGAGCAATCCGGGGGTGCGGAGCTACGGTTAAACGATCTGTGCGCAAGCACACAAGGCTGACGCGAGTCGGTCCCAATATCACGAGCAAGAAGTGAGAAGGTCGCCAAGGTATAGGGTACGGGAAATGTAATGTGAACTCTCGCTTGAACCGTCGTTACTATCAAGCAGCTAACGCTTGTCTCTCCCGCAAGGGAGGAGCTGCGGCCAAAAGGCACGAAGTCAGGATGCGCATGTCATGCACTTCGCATCGTTCCCGTTTGACTTCCGGCGGAGATGAGAGTCCCTAACCCCATCGTCTGGCCTGCCAGCCAGATGGGCACAGAGGGAAACGAGGTAAGCCCCATTCACCGCCAGCCCCGCAAGGGGTTGGCAACCCGCGAGTAATCAAAGGCCATGGTGGAGGGGGTAGAGGATTGAGCAAAAAGCGAATGGCCGTCTGTAATGGACGGCACAGGGGCCCTGCCCCGCAGTGAAAGCTGGCTGACTTGCTCAGGGTGCGACAGCGTAAAGCCGTTGCGACTTTTGACTATGACCCAGAGGGTATCTGACCCTCTGGGTCAGTGCCTTCTTCAAATGGGTTTTACCTAACTGGAGAATGGTATGGAACACATCGGCAACGATGCTGCGTCTCCGGACGAATCAAGTGAATGGCACTCCATTGATTGGAAGGCTGTCATGCAGTTCGTAGGAAAGGCGCAGATGCGCATAGCGCAGGCAGAACGGGAGAAGGATTTCAGACGGGTCGCAAGACTCACACGAAGCCTTGTCCGATCTTGGCAAGCTAAGGCATTAGCTGTCAGGAAAGTAACCGAAAACAAGGGGAAGCGGACGAGTGGCATCGACCGCGTACTTTGGGACACGCCAACAAAGAAGTGGAATGCGATTGGTTGTCTGAACACCAAAGGGTATCGGGCTCGCCCCCTACGGCGGGTCTATATCCCAAAGGCAAACGGGAAGGAAAGGCCATTGGGCATCCCGACCATGAAAGACAGAGCGATGCAGGCACTCCACCTGCTGGCGCTGGAACCCGCTGTGGAGTGTTCGTCTGATCCGAACTCGTATGGGTTTCGGAAAGGGCGATCAACACATGACGCACGGAGCCAGCTGTTCGTAGCTCTATCCCAGAAGGCTTCGGCCCCTTGGGTGTTGGATGCGGATATCTCTGGGTTCTTTGACAACATTAACCATAACTGGCTGCTGAACCACGTCCACATGGACAAAGTGACGCTGCACAAGTGGTTGAAATCTGGAGTGGTCGACGCGGGTCAGCTCCAGCGCACGGATGAGGGCACGCCGCAGGGCGGCGTCATCTCGCCGACGCTTGCGAACATTACTCTGAACGGGTTGGAAACGGGGCTCTTGCAATTCCTCCGGTTAAAGCTGGGCTTCAAACAGACCACAAAGAGTAAGGTGCACTTGGTCCGGTATGCAGATGACTTTGTGGTGACAGGCGCTTCAAAAGAGCTGCTTGAAACCGTGGTCCGACCTTGGATTGTTGAGTTCTTGCGCGAGCGGGGCCTAACGCTGTCCGAGGAAAAGACGCGCATTGTGCATATCGATCAGGGATTTGATTTTCTAGGGTGGAACTTCCGCAAATACGGAGGCAAGCTACTCATCAAGCCGAACCAGAAGAACGTGAAAGCGTTCTACGGCAAGGTTAAGAAGATCATTGCAGAGTCGCTATCTGAGGTTCCAGTAGAAGCGTTGATACAGCGCCTGAACCCAGTCCTCATAGGCTGGGCTCAATACCACAAAGGTGTGGTGGCCAAGAAAACCTTCAGCACCGTCGATAACTTGATTTATTGGCGTCTTATGCGCTGGGGGTTACGGACCCACCCAAGAAAATCGGCGAAATGG
Source organism: Rhodoferax sp. (assembly GCA_034519365.1). Classification (GTDB taxonomy): domain Bacteria; phylum Pseudomonadota; class Gammaproteobacteria; order Burkholderiales; family Burkholderiaceae_C; genus Allorhodoferax. The sequence goes on along the minus strand of JAXHOO010000061.1, from coordinate 149,250 downwards.
GTCTACGAGCATTACTGGAAACAGTGTGGCTCAAAGAAACGTTTTGCCGGCCTACAAGACGACCCCTTCGGGGGTGCAGAAAGAATACCGCTACCGCTGTATTCCTTGGCGGATATGAAAATTGTTCGCCATATCAAAGTGAAGGGGGATTACAACCCCTTCCATCCTGACTGTGTCGCCTATGGCGAGAAGCTGCATGTGCAACGGATGGGTGAAACCATCTGGAACGTACAAAGGGCCGCGCTGTGGTCCGACCAAGGTGGTAAGTGCGCTCTCTGTGAGCAAGAAATAGACATAGCTGATGAAAACATGGACGACCACCACATCGTCTATCGGCAGCTAGGAGGGAGTGATGCTCTCTCCAATCGGGTGCTGTTACATCCGGTCTGTCACAGGCGGGTCCACGCCCTAGGTTTGAAGGTTATCAAGCCGGTCCCCAGTACGGGGGACTTAAATCTGAACAAGCGGTCTGAGGGTATGCAATCCGATGACGCTGTGTAGCCAGTGGTCGTATGTGAGCCGTGTGCGGTGAAAGTCGCAAGCACGGTTCGACGGGGGGGATATAGTAGAAATACTATGTCCCTACCCTCCACCACCTTTGCCCCCTTTCCCATGGGCCGCCCGCGCCGCCTGCGCCGCGACAGCTTCACCCGCAACCTGGTGCGCGAAAACGCCCTCACCGCGCACGACCTGATTTACCCGGTGTTCGTGGTGGATGGTCAGCAACAGCGCGTGCCGATTGGCTCCATGCCCGGCGTGGAACGCCTGAGCCTAGACCTGCTGCTGCCCGTGGCCGAAGAATGCGTAGCGCTGGGGATTCCCGTGATGGCGCTGTTCCCGGTGGTCGACCAGTCGCTCAAGACCTATGACGGCAAAGAGGCACTGAACCCTGACGGTCTGGTGCCGCGCGTGGTGCGGGCACTGAAAAAGGAGTTTCCCGACCTGGGTGTCATGACCGACGTGGCGCTGGACCCCTTCACCACACACGGCCAGGACGGCCTGCCCGACACCCGGCCCGAGGAAAACGGTTACATCCTCAACGACGAAACCGTGGAGGTGCTGGTGCAGCAAGCCCTCACACAGGCACGCGCTGGCGTGGACATCGTCGCGCCCAGCGACATGATGGATGGCCGCATTGGCGCCATCCGCGCCGCACTGGAGGCGGAGACGCTCATCCACACCCGCATCATGGCCTACAGCGCCAAGTACGCCAGCGCCTTCTACGGCCCGTTCCGCGACGCCGTGGGCTCAGCCAGCAATTTGGGCAAAAGCAACAAGAAGGTCTACCAGATGGACCCGGCCAACACCGACGAAGCGCTGCGCGAAGTGGCCATGGACATTGCCGAGGGTGCCGACATGGTGATGGTCAAACCCGGCATGCCCTACCTGGACGTGGTGCGCCGCGTCAAAGATGAATTCAAGGTGCCCACCTTCGCCTACCAGGTGAGTGGCGAATACGCCATGCTCAAGGCCGCCGCCCAAAACGGCTGGCTGGACCATGACGCGGTGATGATGGAAAGCCTGCTGGCTTTCAAACGCGCCGGGGCCGATGGTGTGCTGACTTACTTTGCCCGGGATGCCGCCAGATTGCTACAAAATCAGTAGCTATTCGCGCACAATCCATAAGGGCTAGAGGCCTATTTCACTCATAAACCTAGCCACACCCCCCGAACCCATGCGCATCTTCCATATCCAGACCAGCGGCGTCACCGAAGGCGGCTCACCCGACCTGTCCCGAACCTACGGGGGGGGCGGCCGGGCCTCAGGGTTATGTGTGGATTGCCTGTGCGCGGCGTGAGTTTGAGGTGACGCAGGCCGAGGTCCAGGTGGCCCTGCAAACGCTGTGCGGCATGCAACTGGTGGATTTGCATATCTCTGACCTGATCAACAACCAGTTGCCTTCGCACTACGACTACACCTCGCAGTACGACCTGCTGGTATTCCGCCGCCTGGCCGCGGGCAGCCGCCCCACCGATCTGGAGCAGCCCGGTCAACCGCTGAATGTCGCGCCCAAGCGTGGCGGCCCGCCCATCCTGCGGCGCATCGACACCAGCCCCGTGGGCTTCGCGGTGTTCGACCGGGTGTTGCTCACCGTACACCCTACCGACTGCGCCGTACGCGACGCCTACGCCGCCAAGCTACTGCAAGCCGCCATCAACGAATCACGCACCGCCGCCGGCGCCCGCCTGCCCACCAGCCCGGCCGACCTGATGCTGCGCATCGTCAACCACATGGTGGACGGCTACCTGGCCCTGCGCAAAGAACTGACCCAGCAACTAGACCACTGGCAAACCGAGCTGCTGAGCCCGCGCACCCGCTTCAGCAACTGGGGTTCGCTGCTGGACGCGCGCATGGCGCTGCACCAACTGGACGATGTATGCGAAGAGCAGCGCTCCAGCGTGCAGGACTGGATTGAAGCCATCAAAACCTGGCCCGAGCCGGGCGGCCCCACCGAAGCCCGCGAACGCGAGCTGCTGCAGGTACGCAGCCGCGACGTGCTGGAGCACATCGAACGTGTGGTGCACCACGTGCGTCGGCTGGAGCAAAGTGTCGAGACGGCGGTGCAAATGCACTTCAGCGTGCAAGGCAGCCGCACCAACAACATCATGCGCACGCTCACCGTGCTGACTGCCATCTTCCTGCCACTGAACCTGATTGCCGGCATCTTCGGCATGAACTTTGATTTCATCCCCCTGCTGCACCAGCAAGGCGGCTTCTGGTGGGCCATCGGCAGCATGGCCGTCACCGCTGCCGTGCTAGCCGTGTTTTTCTGGCGCAAGCGTTATCTGGCGCGCTCCGAACGCTAGTCGGGTATCACCCCTCTGCCACCACCGTCTGAAAGCACCGCCATGACCCCGATCCGGACCCTGCTTGTTGTGCTCTTGCCCGTTTTTCTAGGCGCTTGCGAAAGCATGACCCCGGAAGAATGCAACACGGCGAACTGGAGCCAGCGGGGCGAGCAGGACGGCACTGCGGGACGGGGCGACCGCAGTGCCGCCTACGCCGAATCGTGCGCAAAAGTCGGCATCACCCCAGATGCCGATGCCTACCGCGCCGCCCGCAGCCGGGGCCTGCAAAGCTATTGCCGCCTCGACGTGGCCCTCAGCGAAGGGTTGGCGGGCAAGCGCTACGGCGACGTATGCCCGGCGCCGATCGGCGTGCACTTCAAGATGTTCCACCAGGCCGCCTACAACCAGTACGAAGCCCGCAATACCCTGACGCGCCTGGAGCGTGAGCAGGACACCATGCAGACCGAGCTGCGCAACAGCAAAACCACCGACGAGCGCAAAAAGGCGCTGCGCGAGGATCTCACGCAATCGGACCGGCGTTTGGCCGATGCCCGCAGCGACCTGCGCGCCGCCGAAACCCGGCTCGACCGCATGGGCCGCGAACTGCGCCAAAACGGCTTGTACTGAGCCCCCCCGCACGGTGGCGCTCCCATCCGCCGTGGAAGCTGGCCCCAACACGCCGGGCGCATCGGGAGTCCTGGTCTTGGAAATGGCCGCTGAGCCTGCTCGACACCCAGCGCCGCACACTGATCTTGCCACTGACCCGGACACCGGAGCGTGAAAACAACTCCCGCTGGCTGGTCAAGCTGTACCGCCAACAGTAGGGGTTCATCGTCCTCGAAAGTCAGGAACCGACTGCCTTGGTGGTTCAACTGAGGCGCCCGCAAAGCGCCACGCACATTGTCCTGACGGCATCCACGTCGTCATTCACCCTGCCGACCCAGCGCGGAGCGCAGTCCTAGTCAACTTGCACGCTCCGCAGGAGCCACCCGGCTCAGGCAGGGGAAACTCTGCACGCCTGCAAAAAAGCATTCGTTCTGCAAAGCGATCACCACACTGCCTCCAGCAATGTCAAAGCCACGCTTCAACGCCATGGCGCGCAGTGCCGCTTCTTCCGGTTTGTACCGGGGCGCAAAGGTCAAGCTGATCGCCACCGCCTGGCGCGACGGTAGCCAGGCCTCCAGCTTGGACACGCCCACCATGCAAAAAGCGCAGAGCAGCGACAGCGCCATGGCCGCACCGTAAAAACCGACACCGACCATGATGCCGATCACCGACGAGGCCCACAGCGACGCCGCCGTGGTCAGGCCACTGATGCTAAAACCCTCCTTCATGATGACACCAGCGCACAGGAAACCGATACCGGTCAACACGCCCTGAATCACACGCGACAAATCGCCGTTGGAGAACAGCGTGGTACTGGTGCCACCGTACCAAAAGTGGGAGTAGCCGCCAATCACGGTGAGCCCAGCAGCGGCCATGCAGACCAGGCCATAGGTGCGCATGCCGGCGGCCCGGCCGTGGTACGAGCGCTCATAACCGACCATCAGGCCCAGCACCAGCGCACCCACCAAGTGCAACAGCACCAGGAAGTTCGCCTCCAGCATGGGCATTGACCAGTAAGCGCTCAGTGTGTCGGCAGTCAGCATGGCGCAAACATACTCCAAAACCCGGTGCGCTACTATTCGGATATGCAGAACATTGTCTTGATTACCGGCGGCTCCCGTGGCATTGGCGCTGCCACGGCTTTGGCCGCCGCGCGCGCCGGCTACGCCGTAGCCGTGAACTACACCACTAACTCACTCGCCGCCGACGAGGTGGTCCGCCAAATCCGCGCTGCGGGTGGCACCGCCATCACCGTGCAAGCCGATGTGGCCCAGGAAGACCAAGTCCTGGCCATGTTCGCCAAGGTAGACGCGAAGCTGGGCCGCCTCACGGCGTTGGTGAACAACGCCGGGGTGGTGGACGTGGCCTGCCGGGTGGACGCCATGTCGGTGGCGCGCCTGCAGCGCATGTTCAACACCAATGTGGTGGGCAGCATGGTGTGCGCCCGCGAAGCCGTACTGCGTATGAGCACACGCCATGGCGGTGCGGGCGGCAATATTGTCAATGTCTCTAGCGTCGCGGCCGGGCTGGGAGGCGCAGGTCAGTATGTGGACTACGCAGCCAGCAAAGGCGCCATCGACACCCTCACCATCGGCCTAGCGCGCGAAGTCGCAACCGAAGGCATACGGGTCAATGCGGTACGCCCCGGCATCATCGACACCGACATCCATGCCAGCGGCGGCCAGCCTGATCGCGCTCGGCAAATGAGCGCACAGGTTCCGATGCAGCGCCCGGGCACGGTCGACGAAGTGGCCGCCGCCATCGTTTGGCTGCTCGGCGACCAGTCCAGCTACACCACCGGCACCATCCTAGACGTCAGCGGCGGACGCTAAGCCGCGCGCCGACGAGGGCGCCGCTTACTGCGGCGCAGGCAAGCCGAACAGGCGCGCTCCATTGCCCCAGGCCACCTGGTAAGCCACGGGCGCCGGCAAGCCGCCCAGCCAAGCGCGGTACTCCGCCATTTGTGCACCGTAGTACTGCCAACGTTGGTTGATCCACGTGTCTGACCCCAACACAAAGCGGTCCGGAAACTCTTGCAGTAGGGCCTGCCACTCTGGGCACAGCTGCACCTGTCCTTGTGCGCCCGCACAAGTCAGACCCGGGCGGTAAGACAGCTCCCCCATCAAACCGGGGTAGCGCTTGAGCATCTCACGAACCCGCGCGACGGGCGGCCCGCCAATACCCGTGTGCGCCCAGATCAAGCGCGTGTTTTGGCCCGCGGAGGGTGTCGCCTCCATCAACAAGTCCACCGCCACATCGTCCACATGGGCTAGCACCACCAGGCCGCGCTGGTCGGCCAACGCCATCAGCTTGCGGGCGACTGCGCCCTTGGCATTGGCACTGTCATACAGGTGAAACTCCCCAATGCCGCGATAGGGCCCAGCGCCCGTTCCACGCGCCAGTTCGTTCAGCACCATTTGGTGAATGCTTTCGTCCTCAAACCAGCTGGTGTAGTCAGCCCGGTTGCGGTACAGGCGCACCAGCGGCAACACCGTCACCCCGGCGGCGCGGGTCTGGGCGGTGGCCTCGGTCAACACCTGCGTGCCATCGTTGGGCCGGGAATTGGCCACAATGGCGCGCACACCACTGCGTTGCATGCGCGCCAGTACGTCGGGCACATGATGGGGGCCTTGCGCCTCCACGTTGTAATGCAGGTGCGCGTCAAACAAAGGCCCGCTGTACTCGGCGGCTTGTGCAAGCGCCTGCCCGAGCAAGCCCAAAAGGCCCACCAGCCAACCGCCAAATTGTCCAAGGCTGCGCTGCATGTTCTGTCCCCTGTGAATCCGCCACTTTAGTCGACAGCCTTTTGCACTGTCGTATGTGCTGCCTTTTCGCACCGGTTGCAGTACCATGCCGCCAGCCCACGCCACCCCCGGAAAGACGCCATGGACCTCAAACCGCTGATCACCCTGTTGGCCATCGTCAACCCGCTGGCCATCGTGCCATTCTTCATCCACTACACCCAAGACTTCAGCCTGGCCCAGCGCCGCCGCACCATTTGGGTATCGTCTTTCAGTGCGTTTGTGGTGATTGCGGTTTGTGCTTTGGCCGGCCTGCAAATTCTCAGCTTCTTCGGCATTTCGCTGGCCAGCTTCCAGGTGGGCGGCGGCATGCTGCTGCTGACCAGCGCGCTGAACATGCTCAATTCCCGCCCGGCAGAAGCAAAAACCACGGGGCACGAATTGGAAGACGGCGCAGAAAAAGCCGCCATGGGCGCCAGCATTGCCGTCGTACCACTGACCATTCCGCTGCTGACCGGGCCCGCCAGCATGTCGACCGTGGTGATTTATGCCGACAAGGCACAAACCCTGTTACAGCTCAGCACCCTGGTGGGCTATGGGGTCGTCGTGGCCTTGGCCACCGCGCTGTGCTTCTCGCTGGCCGAACCGATTGCGCGCTTTTTGGGCAAGACTGGCATCAACGTGATGACCCGCCTGATGGGGTTGATTCTGGCGGCGCTGGCGGTGGAAGTGATGTCAGACGGGCTGACCCGGCTGTTTCCAGTCTTGCGCGGCTAGCGCAAAACCACAGAAGCGATCAGGCCTTAATGCCCGTTCGGTTCAGAAAGTCATCCACCAGTTCCAGCCGCAGCAGCGGGTTATCTAGTTGCATCAGGCTTTGCTTGAGTTCGGCCGGAAGCTGCAGCAGTTCGCACCAGCGGTTCGCGACCCAACCGCAGTCGTCAAACGCATGTGGCAGCGGGAGATGGGGTATTTGTTCGGGGGCGCGTTCGCGCAGCGACTGCAACAGATTTTGCAAAGCCTGTGAGACCAGTTGCAGGTCCGAGGGAACCGGTGTGGGGCGGTCGGCTGGCAACTCTTGCACATCGGCCACCCACAGTCCGTGTTTCAGGCGGCTGCGCTGGGCAATCCGAAAGCGCTGGCCTGCCGTGCAACGCAACACCATCAGCCCCGGCTGCGGCGACGTGAATTCGGAAATGGTGGCGAGCGTGCCAATGTCCACAAAGGCCTCTTCGGCAAAACCGTCGCCCGTAGGCTGGGCCGCAGCAGCGGGCTTGCGTACCTCGCTGCCCTGGGTCAGCGCCACTACACCAAACGGTGCGCCGGTCTTGTGGCACTTGCCCATGAGGTCCAAGTAGCGGACCTCAAAAATCTGCAACTGCAAACTGCCCCCGGGGTAGAGCACCGTATTGAGCGGGAACAGCGGCAGGGAGTTCAGTTGCAGCAGATCGGCCATCGTGCGCAGCAACCCGTCTTAACGAGGGGCCGCCTGGGCCTGTTGCACCTGCTGGACCCACGCGTCTAGCTCCTGCACCGCCGCGTCTACCGCAGCGGTGAGAGCGCGAACGCCGCCCGCCGCGTCGGCGCTGGCCGCCGGGCGGCGCACCAGCACACTGCGCTGGGCCACCAAGGCCTCGCCCTTGGGCGCGGCCTGGCTCAAGGTGGCGCGCAAGCGCACCACACCGTCACTGCTGCCGGGTTGTTCAAACAACTGACTGAACTCCTCCAACTCCAGCCGCAAGGCCAAGGTGTCGGGAGACAGTACCAAGCCATCGGCCTGGTTCACCACCGAGCGGCGTGCGCCCAAAATCTCGCGCACGCGTTGGCGCAGCAACTGGGCCGGCGGCATGCTCCAGCGGGCCTGGGAGTAAGGGCGCAACTGCTGGGCATCGCTGTAACCCAAGCGGTACTGCACCGGCAGATGGTCCAGTGCGGTGGGGGCCACGACCTCGCCCAAGGCCAAGGTAGGCAACGGCGCCATGCGATTGGTCGGCGCCTGTTGCACCACGCCCGGCCCAAAGTCGTACACCGTGCTGGCAGGTGCCGCCGAGGGCAGGCCCGAGCAACCAAGCAATGCCAGCAACAAATAGATGCCAGATAGGGCTCTAGCCCCCGTGGATATTGCGCAAACAGCTCTCTTATTCATAGCAATTCTTTCTTAGTCCGGGTCCGCCCGGTTCCTGTTATCCCCCTTTCCTCCCTCGTTTTCTTTCTTTTTTTTCTCCTCTCCTTTTTCTTCCCCCCCCTTTTCTTTCCTTTCTCTTTTCTTCCCCCCCCCTCCTTTTCTCTCCTTCCCTCCCCTCTCCCCCCCCCCCTCCCCCCCCCCTCCCCTCTCTCCCCTTCTCCCTCCCCCTCCCCCCCCCTCCCTCTCCCTCTCCTTCCCTCCCTCCCCTCCTTCCTAGATGCCATTACGGTCGCGCTGGGTCGGCTTGGGGTGGCGCGACAAAGCCCGCCTCACCCGGGCCAGGCAATTGGGCACGGCCCCACAGCAGCGTTTGCGGGCTGCTGCCGACCGACTCGGCGACGCGCCCAACTTGGCGCGCGGCGCGGCCGGTGTCGTCGGTGGCGCGGCCCAGGCGCGGCAGCACCTGGCTGTTGAGCTGGCGCGCGGTGGCGGCCAAGGTTTCGGTGCCTTGGGCCACTTGGTCGAGTGTGCCGCCGGGCTCGTTCATGCGGCGCGACATACGCTGAAATTCGGCCGCCGAGTTGCGCACAGTCGTCCCACTCTCGCCCAGACGCTCCGAAGTTTCGCGCATGCTTTGCAGTGTCATCCGGGTTTGTTCGGCGGTGCTGGCCAGCACCTGGTCGGCACGCTGCGCCAGGGTGCCGACGTGGGCGGCGGTTTGGCCCAGCTGGGCAATGGTTTGCATCAGCGCTTTTTGGTTCTCATCTGCAATCAGGCTGTTGACGCGCACGCTGGCAGATTCCAGCTGCGTGAGCAAGTTGCCCCCCTGGTCAGTCAGGCGCGACACCAAGCTGGGGCGCATGGGAATGCGCGGCAGCGCACTGCCCGTGCCGGTCAGTGGTGTGGGGTCTTCACCCTTATCGTCCAGTTGCACAAAGGCCAGCCCGGTGACGCCTTGAAATCCCAGCGTGGCGAAGGTAGAACGGGTTACGGGGGCGCGTTCGTTGACGGCAATTAGCAGCAGTACATTGCCCGGCTTTACCGTGTCCAGCGACACATCGGTCACCCGGCCCACCAGTACGCCCTTGTAGCGCACGCTGGCCTGGGGTTGCAGGCCCGTCACCCCTTCTGGGCTGGAAATCTCGAACTGCCGCCGCTCGGTGGTGTCGCGCGCCAGCCAGGCCGCCATCGCTACCAACAAGACGGCAATGACCAGCACAAAGGCACCGGCCGCGAGCGCATGGGATTTGTTTTCCATAAGTTTGTCTTTCTACACGGCTTGCGGGGGTGACTGCAACAGGGCTTGGGCACGTCGTCCCCGTCCACCTTGAAAAAAATCGCGCACAAAGGGGTGGTCCAGCACCATCACCTCAGCCGGCGGCGCGTGGATGATCACGCGCTTGTCCGCCACCACCGCCACCCGGGTGCTCAGTTCAAAAATCGTATCCAAGTCGTGCGTCACCATCACCACGGTCAGCTCCAGCTCGCGGTGCAGGCTTTGCAGCAACTCGCAAAAACTATCGGCACTGTCCGGGTCTAGGCCCGCCGTGGGCTCGTCCAACAACAACAGCGGCGGATCCATCACCAGCGCCCGCGCCAACGCCACGCGCTTGACCATGCCACCCGACAAATCGGCCGGCATCTTGTGGGCATGGTGTGCCTCCAGCCCCACCATTTGCAAGCGCAACAGTGCGACATCCTGCACCAGCTTAGAGGGCAAGGTCCCCAGCTCGCGCAGTGGAAAGGCAATGTTTTCCAGCACGGTGAAGGATGAAAACAGCGCCCCGTGCTGGAACAACATGCCAACCCGGCTGGCCGCACCGGGGCGGCCCAGCTCGGCGGCAGGCTGGCCCAAGACCTGCACTTGGCCCCGGGCCGGAGTTTCCAAGCCCAATATTTGGCGCAGCAGCACCGTCTTGCCACTGCCCGAGCCACCCACGATGGACAGCATCTCGCCCTGCTCTACCTGCAAATTCAGGTTGTCGTGGATGACCGCTGGCACCCCCGCCGTGCGGAACTCCGAGCGCAAGCCGTCAATGCGGACCACGCAGGGCGCACTCATACGCCCACCCCTTTGAAGAGCACGGCAAACAGCGCATCTACCAAGATAACCGCCGTAATCGAGGTGACCACCGAGGCCGTAGTGCCCTGCCCCAGGCTCTGGGTATTGGGTTTCACCCGCAAGCCGTAGTGGCAGGCAATCAGCGCAATCAACACACCAAACGCCGCGCTTTTGGCCACCGCCAGCCAGAGATTGGCAATGTCCACCGTTTTGGGCAGCGCACTGAAAAAATACCCCGGCGACAAACCCATCGCCAAGTCTGCCGCCAAGATGCCGCCCAAGAGCGCCGCCATCGTGGTCCACACTGACAGCAGAGGCATGGCGATCGCCATGGCAATCACGCGCGGCAGCACCAAGCGAAAACCTCTGGCAATGCCCATCACGCGCATGGCGTCCAGCTCTTCGGTCACCCGCATCACGCCAATCTGCGCCGTAATGGCCGAGCCAGAGCGCCCGGCAATCAAAATGGCCGCCAACACCGGCCCCAGCTCACGCACCAGTGCAATGCCCAAGATGTTGACGATAAAAATGTCTGCGCCAAACTGGCGCAGCTGCTGGGACATCAAGTACGCCAGCACCACACCAATCAGAAAGCCCACCAAGGCGGTAATTGGCAAAGCGTTAGCGCCAATACGGTACAGGTGGCCCGAAATATCGCGCCATGGTGCCCGTGCCGGATGGCGCAGCAAACGCCCCGTGTCCAGCGCCAACTGCCCTAACAGGCGCAAGGCAGCGCGCGCATGCTCGCCGACCGCCATGACAGCCTTCCCCAGCCGCAAGTAGGCGCCGTACCACCCGCGACCCGGTTGCGGCGGCGCTGCTACGCTGAACCGCGCGACGCGTTCTAGCAAGGCGCGTTGCTCGGGGAGCGTTTCCAGCGCATCGGGCCAGCGCTCACCCCAAATTGACCACAAATACTGGGCGCCGGTATGGTCTAGGCGCTCCAGGCCACGCAAGTCCCACTGCGGCGCAACATGCCGAGGCAGGGTCTGCAGACTGCGTTGCAAGCCTTGCCACACAGTGGGTACCGCCAACTGGTCTGCCACCCAGCGCCCGCTCGCCTCGACCACGGGCGCGCTGCTGCCCTGGCGCACAGTGAGGCCCGCAGGCGCAGAGAGTGCTTGGGGTGCGGGGCGCGCAGGGGCTGATGTGTTGGTGACCACGGCCTGCATGGTACCCGCTGCACAATGCCATACCCGCAGTTGGCGCAGCCCGCCGGGCCCGCAAAATGACGATGAGGAGACCGACCACCATGAACCCCCTTTCCGACAACACACGCAACGCCGACGCGCCCAGCATTGACGAGCTGCAGGTAGACCAGCGCGGCAACGTGCTGTGGCTCACCATCGCCCGCGAAGCCAAGCGCAACGCCATGAGCCACGGCGTGATCGCCGGTATGGCCCAGGCCCTGCGCGCGGCCCAAGGCCAGCGCGACGTTCGCGCCATCGTGATCACTGGGGCTGGCGAGAAAGCGTTTTGCGCAGGGGCCGATTTGCAAGCCTCCAAGGTGTTCACCGCCGACTACTCCGAGCCGCATGCCCATTTAGCGCAGCTACTACGGGCCGCGCGGGCCAGCCACATTCCGCTGATTGCGCGGGTCAATGGCTACTGCCTAGCCGGTGGCATGGGCCTGCTGGCCATGTGCGACATGGCCGTGGCGTCGTCGCATGCGGTGTTTGGTCTGCCCGAAGTCAAGATCGGTGTATTTCCGGCACAGGTGCTCACGGTGCTGCAGCACCTGGTGCCACGCCGCGTCTTGACCGAGATGTGTATTACCGGCGAACCGCTGGACAGCGCGCAGGCTTTGCAATATGGGCTGGTGAACCACGTAGCCGACGATGTCGATGAAAAACTGCAATGGTTGCTGGACCGCATCCTGAACAAATCGCCCGCAGCGATTCGGCGCGGGCTCTACACCATGAAGACCGTCGAGACCATGGGGTTTGAAGAATCCATGGCCTTCACCGAAAGCCAGATTGCCCTGCTGACGCTCACCGATGATGCGCGCGAAGGCCAAAAGGCGTTTCAGGAGAAACGGCCGCCGCAGTGGACCGGCCAGTAAGGGCATCGCCATGAGCATGGACACTTCGTTCGACTACATCATCGTCGGCGCCGGCACCGCAGGCTGCCTGCTGGCCAACCGCCTTTCAGCTGACCCCTCCAAGCGCGTCCTGCTCATCGAAGCCGGCCGCAAAGACGACTACCACTGGATTCACATCCCCGTGGGCTACCTCTACTGCATTGGCAACCCGCGCACCGACTGGCTGTACAACACCGAGCCCGACGCCGGGTTGAATGGCCGCACCCTGCGCTACCCGCGCGGCAAGACCCTGGGCGGCTGCAGCAGCATCAACGGCATGATCTACATGCGCGGCCAAGCGCGTGACTACAACCAGTGGGCGGATTTGCTGGGTGACCCCGCTTGGCGCTGGGAGCACAGCCTGCCGTACTTCATGCGCCATGAGGACCACCACCGGGGCACAACACCACTGCATGGCAGCGGTGGTGAATGGCGGGTGGAGAAGCAGCGCTTGCGCTGGGATGTGCTGGATGCCTTTGCCCAGGCGGCGGCTCAAGCGGGTATTGCGCCCACCGAGGACTTCAACCGGGGTGACAACGAAGGTGTGGGCTACTTTGAGGTGAACCAGAAGAGCGGCTGGCGCTGGAACACCGCCAAGGCGTTCTTGCGCCCGACTTGCTTGGGGCGACCCAATTTCACGCTGTGGACGCAGTCGCAGGTGGCCAAGCTGCTGCTGGAGTCCTCACCCGAGCAGGGGCTGAAGTGCACCGGGGTCCAAGTGTGGAATGGCAGTGAGATGGTACGGGCCACGGCGACGGCGGAAGTGCTGCTGTGCGCCGGGGCGATTGGTTCGCCTCAGTTGCTGCAGCTTTCGGGCTTGGGGCCGGCAGCGCTGCTGCAGTCCAAAGGCATTCCAGTGGTGCAAGACCTGCCCGGCATCGGCGCCAACCTGCAGGACCATTTGCAAATCCGGGCTGTTTTCAAAGTCAACAACGCCACCACCCTCAACACCCAGGCCAATAGCCTGTGGGGGAAGGCCAAGATCGGGCTGGAGTACGCGCTCACCCGCAGCGGGCCCATGAGCATGGCACCCAGTCAGTTGGGCGCCTTTACCCGCAGCGACCCCGGCCAAGCCCACCCCAATCTGGAGTTCCATGTGCAACCGCTGAGTCTGGATGCCTTTGGCCAGCCACTGCACAGTTTCAACGCGTTCACCGCCAGTGTCTGCAACCTGAACCCGACCAGTCGGGGCACGGTGCAGATTAAGTCTCCGCAGTTTGCCGACGCACCAGCGATTGCGCCCAACTACCTGAGCACCGATGAAGACCGCAAAATTGCGGCGGACTCCTTGCGCGTAACCCGCAACATCGTGGCGCAACCGGCGTTGAAGAAGTACCAGCCCGAGGAATACAAGCCGGGTGCGCAGTTTGAGACGGACGCAGAACTGGCCCAATTGGCGGGGGATATCGCCACCACCATCTTTCACCCGGTGGGCACGACCAAAATGGGGCGCACGCAGGGCGCAGACGTGGACCCGATGGCGGTGGTCAATGCACGCTTGCAAGTGCGCGGTGTGGCGGGACTGCGCGTGGTGGATGCGGGGGTGATGCCGCTGATCACCAGTGGCAATACGAATTCACCGACCTTGATGATTTCGGAGCGGGCGGCGCAATGGATTGCGGAGGATGCCCGCGTGCGGCAATGAAGGGTTTGTCCCGATGCCGCCACGCACCTAACACCGCTACAGTCGCACACAACGCAGAACCAGATAGCAACTGCGAGGCTAGAGGCTCACGCCAAGGCCAAGCTTGAAACGACGCCGAGGAGACGGCTAAAAACGAACAACAAACCCTGCACGCTACGATGCAGTTTTACAAAAGCACCGCTAATCCGGTGCTTTTTTTATGCCAAATCGGCCCCTGGCCCTTGCCACTATTGCGCAAGCAGCTTCCTATTTGATAGCAAGCTACGACGCCCCTCCGATGCGACAATTCGCCCATGGAAATGCTTGTTGTCTCGCTAGCGTCGCTACTGGCCGGTTTTATTGACGCCATCGTGGGCGGCGGGGGACTGGTCTTGACACCGGCACTGTTTGCCACATTTCCCAACGCCCACCCCGCGACGCTGCTGGGTACCAATAAGGGCGCCGCCATCGGCGGCACGGCCATGGCCACCTACCAGTACAGCCGCCGGGTACAGCTGCCCTGGCGCGCCATGCTTCCCGCCGCTGCGGTCTGCTTTCTGGCTGCATTGGGCGGCGCTTGGTTGGTCACCCAAATGTCACCCGACTACCTGCGCAAGGCCTTGCCTTTCATGCTGGTGCTGGTGCTGGGCTACACCTTGGCCAAGAAAGAACTGGGCCGCCACCACACGCCGCGTTTTGCGGGCCAGCACGAAATTTTGGTGGCATGCTCCATTGCGGTGGTGGTGGGTTTTTACGATGGTTTTTTCGGCCCCGGCACCGGCAGCTTTTTTGTGTTTCTGCTGGTGCGGTTTCTGGGCTACGATTTTCTCAATGCCTCGGCGGGGGCCAAGCTGCTTAACACCGCATCCAACGCCGCCGCGCTGCTGCTGTTCACGTTCAAGGGCCACGTCTGGTGGCATCTGGTCGTGGTGATGGCATTGGCCAATCTGGCAGGCAGCTTTGCGGGAACGCACCTGGCACTCAAGCATGGAACCGGCTTTGTGCGCAGCGTCTTCATCGTGGTGGTGGTTGCCCTGATCTGCAAAACCGGCTACGACGCGTTTTTACGCGGCTAACGCCGCAAGGCACAACCTTGACGCCCGCCACTAGCGGGGCACTGGCCAGGGCAGCTCACTGGCCACACGCGGCTTGCCAATGGGGGCGGTTGCTTGACCCTTGCTGACCGCCGCTAGGTCTTCTTCACTCGGGTACTGGCCCAGCAGCAAGTAGTCAAAAGCGCGGCGTGCAATGGGCGCAGCCGACGCCGAGCCAAAGCCTGCGTTTTCCACGATCACCGCCAAGGCAATGCGTGGGTCTTCGGCCGGTGCAAAGGCGACGTAGAGGGCGTGGTCGCGTTGGTGTTCCTCCATGGACGCAGCGTTGTAGCGCTGATTCTTCGCCTGGGTCACGGCCTGGGCCGTCCCCGTTTTGCCGCCGCTGAGGTAACCCGCGCCGGCAAAGACCCGGCTGGAGGTGCCTTGCTGCGTAACACCCACCATGGCGTCCAACACCACTTTGAGGTTTTCAGGCTTGAAGCCCAAATCTACCGCTGGTTGGGGCAAAACCGGTTCCGAGATGCGGGTTGAAGCGTCTTGCGTAGCAATCACCAACTGGGGCTTGTTGCGCACCCCTTTGTTGGCCACGGTGGCCATGGCCTGGGCCAGCTGCAACATAGTGAAGCTGTTGTAACCTTGGCCAATCCCCAATGAGATGGTTTCGCCGGCGTACCATTTTTGGTGTTCGGGGCGTTTGTAGTAGCGCTTCTTCCAAGCCTGACTGGGCAAGATGCCGCGCACCTCGCCCTGGGTGTCGATGCCGGTGTACTGACCAAAACCCAAGGGCGCCATGAAGTCGTGCATGGTGTCTACCCCCAGCTCATTGGCCAGCGAATAGAAGTACACGTTGCTGGACTCCACAATGGCGCGGCGCATGTCCATGATGCCGCCCTTCTCGTTCTCCGGGCTGCCAAAGCGGTTGCCGCCAAACATATAGAAGCCGGGGTCGTTGATCAGGGTTTGTGGGGTGCGGGTGCCAGTTTCCAGCGCTGCCAGCGCCATAAAGGGTTTGTAGGTAGAACCCGGCGGGTAGGTGCCACGCAGCGCGCGGTTGAGTAGCGGCTTGTCAATGGACTCGTTGAGCATCTGCCAGTTTTCCTGGTCAATGCCTTCGACAAACAGGTTGGAGTCAAACGTGGGCTTGCTCACAAACGCCAGCACCTGGCCGGTCTTGGGGTCCAGCGCCACCAGCGCACCGCGCCGGCTGCCAAACATATCTTCAATCAGCTTTTGCAGCTTGATGTCGATGGACAACACCACCACGTTGCCGGGGGTCGAGGGCGTACTGGCCAACTTGCGCACCGCGCGGCCGCCCGCCGACGTCTCAATACGCTCGACCCCGGTGGTACCGTGCAGCACGCTTTCAAAGCTCTGCTCCACACCGAGCTTGCCGATGTACTCGGTGCCTCGGTAATTGGCCTGGTCGTCGCTGTCGTCTATCTTGTCTTTTTCCGCCCGATTGATGCGTCCGATGTAACCGATCACATGGCTGGCCAATTCACCATAGGGGTAGCTGCGAAACAGCCGCGCCTTGATTTCCACACCCGGAAAGCGAAACCGCTGGGCTGCGAACTTGGCCACCTCGGTGTCGGTCAGGCGCGTGCGAATCGGCAGCGATTCAAAATTTTTGGACTCGTCAAGCAGCTTCTTGAAACGGCGCCGGTCGCGCGATGTGATTTCCAAAACCCCCGCAAGTCCATCAATGGTTTCATCCAAGCCGTTGGTTTTGGACGGCGTGATCTCCAGCGTGTAGGCCGAATAGTTGGTGGCCAGTACAACACCGTTGCGGTCTTCGATCAGACCCCGCGTGGGGACGATAGGGACGATAGAGGTGCGATTGCTCTCCGCCTGTGCGCGCAAGTCCTCGTGACGCACCACCTGCAGATAAACCAAGCGCGCCGCCAACAGGCAAAAGCACAGTACGACCACCACACTGACTACAAACACCCGGGTGCGAAAGCGGGCTAGGTCAGCCTGGACGTTGCGAAGTTCCGTCATGCCATCCCTAGAGTGGCCGATTGGCGTCCGGGTTCGGTGCGCGCCGCTGAGGAGCCAACAAGACCACACTGGCCACTGGCCACAGCAACGACTCGCATACCGGCGCGAACATCACCCACCAGCCGGGAAACGTGCCACCGGCCAGTAAACGCAGTACCAGCTCCAGGGCGTGGGACAGTGCAAACAAGGGAAAAATTTGTGCCGCCTGGGAAGGGACACTGAACCACAGCAAACGACGGTGAATGGTGATCGCCAAGAAGCTCAGTACCGTGTAGGCCAGCGCGTGCTGTCCCAGCAATCCGCCCTGGTACACGTCCATCAACAAGCCAAAAACAAAGGCCGCGCCAATACCAATGCGCAGTGGCTGGTGTACCGTCCAAAACACCAGCACCACGGCCAACACATCCGGGGCCCAAGCAGCGCGCCCCCACAGCCCCATGTTGTTGACCATGTTGACGATCAAGGCCATGCCCAAACTGAGCCAGATAAAAAGGGGATTGGCCGGCAACAACAGCTGCTGGCCTTGGCGCATGATCATCGGCGAAGCTCCGGCTTGGCGGTGGCGGGCAGCGCCGCAGATTCTGGACGCTGCGGTAACTGGCTGGTCAAGGGGTCCAGCACCAACACATGAACAGCCCCAGACACAAGCCCCAACGGCACGCAATAAATGCGGGCAAACACTGCGTCCACCCGACGCTCCACTTTCTCCACCCGCGCAACCGGCAGGCCCGCCGGGTACACGCCATCGACCCCGCTGGTGGTTAGCAAGTCACCGACGGCCACATCCGCGTTCGCGGCCATGTAGCGCAACTCCAGCGCATCGGCGTGGGTCGAGGTATCGCCAAAGGCCACCCCACGCGCACCCGTGCGCGCATTCAGCACCGGAATCGCATGGTCACGGTCGGTCACCAGCGTAACTTCACTCAACGTCGGATAGACCCGGGTGACCTGGCCAATCACACCAAGTTCATCGAGTACGGGCGAGCCGGTAGCCACCTGTTGCAACAGCCCTTTGTTGATGATCACCTTGCGGGTGTAGGGATCGGCAGCGTCATACAGCACCTGCGCCGCCTTGGCGGGAGCGCCCAAGCGAGGGGGAAGGTCCAGCAACTTGCGCAGCCGCGTGTTTTCCAGTTCCAGTTGCTCCACCAGGTTGGCACGCAAGGACTGCAGACTGAGTTTTTTGCGGGCCTCTTCCTGGGCCGACTCTGCGGAAGCCACAGTGCTCACGTAGGCACTGGCCGTCTCCCCAAACCATACCGGCTGCAAAGCCAACCACTGCAAAGGGTACAGGGCGGTTGCTAAGGCCACCCGTAGTGGCTGCATCATTTTGAAGCGTGCATCGGCCACCATGAGGAACAGCGCCAGAGCGCTGCAGACGGCCAACTTGGACAGGGCCGAATGGCCCTGGCGAAAAAAGGGGGGAGGATCCCGGTCTAGCGTACCTAATGGCATGGTGAGGGCATCGCCGTGCCCGAGGCTTATTCGCTCGTAAAAATAGAACCCAGACGTTCCATCTGTTCCAGCGCGATGCCGCAGCCGCGCACCACGCAAGTCAGCGGGTCTTCGGCGACCAACACGGGCAAGCCGGTTTCTTCGGCCAACAGGCGGTCCAAGTCGCGCAGCAGTGCGCCACCACCAGTGAGCATCATGCCGCGATCGGCAATATCAGCGCCCAACTCAGGCGGGGTTTGCTCCAGCGCGTTTTTTACGGCGGAAACAATGTTGTTCAGTGGGTCCGTCAGCGCCTCCAGAATTTCGTTGGAAGAGATGGTGAAGCTACGTGGCACGCCTTCAGACAGATTGCGTCCGCGCACTTCCATTTCGCGCACTTCAGAGCCCGGGAAGGCGGAACCAATATTTTTCTTGATGGCTTCGGCCGTGGGCTCGCCAATCAACATGCCGTAGTTGCGGCGGATGTAGTTGATGATGGCTTCGTCGAACTTGTCACCACCGACGCGGACACTGCCCTTGTAGACCATGCCGCCCAGCGAGATCACGCCCACCTCAGTGGTACCGCCACCAATGTCCACCACCATGGAACCGCTGGCTTCCGATACCGGCAGACCGGCACCGATGGCCGCTGCCATGGGTTCTTCAATCAGATAAACATCGCTGGCACCCGCGCCCAGAGCGGACTCACGAATCGCACGGCGCTCAACTTGGGTAGAACCGCAGGGCACGCAAATGATGATGCGCGGGCTGGGCTTCAAGATGCCGCGCGGATGCACCATTTTGATGAACTGCTTGAGCATCTGCTCGGTGACGGTGAAGTCAGCGATCACGCCATCCTTCATCGGGCGAATCGCCTCAATATTGCCGGGCACTTTGCCCAGCATGGCCTTGGCTTCGCGGCCTACAGCCTGGATGGTTTTCTTGCCTTGGGGGCCGCCTTCGTGGCGGATGGCAACTACCGACGGCTCGTCGAGGACGATGCCCTTGTCGCGCACAAAAATCAGGGTGTTGGCGGTGCCTAGGTCAATGGCCAGGTCGGAAGAAAAGTACCGACGAAAAGCTCCAAACATTACAAGTCCTCTCAGGCATGGGCAGCGCTTCGGCACCCCATCGCCAGGTAAAAGCGTTTCAAAATCGTAAGATTGGCGTCAAAGTCCGGTGTTTTCGGGTTCTGCACCAAAGGCAGGATAATACCCTATCGCCTGTGAATAACTTCCTTGGGAAAGCGCGTTTCGGCACGATTTACCCTTGGTTTCAACTCTTCTACTTCCATGTCCCTGACATCTGCCGACATTGCTCGCATCGCCAATCTGGCGCGGCTTGAGCTGCAAGATTTTGAAAGTGAGCGCATGCTCACCCAACTCAATGGTTTTTTTGGCGTCGTCGAAGCCATGCGGGCTGTGGATACTTCGGGCATCGAACCGCTGGCTCACCCCGTGGCCACCATCCAGGACATCACCCTGCGTCTGCGCGACGATGTGGTGAGCGAACCCAACCGGCGCGACGCCAATCAGGTCAGTGCACCCTCCGTAGAACGCGGCCTGTTCTTGGTTCCCAAAGTCATTGAGTAATTCGCTGCGTATGTCCAACCCACTTTCTCACAGCAACCTGCACGACCTCTCGGTTCAGCAACTCGTCCAGGCTTTGCGCCAGCGCGACGTCAGCGCGGTCGAAACGGCACAACACTTTTTACAACGCAGCCAGCAGCATGACGCCTTGGGCGCCTTTGTCGCCCGCGATGAAGAGGTCACTCTGACGCAGGCCCGTGCAGCGGATGCGCGTTTGTCCAACGGCAACGCGGGGCCACTGGAAGGCGTGCCACTGGCGCACAAAGACATCTTTGTCACGAAAGACTTCGTTACCACGGCCGGTTCGCGCATGTTGCAAGGCTACCGCTCACCATTCGACGCCACGGTCGTGAACCGGTTGGCGCAAGCCGGCGCAGTCACCTTGGGCAAGCTCAACTGCGACGAATTCGCCATGGGCTCCAGCAACGAAAACACCGCCGTTGCGGCCGTGGGCCACGACGCCGTTGTGCCAGTCCACAATCCCTGGGATACCACCCGCATCCCGGGTGGCTCCTCCGGCGGCAGCGCGGCCGCTGTTGCCGCACGGCTCACGCCTGCCGCTACCGGCACCGACACCGGCGGCTCGATCCGCCAGCCCGCAGCATTCTGTGGCATCACCGGGATCAAGCCCACCTACGGGCGCGCTTCGCGCTACGGCATGGTGGCCTTCGCGTCCAGCTTGGACCAGGCTGGCCCCATGGCCCGCAGTGCCGAAGATTGCGCCATGCTGCTGTCCGCCCTGTGCGGCCCTGACCTTGATCGGGACTCCACCTCGTTGGACGTTCCCGCAGAAGACTTCACCTTGAAGCTCAATGACACGATCGCAGGCTTGCGCATCGGCGTGCCCACAGAGTTCTTTGGCGAAGGCCTGGCCCTCGATGTACGCGCTCGCGTAGACGAAGCCCTGAAGCAATACGAGACGCTGGGCGCCAAGCTGGTGCCCATCACACTGCCACGCACCGAGCTGTCTATTCCCGTCTACTACATCATCGCGCCGGCCGAAGCCAGTTCCAACCTGAGCCGCTTTGATGGCGTGAAGTTCGGCCACCGCGCCAAGGACTACACCGACCTCGCCGATATGTACCGCAAAACGCGCGCCCAAGGCTTTGGCGACGAAGTCAAGCGCCGCATCATGATTGGCACCTATGTGCTATCCCACGGCTACTACGACGCCTATTACCTGCAAGCACAAAAAATTCGCCGCATGATCGCTGACGATTTCCAAAATGCATTCAAGGAGTGCGACGTGATCGCGGGCCCGGTGGCCCCTACCGTGGCGTGGAAGATTGGCGAAAAGGCGAGCGACCCAGTGGCCAACTACCTGGCAGACATCTTCACTTTGTCCGGCTCCTTGGCTGGCCTGCCCGGCATGAGTATTCCAGTGGGCTTTGGCGAAGCGCAGATGCCCGTGGGCATGCAGCTGCTGGGCAACTACTGCCAAGAGGCGCGCTTGCTCAATGCCGCGCACCGCTTCCAGCAAGCCACCGACTGGCACACCCACACGCCGAAGGGCTTCTGACATGAGCGAGACCGTGAACCCATTTGAAGTGCAACAACAAGGTCGCCCGACCGGCCCGCTGGTGCAAGGCTATGAAGTCATCATCGGCTTCGAGACGCACGCCCAGTTGTCCACCGCGAGCAAGATCTTTAGCCGCGCCTCTACCGCGTTTGGCGCCGAGCCCAACACACAGGCCTGCGCGGTGGACTTGGCCTTGCCCGGCACACTGCCCGTGATGAACAGGGGCGCAGTCGAGCGCGCCATTCAGTTTGGCTTGGCTGTGGGCTCCCACATTGCGCCGCGCAGCATTTTTGCGCGCAAAAACTACTTCTACCCCGACCTGCCCAAGGGCTACCAGATTAGCCAGTTTGAAATTCCGGTGGTGCAAGGCGGTTCGGTCGAGTTTTTCCTGGACACTGGAAAAGGCGCCAACGCGGTCAGCGAGAAAAAGTCGGTGCGTTTGATGCGTGCCCACCTGGAAGAGGACGCTGGCAAATCACTGCACGAAGATTTCATAGGCCAGTCAGGCATTGACTTGAACCGTGCCGGTACGCCGCTGCTAGAAATCGTGACCGAACCAGACATGCGCTCCAGCGCTGAGGCCGTGGCCTACGCCAAAGAGCTGCACAAGATCGTGACCTGGATCGGCATTTGCGATGGCAACATGCAAGAAGGTTCCTTCCGCTGCGATGCCAACGTGTCGGTGCGCAAACCCGGCCAACCCTTGGGCACGCGCCGCGAGATAAAAAACCTGAATAGCTTCAAGTTCATGCAACAGGCCATCGACTACGAAATTCGCTGGCAGATCGAACAGATTGAAGACGGCAACGAAATTCAACAGGCCACCGTGCTGTTCAACCCCGACACCGGCGAAACCCGCGCTATGCGCACCAAAGAAGATGCGGCGGACTACCGCTACTTCCCCGACCCCGATCTGCCGCCGCTATGCATTTCGGAGCAATGGGTGCAGAACGTACGAAGGCTAATGGCCGAATTGCCTCGCAATATGGCGGCGCGCTTTCAGGCCGAATACAGTCTAAGCGAGTACGACGCGACGCAACTGACACAAAGCCTAGCGCTTGCAACCTATTTTGAAGCCGCCACCAAAGTCAGCGCACAGGCCAAGCTGGCCAGCAACTGGATCACGGGCGAACTGGCACGGCGCTTGAACGGACAAGACCTGTCCATCGAACACGCCCCTGTGTCTGCGCAAACCCTAGCCGCACTGGTGACGCGGATTGCGGACAGTACCATTTCCAACAGTGCCGCGAAGCAGGTATTCGACGCGCTATGGGAAGGCGCGACAGATGTGGATGCGATCATCGACGCCAAAGGCCTCAAGCAAATGAACGACACCGGCGCGTTAGACGCCATCGTGCAGCAGGTCATCGATAAAAACGAAAAGAACGTGGCCGAGTTCAAAGCGGGTAATGAGAAGGCATTGAACGCCTTGGTCGGTCAAATCATGAAGGCCAGCGCCGGCAAAGCCAACCCGCAACAAGTCAACGAACTGCTGCGCAGTAAGTTGGGCTAGCGCCCCGACACAAAAAAAGGCCTCATCCGAGGCCTTTTGCTATTTGGGAGCAGGCGCCATCATGGCCCACAAGGCTTTGAGTCGCCCTAATTCATCGTCGAACCGGGCATTAACGCGGCGAGACTCGCCCTCTTGTTCCGCGATGAAGCGCCGCTGCACTGACTGACTCTGGGTATTTTCTTCCTGCTGGCGTCGCAGATAGACGGGGGCCTTGCTGGGGTCTTTTTTGTAGAACTCCATCTCCTCGTCAATCAGGGCGCGCTGGCGGTCCAGCTCTTTGAGCCGGGTGGTCGCGGCCCGTACCACCACCTCAATCTGCGACAGCGCTTCGGCACGTTCCTGGTCGTGCACCCCTTTGTTGGGGTACCTAGTGAGCAAGGCGCGGTCTCGGCGCTTTTCTTCGGCCGTGCGGTTCCGCTCCTCCGCCTCCCGTTTGTCTTTTTGCTCTAGTTCGGCTTTTTCCTGGGCCGTCAACGAGGGTCCCACCTTGGCTTTGACGGTGCCGCTGGGGTTCAGAATTTTCTGCTCGCGGTCTGTGCACTCCGCAATGGGCCGATCGGCCGTCAGCTTGCGGCCTTTGGCATCAATACAGGTGTAGACACCACCCGTGACCGGTGGCTGCTGGGCCCAAGCCCCCAAGCCCAACACAGCACACATGATTCCTGCCAAGCCCTGTCGCTGGAATGCTTTCATTCAATACTTTCGTCAACACCGTATCGCTGGCGATAGGCCAACACGCGCGCGTGGTCATCTCCCGAAGCCGATGAACCGCTGGACTCTAGATACTGCATCAAATCGCTCAGCTTCGCAATTGCAGCCACATGCAACCCCAGTTGCCGCTGCACATACTGCACCGCGCTGTAGGGCACATCCTGCCCGTTTTCGGTCGCTTTTTCTTGCCGGTCCAGCGCAATGCAAACGGCATGGGCGGTGGCGCCGGCCGCCTGGATGATGGCGATGGACTCCTTGGCTGCGGTACCGGCCGACATCACATCATCGATCACCAGCACCCGCCCCTTCAGCGGTGCCCCCACCAGAGTGCCACCTTCACCGTGGTCTTTGGCCTCTTTGCGGTTGTAGGCAAAGGGCACATTGCGCCCGCGCCGCGCCAACTCAATCGCAACCGCCGCGCCCAAGGGAATGCCCTTGTAGGCGGGCCCGAAGACCATATCGAATTCGATGCCACTTGCAAGGAGACGCTGGGCATAAAATTCTGCCAAACGCCCCAGCTTGGCTCCATCATCGAACAGGCCGGCGTTGAAGAAGTAGGGGCTCATGCGGCCTGCCTTGGTCTTGAATTCGCCAAAGCGCAACACGCCGCATTCCACTGCAAACTGCACAAATTCCAGGGCCAATGGGTCGCGGTCCGACATGGGGGTTTCCTTGTTCAAATTAACCAGTCTCAATCTCAATGGCATCCGCTCGGCTACTAGCAAGGGGCTGGAGCAGTGGCTGGAGCAGGCGCGGCCTGATTGTATTTGCGTGCAAGAAGTCAAGGCCCAAGCAGCCGACGTCGCGGGGAAATTCGAGTCCTTGGCCGGCCTGAAGGGCCATTTCCACTACGCTGAGAAAAAGGGCTATTCGGGCGTTGCCGTCTACACCCGCCTCGAACCCAGTGACGTCATTGTTGGCTTTGACGGCGGAGAGTTTGATGGCGAAGGCCGCTATGTGGAACTGCGCTTTGACACGCCCGCCCGCAAGCATTCGATCATCAGCGCGTACTTCCCCAGCGGCTCATCCGGCGAGGACCGGCAAGCGGCCAAATTCCGGTTCTTGGGTGCGATGTACCCGCACCTGCAAGCGCTCAAGGCGCAACGCGACTTCATCCTGTGCGGCGACATCAACATCGCCCACCGCCAAGCCGACCTGAAAAACTGGCGCAGCAACCAGAAAAACAGCGGCTTCACGCCCGAAGAGCGCGCCTGGATGACCCAGCTCACGGAAGAAGGCGGCATCGTGGACGTTTACCGCCAGTTGGAGCCCAACACCACCGACGCCTGCTACACGTGGTGGAGCAACCGGGGCCAAGCCTATGCCAACAACGTGGGCTGGCGGCTGGATTATCATTTGGCCACCCCGGCCATGGCAGCTGCCGCGCGCAGCGTGTCCATCTACAAAGACCAGAAGTTCAGCGACCACGCACCGATCACGGTGGCGTACGACTGGTCTTAGCCTTCAACCGAGTCTAGGGGCTTGGTAGCGCTCCGGGGCTACTTCACATAGTCGTAAGTCACATTGCACGAAATGCTGACCCGGGGACGGCTGCCCCGGTAGGTGTGCACGTAGTGCATCAACCAGCCCGGAAACACCAGCAACTGCCCGGTTTGCGGGCTCACCACGAATTCACCCACCGTCATGCTGAGCCCCGGGATGGGGAAATTGCCACTGCGCGGGTCCACAAAAGTAATGACGCCGGAACCGGGATGGTCTTTGGCATTGGCATCCCCGGCGTCAGGGTAATACACAGTCGCCCAATGGGAATCTGAATGGGTGTGGGGGCTGGTGTAGTGCCCATCGCGCATCACCATGGCCCACATGTGGGGGGTGGCCTTCACCTTGGGGAAGTGACCGCCCGTCGTTCTGGCGACGATCTCACTTGTTTCTTGGGCGCGTGCCACGATCATGTCCGCCAACTTACGGAAACACGCCTCTGGGCGCGTTTCCAGGTTATACGCAGAATGCCAGCCGCCCACATTGCTGCGGGCGACCGATGGAATCGACTCTGACTCCTTCACCAAGATAGCCGTGATTTCTTGATTCATGGCGGTCAGGTCAGGATGCTCGTACATCGCAACGGGCGTAGAAAACAGGGTGGCAAGTGGCATACGGATACGCGGTTAAGTAAAAAGATAGCGGGGGGGCAAAAGGCTAAATCATTAGCGCTTTGCCTTGCGGGCGCGTTCATAAATCGGCAGCACCTGGGGCAAGTTGGCTTCGATCTGCGCGATGCGTGCGCTGCCGGATGGATGGGTCGATAGCCATTCGGGCGGAGCCCCCTTGTTCGCAGCGGCCATTTTTTGCCACAGGCTGACGCCTGCGCGGGGGTTGAATCCGGCTTTGGCAGCTAGCTCCATACCCACCAAGTCAGCTTCACTCTCGTCTTCGCGGCCGAATTTCAGCGTCAACAGCTCGGCACCGTAGCGCGTCACCGTCTGCCCCACATCGCCCAGCCCCAGCAGCTGGCTCAACAAGCTCGCCCCGATGCCGGTGGCCGCACTTTTGCCCATGCGCTCGCGCGCATGCTCCCGCAGCGCGTGGGCCATCTCGTGCCCCAGCACCATCGCGACCTCGTCATCTGAGAGCTTGAGTTCCTGCAACAGGCCGCTGTAGACGGCGATCTTGCCGCCGGGCATACAAAAAGCGTTGATCTCCTTGGAGTCCAACAAGTTGACCTCCCACTTCCAACTGCTGGCCCGGTCATTCCAATCCGTCGCCAGCGGAATGATGCGCTGGGCAATTGCACGCAAGCGCCTGAGCTGAGCGCTGTCTGCACCCGCCAAAGTGCGCTTGGCACGCGCCTCATCCAGCAGCTTCGCGTACTCCTTCGCGGCAGCGGCCTCGACATCCTCAGCGGGCACCAACTTACTGAATGCCGAGTTACCGCCCACCTCCACGCCTTCGCGTGCCTGGGCTAGGCCTGCCCCTGCGATCGACACGGCCCCCAGCGCCAGCAACGCGACGACCCCGCGCCAAACGCTCCATCCTGCTCTTGCCATCCTGCACCTTCCTTTTGCGGTGGCGGTCCCACGCGGACTCGCCGCCATAGACCGCTATTATTCCAGCATGACTGTGCCCACCTCTTCCCCCGCCCATTCCCCACCACCCCCGGCGCCTGCAGTCAGTCCCTGGGCCGCATGGCTGGACCGGCGGATTTGGGTTCTTTTGCTCCTGGGCTTTTCTGCGGGGCTGCCCATCCTGCTGATCTTCTCCTCCTTGTCCCTGTGGTTGGGCGAGGCTGGCGTGGAGCGCAAGGCGGTGACCTACTTCAGCTGGGCGGCCTTGGGGTACTCCTTCAAGTTCGTCTGGGCGCCCTTGGTAGACCGCCTGCCCCTGCCGGGCCTCACGCCCTGGCTGGGCAAGCGCCGCAGCTACCTGCTGCTGGCGCAGGCCGGGGTGATGCTGGCCATCGTGGGCATGGCCATGACCGACCCGTCCCAGGGCGTATCGGCCCTGACGCAGATGGCCTGGTTCGCGGTCCTACTGGGGTTCAGCGCCGCCACGCAGGACATCGCGATCGACGCCTACCGCATCGAAGTGGCCAGCCCCGAACTGCAAGGCATGCTGTCCTCAAGCTACATCGCAGGCTACCGCATCGCGATGGTGCTGGCGGGCGCCGGGGTGCTGCTGCTGGCGGGGCATCTGGGGAGCAGCAAAGGCAGTTACCTATACGTCGCCTGGAAAAGCGCCTACCTGGTGATGGCGGCCTGCATGGTGGTGGGGATGCTGACCACCCTGCTGATGCGAGAACCCTATCGTGCCCCCAGCCCTAGCGAGCCGTGGTCAGCCCATGCCCGGCTGATGCTGGTGTTCGCGGCGGCGGTGCTGGCCTTTGTGGGCGTGTTTTCCCATTCCGCCCCCTTGCTGGACTGGGGCAAGATAGGCCCGCTGCTGGGTCTGCTGCAGGAGGTGATACGACTCAGCCTAGCGCTGGGTGCCGCGGCCCTGGCCGCCTGGGCGCTGGTGGGCTTGGGCCTGGCACGCAGCGACACTGTGCAAACCACTTGGGTCGGACCTGCGCAGGATTTCTTCAACCGCTATGGGCGCCGCACCGCCTGGCTTCTGCTGGCTTTGATCGGAACCTACCGGATCTCGGACATCGTGCTGGGCGTGATTTCCAACGTCTTCTACCAGGACATGGGCTATTCCAAAGAAGACATCGCTTTTGCGGTGAAGACCTTCGGCGTGGTGCTGAGTATTGCGGGCTCCTTTTTCGGAGGCATGCTAGTCATGCGGTTGGGTGTGATGCGCTCGCTGTTCTGGGGGGCGTTGCTGTCTTCGCTGACCAACCTGGGCTTCGTGCTGCTGGCCTACCACGGGACGGATGTGGTGTTGATGTACAGCGTGGTAGCTGCCGACAATCTGGCCGGGGGCTTTGCCAGTGCGGCCTTTGTGGCAATGCTCTCGGGCCTGGTGAATGTGTCGTTCACCGCGACCCAGTACGCCATCTTCAGCTCCCTGATGACCCTCTTGCCCAAGACCTTGGGCGGCTATTCCGGCACACTGGTGGATGCACTGGGCTACCCAGGCTTCTTCACGTTCACGGCCCTGATTGGCCTGCCTGTGCTGCTGTTGGTAGCGGTGGCATCGCGCATAGAAATTGGGCAAACCCCACATGAATAGTCAGCAAATAGCTATTAGTTTGATAGCAATTTTTACCTAACTTTACCCTTTGCATAAGGTACAGCCTTCTGCAATGTAAAGCCCAGCGATAGACTTCCAGCATGACCCAACACCTGCTCATGATCGAAGACGATACCCGCCTGGCAACCATGGTGGCGGAGTATCTGCAACAGTCCGGCTTTTCGGTGAGCCATTGTGGCGACGGTCTCAGCGGCCTGGCCCACCTGGGAAACAACGCTGCCGCCACGCCACCCGAGCTGGTGATCTTGGACCTGATGCTGCCCGACATCGACGGCCTGGAAGTGTGCCGCCGCTTGCGCGCACTGCCCGGCGCCATGGGCAGCCTACCGGTGCTGATGCTGACCGCCAAGGGCGATGCCATGGACCGCATCATTGGCCTGGAGCTGGGTGCCGACGACTACCTGCCCAAGCCCTTTGAGCCGCGCGAGCTGTTGGCCCGCATTCGCGCCATCTTGCGGCGCAAGGCCGACAACACCAGCCTCAACGGAAAAGTCCTGCGCTTTGGGAGTCTGGAGATTGACCGCGATGCCCGCACTGTCTCTGTAGCTGGCGCAGCTTGCGACCTGACCTCCTACCAATTCGACTTACTGGTGGCTCTGGCGGAGCGCGCCGGGCGCGTACTGACCCGCGACCAAATCATGGAAGCTGTGCGCGGGCGCGAGCTCGAAGCCTTTGACCGCTCGATTGACGTGCATATGGGCCGCATTCGTGCCGCCATCGAAGCTGACGCCAAAGACCCCAAGCGCATCTTGACGGTGCGCGGCGTGGGCTACGTCTTCGCCCGCCAACAAGACTAAGACCCGTGCTGAACAAACTGTACGTGCGCATCTGGCTGGCCGTGGTGCTGGCCGTGGCGGTGCTCACCATGCTGGTCGGCTGGGCTTGGCGCCAGACCACCGAGCCGCCGCTGCGCGAGGTGGTGGTGCGCAATGAGTCCGGCGAGATCATTGGCAATGGCTACGCCCGTACGCGCCGCCCACCCGACGCGGACGCCCCGCGCGACGACGACATGCCTGGCCGTTTTGGCCGTGGCCCTGAATTTTTGGTCACCATGCAAGACGGGCAGGTGGTTCTTATGCACCTGCCGCGCCCACCGTCGTCCAGCATGAAGGCTCCTTTTGGCTTTTTCTGGACACTGGGCTTGGTGGCGGTGGCAGTGGCGCTGGGCACCTACCCCATCATCCGGCGCCTGACGCGGCGGCTCGAAACCCTGCAACACGGCGTCGAGCGATGGGGTGAGGGCGACCTCAGCACCCGGGTACCGCTAGACGGTGACGACGAGGTGGGTTTTCTCGCGGAGCGCTTCAACCACGCGGCCCAGCGCGTACAAACGCTGGTGCAGTCGCACGAAAGCTTGCTGGCGTCGCAAAAATCGCTGTTAGCCAACGCCTCTCACGAATTGCGCTCGCCGCTGGCCCGCATCCGCATGGGCATGGAGCTGATGGGCAGCAGCCCCAGCCCCGCGTTCAAACAGGAAATTGCCCGCAACATTGGCGAGCTGGACCAATTGATCGAAGAAATCTTGCTGGCCAGCCGGCTTGACGCCAAAGAGGCGGACATGGGCACGGTGGAGTCGGTGGACCTGGTTGGCCTGGCGGCCGAAGAGTGCGCCCGCACCCAGGCCCAACTCGACACCCAGACCAGCAGCCTCGCGGTGCCTGGCATTGCCAAGTTGTTACGCCGCGCAGTGCGCAATTTGCTGGAGAATGCCCGCCGCTATGGTGGTAAAGACGGCACAAAAGGCGAGGAAGGCGGCGTAAGCCTGGTCTTGCGCCAAGACGGCGATTGGGCCGTGTTGCAGGTGCTGGACCATGGCCCTGGAGTGCCCGAGGCCTTGCAAGGTCGGATTTTTGAGCCCTTTTACCGCCTGCCCGGCGCATCCGAGCGCGAAGGTGGGGTCGGCTTGGGCTTGGCACTGGTGCGCTCCATCACCCAACGGCACGGTGGCACCGTGCGCTGCCGCAACCGTGAAGGCGGCGGCGCTTGTTTCGAAATTCGGCTGCCCGCTGAACGCATTTCGGCCTGATCTGGGCTTGCGACGGCCGCAATTGCCGAAAAAGTTGCATTTATTTTCAAAAAAACCTGCAAATTCACCCGAATGGGGGATACCGCTTTCTGCGCGGCGGCGTGAAAATTCATCCCAGCTGCTGTCACAGTTCACAAGGATCGAAGCGAAACCAACCAATAGGTTTCCTTCAAACGGTTCCAACGACGTCCCTTCGGGGACTTTACAAAGCCACCTCCGGGTGGCTTTTTTTTGGACCAAATTGGCTCTTAGCCCTTGTTGTGTCTGCGCAAGCAGCTACAAATACGATAGCACTTTCTCAGGGCCAATATCGTTCAGGCAGCGGGTATGGCCCAGCGGGCAGACACGCGCATAGCAAGGCGCGCAGTCCAGCGGCGGCTGATAACTAGCGTCATTCTTGAGCCACAGCACGGTGGCCAGGTCGTTCAAAGGCGGCGTGTGCAAGGGGCTGCTGGAGCCAAATACGGCCACCTGCGGCACGGCAAAGGCGGCGGCAACGTGCATCAGGCCGGAGTCATTGCTGACCATGGCGCGCGCCGACGCAATCAGTGCGATGGCCTGGTCCAGCGTTGTTTTACCAGCCAGGTCGCGGCAATGTCCGGGACGGATGGCGTTGACCGTTGCCGCAATCTCGGCGCACACCTCGGCGTCTTTTCCAGAACCCAAGAGCAGTACCGGTAGCGCCAACTGTTGCGCCAAGGCCGCAAAGTGGGCGGTGGGCCAGCGTTTGGCCGGGCCGTACTCGGCACCGGGCGCCAACACATAAAACGCCTGGGCGGCCAGATTTTGGGCTTGCAGGGCGTCAGCCGCAGCGTGGGGAGCGAGGTGCAACTGCGGGTAGTCCGCCACCGCCTCGCCCGCTGCTTGCACACTGATCACGCCATGGGCGCTTCCTGCACGCCCCGCTTGCCCCACATCGGCCAGCGCCGAATAGAACGGCACCATGGGCGGGCGCTGCCCCTTGGGTGGGTTGGGCAAGCGCTGGTTCAGTAAGCCCCAGCGCGCCTCGCCTTGGTAGCCCATGCGCTGGGCAATACCGGCCCACCAAGGGATCAATGCGCTTTTGAGGGAGTTGGGGCACACATAGGCGACGTCAAAGCGGCCCCGCAACGTCTTGGCCAGCGCGCGCCGACCCGCCCACTGCAAACCACCGTGGGCAAAGGGGAACTCAACGACCTCCGCCACCTGCGGCATAGCCCGGTACACCGGTGCCACCCATGGCAGCGCCCCGACGGTGACCTGCTCACCGCGCGCGGCCAGCCGGCGCAGCAGTGGCTCGGTCATCACCGCGTCCCCAATCCATTGGGGAGCGATGATCAGGGACTTAGTGACCACCCGCGAAGTGCTCGCCAGCCTTTAGTTTGTATTCAGTGCCGCAATAGGGGCACTTGGCCGAACCCGTGTGGGCGACATCCAAATACACCTTGGGGTGGGTGTTCCAAGTTTGCATGCCCGCCGCAGGGCTGGGGCAGAACACGCCACCTTGGTGGTTCAGGTCTTTGGCAAGCAGTTCAACCGCAGTTTGTGTTTTGGACATGGTCAGACTTTCGTGAGCCAGTGGGCGTACTTCGGATTGCGGCCGTTGACGATGTCAAAGAAGGCAGTTTGGATTTTCTCGGTGATCGGGCCGCGGGTGCCAGCGTAGTCGCCCTTGCCCAGCTCAATGCGGTCAAGCTCGCGGATCGGCGTCACTTCGGCGGCGGTGCCGGTAAAGAAGGCCTCATCAGCAATGTAGACCTCGTCGCGGGTGATGCGCTTCTGCACCACTTCCAGCCCCAAGTCTTTGCAAATATGAAACACCGTGTTGCGGGTGATGCCGTTGAGCGCACCGGCCGACAAGTCGGGGGTGTAGACCACGCCGTTTTTCACAACAAACAGGTTCTCGCCCGCGCCTTCGGACACAAAACCATTGGCGTCCAACAGCATGGCTTCGTCATAGCCATCGTCGGTGGCTTCCATATTGGCCAGGATGGAGTTGGTGTAGTTGCTCACCGCCTTGGCCTGGGTCATGGTGATGTTGACGTGGTGGCGGGTGTAGCTGGAGATCTTGACGCGGATGCCACGCTTCATGCCCTCTTCGCCCAAATAAGCCCCCCAAGGCCAAGCGGCGACCATCAGGTGAATGGTGTTGCCCTTGGGCGAGACGCCGAGCTTTTTGTCACCCACCCAAGTCAGGGGGCGCAGGTAGCCGGACTCCAACTTGTTTTCGCGAATGACGGCGCACTGGGCTTCGTTCACCTGCTCCTGCGTGAAGGGGATCTTCATGCGCAGGATCTTGGCGCTGTTGAACAGGCGCTCGGTGTGCTCCTGCAGGCGGAAGATGGCTGGGCCGTTCACCGTGTTGTACGCGCGCACGCCTTCAAAGGCACCGCAACCGTAGTGCAGGGTGTGCGTCAGTACGTGAATTTTTGCGTCGCGCCAGTCCACCATCTGGCCATCCATCCAGATTTTTCCGTCGCGATCAGACATGGAGGGAGGGAGTGCGCTCATCAGGGGTTGTCCTTGTGAAGTGGGGGCTGCGAATTGTGCAAACCTCCGATTTTACGGCGCACAAGCGCCGGCGGACCACAGCCCCCCCGGTGGGCGGACACCGCCGTGTTTTAGAAGGTTTCCCAGTCGTCGTCCCCCCCCGCCGGCGCGGGCTTGCGCGCTGCGGGGGGTGTGGGACGGGGCAAGCCGGCTGTTGGCTTCGCCAGTGCTTTGGGCGCTGGGGCTTTGAGGGCAGCAGGCTTGGGGACGAGCGCCTTGGCGCTGGTCGGAAGCGACTTGGGGGTCGCCATGTACGGGGGACTGGCGCGACGCGGCGCAGGCGCCATCGCGGGTGACGCGGCAACCCGGCTCACCACATTGCTGCCGTCAAGCTTGAACGAGGCCACCACCTGGGCCAGCCGCTGGGCTTGGTCCTTCATGCTGCTGGCAGCAGCAGCAGACTGCTCCACCAAAGCGGCGTTTTGCTGGGTCATCTGGTCCAGCTGGCCAATCGCGCCATTGACCTGGGCGATGCCATCGGACTGTTCAGAGGCGGCCGTGGTGATTTCGCCCATGATGTCAGTCACACGCTGCACTGAGCCCACAATTTCCGTCATGGTTTGACCGGCCTGCGCCACCAGGGTCGCCCCGCCATCCACCTTTTGCACACTGGTGTTGATCAGCAACTTGATTTCCTTGGCCGCTTCGGCGCTGCGCCCGGCCAAGGAGCGCACCTCGGACGCCACCACCGCAAAGCCGCGGCCTTGCTCTCCGGCGCGGGCGGCTTCCACTGCGGCGTTCAGCGCCAAGATATTGGTCTGAAAGGCAATGCCGTCAATCACGCTGATGATGTCGGCAATCTTGCGCGAGCTGGCGTTGATGTCGTCCATGGTGGTGACCACCTGGCTCACGACTTGGCCGCCACGCTGCGCCACCTGCGCCGCCGATGCGGCCAGTTGATTGGCCTGGCGGGCCGAGTCTGCCGACTGCTTCACCGTGGCGGTGAGTTGCGCCATGCTGGACGCCGTTTGTTGCAGGTTGGACGCCGTTTGCTCGGTACGCACTGAGAGATCGTTGTTGCCTGTGGCAATTTCTTCACTGGCCACGGCCATGCCGTCGGTACCCTGCCGCACATCGGCCACCAGGCGCACCAACTGGTCGCGCATATGGGCAATCGCCCGCATCATCTCGCCAAATTCATCGCCCCGGTCCACCGCAATTTTGCCGCTGAGGTCTCCTCCGGCGATAGTTTGGGCCACAGCAATGGCGTCTTGCAGCGGCTTGCGAATTTGCCGGATCAGGAAGAAAGTCCCCAAGATCAACACGGCGATCAGTGCGCCCACCACGATGCGAGCAAAGCCCGCGTTACCGTCCCGCAGCATCAGGAAGTCGGCCTTTAAGGCGGCGTACACCTCGGCCTGGCGACCCATCAGCGCGTCCAGACTGGCCGCGTACTTGGCCGCCGCAGGCACAAACTGGTTTTGCATGGCTTGGTCAATAGCCGCCTGGTCGCCTGCGGCTTGGGCATCGCGCACCTTGGTGAGCATCGCCACCATGGCGGTTCTATCGGCGTCGATTTGCGCCACCAAGGCCTTGGACGCTGGCTCCATCGGCATGTCCCCAACGGCCTTCTGGATGGCGGCGATTTCCGTCATATCAGCCACCATGGCGTCCTTGAACAGAACCGTCAGGGTCGGGTCAGGGCTGGACAGCCCGGCCGTCAGGCGCGCCAAATTGGTGTGCGCCAAGGCCACCCATCGCGCCATCTGAGACAGCTTGGCCACGTACTGGGTCGTCTCCCGGTTTTGCAACTCCACCAAAGCATTGGTTCGCGCAGTCGCCACGGCCAAGGTGAAAACGAGCAGAAGAATGACGACCCCGAGGGCCATCCACAGCTTGGCGCCTAGCGATGTGTTGCCCAACAGTTTCATGTCCGACCTCCAGCCAATGGGAGGACTATCTTAACGGCAGCCCTTGGCGGCCCCATTGCACTGTGGGTGTTTCAGGTGAGGCCGCGTACCACGTTCATCGCCTCTTCCACCCGGTCCACGGCGTGAATGGTCATGCCCTCTATGGGTTTCTTGGGCGCATTCGCCTTAGGCACCACGGCCACGGTGAAGCCCAGCTTGGCGGCTTCCTTCAGCCGCTCCTGCCCGCGCGGTGCCGGGCGCACCTCGCCGGCCAGCCCCACTTCGCCAAACGCAATAAAGCCTTTGGGCAAGGGTTTGCCGCGCAGGCTGGAGGTGATGGACAGCATCACCGCCAAATCGGCTGCCGGTTCGCCAATGCGCACGCCGCCCACGGCGTTGATGAAAACGTCTTGATCCATACAAGCCACACCGGCATGGCGGTGCAGCACGGCCAGCAGCATGGCCAGCCGGTCTTTGTCCAGGCCGACACTCAGGCGGCGGGGGCTGGGGCCACCGCTGTCCACTAGCGCCTGGATCTCGACCAGCATGGGCCGTGTGCCTTCCAGCGTGACCATGACGCAACTGCCGGGCACCGGCTCACTGTGCTGGCTCAAAAAGATGGCGCTGGGGTTGCTCACGCCCTTGAGACCCTTTTCGGTCATGGCGAAAACACCAATCTCGTTCACCGCGCCAAAGCGGTTTTTGATGGCGCGCACCAGCCGGAACTGGCTGTGCGTGTCACCTTCAAAGTACAGCACCGTGTCCACCATATGTTCCAACACGCGCGGCCCGGCCAGCGCGCCCTCCTTGGTGACATGCCCCACCAACACGATGGCGGTGCCGCTGGCCTTGGCGGCGCGCGTCAAATGCGCCGCGCATTCGCGCACTTGGGCGACCGACCCCGGCGCGCTGGTGAGCTGCTCGGAATAGACGGTTTGGATAGAGTCGATCACCGCCACATCGGGTTGCAGCGCGTCTAGCGTGGCAAGGATTTTTTCCAGCTGAATTTCGGGCAGCACTTTCACCTGCGAATGGTCCAGCCCCAGGCGGCGCGAACGCAAAGCCACTTGGGCACCACTCTCTTCGCCCGTCACATACAAGGTGTTTTTACCGCTGCGCTGCAGTGAGTCCAGCGCCTGCAAGAGCAACGTGGACTTGCCAATGCCGGGATCTCCCCCAATCAGCACCACGCCGCCTTCGACCATGCCGCCACCCAGCACACGATCCAGCTCCTCGTGGCCGGTGGGCGTGCGCTCCACGTCCGAGGCTTCAATGTCGCTCAGCACGGCCACTTCGGCGGTTTTGGCCAAGGCGGCAAAGCGATTTTTGGTCGGCGCGTCGCCGCTGGCCACCGACTCAATCAGCGTATTCCAGGCATTGCAGTGCGGGCATTTGCCCAGCCACTTGGGCGTGATGCCGCCGCATTCGTTGCAGGTGTAGATGGTTTTGTCTTTGGCCATGGGCTGATAATACTGTATATAGATACAGACAATCAATCTCCGACTTCACCAAATTCTGACGGATTAGCTATGGTATTCATAGCTGTTTGCGCAATATCCACAAGGGCCAGATGCCAATTTGACGTTAAATCCTCTCGCGTGCCCGGCGTACCTTGTCATGGCTGACCGCCACCCGCACCGTCTCGTAGTTCACCGGCGCCACGATGGCGGCGTCGCCCGCTACGGCTTCGCGCGCCACATAGCGGCTGATGGGCATGCTGCTGCCGTTCAACAGGCTGACCACCCACGGTTGGTTGGCCTTGGCGCCGCGCTGCACCGCCACCGCCAAATCGCCATTGGCCAGTTGCACATAGCTCCCCGGCGGGTAGAAACCAATGGCCGTGGCCATCGCCGCGCCGACCGATGCCGCCTCGCCCTCGGCCCCGACATAAACCGACTTGGCCGCCCCCAAGGCCGACAGCGGCGCGCGGGTTTTGCGGGCCGCCATTTTGGCTACAAACGCATCGGCGGTGGCCAAAATGCGCCGCGCCAACGGGTTGCGCGGCAGGGCCTGCGGCGCGTCGGGCTGGTGGTGCCAGCGCACCAAGTCCAAGGTGTCGGGGTCGTCCAGCCCCAGGCCTTGCAGGATCTCGGTGCTGCGCTCGGGATGGGTCTGAATCAGCTCACGCTGCCAGTCGGTGACGGGGGTACTTTGGCGCGCCAGGCTGTCCTGTTCGCGCGCCATACCAATGTTCATAGTGAGCGCGGCGTCCAACAAGCTGCGCCGCTGCCGCACGTCCAAGCCAAGCTTGGTGGCCGTCAGCGTGCACACCACGCCACACAGCAAAGCATGGGTGGCGCAGTAGCCGAGCTTGTCATCTGTCAGCGCCTGAAACAGACAAAACAGGCTGTCGTCCGTGTCCTTTTCCAGCAAACTCAGTGCCTTTCGGGCCAGACCATCGAGGCGATCCAGCGGGCTCATGGCCAAGCCGCCTTGGTACAAGATGCCGCGCAGCACTTCTTGCAAATCCAACCAGCCGCCACTCAACTGGGCGCCGACGATGTAGTCGGACTCGCGGATTTCGCTGGGCATGGGGGCCTTGGCAATCGTCATCAAATCGACGCCATCACGAAGCCATTCATGCACCATGCGCTCGTAGGCGCGCTGCCAGGCGTGCGCATCGGCAGGCGTCGAGCAGGCGTTGAACGCATTGAGCTTGTCCCGATGCTCCGCCGACACCACGCTTTGGCCCTTTCGCAGCAAGAGCTGCCCGGTGTCACTCCACACATCCACAGGAATGGGATGCCCCACCGCCAGCAAGGCAACCGGAATCGGGACGTAGTTCAATCGGCCACCACCACGGGCACCCGGGGCGCCAGCGCGCACATCAACTCGTAACCCACGGTCTGCGCCTGTTGGGCGACTTCGTCAATCGACAACACCGCGCCGTTGGCGGCGCGGCCCCACAAGGTCACCTCGCTGCCCGAGGTCGCGTCTGGCACAGGCTCTAGGTCCACCGCAAGCATGTCCATACTGACCCGACCCACGGTGCGGCTGCGCACGCCGTCCACCAGCACCGGTGTACCCGTCGGGCAAATGCGGGGGTAACCGTCTGCATAGCCACAGGCCACGATGCCAATGCGCATCGGCTTGTCCGCTACAAAATTTGAGCCATATCCGACTGTAGCCCCGGTGGATATTACGCGAACAGCTATGATTTTTGCAGCAAGTGTCATCGCGGGCTGCAAGTGCCACTCGGCCGCAGTGCGGGACGGAAAGTCGGGCGCGCTGCCATACACCGCAATGCCGGGGCGTACCCAGTCGGAGAGTTGGTTGGCATCGGCGTGGCGTAGCGTCGCCGCGCTGTTGCTCACCGAGCGTTCGCCCGGCAAGTCGTCGGTACAGGCGTGGAACACCGCCATCTGGGCCGCAATGCCCTTGGCGCCATCGGCGTCGCTGAAATGCGTCACCAGCGAAATCTCGTCCACCTGGGGCAAGGCGTTGAGACGCGTCCAGGCTGAACGCACCTGCTCGGGCTGAAAACCTAGGCGGTTCATGCCCGAGTTCACCTTGAGGAATACGCGGTGCGGTTCATTGGTCTTGTGGATGGCCAGCATATCGATCTGCGCTTCGCAGTGCACCGTGTGCCACAGACCCAAGCGCGAGCACAGCTCTAGGTCCCGTTGTTCGAACACGCCTTCGAGCAGCAGAATCGGTCCGCGCCAACCGAGCTGGCGCACGCGCTGGGCCTCGTCCAGGTCCAGCAGCGCAAAGCCGTCGGCGCCGCGCAGGCCGGCAAACGCGCGCTCAATGCCATGGCCATAGGCATTGGCCTTGACCACCGCCCACACCCGCGCATCGGGCGCGGCGCGGCGCATGCGCTCTAGGTTATTGCGCAGGGCTTGGGTGTGGATAGTGGCGAGGATGGGGCGGGGCATGGAATTTCTGCTGGGAAGTGGGGGCAATTTTGACATTCCCCGGCGTGCTATAACCTGCGCACGTTTGGAGACTCACAACAATACCCGGCGCATTAGCCACGCTAATGTGAACACCCCCACCCATGAAACGCGGTTTTTACACCATCATGTCAGCGCAGTTTTTCAGCTCGCTGGCCGACAACGCATTGTTTGTGGGTGCCGTGCAATTGTTGCGGACCAGCGGCTCGCCGGAATGGCAGCAAGCCGCCTTGGTGCCCATGTTTGCGCTGTTTTACGTTGTTTTAGCGCCTTTTGTCGGCGCCTATGCCGACGCCTTCCCCAAAGGCCGGGTCATGCTCATCAGCAACGGCATCAAGGTACTGGGCTGCCTGATGATGCTGTTTGGCACCCACCCGCTAATGGCCTACGCCGTGGTGGGCCTAGGCGCTGCGGCCTATTCGCCAGCCAAATACGGCATCTTGACCGAGTTGCTGCCCTCCTCCCAATTGGTCAAAGCCAATGGGTGGATTGAAGGCCTCACGATTGCCTCCATCATTTTGGGTGTTTTGCTAGGTGGCCAATTGGTCAGCCCGATGGTGGCGCATGTGCTGCTCTCGCTGGACCTTCCCCTGATTGACACCAGCATCAACACGCCACCCGAAGCCGCTATCGCGATCTTGATCGTGGTGTACGTCGTTGCCGCATGGTTTAACACCCGCATTCCCCACACTGGCGTCACCATGCGCCCCATGCCCAAGAATCTGCTGGTCCTATTGCCCGATTTCTGGCGCTGCAATGCCCGGCTATGGCAAGACCGACTGGGTCAAATTTCGCTCAGCACCACGACTCTGTTTTGGGGCGTGAGCGGCAACCTGCGCTATATCGTGTTGGCCTGGGCGTCGGCCGCGCTGGGCTACAGCGTGACCCAAGCCTCGGCGTTGGTGGGCGTGGTGGCGATTGGCACCGCCGTGGGCGCGGTGGCCGCCTCGCTGCGTATGCGGCTGGAGCATGCGGTCAATGTGATTCCTCTGGGCATCGCTATGGGCCTGCTCGTCCTCTTGCTGAACTTCATCTCCAACGTCTGGGTGGCAGCCCCGTTCTTGATATTGCTCGGGGGATTGGGTGGCTTTTTGGTGGTCCCCATGAACGCGCTGCTGCAGCATCGTGGCCACAATTTAATGGGGGCTGGGCGCTCCATCGCTGTACAAAACTTCAACGAGCAGGCCTGTATTTTGGGCCTGGGTGCGTTCTATAGCCTGTCCACCGGTATCGGACTGTCGGCTTTTGGTGCCATCTCCGTGTTTGGCATCGTGGTAGCAGGCTGCATGTGGTGGATCAAACGCTGGCACGAAGCCAATTGCCGGGACCATGCCGCCGAAGTCGAGCACCTGCTCGACATCGCCCGCAACGACAACTTACACGGCTAAACGCGAAAAACCCAACGAGTTCACCATGACCGCTCTCTACGATTTCGAGGCTTTGCAAATCGACGGCAGTGCCGTACCGCTCGCCCAGTACAAGGGACGCGCCATGCTGATCGTCAACACCGCCAGCGCCTGCGGCTTCACACCCCAGTTTGCGGGGTTGGAAGAACTGCACAAAACCTATGGCGACAAAGGCCTGGTGGTACTCGGCTTTCCGTGCAACCAGTTTGGCGCTCAGGACTCTGGAAGCGACAGCGAAATTGCCGAGTTCTGCCAGCTCAACTACGGCGTGAGCTTTCCAATGATGGCCAAAGTCGAAGTCAACGGCACCGGTGCCCACCCTCTGTACCAGTGGCTTTGCAAAGAAGCCCCGGGGTTGTTGGGCAGCAAATCAATCAAGTGGAATTTCACCAAATTTTTGGTGGGCAAAGACGGGCAAGTCCTCAAGCGCTATGCTCCAACGGATGCACCGGCTAGCCTAGGTAAAGACATCGAGGCGGCGCTGGCCGCTTGATGCCCCGCAAGGCGTCGCCTCGGCTACACCGGCAAGAGCGCACCGTCTAACACTTCCACCCAATGACGCACCGGCGCCTGGGTGCCGCTTTGCAAGTGGGTGATGCAACCGATGTTGGCGCTGATCAGCGTTTCACCGGTCTGAGGCGCCAGCGCTGCCAGCTTGCGTTCGCGCAGCGTGCTGGCCAGCTCTGGCTGGAGTACCGAGTAAGTACCCGCCGAGCCGCAGCACAGGTGCGACTCGGTGCTGGCAAGCCGAACGGGGAAGCCCAACACACCCAACTGCGTTTCAACCCCGCCGCGCAATTGCTGGCCGTGCTGCAAGGTGCAAGGCGGATGGAACACCAGCGGCGTTTGGGCCGCGCGCTGGGCGTCGACCCGTGGGCGCAATGACGGCAGCAAGTCGGGCAACAACTCACTCAGGTCGCGCGTGAGGGCACTGATGCGGGCCGCGCGTTCGGCGTACTGCGTGTCTTCTTTGAGCAGGTGGCCGTACTCCTTGACCGTGACGCCGCAACCCGAAGCGTTCATCACAATCGCCTCCGCACCCAGCTCCACCAGCGGCCACCAGGCATCGATATTGGCGCGCATCTGGGCCAGGCCGCCTTCTTGGTCGTTCAGGTGAAACTTGACCGCGCCACAGCAAGCTGCTTCGGGCGCAAGCAGCACTTGCAGTCCTGCAGCGTCCAGCACACGCGCCGTCGCGCTATTGATGTTGGGTGCCATAGCCGGCTGCACGCAGCCTCCGAGCAGGATGACCTTGCGCGCGTGCTGTCGCGCAGGCCAGACGCCGGCGTTTTGGCGGACGGGTACTTTGGCTTTGAGCGCGGCGGGCAGCAGCGGGCGCACCAATTGACCCAGCTTCATCGCGGGCGCGAACAGCGGCGAGGTCAGACCTTCTTTCAGCACCCAACGCACCGCGCGCTCCGTCGCAGGGCGCGGCACCTTGGCATCCACAATCTTGCGGCCAATGTCGACCAAATGGCCGTAGTTCACCCCGCTAGGGCAGGTTGTTTCGCAATTGCGGCAGGTCAGACAGCGATCTAGGTGCAGTTGAGTGGCGCGTGTAGGTTCAGCGCCTTCGAGTACTTGCTTCATCAAGTAAATTCGCCCGCGCGGACCGTCCAGCTCGTCACCCAACAACTGGTAGGTCGGGCAGGTGGCAGTGCAGAAACCGCAGTGCACGCACTTGCGCAGAATGGCCTCTGCGGCCTTTCCGTCAGGTGTGTTCTGGAACTCGGGGGCAAGTTGGGTTTGCATGGCAACAGTGCAGACGGTTACCAGGCGGCGCTCAGCCGACCCGGATTGAACAGCCCTTGCGGGTCAAACGCCGATTTCAAACGCCGTTGAATCGCGTGTTGGGCCGGATTT
Organism: Rhodoferax sp.; assembly: GCA_034519365.1. Taxonomy (GTDB): domain Bacteria; phylum Pseudomonadota; class Gammaproteobacteria; order Burkholderiales; family Burkholderiaceae_C; genus Allorhodoferax. Next base: position 107,184 of record JAXHOO010000061.1, on the reverse strand, counting down.
TTAGTGTCAAATTGGCATCCAGCCCGCACAGGGTCTGCGTGAGAAGCTACAAAAACAGTAGCATTACCCTGCGCTTGATGGGCCGCCTCTTGTAGTTGGGCCCCGACCTCGCGGGGTGCCCACAGCCAGCGCAGCCCGCCGTGCCACTCCACCAGCTGCGGCCAGGGCAGCGCCAGCACCTCAGCGGTGGGCGCCACCGACAAACGCCAAAGCGTCATCTCGGGCGACGGGGGGGTAAAGAACGGAAGCTGCTGGTCCCGCAGCAGCGCCCAATCGGATGCAGCTTGGGCTGTGTCCATCTGCCAACCCGGTGCGTCGGCCAACATGGTTTGGCACGCGGCCTGCACGGCGGCGACAGCGCCCCGCAAACGCACAAACAGAAAATCTTGCGGGCCACCCGGTGCAGTGGTGTCGTGCACCCAGCAACTGGCGTTCAACGGCAGAGGCCTACCGCCCCAGCGGTGCAGCTGCTCCAGCGCGGTGGCTTGGTCCAGTGCAAACACCAAGGTGGCCTCGGCGGGTGCCACCGGCAGGACTTTGAGCGACACCTCGGTGATCACACCCAAAGTGCCCATCGCACCCACCATCAGACGCGACACGTCGTAACCCGCCACGTTCTTCATCACCTGCCCGCCAAACGTCAGGTGCTCGCCCAAGCCGTTGACCATGCGCAGACCGAGTACGTAGTCACGCACGCCGCCCACGCTGGCCCGTGCCGGGCCCGACAAACCGCTGGCCACCATCCCGCCGATGGTCGCTACGCTCCCTACGGCAGGGCCGAAAGATGAAGCGCCTTCGCCCAAGGGCTCGACACAGGCCGCTGCATTCCCTTCGGCGGGGCCGGTTTCCGACCAGGTGAAATGCGGCGGCTCGAAGGGAAGGCATTGGCCATGGGCGGCCAGCGCGGCTTCGAGTTCGCGCAGCGGCGTACCGGCCGCCACGGTCACCACCAATTCGCTAGGCGCATAGTCAATGATGCCGTGGTAGGCCCGGGTGTCTAACAGCTGCGCGGGCTGGATGGTTCCCAGAAAGTCTTTGCTACCGCCACCACGCACCTGCAGCGGCGTGCGCGCGTGCGCCGCGGTACGTATCTGGTCGATCAGGTGCTGCAGTGCAGTGGCATTCGGCATGGCGGCAATGGTACGTGCACCGCCCCCTAAGCCGCGTGAATTTTTTGGTGCTCAGTCTTTGAAAAAATTGACAGGCAGGCCCGGCACGTCCACCCGCATGGAGAACACCGCGCCAGACAAAGGCATCTGCGCCAATTCGTCGGCACTGCGCCCGTGGCGCGCCGTGGTGACGTAGAGCGTTTTGAAATCTTCACCGCCCAAGCACGGCATGGTGGGGCACTGCGCGGGCACAGGAATGTGTGCCAAGAGCGTGCCGTCGGGTGCAAACTTGGCAATGCCACGGCCTTCGAACATCGCGGCGTAGTAGTTTCCTTCAACGTCTACCGCCGCGCCGTCAGGGCGGCCAGCGTAGCCCGGTAGCTCCTGCGAATTCCACTGCCAGCCCGCCGGTTTTGGCGCGCATTCCACGAAGTGGCGGTGGCCAGACAGTTGGTTGGCAGCAAGGTCGTAGTCCCACGCATGAATTACATGGTTGGGCGTGTCCGACCAGTACAGGGTTCGGTTGTCCGGACTCCAGGCCAAGCCGTTGCCGGTCAGCGCGTCGCCCGCGTGGCGCTGCACCACCGGGGCACCACTGCGACAGTCGATGGAAAACAGCGCCGCGGCCTTGCTGGCCTTGGGTTCATCGATGGTGCCTACCCAAAAGCGCCCCAGTGCGTCGCACTTGCCGTCGTTGGCGCGCACGGTGGCCGTGTCATACGGCAAGGTAACCACCGGCTCCAGCGCGCCACCCCATTCGCGTGCGCGAAACACACCATGCCGCAGCGCAATGACGAGGCCGCCCGAGGCTGCGGGGGCGATACAACCGGGCTCGGTCGGCATATCCCACACCTGCACCGTGCCCATATAGACATTCGCGCGGGCGAGTTTTTTACCGGGAATGTCCACCCAATACAGTTGCTGCTCCAGCGGGTGCCAAAAGGGCGACTCACCCAGCGCAAAAGTATCTTGAGAAAGCGGCTGCCAGCTCATACCGCGCGCTCCACATCCACCCGCATGCTGCAAGCGTAGGTTTGGCCGGGCAACAGGGTGACGATGCCGAGCTCATCGGCGGTTGCGCCCGTTTGCGCCATCAGGTTGAGGGCGTTGTTCACGTGGGTGACCGGCTCCACCGCGATATTGCCGCGCACAGGCGTGGTGAACACCACCAAGTGGTGCAAGGCCGAAGTCACGCGCACACGCAGCACGCTGTCTTGCAGCAAAAGCTCGCCGCCCCAACCGTCAAAGCAATGGTCGACCGTGAGATCGCGGGTGGCTTGGTCCAGCCCCGTATGCTGTGCGCGATGGGTGGGCAACTTGTCGTCGCCCATCTCCCAGCGACCGGTGGCAGCGAATTGCACGTGGGTGTCTGCGCGCTTCACAAAATACGGGTGCCAGCCCAGCCCCACGGGCGCTGCCACTTGCGACTGGTTGGTAATCGAGAGCGTCATCTCCAGGCCGCTGGCATCGAGTTTGAAAGCCTGCGAGCTATCAAAGTCAAACGGCCAACTGGCGTCAGCACGATGCTCAAACGACAGCAGCGCCATGTGGGCATCCGCCTCCAACACAGTCCAGGGCCGCTGCCAACCCACGCCATGGATGGTGTGGGGTTCAGGTGCGAAATTGGTCACCAGTGGATGGCTAGTACCGGCCCACTGCAACTGTCCATAGCCAACGCGGTTAGAAAACGGCACCAAAGGGTAACTGGCCGACTGGCGCACGCTGGTCATGGCAGCGGGTTCAATCGAGTCCATAACGGGCTCAGCGCCTAGCCAAAAACCAGCCAGGCTACCGCCCAGTTCAGGGTGAATGTCGCAGCGCAATTCGCCGGCGCGTAGTGAGATTGGAGAAGTCATGGCGGCATTGTGCACTGGCACCCGCACAAAAAAAGGCCCAGCGAGACGGAAGTCCAGCTGGGCCCGGGTTTCAACCGAGATTGAAACCGGTTCGTACCTTAATCGCTGCGATTAACGGTTGTAAGCAGTCTCGCCGTGGCTGGAGATGTCCAGACCTTCGCGTTCGTCTTCTTCGCTGACGCGCAGACCAATCACCAGGTCCACAAGCTTGAAGGCGATGAACGAGACGACAGCGGACCACACGATGGTGAGCATCACGCCTTGTGCTTGGATCCACACTTGCGAGCCGATGGAGTAGCCTTCAGCGACCGCGTTGGTCACATAGTCCCACACGCCTGTTCCGCCCAAGGAAGGGGAAGCGAACACACCGGTCAACAATGCGCCCACGATACCGCCCACGCCGTGTACGCCGAAGACGTCCAGGGAGTCGTCTGCACCCAGCAGGCGCTTCAGGCCGTTCACACCCCACAGGCAGGCAAAACCGCCAACGACACCGATCACGATGGCACCCATAGGTCCCACGAAACCGCAAGCCGGTGTGATCGCCACCAAACCAGCCACCGCGCCGGAAGCTGCACCCAACATCGAGGCCTTGCCACGGGTCAGCGCTTCACCAGTAATCCAAGCCAAAGTGGCCGCAGCAGTTGCCAACAAGGTGTTGACGAAGGCCAAAGCGGTCAGGCCGTTGGCTTCCAGGTTGGAACCGGCGTTGAAACCGAACCAGCCAAACCACAGCATGGCAGCGCCAACCATGGTCAAGGTCAGGCTGTGAGGCGCCATGGCTTCTTTGCCGTAGCCAATGCGCTTGCCCACCACGTAGGCACCGACCAAGCCAGCGACCGCTGCGTTGATGTGCACCACGGTACCGCCAGCGAAGTCCAGCGCGCCCTTGGCCCACAAGTAACCCGCCGCGCCGACCACTTTTTCCAGCGAAGCTGCGTCAGTGATCGCATCAGGGCCGGCCCAGTACCAAACCATGTGGGCCATAGGCAGGTAGCTGAAGGTGAACCAGATCACGCTGAAAGCCAGCACTGCGGAGAACTTGATACGTTCAGCGAAAGCGCCGACGATCAGTGCGCAGGTGATAGCGGCAAACGTTGCCTGGAAGGCCACAAAGCTCAACTCAGGAATCACAACGCCCTTGCTGAAGGTCGCAGCGACAGAGTCTGGCGTGATGCCCTTGAGGAACAACTTGTCGAACGTGCCGAAGAATGCGCCGTCGCCACCGAAGGCGAGTGTGTAGCCGTAGACGGCCCACAACACATAGATCAGCGAGCTGACAACGAAGACCTGCATCAGCACGGACAGCATGTTCTTGCTGCGGACTAGGCCGCCGTAGAACAGTGCCAAACCGGGCAAGGTCATGAAGATCACCAAAGCAGTTGCCACGGTCATCCACGCGGTGTCACCCTTGTTGACAACGGGGGCGGCGGGCGCAGCTTCAGCCGGTGCGGCCTCTGCCATAGCAGGCGCAGGGGCTGCGGCAGGTGCAGCGGCGTCAGCAGCAGCGGCAGCCACGGGGGCTTCAGCAGGTTTGGCATCCTGGGCCAGCGCAAAAGTGCCGGCGCTCAGCAGGCTCAGGCCCAAGGCCAGGGAAGCAAGCAATTTTTTCATGGGAGTGCTCTCTTTCGGGTTACAGCGCTTCATTGCCGGTTTCGCCGGTACGAATGCGCACAACCTGTTCCAGGTTGTAAACAAAGATCTTGCCGTCACCGATCTTGCCGGTGCGTGCGGCGCCTTCGATGGCTTCAATCACGCGGTCCACCAAGGCGTCGTCGATCGCCGCCTCAATCTTCACTTTGGGCAAGAAGTCCACCACATACTCTGCACCGCGGTACAGCTCTGTGTGGCCCTTTTGGCGGCCAAAGCCTTTGACTTCCGTCACAGTAATGCCTTGCACACCCATGCCAGACAAGGCTTCTCGCACCTCATCGAGCTTGAACGGTTTAATGATGGCCGTCACGAGTTTCATGGTTTCACCTCAGCTTGATAACAGTTGATTACAGACACCGGGTCTGGCTGGTCTGCCTCTCCAGGGTCTGGAGATGTAGGGACTAAGCAGAAGCCATGCCAAGTTGGCTTTCCCTTGTCTTTTACAAGGACAACTCGCCAAAGTGCGTGTACTGGAGTAACATGCCTGTACATAACTACAGTATGCACTTCATTGGTGCGATTGGCATGCACTTCCGCTGCCGCCACTTTTGGGAATGCACCGTTTTGGGAGTTCTCCATATGAGCTTGTGTTTGGTGCAAGGTCGCGCCCTGCTGGGGCTGCAAGCGGTGCAGGTGACGGTCGAAGTCCATTTGGCCAACGGCTTGCCCAGCTTTGCCTTGGTCGGTTTGGCCGATGTCGAAGTCAAAGAAGCACGCGAGCGCGTGCGCTGCGCCATCCAGAACAGCGGACTGGAGTTTCCCAATAACAAACGCATCACCGTTAACCTAGCCCCAGCGGACTTACCCAAGGATTCGGGCCGGCTGGACTTACCGATTGCCTTGGGTATTTTGGCGGCCAGCGGGCAGATCGACGGTGCGGCCTTGGCGGGCTATGAGTTCGCGGGGGAGTTGTCCCTGTCTGGTGCACTGCGACCCGTGCGCGGCGCCTTGGCCATGGCGCTGGCCTTGCGGGGCCTGCAAGCCAGCACCCGTTTGGTGCTGCCGCCTGATAGCGCCGAAGAGGCTGCGCTGGTGCCAGACTCCTATGTGGTGCGTGCCCGCCATTTGCTTGATGTGGTTCGCCAGTTCATCCCCACGCCGCCCGCTACGGGGGGCCCAGACTTGGGCCATGACGATGATGGCTGGGTGCGTGTCGTCGGCGCACCCAGCGCCAACGCGCGCCTTGGCCCCGACATGGCGGATGTTAAAGGCCAAGCGGGCGCCAAGCGCGCCCTCGAAATTGCCGCAGCCGGAGGTCATTCCCTTCTTTTGGTCGGTCCTCCAGGTGCCGGCAAGTCCATGCTGGCACATCGGTTTGCCGGACTGCTGCCCGATATGGACACTGAAGAAGCCTTGCAAAGTGCCGCCATCGGCAGCCTGTGTGGGCGCTTTGATGTGGCGCGCTGGGGCCAGCGCCCCACCTGCCATCCGCACCACTCCGCGAGTGCCGTCGCGCTCGTTGGCGGTGGATCGCCGCCGCGTCCGGGGGAAATATCACTCGCGCACCACGGTGTTTTATTTCTAGATGAACTTCCTGAGTTCCCGCGTGCAGCCCTAGAGGCTCTGCGCGAACCGCTAGAGACAGGCACCATCACCATTGCGCGCGCTGCGCGCCGCGCCGAATTTCCGGCGCGCTTTCAATTGGTGGCCGCCATGAACCCCTGCCCTTGCGGCTACCTGGGCGCACCTTTGCACACCTGTCGCTGTACCCCCGACCAAATTCAGCGTTACCAATCCAAGCTCAGCGGCCCGCTGATGGACCGCATTGATTTGCACATTGAGGTTCCGGCGCTGGCTCCGGAAGCGCTGCTCAGCGCCGGGCCGGGCGAAGACACGGCCAGCATTCGCCAGCGCTGCCTTGTGGCGCGCCAGCGCGCGGTGCAGCGTCAAGGCGCCACCAACCACAGCCTGCAGGGCCAGGCGATTGACACCCACACCCAACTGGACGCGGCAGCCAACCGTTTCTTGCAAGCTGCGGCCACGCAAATGGGCTGGTCGGCCCGCAGCACCCATCGCACCCTCAAAATCGCCCGCACGATTGCAGATTTGGCGGGCGCCGACAGCACGGGCTTGGCCCATGTGGCCGAGGCGATGCAATACCGGCGCGCGTTACGGCAAACGCAGTAAGCAGCAGCGATTGAGATTGCTACAAAAACAGAAGCTGCTCGCGCATATTCAGTGCGGGCCAGAGGCTATTTTTATGCCTAACGACGATCTGGGAGTGATACACCCTGCTGCCGCAGGTACAGCAGCACATCCGGGCTGATCGGCCCGGCCGCCCTGGCCTTTTCCACCATGGCGCTGGCCTGGCTGGTTTGGCCCATGGCCGCCAAACTCACTGCCATGCCCAACAACCAACGCGACTCTGCCGGGCGGGATTGCAAGGCCATGCCATACGCCAGTACGCTGTCTTGGTGGCGGCCCAGGCGCTGCGCCGCATTCGCGCGCACGGCCCACAAGTCCGCTTGGCCGGTCAGTTGCGGTTCGAGGCGCGTCAGCATCTCCAGCACTGCGGCCGGGTGACCCTGGGCCAGTTCCATACGGGCAAGCTCACGCACCAGGGGCACCAACATGCCGGCACTGTCTTGGCGCTCGGCGACTGCCACGGCAGCTTGCAGAGCGGCGACGGCGCTGTCTTGCGACCCGCTATTCCACAAGGTTTGGGCCTGGTTCAGTGCGTCGCGCGCTGCTTGCTGCTGGCGCTGGGCCGGGCCCAACGCAGGAACTGTCGCACCCGTACTTGCAACCACTGCAGCGGGCGCAGGTGCAGCTGCCCGTGCGGTGACTACCGGGGGAGGGCTGGGCGCCACCGTAGCCGTGCGAGACACCGTGTTCGGTTGCGTGGTTGGCGGCGACGCCCGTGGACTTTCCATCACGGGCGCGGCGGTGGTCGTTGGCGTGGCTACTGGAGCCGGTGCAGGCGGCGGCGCTATCACCGCGCTCGCCACGGTGGCACTTTCCACTGGGGCGCTGGACGCCATGGCGGGCAGAGGCGCCGTCGCGTCCACTACAACGGCCTCCGAGGCCGCAACCATCGCGGGCACGGCGGGCACGGCGGCAGACTCCACTGCCACAGGGGTAGCCGGCAACTTCAGCACGTCATCTTCTTTGAGGTGCAAACTGACTGGGGCGTCGCTGCGCAGAATGACCTCTCCGCCCATCCACTTCCACCAATAGGCGCCGCCCGCCACTGCAGCCAGAGCCAATAGCAGAAGCCAGACACCTAGTTGGCTGCGAGGCGGTGGCGTGGGGCGTGACGCAAAACTGGCTTCTACACTCACCGTATGGCGACGGACCGGGTCCCCCGCTGGTGTGCTGGAAGGCGACTGGCGTTGGTCTAAATCGCGCAACATTTTGTTGATGACGCTCATTCCCAATGCTCCTTGCCGGCTTGCCAAGCCCCGCGCCCCTGCTTGGGCGCGAACCAACCCCGCCGCCACCAAGGCAGCACAGGCACCACGCCAGGGGTATCGCGCACAGCCAGCCGCACATGCGATGCATGGACACGCAACCGGTCTTCACCGTAGGCCAGCATCAGGCACTTGTGGGCCAAGATATTGATCAGCCGGGGCACACCGCCACTGGCTTGGGCGATTGCGCGCGCCGCAGCCGGGGTGAACACCCGGATGTCGGTCCGGTCGTCCCGCGCGGCGCGGCGCAGCCGATGGGCCAGATATCCCGGCACGCGCGGCGCCTTCAGGGGTCCCAAATATTCGCTAAACGTAATGCGCTGCAGCAGTTGGCGAATTTCGGGGCGCGCCAGCTTGTCGTCCAAATCAGGCTGGCCCAGCAACACGAGTTGCAGCAGCTTGTGCTTTTCAGTTTCCAAGTTGGACAACAACCGCAGGCTTTCGACCGTGCGCAGCGGCACGGCCTGGGCCTCGTCAATGCACACCACCACGCGGCGCCCGGCGCGCGCATGGTCCAACAGGCACCGATCCAGAAGCACCATCATCTGCCGGCGCGTCGCATCCGGCTCCAGCGCCAAGCCCAGCTCGGCGCACAAGGCCTGCAGCAGGTCGTCAGGCCCCATGTCCGGGTTGGGGATATAGGCGGTGACAAAGCTGCCATCGTTTTGCAAGGTCTTGAGCAACTGGCGGCACAACACCGTTTTGCCACAGCCCAACTCGCCCACCACTTTGACGAAGCCTTCGCCGGTGCGCAAGGCCACCAACAGCATGTTCAGCGTGGCCTGCACGCCTTCATGGGCAAAGAAAAAGTCCGTGTCTGGCGTGATCGAAAACGGGGCTTCCCGCAGCGAAAAGTGCCCCAGGTACATCGTTACTTCGCGGCGTCGCCGTCGATCTTGATGACGCGCGCGCGCGCCGCGTCCATGTCATCCAGCGCCGCGCGGGTGCGCCGGTTTTGCGCTTCCCAATCCTCCGCCGTGCGGATGATGGTGGGCTTGATCAGCACAATGACCTCCTTCTTGCGGCCTTGGCTGGCACGGTTGCCAAACAAGGCTCCCAAGCCGGGTAGCGAGGTGGTACCCGGAACGCCCGACGCGTTGCGGCTGGACTCCAGCTGCATCAAGCCCCCAATCGCCACAATGGTGCCATCCTGAATACGCACCAGGGTGTCCGTCTCGTTCACGCTGCTGCTGGCCAACGGCAAGCGGTAGTTGCCTACGCTACCTAAATCCACCTGCTTGGTCTTTTCCGTCACGGTGGTGAGCGAAGGGTGTACATGCAGTGTTACGTTCACGCCATCGTCAATCTGCGGAGTCACGTCCAGCGAAATGCCCGAGAAAAAACGGCGTCAAGGTGACAGTAGGCATCGTCGTGCTGCTGGTCGACGAGGTTGAGCTGCCGGAGTTGGACGTACCGCCGGTAACACCGGTCACGTAAAACTCATCCGAACCCACCTTGAGCACGGCCTTCTGGTTGTTCAAGGTCGCTACGCGCGGACTCGACAGCGTCTGCACGTCGCCCTGGGTTTCGAGGAAACCGAGTACCGCACCAAACTGGGTGGTGGCCAAGGCCAAGCCAAACAAACCGCCACCGGTGGCCAGTGAGGGAAACCCGACCGCGCCATTGATGGCCGTGGTGCCCTGAACAAAGGGGTTGGTACTGGTTACGCCGCTGCCAATGACTCCGGCCGCCGCCTGACCGTTCACGTCCGCACCAAAAGCCCCCCAGTTAACGCCGCTTTGGTAGCCGTCGCGCAACTCCACTTCCACCACCTTGGCCTCCAACATGACCTGGCGCTCCACCGAGGCTTGGGCGGCCTTCAGGTACTTGTCGACCTGGCGCAGTTCTTCGGGCATGGCGCGCACCACCAGCACACCGGCCTGCGGGCTGGAAACCACATTGCGCCCTTCGCCCGAGCCGACCAAGCTACGGACCGATGCCGCCAATTCGCCCCAAAAATCGGCCTTGGAAGTCGTTGACACCCGGCTACCGTCAGGTTGCGCGCTCGCGGTGGATGTGCTGGCCGTGGCGGACGAAGAACCGGTCGTCGTGCTCTGCAAACCGGCACCACTGGACACCCGCAATTCACTGCTGCCGCTGCGCTGCGAAGTGGGGTAATTGATGGTGAACACCCGCGTTTGCAACGTGGGGGCAAAGACAGTGATGCGACGGCCCTCGATTTTGAAGTCGTAGCCGTAAACATCCCGAATGGCTTCCAATGCCTCGGTCACGGTCACGCCCCGCAAGGTCACCGACAAACTGCCGGCCACATCCGGGTGCATCAGCATGCTGTAGCGGGTGTCCGCCACGATGGCCAAAAACACCTCGCGCGCGTTGGCGTTGTTCACCAGCAGGTCCAACCGTGGCTCGGGGGGCGGGGCCACCCGGGGCGGGGCGGGTTCTGCCAACGCGTCCAATACCTTGGCAGGCACGGCCGCAGGCGCCGGTTGGGTCACCGGGGGCAATTCAGCCCGTATGGCTTCACTGACATCGGGCGTGCGCAGGGGCCGGTCGAACGCGGCGCAAGCGCTGAGCAAGCTGGCGCCGGCGAGGGTGCACAGGGTCACCCCCGTACGGCGCCAAGTGGCGGACAAGAGCGAGAGGGGATGAGCGGGGGAATCATGCATAGGTCGAGACTTCACGGTTGCGCGCCTTCACAAGGCGCTGCGGTTGTCGCGGCACGGGGCGTTTTGGAATTCTTGGAATGCTGCAGTGTTTTGGGTGCAGCGCAGGCCACAGGCGGGCGGGCCGCGGTGCGGGTGATGCCCGCAAAGCGCGCTTCCTTGCGCAACTGGCCGCCTTCGCGGAACCAGATTTCGGTTTCGGTAATGCGCTCTAGGCGGGCGTTGCCCACCTTTTGCCCCACCGGGACCAGGCGTGTACCCACCACCAAATGCGGCTTGCCATCTTGGATGACCACGGCATAACCGGGTACGGAATCCGGGGTTTGGCCTGGGCCGCCAGCCTCGGCTTCCCCTGGCGCCACAGTAGGGTCGCGCGAGGATTGGGCTTGCGCCTGTGCGCATGGCAGCGCCAAGCAGACCAGCCACATCAATACTACGAGAGGGCGCCCGGTCGTCATGGTTGCACCTCCAGCACAAACACTTGCAAGCTCAGCTCAGGCGGTTGTTTCTCGCTGCGCAGTTGCATGGTGCCCCAGCGCAACTCGGGCAAAGCCTTCTCCAAGCTGCGCAGGTACAAGACCAGCTCCGCATACGGGCCACTCACCCGCAATTCCACGCCACGGCGCGCCAGACCGGCGGGCACAGCGTCTTTTGCATCGGCACTGGTAGCGGCTAGGGTAGAGGTAGACACCAAGGCCAAACCGGGGCGGCGGCGCAAAAACTCGGTCAACACCGGCTCCAACGCCTGGCCGCCTTCACTGCTCGCCTGCGCTATGGCTTGTTGCCCAGCGTCCCGCTGGGTTTGCAGCGTGGCAATGTCCGTGCGCAAAGCTTTGTTGACATCCACCTGCACCGGAGTGGCAGCCAACTGGGTGCGCAGACGCTCCACCTCTTGTGTTTGGGCGGCGACCTGCTGCGTCAAACGTTGGTGCGTCATGTTGGCCGGCGAGATCCACAAGGTATCTGCCAGCGCCATCAGACTGGCCAGCAACGACAAGAAGATAAACGCGCGTTCGCGTGCGCTCAGCGCATCAATGCGAGCGGCTTGTCGGGTCCACCAAGCTTTCATGGCTTAGCCTCCTTGCCCGACGCCAAAGCGGGCGCCGCAGGCTGCGCGCTGATCAGCGTAAACGACCAAGTCTCCGGTCCGGCAGGGGCGGCGGGGGTAGCCACTGTGGCCGTCGCGCCGGGCGACTGGGGCGCGCGGGTGCTTTGCACCTTGACCGTCGCCAGCCGCAGGCCCTGCATCAATGGACTCAGCGAGAGGCGCGCCACCCAGTCATTCAAGGCCGAAGGCTCCAGGGTGTAGCCGGTCACCTCCAGCCGGGTGGCATCGGCCAGCAAACCCGTCACCCACACCTTCTCGGGAATGCTGCGCGACACCAACGCCAAGCGATCGGAATGGGCCTCACCGGGCACCATGCGACCTTGCTCCAGCCCGCGCAGAATGCCCTCTTGGCGCGCAACGTCGTCCTCCAGCGCCTTGCGCTGACTCTGCAAAGTCGGGTCTAGCGGCGCGGCCGCCGCGGTTTGCACGGTCAACGCCGCTTGCAGCTGCGTGGCCTGCTGCTTGTGGTTCTGCAGCACCCGCTGCAACTCTGCAGAGGCTTGCGAGAAATACCATACGTACGCCGCGCAGCCTATGCCGCCCACCACGGCGAACAGGCCCACCACCCGCAGCATCGTATCGGCCGCAAAGTAGCGCTTGGGGGCCAGCAGGACCGGCGAACAGAGATTAATTTGCTGGGGCATGGTCTTGACTCAGGGGCTGCGCAGCAGCACGCCGGCCAGCGGCATACAGTAAGCCGCATGGGCAGCGTCCATCGCCGCCAAGCCAGGCAAAAGCTTGTTCAGATCCAGCACACCCACGGTTTGGCCAATTTCCCGGCCCAGCCATTGGGCCAGCTCCGCCGAACGGGCACCGGCAAACACGCGCACACCTGCCAACGGCATCTGCGTCCAGGTACGGTCCCACAAATCCAGAGAGCGCTGCACCTCCACCACCATGCGCTGGGCGCGCTCGTAATCGGCAGAGGCGCTGGTCGCGCCAGGCTCAGCAGCGCCGGCTTTGGGGTTGGAGTAGTCATTGCCATAAGCTACATCGCCCACCGCGTAATCTGGCACGTACTCGCCCACGGGGGTATAGCCATCTTGGGGCTGCGAGGCCGTGGCCTGCTCCCAATCCATGGTCATAAAGCCTTCTGGAACATCCAGCCGCCGGGTGTAAAACAGCTCTTCATGGGCACTGATGGTCATCATGGCCTGGTGCTCATCGGCAAACATCAAGACTGCGGTGGCCCGTTCCAGCCGGTCTTCCGCACGCGCCATCAGCGACTGCAAGTTGCGCTGCGCTGTCTCTTGCACATCCACCACCGAAATATCCCACTGCAGGGCCGCGCCCAAATCCATGACCTCGCGCACAGCAGCCGTATGGGCCGCCACCACGAAGACGTGGGCCTGCCCCTTCTCCGAGCCATCGCCCACCCGCATGACATCCAGCGTCAGGTCGTCCAGGTGCACATTCACCAGCTCCTTGATCTGGTAGCGCGCGGCAGAACGCAACTCTTCGGGCGGCACCGCCGGCGCGTCGATTTGCAAAAACTGGTATTGCTCCGGGCGCAGCATCACATGGGTGCGAAAGCCCTTGAGGCCCAGACCCTGCAGGCGGCGCACCAAGTCGTCTTGGGTGCCAGCGCCTTGTTGCTCCACGCCGGAGCGCACGATCTCGTAGCCCGCAGCCCCCGCCTTGGCCAGCACGTAGGCCAGCGTCTTGTCCGCCCACGAGACCACCAGCAAGTCGCTGGAAGACGCGCGTTTCCAAGGCCAGCGCATGGTCAGCGAACCCTCCGGGGGGAAACCCGAGGCAAACAACGGAGACGGGCTAAAGGCATGGGATTCATCAACAGGTTACAGATTTGCTCTCATTTTAGTAGCTACTGGCGTACTATCACTAAGGGCAGACCCCAGTTTTTAGGGTGAAACGCGCAATAGCACACAGCGTATCAGTAGTTCTCTCGCAAATAGATGAGGGGGCTGCGGTAAATGCCGAAGGTGGCGCGGCCACCGATATTGGGGCTGAACCAAGGCATATTGGCTGCCGTGGCTGCGCTAGATGCAGGGGCCAGGCAGGTGTTGCCCGCCGCAGCGTTGCCCACGTTAAAGGCCAAATTCACACTGCCGCTGTTGGTCGCGCCAGGCTTGGTCAACTTTAAGCCACCCGGAATCTTGCCGCCCGACAGCGTCGGGCTGCCGGCCGGTGTGATCTGCGTTTCACACGCTGCGAGTCCACCAGTGAAGCCGCTCATCACCAGGCTGGACATGGGCAGCACGGTGCAACTGTCCCAAGTATTGGTGACGTAGAAGCTGCCATTCCAGTACTGGGCCTCCAAGGGTATCGGCAAGTCCAGCAGTTCGGAGCCATAGGCGTTTTGCATGCGCAGGCGACCATAGCGCAGCCGCACGCTGGAGCCGACCGCGGCTGCCACGGCGGCTGGCACCTCACCATCAGTCGGCGCAGCGTTCACTGTAGTCAGCGTTTCCGCTGCTGGCGCGGTGGGGCGACTCACCTGATGGCGAGCCACAACGTTGTTCGCCACACCATTGGTCCAACTGCCCGTAGGCGCAGTAGCACTGGTCGCCAATACCGAGCCGGCTGGCAAAGGCGAGGCCACCGCTGTGGTAAAGCCGTAGGCGGCGTAACTGGTCAGGTTGAGCTTGGCGAATACCCCGCGATAATTTTGCGTCGTGCCATTGCCCACGTTTTGCGCAGTCACCGTGAAGTTGGTTGCAAAACCATCTTGGCCGAAGTAAGTGAAATCGTTGGCAGCCACTACCGCGCAAAACGGCGTCACGCTGGGCGCACTGACGGCAAAGTGGTCAGGGCGGAAACGACCGAGGGACAACGCGGTCGTATTACCCACCGAACAGCCGTATTTGCCACCGACGAGTGCGTCACTCAAATTGTTGTTGCTCGTTGTATCTGTGACGCAATCACCCTGGGCGGCGTCAACGGCCGTCAGGGTGTCGTCGCGGTAGGCGCCGGGCGCTACGTACAGATACCCCACCTCGGAATAATTGGTGTTGATAGCCGCCGCGTTGCCGGTGAGATTGCTGGCAGCCAGCGTACCCAACGTACCACCGGCCTGCTGAGTCACTTGGGTACTCGGGTCTTGGGCGGTTAGGCGTCCCGTATCCAACACCAAGCTACCCGCGTAGGTCGTGGGCGTAGTCACTGCGCGCAGGGTAAAAGTTGCGCCCGCGGCAATGACCGGCGAGGCAGTCGCGCTGGGCGCTGCAGCCGTAGCCGAGGTACTCAACGTGGCCACACTGGGGCGCACCGAAAACTGGTCAGAAGAGCAGGCCGGGGTCACCACAGTAAAGCTGCCGCAGCTGCTATCCGTACATTCACGCACGCGGCAACGCAGCTTGGCATAGGTGGTGGCGACGTTGAAGTCACCTGTCAAGGAACGCCCCGCAGCACCCGAGTAGGTACCAGAGGCAAAGGTCACTGTCTGACTCGCAACCGGGGTGGCGTAGGCGGAACACATCGGCTGCGGGGTGGTCACATCGTTAAACAATTCCACCTTCACATACTTGGAGTTACCACCTGCGGCCACGTAATTGCTCTCCAGGGTACCGTCCGCTTTCAGCGCTGCAATGTCCATCGTGAAATTGACTCCGGCTCGCTTGGTGTAAAGCGGTTTGCGCGCCGCGGCCGACCAAGGCGTATTCACGCCAGTCTCTAGGCATTCAAACGCACTAGCATCTGTCGACCCACCCGGGTCATTCATGTAGGTGGCACAGATACTGATATTGGCCAACTCGTGGATGTTGGTAGAGCCACCCGTACCCCCGGTGAACGACACCAACCAGTTAGCCGGCACCACCGCCTGCTGGCTATTGGACCCGCGCGCGTCGAAGGTGGGTATGACGGTGGTGTAGCTGCTGCCGGTGCCAGTGGAGTCTCGCTGCACCGTGACATACGCATTCACGTTATTCGTGTTGTCGATGGTGATGCGGAATTTTTGCAGGGTCGCTGAAGTGTTGCTGTTGGTCCAAATGGCAGGGCTCAAGGTGCCGCTATTGGCCAGCAGGCGGTAGCCCGTAGTCCCACTGCCGCTGCCACGCACGCCCACACTATTGGCATAAAACCCCTCACCCACCGCCGCGCCAGGCGGTGGCGACCAACCCGCTGGGTAGCCCACACGTCCTTCACTGGTGTTGGGGTAGTTGCCATACTCGTCAATGCCCACGCCCAGCCAGCCCCCGGCATAGCCGTTAATGCCACTCTTTTGCGCATATCCCAGCGAGCCCCCGCTTGCGCCCGGCGCCGGCGCTACGCTGGCATCCGAAAACACCACTCCCACACCGTCTGCCCCATTGCCGCCGTAGGCATACTGGTCAAACTGCACCACGATCTTGTTACCGGCTCCCGGAAACCATTTTTTGAGCTGCACCAGCGTGGCTTGGTTACCACCCGCGGTCGTCATACGCAAGCGTTTTTGCCCGCCAACGTCCACGACTTGGGGAGTGAACCCACCACCGATAGTGACGGGGTTCCATAGCGCTGGATTGAGCGTGCCGCTGGCAAAGTCGTCCACCAAACAGGTTTGCGACACCGTGCAAGTCCGTACCCGTGTAATGCGCGCTTCAATTTGTGTTTGCGTTTGCGTGCCGGTAAAGAACGCCACTTCGTCCAGGTTGCCCTTGAAGTGAAAATTGGCCTGCTGCCCTTCACTGGATGCGAAGGTCTCCCCACCCATGGCGGCCATGCCACTGCCATCCGCCCAAGTGCCCGAGTAGGCCGCACTGGCCTTGGCCAATTGCACACCAGCAGCGCTATACACGTACAGGGTCACGGTGCTGGTGGCTGTGTTAACGGTGGCGGCCACAAAGTACCAACTGTTGGCATTGATGACCGCCGGCGTGTCAATTGCGAACGCACCCGCATTGGGATTTGTGCCACCGGTAACCGCACCGGAGTTGGCAACGCTGCGGCTAAAGAAACGCATCTTGCCGGCGCCACCGTCCCCCATGCTGATGGCCCAGCCATTCTGGTTGTCATCGCGAACGAAAATGCGCTGGCCGCTGGCCGTCACATCGGTGGAGCGCATCCACGCCACGACGCTAAAACCATTGCTCAGCACCGGCATGGAGGGCAACTCCACATAGGTGTAGGTACGCACCGTCCCGGAGCTGGTGTCAAACTCACCATAGCGGCAGGTGGACTGGCCCGCTGTGGTGTAGGCCGGGCTACCCCCGGCCGTAGTGGCCGCCGGTGTACCGCCGTTGGCAATGCGGGCCCTGCCGTGGGCGCCATTGCCGCTACTATCTTTCACCTCGCCGGTAGTGCCATTCCAAGACGACTCATCCATGCGGTACTCGGCCACGATTTGCGATGTGCAAGAAGCCGGCATCGCAAACGTTGAGTTGTTGGTGACACAACTGTTGCTGCAGGTGGAACCACAGCACACGGCGTTGGCCGACGCTTGGTAGCCTAACGTAATGCTGGCTGAGTTGCTGGACTTCACACAGGCCGCCACCGAGCTTGCCTGGGCTAGGCTAATCGTGCCCGAGGTGCTGCTCACACCGCCACTGACAGTGGCTGCGTAGCCCACTGCCACCGCGGCAGTACCGCCCACAATGTTGCCCCCAACCACGGTTTCGTTGTCGAGCGTGACTGTGCCTCCGGTGCTAACCGACCCCAATACCTTGGCCTTGTAATTGAGTTGCACTGCACCGCTGGTACTGGTCACCCCGCCGGACACCACCGTTTCGTTGTCCAACCTGACGTTGCCGCTATTGGTCGTGATACCGCCCGCCACGGTGCCTTTGTACGCCAGCGTCACGGCGCCGGTCGACGCCGAAATGTCGCCGCCAAATACAGTTTCGTTGCCGGTGCCTACGCTGTAGGCGATCACGTTGGCATTGAGAACGGCTTGGTAGCCTGTAGTGAGGGTGCCGTTGACCACCAAAAACACATCACTCGCCAACCCAGCTTGGTTGATCTTGCCGTTGGACGTGAAATTGCCGGTAATCGTGATGGTGGCAGGCCGGGGCGTGTTGACGGTAATGGTGTCTGCGGTGGCGAAGGCAAACGGTGCGCAGGTGTAGTTGGGCCCCGTGCCGCTGCAGCCAGCAGGCAGCGTGCCTGGAAACACATAGTTGGCAGCCCGGGCGACGGGCGCAAGGCCCAGAGCAAGCAAGCACCCGAACGCTAGAACCAGCAGATGTTTTTTCATGGCCCTCAAAACTCCAAAGACGCCGACACACTGCGCTCGACCGCGCTAACCCCAGCCCCCAGTCTGGCACGCGATGCCAGACGGTATATCACGACAGTCGCTCCGGCTTCGGCATAAGTGTCGCGGGTGCAGGTCACCATGACCGTGAACGTTTCTACCGTCAACGTCGTTGGCGAAACCGGGCACGCCGCAGGCGCAGCGGTGACACTGGCCACACCCCAACCCAGCCCAGCCCGCGCTGCCCAGTAAGCGCGCGAGCCTTGCACGTCTTGCGCCGAGGTGAGCTGCTGGGTGTTGGAAAACGTCACCATGAAGGCGCCCAACGCAGCCAAGATCACCACCAAGAAAACGGCGGCGACGGCGGCGAAGCCTTGTTGGCGCTGCAACCTGTTGTTCATGGGGAGTTGTTCACATGTACCTCGTGATACAGGCTTACGGTTTCGTTATTGGATGATATGCGCAAGTCGATTTGCACCAAGCCGTTGCGTTGCAAATCTGAGCCGTTGTAGACAAAGGCGCAACTTTGCACGTTGGTCGCCAAGATTGGGCCAGTCGCGGGGCAAGCACTAGTGAAACTGCCCGTAGTCACGGTGCGCCGCAAGGTGTTTCCCGTACACACATAGGCCACTACACGCTCTTCGGTGGGAATAACGTGGAATCGGTTGGAACCCGACTCAAGCGGAAACTGCCTGGCCGCTATGGTGATGGCCGTTTCCACCCCCCCATCCACCACGCCGCCGGCAGCAATGACTGCTGTGTTTTCCTGCGCATAGGCGCTGGCACCGGGAATGCCCAGGTTGTAAACCGCCACCACATCGCCCGGTTGGATCTGCTGGTCGGCCGGCAGCAAGCTGTTTCGGCCCAGCATGTTGAATTGCGTGTCGGCGACGGTGAAGTCGAGCGCCGTGCCTGCGGCAGCATCTACGGTGCGATAGCGCCCCCCAGTTCGCGTGGGTATAAATTCCAGACAGGTGGCCGAGGGCACACGAATGCTATTGGGCAGGGCCTTGCGCACATCGCGGGCCATGCGGCGCACGGCCGTGTCGGCCACATCGGTCAGAGCAGCGCGGCGCGCGCTATCAAAGTAGGCGTCAATCGGGGCGCGCATAAACACGGCCACCACGCCACCGATTACTCCCATGATGACAATCACCATGATGAGTTCGACCAGCGTGAAGCCGCGCTGACGGTTTACAGGGGTGTGGAAATGAGGGCACATGGTGGTACGGTGTGGCGGCGCTCAATAGTTGGTGCGGTAACCGACCAGTTGCACCGAGTCGCCGGTGGCATTGATCGTGACCCTCACTGTGACCCTGAAAGCAGGCACACCCAAGGTCACCGCATCCGCCACCACGGTGACCAACAAGGTGTAGCCCGCCAAGCCGGGTGGCAATCCAAAGGCAGCCTGGGTAGCATTGTTGAAATCCACCACGTTATCCCAGTTGCTGCGATCCGTTTCACCCACATTGGTGCCATCAGGATCGAGATACGCCTTCTGCAGTACCTCTTCCAACACCGAGTCAGCCAGGGCCACCGCCTGCTTGGTCAGCAGCGGGTCTGCGCTGTTGCGCACTACTTGGTTCATCACACCCAAGATGCCGGCCAGCGCCACCCCGACGATCACGATAAAGATGATCAGCTCGATCAGCGTGAAGCCGCGCTGGCGGGCTGTGTGACTAATCATGCACATAGCCCGTGGCGGCTTCCACAGAAATAGTCCCAGCCGCATTGGTCACGTTGATAGTGCGCGGTGCCGCTGTGTTGGCACCGGTCAGCGGCTGGCCTAACCCGTCAAAACGGAAGTTCGCTGGTGCAGCGGTGTAGGTCACGTTGGCAGGTGCTGTCAACACTGCAAGCCCCGTAGGGCCATTGAGCGGGACGGCGCAGGCGGCAATGGCCTCGGCGTTGGCGATGGTCAGGGTGATGGTGTTGGCGGTAAACGCCACACACACCGAGCGCCGTTGGGCAATCGCCGTTTTTTGCGCAAACCGCAACACGCCCAGCGTTTGGTCATGGAAACCGCGCGCCTCAAAATCGTTACGATTCAAGATGCGCGGCGCGGCAAACACCGCCAACACACCCAGCAAAACCAACACCATGATCAGCTCAATCAGCGTGAAGCCGCGCTGGCGGCCGCGCGCACCGCCCCGATCCCAGCGATGGGCGGCGGCACACAACAGGCAACCAACGGGTCTTTGATTCATTCAAATGCTATTGTTTTACTAGCTGCTTGCGCATATTCCACGCGGGCTAGAGCCCTATTTAATCACTATTTTGGCGGACAATGCTGCTATGTTGCACAACTCCCCGCCAATTCCGGAACTATTCCGCACTAGCCCGACTGAGACTGCCTTGTCGGCGCAGGGTTCCCGGGGCGCTCTGACATGGCTAATGGCACTGGCTGTGCTGCTGCCCATCGCAGGCATCCCCGGCGAATGGGTGCTGCAAGACACCCTGAAATCTACCCTGCTCGCCGCTGGGGTTCTGCTGGCCTTAGCCGCTTGGTGGCTGGCGCAACGCCGCGCACTCGGCAAGGGCACAGCTTCTACTTGGACCTGGCACGGCTTACTCGCCTTGCCACTGGTGTTGATGGTTTGCGCGTTGCTGGCCATGGGTTGGTCGCACACCTACTTGGCCGGAGTCGAGGCCGCGCGCTGGGCGCTGCTGGGGCTGTGCCTGTGGATCGGCCTGCAAACACTGCGGGCTGGCAACGCGATGCGACTGGTTTGGGCCATTCACTGGGGCGCGGTAGGCGCCTGCGCTTGGACGGCTGCGCAGTTCTGGGGCGACTTGGCGTGGTTTCCCCAAGCCGCCGCACCGGCCTCCACCTTCGTCAACCGCAACTTTTTTGCCGAGTACGTGGTCTGCACACTTCCCTTCTCCGCATTGGCGTTGGCGCAGGTGGCATCGCCACGCTGGCGGACGGCCGTGGCACTCAGCGTGGCCTTCAATCTCGTCGCGCTGATGATGACCGGCACCCGCTCGGCACTGACCGCGCTGCTGGTCATTGCATTGCCTTTGGCAGTCGGCCTATGGCGCTACCGCCGAGCATTGGCATGGGGCGAGTGGCGCTCGGCCTCCCGCACCATGGTGGCGCTGATGCTGCTGGCCGGGGTGGTGGGTCTGGGCTCGGTGCCCACCCGCAACGCCGCCCTGCTGCAAGAAGGCCCTGCCACCACGGCACTGGACCGAAGCTGGCAGCGCACCGCCACCATGACCACCACCAAGGAGTACACCGCAGGCTCGTTCTCACAACGTGCGGCATTTTGGAAAAGCACGGCGCGCATGTGGCTAGACCGGCCTTGGATTGGCGTTGGCGCGGGTGCGTGGGAGGTTTACATTGCGCTATACCAAGGTCCCAGTGCCGACGAAGAACCCGACTACTACGCGCACAACGAGTACCTGCAGTTGCTGGCCGAATACGGCCTGCCCGTGGGCGGCGGCGTGTTGGCCGTATTGCTGGCGTATTTGGTGATTGCGGCGCGCCACACTTGGCGACTGCCCGCCCATGCGGCGTGGGCGCCACTGCGCGTTGCTGCGTTGTGCAGTCTGTTGGCGCTGTTGGTGGTGAGCTTGGCCGGGTTTCCGTGGCGCTTGGCCAGCACCGGAATGTTGTTCATGCTGTGTCTGGCGCTACTGGCGGCCAGCGACCGCGACTTGGCGCTACCCGACACTCTGGGGGGCGGTACCTGGCCGATTGGGCGCACAGCACTGTGGGTCGCGGGGTTGGCACTGCTGCTGAGCACAGTGCTGGCCACGGTGGTCGCCACCCAGGCAATCCGTGTGGAGTGGGTCATCGTCAGCAGCATTCATCGCTTCAACCATGCCCTGCAACTGCACAAGACAGACCCCGCTACCGCCCGCCGCCTGCACGACGAAGGCGTCGCGCTGGTGCAAGAAGGCATGGCGCTAAATCCACACTACCGCAAGCTACTCTATATCCCAGCTGAGCAATTGGCCAGCTTGGGCGACTGGGTCACGACGGCTGACGTGTTACAGCACATTGCGGACTCTCGCCCTCACATTGCCAACGTCTGGTCTAACTTAGTCTTGGCGCGTATTGAGCTAAAGCAGGCGGATGCCGCTGAAGCGGCGCTTCACGAATTGGCGCGGCTACAACCTAATACGGCACGGGTGCGCAGCATGGAGTTGCTGCTACTCAGCCGCACCGGGCGCGAGGCCGAAGCGGCAGAAAAAATACGAGATTACTTTGCACGAGGTGTGGTGGACTTTGACGCGACCATATTTGCCTATAGCCTAGGGCTGCAGCTGCAGCAATGGGATCTAGTGGAGCAAGGCCTACTACTACGCGCTGAATATTGGCCCGAAACTGCGGTCGACAGCTATTACCGCTTGGGCCAAGCCTACGTGCAGGCGGGTGCGGGATACGAAGCCCGCGCGTTACAAGCGTTCCGCGATGGTGAAGCCCATCTACCAAAGGGTGAAGTAAACAACTACCTGCGGCAACTGCCCCCGATTTACCGCGCGCAGATGTGAAAAAACCGCCCGAAGGCGGCTTTTTCACAGACCAAAAATCTTCCAGGTTCTAAATTTAGAGACCAATAATTGTGGCGTCTAACGTACCGCCACCAGTGGTCTGGGTAACTGTGCAAGTATTGTCGCCGGCAACTAAAACTGTCGCAGGCAACGTATACCCGCCAGGAATGCCACCTTGCATGATGGCCGTTGCCGCCGCAGTACAGGTCAACCCAGTCGTAGCAACCCCTTTCGATCCGCTTGCGCTTCTTGCTGCATAGTTAACTGCACTCGCTGAGTTAATGCCGCCGACGACGCCCTGCAGCGCAGCTGCTCGCGCTTCGACCTGCAAATCCACAAACTTAGGAATCGCCACTGCAGCGAGCACGCCCAAGATCACGATGACCATCACGAGCTCAATCAAGGTGAAGCCGCGTTGTACTTGTTTCATTATTTCCGCCTTTCGTTTGAAATTCCGTTTGCCCTGCTTTTGCGGGCGTTCCAACGGCACCGGACCCGGTGCAGATTGCCCAATTTTAGGGCGTTGTGTGGATTTTGGATGAGGTTTTTGCGCTAAACCTGTGATTTGATTCACATTTTGTGTCGTTTTTCTGCCGCGCAAAGCCCCCTTTATTCCACCTTTTGCCCCAACCAAACATAGTGGCGCTGCGCCGTAATTTGCAATGGGCCGGGTGGCGCGCTGACCTGGAACCAGAGCGCTATTGCGTCCGCCGGGGCCTCCAGCCAGCCGGTTTCCGGGGGTTTGTAGCCAATGCATTGGCAGGCGGCATCAAACACCCAATTGCCACCCGGCAGGTCGACGAGCGCTAGCGGTGTGGACTCGCCTAGGTAATTGGGAGGCAATTGGGCCAACGCCAAGAACGGGTTGCGCGACACCGGCGGCAAGGCGGGAGCGTCTACCGCAGCGGCGCCCTCGGCCTGTCCCGCTTGCAGTTGCGCGGTCTGCTGCGCCTTGACCGCCCGTTCTAAATGCGCCACTACCAGCGCAGTACGCAAAGCCCCCAAGCTACTCTGCAACCGCGCCAGCTCGGCCTGTCCGCGCAGGCGCTGCGTCTGCGCATAGCCGATTCCCATGACAACCAAAATGAGCGCCAACAACACGCCCCACTCGGTCAGGCGGCGCCCCCACACCGGAGAGGGCGCAGCCGCCGGGCGCAAGGCAGCCACTACCACCTAGCCGCCGCCGCGGCCCATGGCGGCTTGGCCCATGTTCCACAAAGGCAAGAACACGCCCAACGCCAATAGCAGCACCAGCACTGCAATGACCGCGAGCAAGATGGGCTCGATGGAGGCGGACAGGCCCTTGATGGCGTAGTCGGTGTCGCGCTCGTACATGGCGGCGATCTCGAACAGCAGGTTGTCCAGCTCGCCGGTTTCCTCGCCCACGTTGATCATTTGCAGCACCACCGGGGTAAATACGCCCGTGGCCGCCGCGCAGCGCGAGATGCTTTCGCCGCGCTCGATGCCGTCGCGCATTTGTTCGATGCGACTGCCAATGAAGGCGTTGTCCACCGTTTGCGCCACCACCGTGAGCGCCTGCACCAGCGGCACACCGCTTTGGCTAGACAGCGCAAAGCTGCGGGCAAAACGCGCTAGCGTGGCCTTCAAAATAATGTCGCCCACGATGGGGAGTTTGAGCTTGCGCGAGTCCCAGCGGTAACGGCCTTCCGGGGTGCGCACGTAGGCGCGCACGCCATAAAACGTTGCCGCCGCCAGCACCAGCAACAGCGGCCACCAGGCGATCATCCAACCGGAAAACGCCAGCAGCCCGCGCGTAATCAGCGGCAGTTGCGTGTTAAACCCGGCAAACACCTTGGCAAACACCGGGATGACAAAAATGTTGAGGATGACGATGGCCACCGCCATGGCGATCATCACAAACATGGGGTAGCGCATGGCCTGCTTGATGCGCTCGCGCACATCGCGCTCGAACTCCATGTGCTCGGTCAGGCGCAAGAACACTTCGGTCAGGCGCCCGGTCATTTCGCCCACGCGAATCATGGAAATGTAGAAACCACCAAACAAGCCAATGTGCCGCGCCAGCGCCGCCGACAACTCGCGGCCTTGGTCGAGGCTGGCGCGAATGTCTTTGAGCATGTCGACCATGGCGGGCTTGGTGGCCGACGCCTCTAGCCCGGCGAAGGCGCGCAAGATGGGAACGCCGGCTTTGTTCAGCGTGTACATCTGGCGCGAAAAGATCAGCAAATCTTCCACCACCACAGGCTTGCGGGTCAGCCACTCCAGCGACATACCTTGGCTGACTTCTTCCTTGGGCGCTGCGGGCGCAATGTGCACCGGCGACACCCCCATGGACAGCAACTGGTCCGCGACGCCGCTTTCGGTCATGGCCTCTAGCTCGCCAGATACCGCCTCCCCCCGGTTATTGCGGCCTCGCCACGCGTAAACAGCCATGCCTTAGGTTTCCGGCAGGTCGTCTTCGGCGTCCACGCCGATGCGCATCGCCTCCGCCAACGAGGTGCGGCCTTGGCGCACCATGTCCAACGCATGGTGCGCCATGGTGTGGCCCTGCATGCGCTCGCGTGCGCTGCGCATAAATGCGGCCGGATCAGCCCGGGATGCCGCTTGCGTCAACACCGCGTCCATCTCCAGCAATTCATAGACACCCTGGCGGCCCAGATAGCCGGTGCCATTGCACTGCGAACAGCCCAAGCCGCGCTTGGACGTAATCAGTTGACCTGGCTCCTGCATGGCGTCCAGCCAGGATTGCTCTTGCGCGGTAGGCGCGTGCGGCGCCGAGCACTCGGGGCAGTTGAGCCGCACCAAGCGCTGGGCAATCACCGCCTGCAAGGAGGTGGACACCATGAAAGACGGCACGCCCATATCCAATAGACGGAATGGGGTGCTGATGGCGTCGCGCGTGTGCAGCGTGGAGAGCACCAAGTGGCCCGTAATGGCGGCGCGCAATCCGATTTCGGCGGTCTCAGCATCGCGCATTTCGCCCACCAGAATTACGTCGGGGTCTTGGCGCAAACAGGCGCGCAACACGCGGGCAAAGGTCAGTTCAATCTTGTCATTCACCTGCACCTGGGTGATGGCGGGCAGGCGGTATTCCACCGGGTCTTCCACGGTGATGACCTTGAGTTCGGCAGCGTTGATTTCGGCCAACGCGGCGTACAGCGTGGTGGTTTTGCCCGAACCGGTGGGCCCGGTCACCAACACCATGCCCGAGGTACGCGCAAGGACTTCGCGAAAGCGCTTGAGCATGTCGGGTGGCATGCCGATGCTGTCCAGCCGGCGCATGCCCGCGCCCTGGTTCAGCAAGCGCATCACCGCTGACTCGCCATAGGTGGTGGGCAAGGTGCTCAGGCGCACGTCAATCGTGTGGTCTTTTAAGCGCACGCTGAAACGGCCATCTTGCGGCAGGCGTTTTTCGGAGATGTCCAGCCCGGCCATGAGCTTGAGGCGCTGTGCCAGCGCGCCGCCAATGCGTTTGTCGGCTTCGGTCTGGGTTTGCAACACGCCGTCTACCCGCACGCGGATTTGCAAAAAACCTTCTTGCGGCTCGATGTGCACGTCGGACGCGCCGACCTGCATGGCGTCTTCAAACAGAGACTGCAGCAGACGCACCACAGGAGCGCCCTCGATACCGACCGAGGCAGTCAGCTCGCCGAAGTCCACCGCGTCACCCAGGTCTTTCTCCAGGGCGCGGGCCAGGCCGCTGATTTCTTCGGAGCGGCGGTAGAGGCGGTCGAACGCCAACGCCAGCTGGCTCTCGGGCACGGCAGCAATGCTGACGTTGCGCTTGAGCAAGCGGGTGAGCTCATCGTAGGCGAACAAGTCCAGCGGGTCGGACAGGGCGACCAGCAGGGTGTCACCCTTGTCTTCCAGCACCAGCGCCTTGAAGCGCCGCGCCGCCGATTCCGACAACAGCCGAACCACGTCGGCGCGAAACGGAAAGGTCTTGAGGTTGACGAAGGGAATGCGCAACTGGCGCGCCAAACCATTGGCCAGCAACTCTTCGGTGATGACGCCGGTCTCTATCAGAAGGCGCCCCATCTTCTTGCCGGTGGTGCGCTGCAGGTCCAGCGTTTGCTGCAACTGCTCTTGGGAAATCAGGCGCTGCTGAACCAGCACATCACCCAACCGCAATTTCTCGGGTCGACCCGATGGAGGGCGCGGCGCCTCGGGCGCGCCAGGCGCGGCGGTTGCCATATTCATGCGCTATTCCTTATGCGATTTAAAAAAATGATAGCACGGCGCTCTCGAAAAGCGCCCGCACCAGAAACGCCCAGCCTGGCCCGATGTCGCACCAAGTTGAAGCAAATCGACCGGTCGAACTTCGCGTAAACCCTAGGAACTCTGGGGTTTAGGTCCGATTTGGGTTGGCACGGTACGTGCTGAATGCACTGCCAACGCTGGCCAAACGGGCCAGCGCGGAATCGGACAACGGCGTCCACTTTTCGCCCATCGCAGATGGGAGATGAAGTGGGTGCCGTTTTTTTTTGCAATGTTGGACAAAGGAAACTCTTATGGCCTATTTGGCGCCTTCTGAATTTGTGACCAAGATGGTGGACGCGGGCGAGTCCAAGATCTTTATGTCGACCCGCGACACGCTGATCCGCGCTTTCATGGCAGGTGCCATTTTGGCGCTGGCGGCGTGGTTCGCTGTGACCATCAACGTGCAGACCGGCCAACCCCTATTAGGGGCGGTACTGTTCCCAGTGGGATTTTGCATGCTGTACCTGCTGGGCTTTGACTTGCTCACGGGAGTATTTGTGTTGGCGCCCTTGGCCTTGATTGACAAGCGCCCGGGCGTCACCTGGCAAGGGGTGCTGCGCAACTGGGGCCTGGTGTTCACGGGCAACTTCGCCGGCGCATTCATCGTGGCCGTGATGATGGCCATTTATGTGACGTATGGATTCTCGACCGAACCCAGCGCAGTGGGCAAGGCTATTGGCCACATTGGTGAAGGCCGCACGTTGGGCTACCAGGAGCACGGTGCCTCCGGCATGCTCACCCTGTTCATTCGCGGCGTGCTGTGCAACTGGATGGTCGCCACCGGCGTGGTCGGCGCCATGATCTCCACCCATGTCAGCGGCAAAGTGATCGCCATGTGGATGCCCATCATGCTGTTCTTCTACATGGTGTTTGAACATTCGATCGTCAATATGTTCCTGTTCCCATCGGGCTTGCTGCTGGGTGCCAAGTTCACCTTCCTGGATTACCTGATCTGGAACGAAATCCCCACGGTCTTGGGCAACTTGGTGGGTGGTCTGTCGTTCACCGGCCTGACGCTGTACGCCACCCACATCAAGACCGCCCCCAAGCGCTCTTACAACTAATTGGCAATAGGCCTCGCCTAAGATGGCCCCACCCTGCAAGGGGCTGGGGCTTTCATTTTTTGGGTACCACGCATGGCCAACGACGCACTTCAAATTTCGGCTGGTCAGCATTCAGACAAAGGCCGCAAGGACAGCAACCAGGACTTCCACGGCCTGGTTGTACCCAAAGAGCCGCAGCTCAGCTCCAAAGGCATTGCCCTGGCGCTGGCCGACGGCATCAGCAGCAGCGCCGTCAGCCACATTGCCGCCCAAGCCGCCGTCACCAGTTTTCTGGAAGACTATTACTGCACCTCCGAGGCCTGGTCGGTCAAAACCTCGGCCGAGCGCATCCTGAGCGCGACCAACGCTTGGCTCCACGCCCAGACCCAGCACAGCCCGCACCGCTACGACATGGACAAGGGCTATGTCTGCACCCTGAGCGCGCTGGTGCTCAAGTCCACCACGGCCCACCTGTTCCACGTCGGCGACTCGCGCATCTACCGCCTGCGCGGTAGCACGCTGGAGCAACTGACGAACGATCACCGCGTTTGGGTTGCCAACGGCCAGAGCTACCTAGGCCGCGCGCTGGGTATCACGCCGCAGTTGGAGCTGGACTACCAGGCACTGGCACTAGAGGTAGGCGACATTTTCATTCTGGCCACCGACGGTGTGTACGAGCCTCTGGCCGGCCACGTATTGACCGCCCTGCTGCAGACGCACGCTGCCGATCTGGAGCAAGCGGCGCGCGCGCTGGCCGACGCGGCGCTGGCGGCGGGCAGTGCTGACAACCTCACGGTGCAAATCGTGCGCATCGACGCCCTCCCGCAGCAGGCCATGAACGAGATGGTGCGCGAGTTGTCGGGCCTGCCGTTTCCGCCGCTGTTGGAGCCGCGTGCCGACTTTGACGGTTTCACCATCCTGCGCGAACTGAAAGCCAGTTTTCGCAGCCATGTTTACCTGGCGGTGGACCGCGACACCGGTACACGCGTGGTGATCAAAACCCCGTCGATTGACCTGCAAACCGACCCTGCCTATGTTGAGCGTTTTCTGACCGAAGAGTGGGTGGCGCGGCGCATTGACAGCGCCCATGTGCTCAAGCCCTGCCTGCAAACGCGCAAGCGCCACTTCATCTATGTGGTGACCGAGTTCATTGACGGGCAAACGCTGGCGCAGTGGATGATTGACAACCCCAAGCCAACGCTGGAGGCGGTGCGCGGGCTGGTGGAACAAATTGGCAAGGGCCTACAGGCCTTTCACCGGCTGGAGATGCTGCACCAAGACCTGCGTCCGGACAACGTCATGATCGACGGCAACGGCACGGCCAAGATCATCGACTTTGGCTCCACCCGCGTGGCCGGGCTGACCGAGGCCGCGCCGCTGCCCGGCGGCGACTTCGAGGTCTTGGGCACGGTGCAATACGCCGCGCCCGAATACTTTTTGGGGGAAAGCGGCAGCACGCGATCCGACATTTTTTCGCTCGGCGTGTTGACCTACCACCTGCTCACCGGGCGCCTGCCCTACGGCGCTACTGTGGCCCGCACGCGTACCCGGGCCGCCCAAGCCAAGCTGCAATATGACTCGGTGCTGGACGACGAGCGCGACATCCCCGCGTGGATTGACGGCGTGCTGCGCAAGGCGGTGCACACCAACCCGGCCAAACGTTACGCTGAACTATCGGAATTCTTGTACGACCTGCGCCACCCCAACCAGGAGTTCCTAAGTCGCACCAAGCCACCGCTGATCGAGCGCAACCCGCTGGTGTTCTGGAAAAGCGTATCCGCCCTGTTGGCGGTCACCGTCATCGTGCTGCTAGCAGTTGTTTCACGGCACAGTTAGCCGCAAGTTGCTCCTAAATCAGGAGCTACTTGCGCTTATGCCGTAAGGGATAGGTGCCGATTTGGCTCTTATACCTTGTTGGCTTGGCGCTTGGCGCGGGCGCGGATATTGAGGGCTTCTACCCCCAGCGAGAAGGCCATGGCCGCGTAGATATAACCCTTGGGGATTTCCTGGTCAAAGGCTTCGGCGGTGAGGGCCATGCCCACCATCACCAGGAAAGCCAGCGCCAGCACTTTCACTGACGGATGGGCATCCACAAAGTCGCCAATCGGCTTGGCCGCCACCAGCATCACGCCCACAGAGGCGACCACGGCGGCCACCATCACGCTGAGCTGGCTGACCATGCCCACGGCAGTGATGACCGAGTCCAGCGAGAACACGATGTCGATGATGGCGATCTGGCCAATGATGGCCCAAAACAGCTTGGTGCCTGCCGCCTTGACGGCGACGCTGTCGGTGGTGGGCGGACCATCTTGTTCGCGGGCCTCCACTTCCACAAAAATTTCGTGCGAGGCCTTGTACAACAGGAATACCCCGCCCAGCAGCAGCACCATGTCACGCCCGCTGAAGCCCTTACCGGCCACGCTAAACAGGTCGGTGGTCAGGCCCATCACCCAGCTCAGCGAGAACAGCAGCAGCAGGCGAGAGATCATGGCAAAGCCCAGGCCCCAACGCCGCGCCTTGTCGCGCATCTCGGGGGGCAGGCGCCCCACCAGGATGGAGATGAAGATGATGTTATCAATGCCCAGGACGATTTCCAGAGCAGTGAGCATCGCAAAGGCGATCCAAACGTTGGGGTCGAGTAAAAAATCCATGATCAAGTTTCTGGTTGAGTCGTTTAGTCAAAAATCTCGCTAAGCCACGATTTGTGCTTGCGTTTGCCGTAGCCACTTTGATTGTGCCCGTAGTCGGAGTCTGCAAAGTCGGGGCGACGCGCGGGCTGCTGGTAGGCGGGTTGTACCACCGCCGGCGCGCTGGCGCTACGTTCAATCAGCTTGTCGAGCTCACCCCGGTCCAGCCAGACGCCACGGCAGCTGGGGCAGTAGTCAATCTCAACGCCCTGGCGGTCGGTCATCACCAGGGTCACGTCGGTGCATTGGGGGCATTTCATGGCAAGTTCCATTTGATTCGTTGGGCGGAGGATGGTAGGGCCGACCGCAGACTCCTGCACATCTGCCCCCACGTCAACCCCAGCATTTACGGGGCCATGCCCGCCTGAGTGCCGTTGCCAGCATCCGAGAAAACCCGCACAAGTCGCCACCTTCTGCGTCCCCTTGCTCGCTAGAATCATTTGCGCTTGCCGTGGTGGTCTGGTGGTCACTTGTGCGCCCAACCCCAGCGGCTCCTGCAAAGCGTGCGAACTCCCGTTCACTTGAAAGGCGAAGCAATGTCCCTCTCTCATTTCAGGATCTCCACCAA
Source organism: Rhodoferax sp. (assembly GCA_034519365.1). Lineage (GTDB taxonomy): Bacteria > Pseudomonadota > Gammaproteobacteria > Burkholderiales > Burkholderiaceae_C > Allorhodoferax. Next base: position 76,257 of record JAXHOO010000061.1, on the reverse strand, counting down.
ACTGGTGTTGGCGTTCGTTCTGGTGTCCCTCATCGGCGCGGCCTCCGGCCTGTTTGCGATTCGCAATATGGGCGTGCTGAACGACGACGCCACTGCCCTCTACGAGAAAGAATTCCTGGAGCTGGCGCTGGTCAAAGAGGCCAATGTGCAGCGCTACGCGGCCGTGGTGGCGCTGCGCGACGCCATCATTGCCACCAACCAGGAGGGCCGCCAGGGCGCGCTCAAGCGCATCAGCGCGGGGCGTACCAAAAGCCTGGAGCTGATGGCTGAAGCGCGTGGCAAAGTCAGCGCCCCCGACACCCTAGCCGCCTTTGCCAAGGTGGAAGAGGCCTGGAAGGCCGATGAGCAGGCCCTCGAAGGTGTCCTCAAATTGCTGGCGAGCACAGAAATGCAGCCCGACTCCCCCGTGCTGCAGTTTCTCGGTGCCAGCGTGGTGCAGCCCAGCATCAAGGTGGGGACGGCCATGTCCGACCTCACCAAGGCGTTTGAAGGCAATGCCCAGCGTGTCTCGGACGACAACACCCACCTGTACCAACGCAGCCGCAATATCACGCTGGTCCTGATTGTGGTCTGTGTGCTGGCAGGCATGGGCCTGGGCTTGGTCATCAGCCGCAGCGTGACGCGTCCGCTGGCGGTAGCCACGGAAACTGCCAATGCGGTGGCACAGGGTGATCTGTCGTACCGCATCCAATCCGAGGGCAAAGACGAAATTGCCCAGCTATTGCAAACCCTGTCGTCCATGCAGGAGGGATTGATCAAGGTGGTCTCCACCGTGCGAACGGGGTCCGAGTCGGTGTCTACAGCCAGCTCCGAAATTGCCCAGGGCAACCAGGACCTGAGTGCCCGCACGGAGAGCCAGGCCAGCGCGCTAGAAGAAACCGCCGCCTCCATGGAAGAGCTGTCCTCCACCGTGAAACAAAACGCTGACAACGCGCGCCAGGCCAATCAGCTCGCCCAGAGCGCCTCCACCGTGGCAGTAGAAGGCGGCGCAGTGGTGGCGCAGGTGGTGGACACCATGAAGGGCATCAGCGACAGCTCCAAGCGCATTGCCGACATCATCAACGTGATTGACGGCATTGCCTTCCAAACCAACATTCTGGCGCTGAATGCGGCGGTGGAAGCTGCACGCGCTGGCGAGCAGGGCCGGGGCTTTGCTGTGGTGGCGAGCGAGGTGCGCAGCCTCGCCGGCCGCTCGGCCGAAGCGGCCAAGGAAATCAAGTCGCTCATCAACGACAGCGTCCACCGCGTTGACCAGGGTACGGCGTTGGTCGACAAGGCCGGTAGCACCATGAACGAGGTGGTGACCAGTATCCGCCGGGTGACCGACATCATGGGCGAGATCAGTGCCGCCAGCAGCGAGCAAAGCGCGGGTGTCTCCCAGGTCGGTGAGGCTGTGACCCAGATGGACCAGGCCACGCAGCAAAACGCGGCGCTGGTGGAAGAAATGGCCGCCGCCGCTAGCAGCCTGAGTGGCCAAGCGCGCGAGCTAGTACAGGCGGTGTCGGTGTTCAAGCTGCCATAGCGCCGATGAATGGCCTCGCGGTGGGGCATTTAGTTGAATCCAATACCTGTGGCGCCGCGTATTCATGACAAGCCGGCACTTTTCGGCTTGTTTTTCAACCCACAGGAGTATTCAAATGGCATCGACTTTCGCCTCTCGCAAACTGGCTTCTTTCAGCTTGGCAGTTCTCATGTCCGCCGTGTCCGTGGCCGCCATGGCCGACGTCATGGTCGGCGGTGCGCCCATGCTGGCATCCAAAGACATCATTGACAACGCCGTCAATTCCAAAGACCACACCACGCTGATCGCCGCCGTCAAAGCCGCAGGCTTGGTCGAAATGCTGAAAGGCCCCGGCCCCTTCACTGTGTTCGCCCCCACCAACGCGGCTTTTGCAGCGCTGCCCGCCGGCACCGTGGACACCCTGCTCAAGCCTGAGAACAAGGCAACGCTCACCACCATCCTGACCTACCACGTGGTGGCCGGAAAGTGGGATGCCGCTGCGCTGAGCAAGATGGTCATGGATGGCAAGGGCATGGCCACCATCAAGACCGTGAGTGGCGGCACGCTGACCGCCAAGGCCAGCGGCAAAAACCTCATGGTGACCGACGAAAAAGGCGGCTCCGCCACGGTCACGATTGCCGATGTGTACCAGTCCAACGGCGTGATCCACGTGATCGACAAGGTGCTGTTGCCTAAGTAATTGGCAGCCAAACGCTTGCGGCTAGTTCTGCTCCAGATCAAACACCAACAAACCTTGCAGGCCGCCCAGTGCGGCCTGTACCAATTTGGCACCCAGCGCTTGGTGGGCGGGGTGGGCTTGGTAGGCGGCCAGGGCCTGCGGGTTATCAAACACCACAATGAAACCGTCAGCGAAACCCTGGTCCAGGTCTTCGTAGCGGGCATTGGCGCCGGTGCGAATTTCTTGCAACCCGGGGATCTGGCCTTCCAGCAAACGCAGCTCCGCCCACAGCGCCGCCTTGTCGGCTGGAGTGATGCTGGGCTTGAATCGCAGGAAAACGCAGTGGTGAATCATGGGAACGGCTCCGGGCTGTGTGAGCCCGCAGTCTAGCGCCCCCACCGGCGCCAAGGTGGTGCGCGACTCCCTAAAATTACGGGATGAACACCACCAACCCCACCATCGCCACGCACAGTGGCACCTTCCATGCCGACGACGTATTTGGCGTGGGCATCCTGATGGGGGTATTCCCATCGCACACCCTAATTCGCACGCGCAAGCAAGAGCTGATTGACGCGGCCGACTTTGCGGTGGACGTGGGCGGCACCTGGGACGCGGCCACCGGCCGCTTTGACCACCACCAGCGCGGCTTTAACGGTGCGCGTCCCGCGCGCGAAATCGACGGCGCCAGCGTGCCCGGCGTGGGCTACGCCAGCGCAGGCCTGATCTGGACGGCCTACGGCACGCAGTACGTGCAAGCCTGGGCAGCCACCCACGACCACAGCTTGAATGAAGATGCCGTGGCACAGATCGTGAACTCCATCGACCATTCGCTGGTGCAGTACCTGGACATCGTGGACACCGGCCAAGGTGATGTGTCGCCCGGCATCTTTGGTCTCTCCAGCCTGATTGCCCAGCTCAACACCCACTGGCTGGAAGAAAAAGGCCTGGACCACGCCGCCAAGGCCCAGCTGCTGGAAACACGTTTTCGCGATGCGATTGCCATCACGCGCAAGTTTTTGGACCACGCCATCAGCAAAAAAGTGGCGCAGTTGCGCGCCATGGACACGGTGCGCAATGCGCCGCGCCTGCTCGGCGGCCGAGTGCTGCACCTGCAAGAGGGCGGCATGCCCTGGACGCACGTGGTGGTGAATGAGATGCCCGAGGTGATGTTTGTCATCTACCCCGACTCGGACGGCGACCAGTACCAAATCAAGACGGTGCCAGTCGAGGCCGGCTCCTTCACCGCCCGCATGGACCTCCCCCTGCCTTGGGCCGGCCTGCGCGAGCAAGAGCTGGCCGCTGTCACCGGCGTGCCCGACTCGGTGTTTTGCCATTTGAACCTGTTCATTGGCGGCGCCCGTAGTTTTGACGGCGCGCTGAAGTTGGCCGAGCTGGCGCTGGACGCCGCTACCGTATGAGCACCACACACCTTGCGCCGGCACGGCCGGTGTTGGCGCAGGTTCGCGCTGCCGTGGTGGCCAATCTGCGCCCCGGCGTCGTGCTTTGGGCGGCCTTGGCCTTGCTGATGGTGGCTACGCCTGGAGCCCGGCGGTGCAGGCAGGCCTGGGCCATTGGGGCGCGCTCAAGCTGGCCTGGGGCTATCCGTTTTCGTTTGTGTCCTATGCGGCGTTTGCCGTGGTGGTGCCAGAAATTTTGGGCCACCTGGTGCTCAAGCAGCCGTGGCCGAAAAACCTGTGGTCCGACATGGGCTACGCCATCCTAGTGTTCGGCGTGTTCGGCGTCAGTGTCGACATGCTGTACGCGCTGCAAGCCACGCTGTTTGGCGAAGGGCAAGACCTGGCCACCGCAGTGAAGAAGATGCTGGTGGACCAGTTTGTGTTTGCGCCCCCTGCCAACTTTGTGGTGGTGGCTCTACTGGCTTGGCGCGAGGGGGGCTTTAGCGCCGCTGCGCTGCGCAAGGTGCTCACGTTGGACTATGTTGTCCACCACTACCTGCCAGTGCTGGTGGCCGTTTGGTGCATCTGGGTGCCCAGCGTGTTGGTCATCTACTTTCTGCCGACCGCGCTGCAATTCCCCATGGCATCGCTGATTCTGAGCTTTTGGATTCTGATCTTCAAGTTCATCCGCAAGGGCTAATTGCTATCAATACAGAAGCTGTCCGCGCAATACCCGTGCGGGCTAGATCCTAATTTGATGCATAACCCTGCTGCTGTGCGACAAAACCATCGAACGCCGCCAGCAGCGGCTCCCACTTTGCGGCATCCCCTTCCAGCTGCGCCAGCGCGGCACATGTAGCCTCCAGCGTAGACAGCTGCCCTGGCTGCTGCGCCTTGCGGATGGCGTAGCGCCCTTCGGGCACCTCGTGCAAATTGAAGCGCGGCAGGCGTTGCAAGGCCGGGCTCAGGTGCAGCATCTTGCGGCTCTTGCGCCAGGTGGCGTCCAGCACGACCAGCCTGACTTTAGAGAGCTCGACGAGCTGGGCCCCCTCCAGCGGCGCGGGCGCCAGGTGATCTTCATAGTCGGTGGGCGGGTAGAGCAACACCGTGGTGCGTGGCTCGATCATCAGCTTCTCTAAAGCTGCATCGTCAAACGTTTCGCCCACCACCAAGCGGCTGCCCGGCAGGCTCAGATGCAGCAGACCCGCGCTGTTCTTGGCGTGGCGGGTTTCTAGTGGGTGCTGCAGGACGAGAACTTCACAGGCCGCTGGCGTCGGCGTGATCCACTGGCAGATGCAGGTGGATTGCGGGCGCAGGCAGCGGGGGCAGGTGGGGCGTGGCATGGAATTAGAAGTGATACAGCTCACTGCGGACAACTGCATTATCGGAACGCTACCATCGCTCCTTTCGCTCCAACACAAAGAGACCCCCATGGCAGAGACCAGCGCGCACCAACCGAACTCACTGAGCTGGAGGTTGGGGTTGGACATGCCCCTGCACCGCCGCGTATTTGCCAGCTTCTTTCTGTATGCGTTTTGCATTGGTGGCATCTTTCCCCGGCTGGCCGAAATCCAGCAGGGCATGGGTGTGGGCGAAGGCGCGCTGGGGCTGGCCTTGATTGGCGTGGCTGCGGGCACGCTCACATCGCTGACCTTTGGCGGGCCCGCAGTGGAACGGGCGGGGCACCGCCGCGTATTTCTGTTCCTGCTGCCGGTCTTGCCCATGTTCTATGCGCTGGCGGCTATGGCCCCCACACCGGTTTTGATGTTCATCAGCTTCTTTCCGGCCGGTTTGATGCTGGGCGCGATTGAGGTCGCCGTGAATCTGGAGGCGGACCGGGCCGAGCACGCCACCGGCCGCCGCATCATGAACCGCTCGCATGCGTTCTGGAGCATTGGCTTCTTCAGCGCGGCAGCATTTGGTTCGCTGATGGCCTATTGGCAGGTGTCGCCGCAAGCCCATTTGCTGAGCGTGGTGTTGATCTCCTGCGTGTTGACCACATTGCTATTGGGCAAGTTTGAACCGGCGCCGCAGCGCGAGGCCGACCTGCAGCATACGGATGTGCCGGCGCCCAAGTTCTCCTTACCTACCGGCCCCATTTTTCTGCTGGTGCTGGTGACTCTGCCAGCCATGGTGCTGGAAGGCGCGGGCTTTGACTGGTCCGCCATCTACATGCGCAACGTCTTTGACGCGACGCCCTTCATGGGCGGCGTGGCCGTGGCCACCGGCGCCGCCGCGCAGGCGGTCACCCGCTACTACGCAGATCCGTTTGTCGAACGGCACAGTCCCGTGGTGGTAGCGCGCTGCTTGCTGAGCGTGTTGGCCATTGGCTGTGTGCTGGTGTACCTGGCGGTGAATCCCGCGCTCTCGCTGTTGGGCTTTGCGCTCATGGGCGTGGGCAGCAGCGCCATCTTCCCGCTGGCCATGTCCGCCGCCGCGCAGCGCACCGACCGGCCCTCGAATGTGAACGTGGCCGCGCTGGCGCAAACCGCGTTCGTATCCTTCTTGTTAGCGCCACCCTTGCTGGGCTTTGTGGCGCAGCACTTCGGCATTCAGTGGGCCTTTGGCGTGGCATTGCCGCTGGTGGTTTTGAGCCTGAGCTTGTCGTCGGCGATTGGCGCCTCAGGCCGACACAAAAACTAAGCCACCACGCCACCCAGCGCGGCTTCAATCTGCAAGCGCATGGGTTTGGGGTTCAGGTAATCCAGATCAATCGCATGAAGTCCGGTTGGGGTTTGCAGCAGCAGGCTGGGGAAGCCGTTGATAGGCGCGCGGCGCGCAAAACCTATTTCAGCCTGCAGCAAGGCCTCAACATCTGGCCCAGACAGCAGTGCAGCGAAAGCTGGCGCGTCCAGCCCACCCTCTCGCGCAATTTCCACCAGTGTGCTGATATCCGATGGGTTTCTGGCATTCAGGTAGTAGGCCTCCTGAATGGCCGAGATCATGCGTTCCTCCGCAGACGGGTCTAGCTGCTTGGCCGCAAGCACGGCGCGGCAGGCGTTGTAGGTGGAGCGCCGGGGGGCGCAGCGGGTCCAGAAATCAAAGTTGAACTGCGTACCCGGCACCCGCACCTGAATCGCCTTCCAGATCGATTCCAGCTTGGCGCGCATCGCCGGGTCCATGGGCACATCGCTGTCCGGGGCCAGCCCACCCACGATGCGCCGCACGGGCAAATCGGCGGGTAACTGCGTCCGCAACTGTTGCCATGTTGGGCGGAAAGCCCAACACCAGCTGCACATGGGGTCGTGGAAATGGAGGAGTTCGGTGGTCGGGGTTGCGGGCATCGGGGGATTGAAACACAGCACCGCGACGCGTGCAGGGGACCTCGCAGTGAGCCGCACGGGATTGCAGGGTTCGACGGGGTATAAATCACGGCGCGTGCGATTTCCCACCCTGCAAGGAGACCCCCATGGCAGCACCTGAAAAAGTCAAAGGCCCCGCGTCCTACTTCCCGTCTATTGAGAAGACCTACGGCCACCCCATGGCCCACTGGTTTGGCTTGGTGCAACAGCAGCAGGGCAAGAAGCACATGGAGATCGTGGCTTGGCTCAAGGCCGAGCACGGCCTGGGCCACGGCCACGCGAATGCCATCGTCGCGCACTGCCTGGCGGCCGCCCAATGAGCGCGCCCATTGCACCCGCAGAAGCAGCGCGCCTCAAGGCCCTGCCCAAGGCAGAGGTCCACCTGCACCTGGAAGGCTGCTTTGAAGCCGCGCTGATTGCGCAGTGGGCCAAGGCAGAGGGCGTGGCCCTGCCGCGCCCGCAAGAGGACTTGTTCAAGTTCTCGGGGCTGGCGGACTTTTTGGGTTTCCTCGATCTGGCCTGTGGGCTGGCCCGCACGCAAGACCGGCTGGTGGAGCTGAGCTACGGCCTCAGCCAGCGGCTGGCCGCCAACGGCACCGGCTATGCCGATGTCATCTTCAACCCCACCCACTGGCACGCATGGCACGGCCGCCTGGGCGCCATGCTCGATGCGATGGAAGCCGGGCTTTAGCGCCGCCGAGCAAGACGGCCTGCCCGGCGTGGGCCTGTGCGTCAGCCTGCTGCGCACGCAGTCCGCAGACGAAGCCATCGAGCTGGTGGACACCCTCACTAGGCTGCGCCACCCGCGCGTGGTGGCCCTGTCGGTAGACGGCAACGAAGCCACCGCCGGCCGCACCGGCCCCCGCTTTGCCGAGGCCTTCCGCCAAGCAGGCAACGCCGGCCTGCGCCGCACCGTGCACGCGGGCGAATCCAGCGGCCCCGAAGGCGTGTGGGATGCCGTGCAGTTACTGGGCGCCGACCGCATCGACCACGGCGTGCGCGCCATCGAAGACCCGGCGCTGGTGCAGATGCTGGCCGACCGGCAGATTCCGCTAGGCGTGTGCCCTACGTCGAACCTGGTGCTGGGGGTCTATCCGTCGATTGAGGCGCACCCCATCGAGCGGCTGCGGCAGGCCGGTGTGCGTGTGTCTTTGAATACCGATGACCCGGCGCTGCTGGGTGCGAGTTTGGTGGGGGAGTACGCGTTGTGCCGGCAGGCGTTTGGGTGGACGGATGACGTGACGCGGGAGGTGGCGCGGACTTCGATTGAGGCTAGCTTTGCTAGCGGGGATGTGAAGGCTGGGTTGTTGGAGAAATTGAAGACCTGGTGACCTCCTTCACCAGATTGGGTTTACTCCAAGCCAAGCAGGCTTGGGACGGATTGCTCGAGAATCTCGATCAGCTCGGGGGCCATGTACCTGTAGTCATCGGGAATATCCAAAACATGGATGGGCTTGTTTTCCAACAGTCTCGTGAATTCGGCTGTTAGTCGCGACTTGTGCTTTTCTTCCATAACGAGGATCACACTGGCCCATCGAATATCTTCGACGGACACTTTGTGACGCGCATTCGGACTAGTGCCGGCTGAGCGAGCTGCGACTTGGGGGTGCTTTCGCCAGACCTGTTCAGCAGTTGGGCTGCGCCATTGATTCCTACTGCAGACAAACAATACGTTGAGTCTCTCGTTCACTTTTAACGTCGCCTCTTCTTGTACGAGTTGCCTGTCTGTGGTGCGCGGGTAGTCAATCCCAAGCTGTTGTGCGCGGGCAAGTTTTACGGACCGTGTGTAAAGGTTCTTCCATTGCTTTTCGCGTGGCAAGTCATCTTTGCTCGACATGGGCGCCTTACATCAGTCGTTTTCTGCGTTATCCACCATCCATGCAGGAATGTCACGTTTCATGTGCAGCACGCGCCATATGTCGATTTGGTCGGCGCGCTCCACATAGAAAACGAGGTAGGGGTACTTGCTCAGCGGCCACGAGCGTAAATCAGGAATGCCCAGCTCGTGCGCATAGCGCGGTGAACCGGTGCCGGGATGTTTGCTGATGTGGGCATAAGCACGCTCCAGTGCATCCACAAACCCTTGCGCCGCAGCTTCGGCGTCTTGCTCCAGGTAATGGGTGATGGCTTGGACCACATCTTCCAGCGCCAGCGGGCGCTGAACCAACGCTTTGACCTTCACTTGGACTTCTTGCTGCTGATGCGCTTGCGCAGGCTGTCGAAGTAGGCCGCATTCACTGGCGCTGCAGGACCCGACTGGGCACCTGCCAGCAGCAGACCGCGCAATTGCTGGCGGTCTTGGTCCTTGCGAATTAGCTCGCGTACGTATTCGCTGCTGGTACCAAAGCCACGCGAACCGACTTGCGTGTCAACGAATTCCTTGAGGCCGTCGGGCAGGGAAATGTTCATGGTGCTCATGTCGCAAATTTTAGGCGGTTTGACAAAATTTGCCAAAATTGACGATTGAGTCGCGCGGATCTTGAGGGCGACTTGCCTAAACGGGGACTATCTCAATCGAAGGTTATTCAGTAAACGGTCCCAGCCTCGCAAATCGAAGTCATCGGAAAGCATTAATGAGGCTGAGGACGGATCTATGCTGACAATTTCTTCGTATTTCTTTTGAATCTGAAGCCCATCCGCGCGATATTTGGCAAGTGCATCTTTCAGAGAAGCAAGGTTTTCTGTACGAATACTTAGCCGCACCGCCGTGCCGTTCAAACAAGTTGGGAGATACCTCTTGCTACCTTTGCCGCTAGTCAACAGCATGCCCACTTCGCCGCTCGCTATAAAAAATGTTCCCCCATTTCGACAGATGCGATTGGTCATGTACAAACCAAATCCCGAGTTAGTCCAGGGGCCTCTCTTTTCTAAGCGTTTGGCTCCTTTGAACGCTTTGCCGGATACAGCCGGCATTAGTGCGAAGTTGATGGCTTGTTTGTCGGTTTTGTCCTTCTTTCCTTTTTTTGTTTTTTTCTCTTCTTTCTCTTTTTTTTTAGGAAATTGCAGAATTCCCAAGGAGTGCTGAATTACCTGCGATGTGAGGCAGTAAAAAAGGTGCGGGCACCGCCGCAAAGGCTGGAAGATCAGGGTATCGACGTCTGAGCTTGATGCCCGCCCATGCATACTACCCTGAGTCCCGTCACTGTCCAGAGATTTTGCGCACTGCAAGGTGATCTCATTGGTTTGGTTGAACAAGACTATGCGGGCCTGAGCCCAAAGCTCGAACAAATCATTCGTGCTTTTGAGTTCACGCAGATCGAGTTGGCGGTGTACCGCCAGCGGGGCTACGGGCAAGGGCGCGGCGTTGGGCAACCCGAGGCCGACCGTTGCGCCTTGGCGTGCGCCTTTTTAGCCAAGGCGGTACTGGATTTGAAGACCACACGAGCGCTGATAGAGCGTCTGCACGCTGACAGCAAGCTGCGTCGGCTGTGCGGCTTTGATCTGCGCTTTGCCCTGCCCAGCGAGTCCACATTCAGTCGCGCCTTTGATGAGTTTGCCGACAGTGAACTGATCCAGCGCGTGCATGCCCGCATGATCCAAGACACCCTGGGCGAGCAACTCATCGGCCACCTCAGCCGAGACTCCACGGCCATAGAGGCACGCGAGTCCATTGCAAAGAAGGACAAGACCGAAGTAGTCCCGGCCCAGCCCAAAAACAAACGCGGACGTCCATCAAAAGGCGAAGTTCGTGCGGCCCCCGAGCCCAGCCCATTGGAGCGCCAGCGAGGCCAGACGCTTGAACAAATGCTCTTTGAACTTGACACGGCTTGCGCCACGGGGACCAAGAAGAACGCACAGGGTTACAAGATCAGCTGGAAAGGCTACAAACTGCACCTGGATACGGCCTGCTGTGGCGTGCCCATCAGCGCCGTTCTTACCGGGGCCAACGTGCACGACAGCCGGGTCGCGTTGCCGCTCACACGCATCAGCGCCCAGCGCGTCGATGCCTGTTACGAACTGATGGACGCCGCCTACTGCAGCACGGTGATCCGCGAGGAAATACGGGCTGCGGGGCGCGTGCCTTTGATTGACCACAATCCGCGCAAAGGGCAAAAGCAGGAATTTGCGCCCCATGAAGCCCAGCGCTACAAGACCCGTTCGGGTGCTGAGCGCTGCAATGCACGGCTCAAGGACGAGTTTGGAGCCCGCCATGTTCAGGTGCGTGGGCACGCCAAGGTGATGTGTCACTTGATGCTGGGGGTGGTGGCGCTGTGTGCCGATCAACTCACGAGATTGCTGTTGTGAGTCGTAAACGCAACACCTTGGACAAAACCGAGTTCAAAAATAGTTCGCGGCGACTTGCGAGGGATTGCCACGGGCAAAACAGGGAGAAATCAATGCCGTAACGTGCTGCGTTCCTCCAACCCATTGCGAGTGCTTGAAAAATGAGCACTAGGCTTGCTTCAGGCTGCGACAGTTTTGAATTCTGCAAGTCCTTCTGTCGCTACTGGCGTCTATATGTGGATTGGCTTGAATGCTTTCGCGTAAACCAATTCCGCGGTCAACAATTGCAACTTCGGCGCGCCCCTTGGTTGGCCAATATTGCGCGCAAACACCAAATCTCTCAACATTCGCGTGTTCCACTACATTGCGCATGATTTCACGTATGGAATAAGAAAGTGTTTCGAACATCTCGCCTTCACTCTCGCCAACAAGCGTTTGCGTAAGCCGCTTACTGTGCGCCTCGATTTCATCGCCGACATCGTGACCAGCGTAAATTGCTGAGCGCTCAAGATCACTGCTTTTAAAGTAGGTTAATGGCAAATAATTTCTGCTACCGATCGCCTCACCTGGGTTGCGACCAAAATCCACACCGAATGACTTAAAGAACCCCATATGAGCCGCATAAGTCATGTGTTGGTAGTTTTTACAAGTGAACTTTGCCTCCGGATGCGAAGCTACGCAACGTTCAATTTCGCTCGCTACCACCAACATCCCAAATGGCTCAACCGTTTTGGTTTGAGAAAAATCAAAAATGAGTTGTTCTGTTGGTCGTTGAGTCTGGAGTAACTTGCAAAATGGATAGACGGTAAAAGCAGTCAAGTGCTCAGGCACCCGGATTGTTGTAGATGGCATTTGTGCATTCCCTGTATGACTGAGCCATGATACTTTTTCAGAACTGTCTACTCACTCGCTGATATGACACAGGTGTCGGCCAAAGGAAAAAGGCGGGCGTAGAAGCTGGATTGCCTCTAGCGCCCGCCTAGTTGCCTAAGCAGTTACTCAGATCAAACCACCCCCGCCCTCTCCAACATCGCATGCAACAACACATTGCACCCCGCCGTAATGTGCTCCGGCTTCGCGTCTTCAATCTCGTTGTGGCTAATGCCGTCCTTACAGGGGATGAAGATCATGCCGGCGGGGGCCAGCTTGGCCATGTAGACGGCGTCGTGGCCGGCACCTGATACCGCTGGCATGTTGGAGTAGCCCAGCTTTTTGGCGGCGCGGCCTACGGCGTCTACGCAGTTGTCGTGGAAGGCGATGGCGTTGTAGCTGGACACCATTTCGATCTTCACCTCCATGCCGTGTTCCTTGGCCACGGTGGCGGCAAAGGCTTTGACCTCGTCGGCCATCTGGTCCACCAGCGTGTCGGTGGCGTTGCGCAAATCAATGCTGAACTTCACGCGGCCGGGGATCACGTTGCGGCTGTTGGGGAACACCTGCACCATGCCCACGGTGCCGCGGCCGTGCGGCGGGTGGCGGTGCGCTGCGGCCACCACGTCTTGCATGATGCGGGTGGCGGCCAGCAGGGCGTCTTTGCGCAGCGCCATGGGCGTGGGGCCGGCGTGGGCTTCCATGCCGGTGACGGTGCAGTCAAACCAGCGGATGCCCAGCACACCGCTCACCACGCCAATGGTCACGTCGTTGTCTTCCAGTACCGGGCCTTGTTCGATGTGCGTCTCAAAATACGCGCCAATCGGGTGGTCGCCGGGCTCCTGCGTGCCGATGTAGCCAATGCGCTCCAGCTCGCCCTTCACGCTCTTGCCCTCAGTGTCGGTAGCGGCATACGCATGCTCCAGCGTGAAGGCCTTGGCGAACACGCCGGAGCCCATCATCACCGGCACAAAACGCGAGCCTTCTTCGTTGGTCCAAAAGGCCACTTCAATGGGCGCTTCGGTTTCAATGCCCAGGTCGTTCAGCGTGCGCACCACTTCAATGCCCGCCAACACGCCGTAGTTGCCGTCGAACTTGCCGCCTGTGGGCTGGGTGTCGATGTGGCTGCCGGTCATGATGGGCGGCAGGCTGTTGTTGCGGCCCGCGCGGCGCATGAAGCCGTTGCCGATCTTGTCGATGGTGATGGTCATGCCCGCGTCACGCGCCCAGCCCAGCACCAGGTCGCGGCCCTGCTTGTCCAGGTCGGTCAGCGTCAGGCGGCACACACCGCCCTTGGGCGTGGCGCCAATCTTGGCCAGTTCCATGAGCGATGCCCAGAGGCGATCGCCGTTGATGCGGACTTTGTCGATGTCGATGGCAGTTGCGGTGGTCATGGTGGTGTCCTTGGTGGTCGATGTGTGCTCGGGAATGTCTATCGGCTAAGCGCTGTGGATCTGTGCTTTTGATCCATTGCTTTAAAATGGCGGACTTTCAAAGTCAACCCGGTGGTGATGGCTTCAATGCTTGAAAGAACAGATTGCAATTGATTGGCGTCTAGGCCGTGATGTAGTGCAATTCTCATTGCATCGTCTTGTCGCCAGTCTGTTAACTTGCCCTCACCCTCGCAAAGCCAATGGAGTTCGATAGGTAGATCGAGGACGATGACTGTGGGTGTTAGAACTACATCAAGTTGATCTACTTCAAGGGATTGCACTAAGCGCCAATTTCCGAATGCTGGACGCTCGATTTGCAGTGGTCCGTAAAGCCTTGCGCTTTTTGCGTCTCGTGTTCTCGAAAGGCGAACAAAATGATTGGGTCCCGGGCCTCGAAACTCCATCCCCAACAAAGAGTCACTGTTGGAAACTAGGATGCTGCTGGTGCTTTCTATGCTCAAAGGTTGGAATTCATGCCGCTTGAACTCTTCGTCCACATCCCTCTTTTTCGTTGCCTTGGCGGTTGCCAAGCGTAGAAAACGCTTCGCCATATAACTCGCGTTAGTGTTCTTTTCATCCAGAAGCATCAGCGAAAAGTCTCTTGCAATAGCCATGGCGGCGTCAAAAGTTCGTACAGAGGAGTATGGGAAAAAGAGGCCACCACCGTAGTCGCAATGGATCCCCTCTAAGGTGGCGTAAAGATGCCTATCCAACTCGTCAAGCCAATCTTCGTAATCGGATAGGCCACTCATGTGGGAAAGCCTCCAACTGGACTGGTCTGCAGGGGCTGATGCATTTTGCTGGTGAACTTAACGTTTGACGGCCGTGGGAGCCAGCGTGTCGGCCCGCAGCTTGTTGGCTGCAAAGTTGTCGCTGAAGGCGGGGCGCTTGAGGTAGCGGCCCTTGCCTTGCACGGCGCGCAGGTCGCCCTGCACGTAGACCAGCTCGCCCTGGCTGATGGTGTGGCTGGGGATGCCTTTGACCTGTGCGGCCTTCAAAGATGTTGAAGTCGCCTTTGCTGTGCTGCGTCTTGACCGACAGGGTCTTGGTGCCCGCCGGGTCCCACACCACCAAATCGGCATCGGCGCCCACGGACACGCTGCCCTTTTGTGGGTAGATGTTGAACAGCTTGGCGGTGTTGGCCGATGTGACGGCCACAAACTCGCTGGGCGTCAAGCGGCCGGTGTTCACGCCTTCGTCCCAGATCACGGCCAAGCGCTCTTCCACGCCGCCGCAGCCGTTGGGGATCTTGGTGAAGTCGTCTTTGCCCGCCGCCTTTTGCGCGGCGCAGAAGGTGCAGTGGTCGGTGGCGGTGGTGTGCAGGTTGCCGCTCTGCAGGCCGCGCCACAAGAATTCGCTGTTGCCCTTGGGGCGGAAGGGCGGGCTCATCACGTGGGCGGCGGCGGTCGCAAAGTCGGGGTGGCGGTAGACGCTGTCGTCCAGCACCAGGTGGCCGGCAAGCACTTCGCCGTACACGCGTTGGCCGCGCGCACGGGCGCGGGCAATGGCTTCGGCCGCTTCCACGCAGCTCACGTGCACCACGTAGATGGGCACGTTCAGCACATCGGCAATGGCAATGGCGCGGTTGGCGGCTTCGGCCTCCACCATGGGCGGGCGCGAGAGTGGGTGGCCTTCAGGCCCTTTGATGCCCATTTCGGACACGGTTTTTTGCAGCAGGTAGACCAACTCGCCGTTCTCGGCGTGCACGGTGGGCATGGCGCCCAGTTCCAGCGCGCGCTTGAAGCTGTTCACCAGGGTTTCGTCGTCGCACATGATGGCGTTTTTGTAGGCCATGAAGTGCTTGAAGCTGTTGATGCCCTCGTCGTTCACCAGGGTGCCCATGTCCTTGCGCACTTGCTCGCTCCACCAGGTAATGGCGACGTGAAAGCTGTAGTCGCCGGCCGACTTTTCGGCCCAGCCGCGCCATTTGCGGTATGCATCAAGAATGTTTTCTTGCGGGTCGGGGATCACGAAGTCGATGATGGTGGTGTTGCCGCCTGCCAAGCCGGCGGCAGTGCCAGTGAAGAAGTCGTCCATGGTGACCGTGCCCATGAAGGGCAGTTGCATGTGCGTGTGCGGGTCGATGCCGCCGGGCATGACGTACTGGCCGCCCGCGTCCACGGTGGTGGCGCCAGCCGGGGCCGTCAGGTTCTCCCCCACGGCCACGATCTTGCCGTCTTGGGTGATGACGTCGGCCTTGAAGGCGCGGTCTGCGTTGACGACGGTACCGCCACGGATCAACAGGGTGCTCATAAAACGCTCCTAAAACAATAGCTGCTTGCGCAGTAAATACGAGGGCTAGAGGCCATTTTGATGCCTAACTCAAGGCAGATCAAGCCCTTTGAAACCTCTTAGGCCGCCACGCGTGACGGGTTGTTGGGGTGGGTAGTCCAGTCCGCGTGCGCCGCGCTCACCGGCTTGCCGGTGCGTTGGTCCATCTCGCCCACGGGCACGTCGCGCAGGGTGATGCACTCGGGAACCGGGCACACGGTCACGCACAGGTTGCAGCCCACGCATTCGTCTTCCTTCACTTCAAAGTGGCGCTTGCCGTCTTTCATGAAGGTGATGGCCTGGTGGCTGGTGTCTTCGCAGGCAATGTGGCAGCGGCCGCACTGGATGCAGCTGTCTTGGTTGATGACGGCTTTGCTGATGTGGTTGAGGTTGAGGTTCTTCCAGTCGCTCACCGTGGGCACCGCGCGGCCGACGATCTCGCTGACCGACTTGAAGCCCATCTCGTCCATGTAATCCGACAGGCCGCTTTCCATCTCTTGCACGATCTTGAAGCCATAGACCATGGCGGCGGTGCAGACCTGCACCGTGCCCGAGCCCAGCGCGATGAAGTCCAACGCGTCGCGCCAGTTGCCAATGCCGCCAATGCCGCTGATGGGCAGGCCGGCGGTTTGCGGGTCGCGCGCAATCTCGGCCACCATGTTCAGCGCAATGGGTTTGACGGCCGGGCCGCAGTAGCCGCCGTGGCTGCCCTTGCCGCCGGTGCTGGGCGACATGGTCAGTGTGTACGGGTCCACGCCCATGATGGAGTTGATGGTGTTGATGAGCGACACCGCGTCGGCCCCGCCGCGCTTCGCAGCGCGGGCGGGCATGCGCACGTCGGTGATGTTGGGCGTGAGCTTCACGATGACGGGCAGCTTGCTGTACTGCTTGCACCACTCGGTCACCATCTGGATGTACTCGGGCACCTGGCCTACGGCGGCGCCCATGCCGCGCTCGCTCATGCCGTGGGGGCAGCCAAAGTTCAACTCAATGCCGTCGGCGCCGGTGTCTTCTACGCGCGGCAATATGGCTTTCCAGCTTTTCTCTTCACAAGGCACCATGAGCGAGACGATCATGGCGCGGTCGGCCCAGTTGCGCTTGACCTCGGTGATCTCTTGGAGGTTGAGTTCCAAGTCGCGGTCGGTGATGAGCTCGATGTTGTTGAAGCCCATGAGTCGGCGGTCTGGCGACAGCAGGGCACCGTAACGCGGGCCGTTCACGTTGACCACGGGGGGGCCAGCTTCGCCCAACGTTTTCCAGACCACGCCGCCCCAGCCCGCCTCGAAGGCGCGGTTGACGTTGTAGGCTTTGTCGGTGGGCGGGGCGGATGCGAGCCAGAAGGGGTTGGGGCTTTTGATGCCGGCGAAAGTGGTTTGCAGATTGGCCATGGTGATTCTCCGGAATGCGGTGCGTATTTAGGCAGTAATAGAAGCGTGGATGGCTTTGGCCGATTGCTTGCCGTGTTCGACGGCTTCCACGGTCAGGTCAAGCCCGCCGGCACGGCAGTCGCCGCCAGCCCATACGCCTTTCAAACTGGTCGCACCCACGTCGTCGGTGGCAATCTTGCCGCCGGTCAGCGTCAGGCCGGCCTGCGCCAGCACCGGGTTGCCCAGAGTTTGGCCAATGGCCTTGAAGACCATATCGGCATCAAACGTGATCTCGCGCCCGGTGGGCGTGAGCTTGCCGTTCACCATGGCTTGGTCTGCAAAACGCACGCCAGTGACATGCCCGTCTTTGCCCACGATCTCCACCGGGGCCAGCCAGTTGTGCAGCACCACGCCATTGGTCTGCGCCCATTCCTGCTCTTCCTTGGAGGCGGTCATAGTTTCCACGCCACGGCGGTACACCATGTGCACCACCTTGGCGCCCAGCAGCTTGCTTTGCACCGCGGCGTCCACTGCGGTCATGCCGCCGCCAATGACCACCACGCGGCGACCGATAGGCAGCGTGGATTTGTCCTGTGCCTGGCGCAACGTGGCGATGAAGTCCACCGCGTCTTGCACGCCGCCCAGCGTGTCACCGGGCACGCCGAGTTGCTGCGTGCTGGAGAGGCCCATGCCCAAGAACACGGCGCTATATTCGTTGCGCAAGGCTTCTAGTTGGGCCGTGGTTTCTAACTTCCAGTTGGAGGTGATGGAGATGCCACCGATCTCCAGCAGCCAAGCGATTTCGCGCTGCGCAAAGTCGCCCGGTGTTTTGTAGCTGGCCAGGCCATATTCATTCAGACCACCGGCCTTGGGCTTGGCGTCGAAGATCATCACGTCATGGCCCTCGCGCGCCAACGTGTAAGCACAGGCCAGACCAGCGGGACCAGCGCCAACGACGGCCACCTTTTTGCCGGTCACCGCAGCGCGGGTGAAGACTTGCGGCTTGTCGCTTTCCATCAGCGCGTCCACCGCGTGGCGCTGCAGGCGGCCAATGGCCACGGGACGGTCTTCTTGCGTGTTGCGCACGCAGACCGCTTCGCACAGGTTCTCGGTGGGGCACACACGGGCGCACATGCCGCCGAGCGGGTTGCTGTCCAGAATGGTGCGGGCGGAGCCACGCAGGTTGCCGTCGGCAATGCGCTTGATGAAGGAGGGCACGTCAATGCTGGTGGGGCAGGCCGTGGCGCAGGGGGCGTCATAGCAATACAGGCAGCGCTCGGCCTCAAGCAGGGCCTGCGTCTGGGTGAAGCGCGGCGTAGCGTCGGCAAAGCGGCGGGTGTATTCCTCGGTGCTGAGGCGGGCGGCCTGAATATCAGGCGCAGAAGAAGATGGGGTGGACACGCAGGCGGCTCCTTTTAAAAACTGACCGTTTGGTCAAGTCATCTAGGGATGCTAGCAATCGACGTGCCATCTTGTATCTAGGGGTTTGCACTAGCGAGGGGCGCGCACACCACTTGCAGCCAGTCCACCAGGGCTTGCAGCGCGGGCCGCAAAGCTCCCTGCCCCTCTTCGGGCAACACCAAGTAGTAGTGGCGCGCGCCGGCCAAGGCATGGGGGTGGGCCGGCACCAGACTGCCTTGGGCCAGCTCTTGCTCAATGAGCAGCAGCGGCGCCAAGGCAATACCCAGCCCTGCCACAGCGGCGGCGGCACTCATGGAGAACTGCTCGTAGCGCGGCCCAGCCAGCGCGCGCGCCGGTGGTGCGTCTGGGCTGGCGGACTCAAACCATTGCAGCCAAGCTTGCGCCCGCGTGCTTTGCTGCAGCAGGGTTTGCTGGCCCAGCGCCTCTAGCGTGAACGCGCCCTGCCCAGCAAGCAGCGCCGGGGCGCAAACCGGCTGCACCACCTCGGGCAGCAGGCGAATCGCGCGGGTGCCGGCCCAGCGCGCCAGCTCTTGCGGCGTGCCGGCGAACAGCGCGGCGTCTAGCTCGGTATCGGCAAACAAAAAGGGGCGAGTGCGCGACTCCAGGTGCACCACCACGTCGGGGTGGTCTGCCTGAAACTGCGGCAAGCGCGGCACCAGCCAGCGCGCCCCAAAGGTGGGCACCACCGCCAACGCAATGGCGCCGCCCGCACCTTGGCCGGACATGGCGTCCAGCGTGTCGCGCTCCAGCGCCTGCAGGCGGGGCGCGATTTGCCGCGCGTACTGGCTACCGGCCGCGGTGAGCATGACACCGTGGCGCGTGCGGCGGAACAGGTCCAACCCCAAATACGCCTCTAGCGTCGCAATCTGGCGCGACACCGCGCTTTGCGTCAGCGCCAGCTCTTGCGCCGCGCGGGTGTAGCTTTGGCTGCGGGCGGCAGCGTCAAAACAGGCCAGTGCTTGGAGCGAGGGAATTTTGCGGCGCATGGTTGTCTTGACTATACATAGCAGCACACCGAAGTCCAGCGTTCGCTATGAAATTAGAAGCTGCTTGCGCAATATTGATAAGGGCCAATCTTCATTAGCCTCAATATTTTCACAGGGCACGCCTTCATCCATATAGCTATTTTTAGCATATCTAGATTCCCAAAAATCGTTTGTGCCATGCCGCCGTTGGCCCTACCATTGCCGCTGAACTTTGCACCCGCTCACACCCGTGAGCTTCACCTTGGAGACGCCCCATGGCCCACGCCGCTTTCAACTGGCAAGACCCTTTTTTGCTGGACAGCCAGCTCAGCGACGACGAGCGCATGGTGCGCGACGCGACGGCGGCGTATTGCCAAGACAAGTTGCTGCCCCGGGTGACCCAGGCTTTTCGCGAAGGCACGACCGATGTGGCCATCTTCCGTGAGATGGGCGAGCTAGGTTTGCTCGGCCCGACGATTCCCGAGCAGTACGGTGGCCCTGCCCTGAACTACGTGGCCTACGGCCTGATTGCCCGCGAGGTGGAGCGGGTGGACAGCGGCTACCGCAGCATGATGAGCGTGCAAAGCAGCCTGGTGATGGTGCCGATTTTTGAATTTGGCACCGAAGCGCAAAAACAAAAATACCTGCCCAAGTTAGCCACCGGCGAATTCATCGGCTGCTTTGGCCTGACCGAGCCCGACCACGGCTCGGACCCCGGCAGCATGGCCACGCGCGCCCACAAAGTTGCCGGCGGGTACAAGCTCAGCGGCGCCAAGATGTGGATCAGCAACAGCCCCATGGCCGACGTGTTTGTGGTCTGGGCCAAAGAGGTTTCTGAGAGCGGCAAGGTCGGCCCGATTCGGGGCTTTGTGCTGGAGAAGGGCATGGCCGGCCTCAGCGCACCGCCCATCCACGGCAAGGTGGGCTTGCGCGCCTCAGTGACTGGCGAGATCGTGATGGACGGTGTGTTCTGCCCCGAAGAAAACGCCTTCCCCGAAGTACAAGGCTTGAAGGGCCCGTTCACCTGCCTGAACAGCGCCCGCTACGGCATTGCCTGGGGTGCGCTAGGTGCGGCCGAAGACTGCTGGCTGCGCGCGCGCCAGTACACGCTGGACCGCAAACAGTTTGGCCGCCCCTTGGCTGCCAACCAGCTCATTCAGAAAAAACTGGCCGACATGCAAACCGAAATTGCGCTGGGCCTGCAAGGCTGCCTGCGCTTGGGCCGCATGAAGGACGAGGGCACGGCCTCGGTCGAGATCACCTCTATCCTCAAGCGCAACAGCTGCGGCAAAGCGCTGGACATTGCGCGCCTGGCGCGCGACATGATGGGTGGCAACGGTATCAGCGACGAGTTTGGGGTCGCGCGGCATTTGGTGAACCTGGAGGTGGTGAACACCTACGAAGGCACGCACGACATCCACGCGCTGATCTTGGGCCGTGCACAAACCGGCATTGCGGCCTTCGCCAACTAAGCATGGAGGTCAGCGGCGTTCAGCCCGTGTAGGGCTGAGCGTTCTGGCTGGCGATGAAGTCGCGCAGCCACAGCGCGCTGGCCTTGGGGATGCGCTGCTGGGTGGCGTAATCCACATAGCAAATACCAAAGCGGCGCGTGTAGCCGTGGCCCCACTCGTAGTTGTCTAGCAGCGACCACGCCAAATACGCGCTAATCGGCACACCCGCCGCACGGGCCTCGGCCACTGCGGCAATGTGCGACTGAAAGTAGTCGCGCCGCACCGGGTCATGCACCTGGCCGTTCACCACCACGTCGTCCATGGCGGCACCGTTCTCCGCGATGTAGAGGTCGGGCACTTTGTAGTCTTGGTGGATGCGCACCAGCATCTCGCGCAATCCATCGGGCCAGATTTCCCAGCCCATATCGGAGAACTGGGAGGTGGCGCACCGCACTTCGGCCGCATGCGGAAACGGCTTGGCCGCGCTGTGCTCTACGTGGCCACGGGAGTAGTAGTTGACGCCCAGGCTGTCGATGGGCTGGCAGATGGTGGCGAGGTCGCCCTCGTGCACCGTGGGCACCAATGCGCCGTAACCGTCCCAAATCTCTTGCGGGTAGTGACCCAGAAACATAGGGTCCATGAACCAGCGGTTGAACACGCCATAAGCGTGGTGCGCGGCTTGGCGCGACGCCGCAGAGTCATCGGCAACGTGGTACGGTTTGATGTCTAGCACCACGCCCAAGCGGGCTTTGCGGGTGTTGGCACGCAGGGCCTGCACGCCCAGGCCGTGCGCCAACATCAGGTGGTGTGCGACCTGCAAGGCCTTGGCCTGGTCCATCTCACCGGGGGCGTGGCGGCCTTCGAGGTAGCCCACAGTGGCCGAGCAGCGCGGCTCATTCAAAGTGGCATAGCCATAAACCCGATCACCCAGGCGCTGCGCCACGACGGCGGCGTACTCGGCAAAGGCATGGCAGGTGTCACGGTTCAACCAACCGCCCTTCTCGTGCAGCGCCAAAGGCAAGTCCCAGTGGTACAGCGTGGCGTAGGGTGCAATGCCGCTTTCCAGCAAGCGGTCTACCAAACGGTCGTAAAAATCCAAGCCCTTGGCATTCACCGCACCACGGCCTTGCGGAATCACGCGCGGCCAGGCAATGGAGAAACGGTAGGCGTTGTGGCCCAGCGATTTAATCAATGCCACATCCGATTCCCAGCGGTGGTAATGGTCGCAGGCGACATCGCCGTTGCTGCCGTCTTTGATGCGGCCGCTTTGGTGGGCGAATGCGTCCCAGATACTGGGCTGGCGGCCGTCTTCATTCACGGCGCCTTCAATTTGGTAGGCCGAGGTAGAAGCGCCGTAATGGAAGCCGGAGGGGAAGTTCATAGTGAGACCGAAGAACGAGTAGAGGAACCAGAGGCGGAACGTGTATCGGGAAGCAGGGACGCGACGACGGGCGCGGGGCGCCCGCAGCTGGTGGTGAGGGTTTGCGCGCGGCCGATGCGGGCGGCGTCTTGCGCGCGCTCCATCACCTCCAGCACGTGCAGCGCCATCTCGGCGCCGCAGCGGTGGGGCCGATTGGCCTGCAGCGACTGCACCATGTCGATCAGCCCGATGCCGCGCAGATTGGTGGTGTGGGGACGCTGGCCGATGGCGCGCTGCCAAGGGCTGTCGCGCTGCGCGTAGCGCACGCTGCCACCGAAGCAATTCGGGTCGGGCGCCAAGAGACTGCCTTCTTCGCCATACAACTCAATCGGCCGGTGCCCGTGCTTCCAGACGTCAAAGCTACTAGTCAGCACCACATGGGCGCCACTGGTAAATTGCAAGTGGGTGACCAGGTGGGTTGGCACTTCCACCCGCAGCGTGGTGCCGGCGTTAGGACCTTGGGTAATGGGGCGGTTCGCATAGGTCGTGTGCGCGCTGCCACTGACCTGCGCCACCGGGCCCAGATGGTGCACCAAGTGGGTCAGGTAGTACACGCCCACATCGAGCAAGGGGCCAGCGCCGGGCTGGTAGAAAAACGCAGGGCTAGGGTGCCATTCGTCCGGGCCGCGCGCCATGAAGTGGGCCGTGCCGTGGCGCACAGCGCCGATGGTGCCCGCGTCCAACAGCGCGCGCACGGTTTGCGCGCCAGCGCCCAAAAACGTATCTGGCGCACTGCCCAGGCGCAGCCCCTGGCGGGCCGCCAAGGCCACTAACTCTTGGCCTTGTGCAAACGTGGCGGCCAGCGGCTTTTCGGTAAAGAAATGTTTGCCCGCGTTCAACACTTGCAGGCCGATGGCGTGGTGGGCCAGCGGCGGCGTCAGGCTCAACACGACCTCGGCGTTGCTGTCCAGCAGCGCGTCCAGCGTCATGGCGGGCAGACCCAGCGCCAGTGCGTGTTGCGCCGTACTGGCCGGGTTGCTGCCGACAACGCCAACGATGTGAAACAAGCGGCTGCGCTGCAGGGTCCGCAAATAAGCCGGGAGGATATTGCCCAAGCCAACAATGCCGAGTGCGATGGTCATGGCGTCAACTGTCCGGGCAAATGCAACGCAGTGTGTGGCCCCGGCGCTACCGAGCCGCGCCACACGACCTGGGCCGCAAAGTCTCGCTCCACCGGCAGGTTCATGCCGTAGCAAAGATTGAGCAAAAAGCGGCAGCCGTTGGTGGTGACCTCGTCCATGGGAATGCGTACCGTGGTCAGCGCTGGCGCGGTGTAGCCCGCCACGGCCGTATCGTCATAGCCCATCACGGACACGTCGTCTGGCACCTTGCGACCCGCCAGCGTGAAGCGCGAAATCGCGCCCATCGCCATGTCGTCGTTGGCGCAAAACACGGCGGTGTAGCTTTGGTCGCCCTGGGCCAGCAATTGCTCGGCCCCGGCGTAGCCAGAGTCCAAAGAGAAGGCGCCATCGATACGGTGTTGGAACTTTGTCTGCACGCCATGTCGAGCCAGCTCGGAGTAAAAGCCGCGCATACGGTCTTGGTTATCCGGCGCGGCGGGCGGGCCTTGAATCACCGCGATGTCACGGTGGCCGCGCGAGAGCAAAGCAACAGCTGCCAATCGCCCCGCTTGCTCATGCTCCGGGCTGAACACATGGCCGCCCAGGGCCGGGCTGTGCCGGTTCAGCAAGACCATACGGTGCGAGCGCTGGTACAGACCAATCAGGTCGGCCTCTAGCAACTCATTGCTCAGCACCAAAATGCCGTCGCACTGGCGCTGCATGAGAAAGTCCACGCCCTCCAGCGCCTTGAGCCGCTCATCCCCATGACCACAACCATTGGCCGCCACCATATGGCGGTCGACCGCGCGCAGCTCGCGGTCGATGGCTTGCAAAATGGGGGAGTAGAACGAGCCCTCAAACCGCGGGACATAGACGCCCAACATGCCTAAGCTCTTCAGCGACAGCGCACGCGCCACGTTGGACGGCCGAAAGTCCAGCTGCTGAATGGCCTTTTGCACACGGGCCATGGCCCCGGCCGACACGCCGCCGCGCCCCGAGATGGCGCGCGACGCCGTCCCCACGCCCACCCCCGCCAACTTGGCGACGTCTTTGATGGTTGCCATCGTGCGACTGGGGGGAGCAGCTAGGAACGGTTTTTTACAGACGGTGCTCGCCGTCGCCTTGGAAGATGGAGCTGCGGGTGCAATCCACGGCCAGACGCACGGCATTGCCCTGCTTGTAGCTGGCAGAAGATTCGGTATGAATGCTCAATCGCTGGCCTTGGCAGTCGACCCACAAGATTTGGTGCGCGCCCATGGGCTCAACCAATTTGACAACACCCGTCAACACCGCGTTGTCGCCGTCGGCCGCCACATGGATGTGTTCGGGACGAATTCCCAAAATAACGTCTTGTCCGTTTTGCGGCGCGGCTAGGAAGGGGTAAGCCGACACATCGATCGAGAATTCACCCGACCGCACCACGGGACGGTCTCCCTCGACCGTTAGACGCCCTTTGATAAAGTTCATGCTGGGTGAGCCCAGGAAGCCGGCCACAAACACATTGGTCGGCTTGCCGTACACCATCGCGGGTGTGTCAATTTGCTGGATTTCGCCCTTGCGCATCACGGCAATGCGGTCCGCCAAGGTCATGGCCTCCACTTGGTCGTGGGTCACGTAAATCATGGTGGCCGTCAGGCTCTGGTGCAGTTCTTTGAGCTCACGGCGCAGCTCGGCGCGCAACTTGGCATCGAGGTTCGACAATGGCTCATCAAACAAAAACACCTGCGCGTCACGCACCAAGGCGCGGCCAATGGCGACACGTTGGCGTTGGCCACCGGACAACTGGGAAGGACGGCGCTTGAGCAGGTCTTTGAGCTGCAAAATTTCGGCCGCGCGGTCTACGCGCTTTTCAATCTCTGCCTTGTCTACGCCTGCCACGCGCAGGCCGAAAGACATATTGCGTTCTACGTTCATCGTGGGGTAGAGCGCATACGACTGGAACACCATGCCGATGCCGCGGTCCTTGGGGTCGGCCCAGGTCACGTCTTTGTCGGCAATGATGATCTGGCCATCGTGAACGTCATAGAAGCCGGCGATGGAATGCAGGAGGGTGGACTTGCCGCAACCCGAAGGGCCCAGCAAGACGAGGAACTCGCCTTCTTGCACCTCCAGGTTCATGGACTTGAGAATGCTGTTCCCGCCCAAGACGATGTCGAGATCTTTAATGTGAACGCTGGCCATGGTATGTAGTTCTTGATTGAAATAGGTTGGGAGGAAGGTCAGCCCTTGACGGCGCCTGCGGCGATGCCACGAACAAACCAGCGACCGGAAAAGAAATACACGGCCAGCGGAACGAGGGATGTCAGGATGGTCGCCGCCATATCAATGTGGTAACGGCGCTCTCCGAAAGTGGTGTTGACCAGGTTATTCAGCTGCACGGTCATCGGGTAGTTGTCTTTGCCCGCAAACAGCAAGCCGAACAGGTAGTCATTCCAGATACCCGTGAGCTGCAAGATGGTGGCCACCACCAACATGGGGGTTGCCATAGGCAGCATCAACTGCAAGAAAATACGCCAGAAACCGCCACCGTCAATGCGCGCGGCCTTGAACAGCTCTTGGGGGACGGACACGTAGTAGTTGCGGAACAGCAGCGTGAGCACCGGCATACCGAAGATGCAGTGCACTAACAAAATAGACCAATAGGTGTTGTAGAAGCCGCCCAAGCGGAACCAGGCCACCAGCGGGTAGATCATGACCTGGAACGGCACAAAAGCACCCAGCATGAGTACCGCAAACAGCAGGTCGCCCCACTTAGAGCGCCAAAAGCTCAGGGCATAGCCGTTGAGGGCGCCGAGCAACACCGACAACACGGTCGCTGGAATCACCAAGCGCACCGAGTTCCAGAAGCCTTTTTGAATCCCGGTGCAGTCCACGGAAATACAGGCCGTAGACCAGGCTTCGATCCAGTTCTGGAACTGGGGGGTGGAGGGCCAACCGAACAGAATGGCTTCACGGACTTCAGGGCCCGTCTTCAGCGAGGTCACGACCATGACATACAGCGGCAACAGAAAAAATGCCGACGCGCTAATCAAAAAAGCATAGACGCCGAGACGGTCGGGCGTAAACGCACTTCGGCGCGGGCGCGCAGCCTTGGCACGTGGAGAAACAGAGGAATTCATGAAGTGGTTTCTTTCAATGACCAGCGTCAAGGCGGGCCTGGACTTTGGAGCGCCAGTACAGCAGAGGGGTCAACACGGTGAATACCGTAATCAGCATGACCACCGATGCGGCAGAGGCCAGCCCAATGTTGTTGCGTTGAAACAGGTGGTCAACAATGAACTTGGCCGGCACTTCGCTGGCGTCGCCAGGGCCACCACTGGTCATGACCGCGACCACGTCGAAGGTACGCACCAGCGCGACCGCCAACAGCACAAACGAGGTTGCAAAGGCGGGGCCGATTTGTGGCAGCACGATGCTACGGTAATAGCGTGGCTTAGAGACACCTTCAAGCTGCGCTGCTTTCCACTGCTCTTCGTCCACGCCACGCAGCGCGGCCAGAATGATGGCCATGGTGGTGCCACATCCTTGCCAAACCATGGCCAAGCCTACGGCATAGATCACGAGTTCGGGTCGGGTGGTCCAGTCAAACGTGAAGCTGGTCCAACCCATCTCGCGGAATGCGTGCTGCAAACCCAAACCGGGGTTGAACAACCACTGCCAAATTAAACCGGTCACCACAAAACTCATGGCAAACGGGTACAAGAAAATAGTACGAAATGCGGCTTCGCCCTTGACACGTTGGTCAATAAAGATAGCGAGCAACGTACCCAACACCAGCACACCGCCGATGTAGACGAAAGCCAGAATACCCATGTGTTGGAGTGACACCATCCAACGCTCGGTGTCAAACAGTCGTTCGAACTGGGCAAGACCTACCCACTCATTACGGGGCAGAATTTTGGACGGGGTGAACGATATCCAGATGCTCCACAGTACGGCGCCAACATAGGCCAACAAAGTGGTAATGGCCAAGGGCAACAAGGCTGCTTGCAGCGCCAAGTTCAGGCGTCTTGGTCGGGGGCTTTTGGCCATGCTTGAGTTCTCAATTCAGACGACAGGTGGGGCCAGACCGAAGTCCGGCCCCACCTGTCAAAGGGAAAATGACTGGAGCACCCATGTTGCCCCAATCGAAGGCACTTTACAACTTCAGTGCGGCGGCCATGGCCTTGATGGCGTCGTCAGCGGACTGGGTGGAGTTCCAGTACTTGCTCACTGCATCTTCAAACGCACCCTTGGCATCAGGCGTCAACAGTTCGTTGTCGCTTTCCAACAGGCGGTTTTCCTTCACAGCCTTCACACCCTGTGCTGCGCAGATGTCCACGCCGCTCAGGTCCACATCGGTACGGATGGGGATGGAGCCCTTCTTGTTGTTGAACGCGACCTGAACAGCTGGAGAGATCATCATCTCAGCCAGTTTGGCCTGTGCAGCAGCGGCATCAGGCGACTTGTTCTTGGGGAACACGAACACGTCACCACCAATGGCGTAAGGCATGGTAGGTCCACCGGCCATGAAGCAACCGAAGTCCTTGCCAGCTGCCTTGTTGGCAGTGATGAATTCGCCCTTGGCCCAGTCACCCATGAACTGCATGCCGGCCTTGCCGTCAATCACCATGGCAGTCGCCAGGTTCCAGTCGCGACCAGCAGAACCTGCGTCCACATAGTTCTTCAGCTTCTTGAAGCTTTCCACAGCCTTGCGGAAGCCAGGAGTAGAAGCGTCACGGTCCTTGAAGGTCTTGAAGTACAAGTCCTTGCCACCGGTTGCCAACAGGATGGAGCGGAAGGTGATGCCTTCTTGCCAGCCCTGTCCGCCGAGTGCCAACGCGGTCACGCCACTGGCCTTGACTTTGTCCAACGCAGCAAAGATTTCGTCCAAGGTTTGTGGATCTTTGGTCACACCAGCTTTGGCAAAAACGGCCTTGTTGTACCAAGCCCAATTTTCGTTGTGCAGGTTGACCGGCACAGCGTAGTAGTGGCCGTCGATCTTGATGGATTTTTTGATTTTCTCAGGCAGGATTTTGTCCCAGTTGCCCTTGGCCGCCACAGCGTCCAGGTTATTCAACAGGCCTTCTTTAATCACTTCTTCGTACTGCTTGCCGTAGTTGAACTGGGCAGCCATAGGGGCGTCGCCACCCACGGTACGGTTAATGGTCACGGTACGCGCTGCCGCGCCGCCGCCGCCAGCGATCGGGGTGTCAACCCAAGTGCCACCAGCCTTGGTGTAGGCGGCTGCAAATTCCTTGATCGCAGCTGCTTCGCCACCGGATGTCCACCAGTGAATCACTTCAGCCTTTTGTGCGTGGGCAACGCCCATCACGCCCATGGTTGCTACGCAAGTTGCCAGGGCACGTTTCTTCCAAATACTCATCGATGTCTCCTCGGAAAATGGGCGGGATGCCCGTTATTGCTCGACCTGTTAATCGCTATTGATTAGCAGTGCCGGATCACGACCCTTTTCGCAGGGCCAGGAACGCTTGGAAAGCCTGGGCGCTGCGTTTCAGCGTCCGGACTTGTGTTTTGTAATCGACATGCACGATGCCAAATCGGCGCTCATAGCCGAAGGCCCACTCGAAGTTGTCCATGAGCGACCAGGCAAAGTAGCCGCGCACATCCACGCCGGCGTCTATCGCACGGCTCACGGCGGCAAAGTGCGACTTCATGAAACGCTGACGCTGTTCGTCGTCCACCTCGCCGTTGACCACGTTGTCGTCCGAGGCCATGCCGTTCTCGGTGATGTAGATCGGAGGCAGGCGGTCGTACTTCGCCTTGAACTCGCACAGCAGGTGCTCCAGGCCTTCGGGGTAGACCTCCCAGCCCATTTGGGTGCGCTCTACATTTTTCAATGGCACGTCGACAAAGCCGGTACCACCGTCGCTGTGCAGGTTGCAACGGAAGTAGTAGTTGATGCCCATGAAGTCCATCGGGCGGCTGATGATCTCCATATCGCCTTCGAGCACCAATGGCTCGGTACCGGGCCAGAGCTTGAACACTTCGGCTGGGTAAGTGCCTTTGAGCAGCGGCTCCAGCACCCAGTCGTTGTGCTGCACTTCGTAGCGTTGCGCGGCGATTTTGTCGACTTCCTTCTCGCTGTCGGTGGTGCCACGGCCGACGTTGCACACAATGCCGCGCTGCGCGCCGGGGTCGTTGGCTTCTAGGAACGGCAGTGCCAAGCCATGTCCCAGCAGCAGATGGTGCAGTGCTTGGGTGGGGTAGCGGGGGTTGGCCAACCCGGGGGCGTGGTGACCGTTGCCATAACCCAAGTAGGCCGAGCACCAGGGCTCGTTCAAGGTGGCCCAAGCGGTCACGCGGCCTTTGAGCTCACGGCTGACCAAATCAGCGTACTCGGCAAAGCGGTAGGCGGTGTCTCGGTTCAACCAGCCGCCACGGTCTTCCAGATGCTGGGGCAGGTCCCAGTGGTAGAGCGTGACCAGGCGTTGAATGCCTTTGTCGGCTAGGCGGTCCAACAGGCGCTTGTAGAAGTCCAGGCCTTTGGAGTTGGGTTTGCCGGCTTCGTCCATGACGCGCGGCCAAGCCAGCGACAGGCGGTAGGAATCCACGCCCAGCGACTCGATCAGGTCTGCGTCTTCGCTCCAGCGGTGGTAATGGTCACAGGCCACATCACCGGTGTCCCCGTGCAGCACTTTGCCGGGAATGGCAGAAAAGGTGTCCCATATGCTGGGCAGGCGGCCGTCTTCGGCAATAGCGCCTTCGATTTGGTAGGACGCAGTCGCCACGCCCCAAAGGAAATCACGCTTGCCCATGGCCGAACCAGCCGGCGGGGCCACCAAGGCTGCCAGAGTCTGCGCGTCGTGCGGGGCGCTGGAGGAAGAGGTCGACATGGAATAGAGCTCCAGTTAATTCGTTGAACCAGTAGTGCAAGCCGGAGAATCCTCGCAGGCACTTAGTATTGGAACCGGTTCCGTATTGATGGGGGAGTTTAAACAAGTTGCACACCATCTTCTTATCAGCACTTACCCTCGGTAACCGTATGTAACCCAGTTCTCGGGGCAAAGTAGCAGAAATAGATGCTCGACTTACTTGGTACATCGCTCCATCAAGTCTTTAATTGTTAACGCATTATTAATTTAGCGCTATGCAGGATTACCCGCAGTACCCGCCATCCATCTGCGTTGAAACCTTACGTAAACTATTTCGTCCCATTGACTGAAGCCCACCATGCCCCACTCCCCCCTCTCCAAGCGCCAACATCCTGTCCACACGCTGAACCTTGCAGGCCGCTGGCAACTCAGCGATGCCGACGGCACACACAGCTATGCCATGTCGATCCCCGGCGATGTGCACTCCACTTTGCTGGCCCATGGCGCCATTCCCGACCCCTACTTTGGCGCCAACGAACACGTGGTGCAGTGGGTTGCTCACCGCGACTGGACGCTGCGCTGCAGTTTCGAGGTACCAGAGATTGACCATGGCCAGTGGCTGCTGACGCTAGACCAAGTGGACTGTTTGGCGAGTGTGCGCATCAACGGAAAAACCGTGGCGGAGTTGGAAAACCAATTTCGTCGCCACCGGCTTGATGTGGGCCATGCGCTGCGCCCTGGGCACAACGAGATCGAGCTGGTGCTGCACGATGCCTTTGCCGAAGCCCACAAGCGCCACGACGAGCACCGCTTCCCCCTGCCCTGGGACTTCAACGGGGACCGTAAAGCACCCATCAACCTGCTGCGCAAAACCCAGTGCGCCGCCGGCTGGGACTGGAATCTGAGCCTGATGCCGCTGGGCGTTTATGGCGACATTCAATTGCAGTGCGTGGCCACGGCCTTGTTGGACGACATCACGGTCCACCAAACCCATACCGCTGCAGGCGTCGACGTCCGTGTGGAGGTGCGCGCGCAGGTGATTCAGCCTGGCACGGCCACCGTGGAGGTGTCCTTCAACGGAGAAACCCGCGTTTGCGAGGTGCCGCTGTCCGCTGGGCAAAACCACCACAGTGAAAGCTTCCACGTGGCGGCCCCCAAGTTGTGGTGGCCCGCCGGCCAAGGCGAACAGGCGCTGTACCCGCTGGAGGTGACGCTGGACGGCGTCTCGCATACGCGCCGCATTGGCCTGCGCACACTGGAGCTGGTGACCGTGCCCGACGCGGTCGGCACCACCATGAAACTGCGCGTGAACGGGCGCGATGTCTTTGCCAAAGGGTCCAACTGGATTCCGGCGGACGCCCTACCCGGCCGCATCACCGAAGCCGCGGTGCGCCCGCTACTGGAGTCGGCGCGCGATGCGCACATGAACATGATTCGCGTCTGGGGCGGCGGCAATTACGAAACCGAATTTTTCTACGACCTGTGCGACGAACTGGGGCTGATGGTGTGGCAAGACTTCATGTTCTCCTGCATGCACTACCCGTCTACGCGCGAGTTCCTGGCCGAGGTCAAGCAAGAAGCCACCTACCAAGTGCGCCGGCTGCAACACCGAGCCTGCGTAGCGCTCTGGTGCGGTGACAACGAAATCATTGGCGCGCTGGGCTGGTACGAGCCTGCCAAGGCCAACCGCGACCGCTATTTGGTGAACTACGACCGCCTGAACCGCCTGCTGGGCGAAGCCGTGGAGGAGCACGACCCCGCGCGCCGCTTCTGGCCATCATCGCCCTCGCTGGGCGAGCTGGACTTTGCCGACGGCTGGCACTGCGACACACGCGGTGACCTGCACTTCTGGGACGTGTGGCACTCCGCCAAGCCCTTTGAGCACTACCGCAGCGTCAAGCCACGATTTGCCAGTGAGTTTGGGTTTCAGTCCTTCCCATCGTCGTACACCGTGGAGAGCTTTACCGAACCGGCGGACCGCAACGTATCGTCCCGCGTGATGGAGGTGCACCAGCGCAACAAGGGCGGCAATGCGCGCATTGTGGAAACCATGACGCGCTACTTCCGTTTCCCCAGCAACTTTGACCAACTGATTTACGTGTCGCAAATTCAGCAGGGCTTGGCCATGCAAACCGCGATTGATTCCTGGCGCTCGCTCAAGCCGCGCTGCATGGGCACGTTGTACTGGCAGCTCAATGACACTTGGCCCGTGGCCTCGTGGTCCAGCATCGAATACGGCGGACGCTGGAAAGTGCTGCAGTACCTCGCCCGTAACTTCTATGCGCCGGTCAGCGTGGTGGCCGTGCCGCAGGACGGACAAGGCCGCTTTGCGGTGCTGGCGGTGAGCGATGAACCGGTCGCCCAAGCGCTCAAGGTGCAGGTCGTGGCGGTGCAATTGCACACGGGTGCCGAGCGGACACTGTGGACGGGCGACGTAGCCTTGACGCACGAGGCCGCGCAAACGCTGGCGGTGCTGGAAGATGCCTCAGTGAGTGACGGTGAATTTGTGCAACTGCGTTGGACCACCGAAAGTGACCACCACACCGGCTGCCGCGACCACTTGGTACGCCACTACAAGGACTACGCTTTAGAGGCCGCACCCGTGCAAGTGACGCTGGTGGACAGCCACACCGTGCGTCTGGAAAGTCCGCAGACCAGCTTCTTCGTCTGGCTAGAAACGCCAGCCGCAGGCCGCTTTAAGGACAACGCCTTCACGATGCTGCCCGGCCAAACGCGCACGCTGCGCTGGTTGGGCGCCGAAGCGCTGGACTTGAGCACGCTGCGCGTGCGCCATCTGGGCCAAACATATTAGTGTTTTAGGCCTCTAGCCCTCACGAATATTGCGCAGGTAGCTACTATTTTAATAGCAAACTACTCTCGCCCACACTGACAACACAAGCCTCACCACGCCATCAACCCCATCTGGCGCTTGCCCAAGTCGCTCAGGTCGGCCTCGGTGGCGCGGCCCGCAAAGTCCAGCTCGTAGTTCTCCGGGGCAAAGTCGGGGCTGCTGCGGCCGGCCAAGAAGGCTGCGGCTTGGCCGGGCAAAAAGGCTGCGTTTTTAGCGCAGTAGGGCGCGGCGCCGATGTACATCACATTGCTATAGCCGCTGCCCCGGTGTTGGTCTTCCACCGAATGGATGGTGTCGGAGTGCCACCACACGGTATCGCCCGGCTCCACCACGGGGATCGACACTTCAGCCTCCAGCAGCGTCGCATGCCACTGGGCGCTGGCGCTCAGAGCGCGGCCAGGGGCAGCGCCGCACAGGTCGTCGGCCGGCACATCGTCCAGCAGCGCGCGCAACAGCATCCAGGCCATGCTCTTGGCAATCGGCACCAGCTTCAGCGTGCCGTCGCCCGGGCCTTGGCGGCTCATCGCCGTCCAACCCTGGAAAGTGCGGAACACGCTGGCCACGGCGGGCGAAGGGATCTCGTGCGTCTGGTCGCGGCCCTGCGCCTTGAACGGGTCATAGGCCAAGACATCGCCAAAAAATACCTCGTGGTAGACCGTGTGGAAGCTGGGCTCGCACCAGCGCTCGACCGAACCCGCATCGGCGTGGGGCGAGAGGCCCAGGCTGGCCGCACCGGGCGCGCGGCGGCGCAGGCGGTCGGCGTAGGTGCATTCGCGGTCCGGGTCAAACACCGGGCCGTTCGGTCCATCAAGGTTCCACAGGCGGTTCATAAATGACCGGGCCTGCGCCAGATGCGGATGCTGGCGCGCCTGCATTTGCGGCTTACTCCAGTAGAGGCTAAAAATCTGCGGCGCGCCCGAGGCCAGCGCGCTGAAGTACTTGTCCAACCCCGCCTTGCTTTGCACCTGGCCCAGGTAGTCCACCGCGTCGATATAGCGGCCAATCTCGTCGTTCCACTGCGCTATCTGCGCAGGATCTATGACGCCCCGCAACACCGCGCAGCCGCGCCGGCGAATCTGTGCGCGCTGGGCTTCGGTCACGCGGCCCGCCTGGACATCGGCAAACGCGATGATGGGCACCGCGCCGCCGGCCGCCTGCTCGGCCCGTACGGCGGCGACTTCCTGCCGCACGTACTGGTCAATGCAGGCAAAGCGCTCGGGCAAATCGGGAATGCGGGCGCGCAGATCGGCTTTGGCCCGAATAACGGCTTCGGGTACGTTGTACATCCAGGCTTGCATAAGAGTCTCCTCGGGTGCGGTGAAATCGTGTTGTTCTGAGGTACGTCAAACTACCCCGCCCGCTCCGGCAAGATCGGGGTGGAGAATAGAGACAACCATCAGCATACGTCACCATGCCCGTCACCCACAGCACCCTGGAAATAGTCGACCTAGCGCACCGCCAGCGCCGCGTACTCTACACCGCCGAGCGCCATATCGAAGCGCCCAACTGGAGCCGCGATGGCCAGTTTTTGGTGGTCAATGGCGACGGCCTGCTGTACCGCGTGCCGCTGGACCAGCCCACGCTCACCGCGATAGCCACCGGCTTTGCCACGCGCTGCAATAACGACCACGGCATCTCGCCCGATGGGCAAACGCTGGTGGTCAGCCACCACGATGACGCGGCCGGTGGTGGCTCCATCCTCTGCACCCTGCCCATCACCGGCGGCACCCCGCAGCGCGTAACCACCTTGGCACCATCGTACTGGCACGGCTGGTCGCCCGACGGGCGCATGCTGGCCTTTGTGGCCGGGCGCGCGGCGCACGCCGACTACAAAATCTACCGGCTTGACTTGCAGACGGGTCAAGAGCAACAGCTCACGTTTGGCCCCGGCTTGGACGACGGGCCGGACTACTCGCCCTGCGGCCTCTTCATTTACTTCAACGCGTTTCGCGATGGCCGTATGCAAATCTGGCGCATGGACGCCGATGGCCAGCACCCGCAGCAGGTGGTGCACTCCGCCCACTCCGACTGGTTCCCGCACCCCTCACCCGACGGGAAGCACCTAGTGTTTATTCGCTACGTTGAGGACCAAGGGCAGACCCACCCGTTTGGGCGCGACGTGCAACTCATGCTGCTGCACATCGACACGGGCCACGTAGAGGCGCTGACCGATGTGTTCTACGGCGGGCAAGGTACGCTCAACGTGCCCAGTTGGTCGCCCGACGGGCGCGCGTTGGCCTTCGTGTCGTACCGCGCGCCCGCTGCGACCTGAGCCCGCGTTTTCCATTTCTGCCGACAGGACGTTTCACCATGGCCTCACCCACTCCGCCCACCCCACCCGCTGGTACCACACCCCAAGCTGGCGCACTGAGCCACCTCAAAGTATTGGATTTGTCTCGTGTGCTCGCCGGCCCCTGGTGCACCCAAATGTTGGCTGATCTGGGCGCAGACGTGATCAAGGTGGAGCGCCCCGTGGTGGGCGACGACACACGGCACTGGGGCCCGCCCTTCTTGCAAGACGCGCAAGGCAACGACTCCGCCCACGCCACCTATTTCACCGCCGCGAACCGGAATAAGCGCTCCATCACCATTGACATCGCCAAGCCCGAAGGCCAGGCGTTGATTCGGCAGATGGCGCTCCAGAGCGACATCCTGGTCGAGAACTTCAAGGTGGGCGGGCTGGCGCACTACGGGCTGGACTACGCCAGCCTGAAGACCGTGAACCCCAAGCTGATCTACTGCTCCATCACCGGCTTTGGCCAAGACGGCCCCTACGCCGAGCGCGCCGGCTACGACCTGATGGTGCAGGCCATGAGCGGCATGATGAGCATCACCGGCCAGCCCGATGGCGCCCCCGGCGGCGGCCCGCAACGCGCGGGCGTGGCGATTACCGATGTGTTCACCGGCATTTACGCCACCAGCGCCATCTTGGCGGCGGTAGAAATGCGCCACCGCACCGGCGCGGGCCAGCACATTGACATGGCGCTCTTGGACGTGGGCATGGCCATCCTGGCCAACCAGGCGGCCGGCTTTTTGAACACCGGCAAGGAGCCTCAGCGCATGGGCAACGCCCACCCCAGCCTGGTGCCCTACCAAGACTTTGTCACGTCCGACGGCGCCATGCTGCTGGCCATTGGCAATGACGGGCAGTTCGCCCGCTTTAGCGAGGCGGCGGGCCACCCCGAATGGGCCACTGACGCGCGCTTTGCCACCAACACCGAGCGCGTCAACCACCGCAGCGCCCTAGTGCCGCTGATGCAAGCAGTGACCCGCACCCGGAGCACCGCCGAATGGATCGCCCTGCTGGAGCACCGCGCCGTGCCTTGCGGCCCGATCAACACGCTCAGCCAAGCCTTTGCCGACGATCAAGTACAAGCCCGTGGTTTAGTACAAAAACAGCCCTCAGTCGGCGTGAAGTATGCGGGAGCAGCTATTCCTTCGATAGCAACGGTGGCAAGCCCCCTGCGTCTGCAAGACGCCCCCGTGCAATTGCGCTACGCCCCGCCTGCGCTGAGCCAGCACACCGACGAGGTGCTGGCAGGGCTAGGGTTGGACGCGGCGGCCATTGCGGCGCTGCGTGCGCAAGGCGTCGTCTGACGGGGCAACGTGGTTGAACGCGCGCTGGGTCTGTCGCGCTCAAATACCCACGCTGCGCAACTGTGCGAGTGAGAGCGTGAGGGCCTCGACCTGGGCGAATCCCGCCAACAAATAGTCCACCGTGACCCGCACCCGGGGCGCCACCAAGGCACGGTGCGGGTACTGCAAGGTCACCAAGCGGCTGCCGGGGTCATGGTGCTGGGGCAACACCACCTGCAGCGCGCCGGTTTGCAAGTGCTCCCAGGCGTGGTGCAGACCGCACTGGGCGATGCCCATGCCATGCAAGGCTGCGTCCACTGTGGACTCGGGGTCGGAGAGCACCAGCACAGCCGATTCGGGCACCCATTCGCGCGGCGCGCCACCGGGATTACGAAAGCGCCAGGGGAGCGCATTGCCATTGAGAAAACGCACCGCGATCAGCCGGTGCGCGGCCAAGTCGTCCGCCGACTGCGGCTGGCCATGGGCCGCGAGGTAGGCCGGCGCAGCCACCAACACCAGATGCAACTGGCACACGGTGCGGGAAACCAGGCTGGAATCGTGCGGGTCGCCACCGCGCAGGCCAAGGTCAAAGCCATCGCGAACCAAGTCCACGCGGCGGTCTTCAAACTCCACCTCCGGGCGCACGCCGGGGTAACGCTGCACCAGGCCGGGCAGCTGCGGCAGCAGGAAGTGGCGACCAAAGCCATGGCTGCAGGCAATGCGCACCCGCCCTGTGGCTTGGGCGCGCTGGGCCGCCACGCCGTCGATGGCCGCATCGAGCGCGTCAATGGCCTCGCGCGCACCTTGCAAAAACCCCTCGCCTTCGCGCGTGAGCTGAAGGCTGCGGGTGCTGCGGT
Source organism: Rhodoferax sp. (assembly GCA_034519365.1). Lineage (GTDB taxonomy): Bacteria > Pseudomonadota > Gammaproteobacteria > Burkholderiales > Burkholderiaceae_C > Allorhodoferax. Next base: position 38,795 of record JAXHOO010000061.1, on the reverse strand, counting down.
TCATGAGCCGCACGCCCAGCGCGGCCTCCAGACCGGCCACATTCTTGCCCACCGCAGCGGAGGTGATGCCCAACGTGCGGGCCGCTGCGGCAAAGCTGCCGCGGTCAGCGGCCTGCACAAAGGAGAGCATCGCTCTCACGCGTTGGGTGGCATCCATGCCGTCATTCTAAACATGAGGTTGTGAATCAAGCTACCTTTCATGCCATTCACTTTGTGACTGTGGGCGCCCAAAATTCGCTGGTCTCTTCTGATTTCAATCCATTTTTAAGGAAACACCATGACCACCACCCCACCCACCACCGTCGCTATTTTGGGCACCGGCGGCGTCGGCATCACCCTGGCCAAAGGCTTTGTGAGCCTGGGCTACAACGTCGTTTTTGGCAGCCGCGATGTGAACGGCACCAAGGCCCTAGAAGCGCTAATTGCCGTGCCCGGCGCACGCGCCGCCAGCTACGCCGAAGCTGCCCGTGCGGGCCAGTTTGCAGTGCTGGCCTTGCCTTGGGACGGCTTAGAGGCCGCCATCCGGGCCGCTGGTCCTGAGAACCTGGCGGGCAAGCTGGTCATCGACCCGAGCAATCCGCTGGACTTTTCTTCGGGCGGCCCCGCGCTGGCGATTGGCCACACGGACTCGGCGGGCGAGCTGGTGCAGCGACTGCTGCCCACCGCCAAAGTGGTCAAAGCCCTGAACACCATTGGTACGGGGCATATGCTGCAACCCCAGTTTGGCAGTGGAAAGCCCGACATGCTGATCGCCGGGGAAGATGCGCAGGCCAAGGCCCAGGTCGGCGAATGGCTGGCTGCTTGGGGCTGGCGCAAGCCGGTGGACATGGGTGGCATCGTCGCCAGCCGCCTGCTAGAGGCGCTGGCCGTGCTGTGGATCAGCTACGGCGTTCGCAACAACCACTGGGCCCACGGCTTCAGCCTGCTAGGCCAAAAGGCATAAGCCGACCTGCGACCTGCGGCGGGCAAGGACCCGCCGCGCCAAGGAGGCGCTTAGCTGCCGCCCAGCGCTTCCCAGCGCTCCATTGAGGCCATCAACTCATCGTCGATCTGCCCGTTGCGCTCGGCCAGTGCGACCGCGCGGGTGTTATCGCTGGCGTACAGACTGCCGTCAGCCAAGGCTTCGGTGATGTCCTTTTGCTCCGCTTCCAGCGCGGCAATGACTTCGGGCAAACCGTCCAACTCGCGCTGCTCCTTGAAGCTGAGCTTTTTGGTCTTGGCAGGCGCGGGGGCTGCGGGCGCGCTGGCGCTGACTTTGGCAGCGGCTTGCTCCTGCTTTTGTAGCTGCTCGCGCTCGTAGTTAAAGGGCTTGGCCGTGTTTTTACCTGCGGCCGCGTTAATCGCGTTGGCGCGCTTGGTCTGGATCAGCCAGTCGGTCACGCCGCCTTCGTACTCGCGCCACTTGGCATCGCCCTCGTAGGCAATGGTGCTGGTGACCACGTTGTCCAGGAAGGTTCGGTCGTGGCTGACCAAGAACACCGTGCCGTCGTAGGTCTGCAGCAGGTCTTCCAACAGTTCTAATGTGTCGATGTCCAGATCGTTGGTCGGCTCGTCGAGCACCAGCACGTTGGCCGGCCGGGCAAACAGGCGCGCCAGCAGCAGGCGGTTGCGCTCGCCGCCGCTCAAGCTGCGTACAGGCGAGGTGGCGCGCGCTGGCGAGAACAAGAAGTCGCCCAAGTAGCTCTTGCGGTGCTTCTTTTGGTTGCCAATCTCGATCCACTCGGAGCCGGGGCTGATGAAATCTTCTAGCGTAGCGTCCAGGTCCAGCGCGTTGCGCATCTGGTCGAAGTAGGCCACGGTGACATTGGCCCCTTGGCGTACCGTGCCCCAAGGGCTGTGACCGGGTTCGGGCTTGGGGGCGTTGGCGGGGGCCGGGTCGGCCTGGTGCTCGCCCAAGATGAGCTTGAGCAGCGTGGTCTTGCCTGCGCCGTTCGGGCCCAGCAAGCCAATCTTGTCACCGCGCAAAATCGTGGCACTGAAGTTGTCCACGATTTTGCGGTCGCCGAAGGTTTTGCTCACGTGCGTCAGCTCGGCCACCAGTTTGCCGCTCTTGTCGCCACTGCTCACATCCATGTTGACACTGCCCACGACATCGCGGCGCGCGGCGTGTTTGGCGCGCAGTTCGTCCAGCCGGACGATGCGGGCGGTGGCGCGGGTGCGGCGGGCTTCTACGCCCTTGCGAATCCACACCTCTTCTTGCGCCAGCAACTTGTCGGCCTTGGCGTTGATCACCGCCTCTTGCGCCAGTTGCTCTTCCTTTTGCACCAGGTAGGCGGCAAAGTTACCCGGGTAGGACAGCAGCTTGCCGCGGTCCAACTCCACGATGCGGGTGGCCACGTTGTCCAAGAACGAGCGATCGTGGGTGATGGTGATGATGGAACCCTTGAAGTCCACCAGCAGGCCTTCCAGCCATTCGATGGAGTCCAAATCCAGGTGGTTGGTGGGCTCATCGAGCAGCAGCACATCGGGCTGGGCCACCAGTGCCTGGGCCAGTGCCACGCGCTTTTTGGTACCGCCGGAGAGCGTGCTGACTTTGGCGTCGGGGTTCAGGTGCAGGCGTTGCAGCGTTTCTTCCACGCGCTGTTCCCAGTTCCACCCGTCCAGAGTTTCGATCTCGCTTTGCATGGCGTCCAGGTCGCCATGGCCTAAGCAATACTCTTCAATTAGGCCGATAACCCTTTCCAGACCTGCACGAACAGCTATAAAAACCGTAGCATCTCCGTCGAGCTGCGGCTCCTGCGCCACGTAGGCAATGCGGGTGCCGCCCTGTACTTGCACGGTGCCGTCATCGGGCTTGTCCATGCCGCCCAGAATTTTGAGCATGGACGATTTGCCTGCGCCGTTGCGGCCAATGAGGCCAACACGCTCTTGCGTATCTAAGGAGAAATCAGCGTGGTCTAGGAGAGGGACGTGCCCAAAAGCCAGCTGGGCGTCGAGAAGGGTAATAAGTGCCATAGGATTCCGGTTTAGCCCCCGATTATCCCAGCCAAGGGAAAACCCCAGCGCGCAGCCAGATGCAGGAGCGTCTGGGGCCTACTGCGAGGCCGTGATACCACCGTCCAAGTACAGCACCTGGCCCGTAATGAACGCCGCACCGGGCGAGGCGAAAAACACCGCCGCACCGGCCACGTCTTGCGGGTCCGCCACCCGGCCCAGCGGAATACGGTCCAGCACCATGCGGTGGGTTTCCGGGTTTTCCAGCCAATGGCGCGCCATCTCGGTCTTCACCACCGTGGGCGCAATGCCGTTGACAGTAATGCCATGGGGGGCCAGCTCGCTGGCGTGTTGGCGAATCAGCATGACCAGCCCGCCTTTGCTGCTGGCATAAGCCGAGTAGCCGCGCCCGCGCAAGCCCAGTTGCGCGCGCACCGACAACAGGTGCACCTGAGCGCCACCCCGCCCACCCGCAATCTGCTGCTTGGCACAGGCTTGGGCCAAAAACATGGCGGCCTTGAGGTTGACCTGGATGACCTCGTCAAACGCGGCTTCAGTCACCTCCAGCAGGGCCTCTTCGCGCTGCAGACCGACACAATTCACCAAAATGTCCAGTCCACCAAAATACTGGGCCACGGCGTCTACCGAGGCCTGCATGTGCGGCACCGAATGCGCGTCCATAGCCAAGCCCAATGCCTCGTGGCCCGCAGCTTGCAGCGCGGCAGCCACGGCCTGGGCTTTTCCGGTGTCTCGGCCTGACACCGCCACGCGCGCGCCGGCTATGGCCAAGCCCCAAGCGATGGCTTCGCCTATGCCGCCGTAGCCGCCGGGTACGTAGGCGGTCTTGCCGCGCAGGTCGAACAGTCCGGTCAGGGTTTGGGTGAAATCAATAGGAGAAGTGGTGGTCATGCAAGTGCGTGGCTGTCGGGCCTAGTCCATCAGCAGGCCACCGTTGATGTCAATGATCTCACCGGTAATGAAGCCTGCCAGCGGCGACGCCAGGAAGCGCACCACATGGGCAAACTCTTCGGGCTCACAAAAACGGCCCACCGGAATCTCCCGCAGCAACTTCTGGCGTTGCTCTTCGTTGAGTTGTTCGGTGATCATGGGCGTTTTTACATACGCAGGCGCAATGGCGTTGGCGGTGACACCAAAACTGGCCAACTCGCGCGCCAAAGAAAACGTCAGCGCACTCATGGCACCTTTGGACACCGAGTAGGCCGTGCCCGCTGTCAGCCCGCCGGTTTTGGCGGCTAGTGAGCTGGTGTTGATGATGCGGCCAAAGCGCCGCGCCTTCATGGAGGGAACCACTTGCTGCGATAAGAAAAAAGCCCCGTCCAAATTGGCACCCATGACACGTCGCCATTCAGCAGCATCAGTCGCCTCCACCTTGTTGTTGGACAAGATACCGGCGTTGTTGACCAGGATATCGACCGATCCCAGCGCCTTGACGATGCGGGCATGTCCCGCCTGCACCGCCTCAGCGTCGCTGATGTCGAAAGAAAACGGCGAAGCCTGCGGCCCCAATTCGGCGGCAAGCGCCCGGTTGCGCTCGTGATTAAAGTCCACCATGGCCACGGTGCAACCGTCGTCTATCAGCGCGCGGGTGGCAGCCAAACCCATGGTGCCAGCGGCACCGGTGACCAGAGCGACCTTGCCTTGCAAAACTTTGGCGGTATCAGACATCCAACACACTCTTCTTTCCAAACAGGCCGCGGGACCGGAAGGTCACCACGACAATGAACAACAGGTACATGGACATCAGCGACCACTCCGACGCATAGGCCCCGGTGAGGCCGACCACCATGCCCACCATCAGGCCTGCGACCACGGTACCCCACAAGGAACCCACGCCGCCCAGCACGATGACCAGGAAAGCGGGCACCACCGCATCCACCCCCACATGGGGACGGATACCCCAAATGGGTGCCATGATCACGCCAGCAATCGCGGCCAAGGCCACACCCAAGCCAAACACAAACAAACGCAAGCGCGACAGATTGATCCCCAGCGCGCGCACCATTTCACTGTCATGCGCACCGGCCTTGATGATGGCGCCGAAAGGTGTTTTTTGCAAAAAGACCCACAACAGCAAGATCATCAGCACCGCAAAGCCGCTGGCGAATAGCCGGTAGTTGGAGTACACCAAATCGCCCACCGTGAAAGCACCGGAAATGGCGGCAGGCAACATGAGCTGCTGCTCTGAGGAACCCCAGATCAAGCGAATTCCTTCTTCAATCACCAGTGCCGCGCCAAACGTGAGCAGCAAGCCATAGAGTGGGTCACGGCCATAGGTGCGCCGCATACACAGCTCCAGTAGCATGCCAAACAAGCCCACAAATACCGGCGCCAACGCCAGCGCGATGATGTACCGCACCCCCAAACTCAGTTCCATATACCAAGCTTGCAAGTCTGGGAACATGCCCAGTTTGGGGGCGATCAGAAACAGCGCGAAATACATACCCAGGGCAAACAAGGAACCGTGCGCAAGGTTGATGGTTTCCATCACCCCCACGATGAGCATAAAACCCAAGGCAATCAGCGCCAGCAGCAATCCCAGGGAAATGCCATTGGCCAAGTGCGGAAGTAGTGCGAAGAGGAGGTCCATAGCGTTGTCGTTGTAGTAGGTAGGGACTGCAGTTCAAGGCTCACAACGCGGCAGACGCCGCATGTGGATTGCGACAGAACGCGGCAAGGCCCCTTTGCCCAAGGGCCCAGGAGGCGCAGCACCGGTGCGCTGACCTCCTCGTTGATCGTCGTGGGAAGTCGCAGGACGAAATCCCCACGGCCGATTCCAATCAGACTTCGTAACTTGGCGTGGCGTCGTAGCTCTCCAACTTGCACGCACCCTGCGCACCCATGTCTTGCACGTCCTTGGGGTCGGATTGGGTCAAGATTTTGTAGATGTCGTCCTTCTCGGCAGCTTGCTCGTTGTAGCTCGCCATGTAGATGGTCTGCTGGCACTGATGGGTGACTGGGTCCATCCAAGCATCAAAGTGCTGCAAGCGGTCAGCGGCGCTCATCTTGCGGCCTTCCAATTTCTTGATCACTGCGATGTTGTTGGTGGTGCCCGCCTCTTCCACACAGCGCAGCAACTCGCGCGTTGCCATGTAGCCGTTGTGGTACACGTTGCCGGGCACGCGGATCGCCATGCCGGGATACTGCTTTTGGTAGGCAGCCACAAACTCTTTGACGCCTGGCAGGTTCAAACGCCAGTACCAGGTCGTACCGAACACGCCGAAGATCTGTTCTGGGCCCAGACCGTACACATCGGGCCAGTCTTGCTGGTTGTTAATCCAGGCCATGGTCTGGTGCATCTTCAACTGCACGACCTGCTGGCGCAAAGCCTTGATGTCATCTCCACCCACGGCGGTCGCCACCACATCAGGTTTGAGCTGTTGCAGCTTGAGCAGGTAGGCCGAGAAGTCACGGGTGTTTTGGGGCACCAACAACTCTTCAACCACCTTGCCGCCGTTGGCTTCAATGATGGCCCGGGTGGCTTTGGACGTGGTGTGACCCCACACGTAGTCGTTGGTCAGCAGCACCCAGTTTTTGCCGTTGTGTTTGATCGCGTTTTTGACAATTGCGGCGGAGAAGTTGGTGCCGTTGCCATCCCAGACAAACTTGGTGCGGTGGCAGTCTTTGCCGGCTTCGGTGGGCGAGCTGGAATTGGTGTTCAGGAAGATCGTGCCGTACTTTTGGGCCACTTGCGAGATCGCGTTGGACACACCCGAGTGCACCGCCCCAATCAGAAAGGCCGCTTCGTTGCGGGTGATCATGCGTTCGGCGACGCGCGATCCGGTAGCCGGTGTGGTTTCGGTATCGATATGGATCGCTTCAATGCGACGACCCAACACACCGCCCTTGTCGTTGAATTCCTTGATGGCCATCATGGCGCCCAGACGCTCCATGCCGCCCGATGCGGCGTACAGACCCGACGCATCCATAGTCAATCCGATGGTCAGCGGCTTCTTCTGGGCGGCTTGCGCCCATACCGTGTTGTGCTTCCAGGGGCCCATAAAGGGCGCGACGCCATAGAGGCCCACACCCGCTAAGGCGAGGCTGGAGTTTTTGAGCAAGGACCGGCGCGAGGCGGACACACGCTCGGCGGAGGGTGCGGGCAAAGGTGTTTTGCTTGTCTTGGAATCTGTCATGGTTGTCTCCTACAGGGTTGGTTAGTTAGCGGATGGGCTAGCGGGGCACGATCTTCACGTCGTTCAGTTTTTCTTGGGCTTCGAACAGGGAGGCAATCAGCTTGTCGCCAAAACCGGCGTTGCTGGCCTGGATCAGGCTCTGGTGGGTAGCTTCGCCCATGAGACTGGCCACGGGCAGCATTTCGGCCAAATGGGTGTAGTAGCGCAAGTCTTTTTGGGCGTTGGAGATGCCAAACTTGAAGCCAGTAACGTCGCCTTCTTTCAGGGTCTTGGTCGCCATCATCTGGAAGATGCCGCAGTTCACGCCACCGGCCGTAATCACCTCGTACAAGCGATTCAGGTCCAGCCCGCTTTTGGCTGCGACGGCAAAGCCTTCGGCAATGGAAGCCGCGAAACTCATGGCCATCATGTTGTTGACCAGCTTGAGCACATGGCCGTGGCCGGGCGGGCCGACGTGGAAGATGTTCTCGCAAAAAGCTTGAAGCACAGGCTGCAAAGTTTTGAAGTCGTCTGGCTCAGCACCCACCATGGTGTTGAGGCGACCCTCTTCGGCTTCTTTGGGCGTACGGGCGAGCGGGGCGTCCACCAAGCGAATGCCTTTGGCCGCCAAGTCATTGCGAATACGGGTGCTTGACGATGGCTCCGCCGTAGAGGTATCCACGACGATGAGGCCGCTGCGTCCGCATTCCAACAGGCCATCTGCGCCGTACACGATTTGCTCCACCTGGGGAGAACCAGTTACGCAGATAAACACAATGTCCGAGGCCTGGGCACAAGCCGCATTGGTTTTCGCTTCCTTCGCACCGGCTTCCACCAAATCAGCCAGGTTGTCGCGGTTGCGATTGACCTTGAAGGTCAGGGGAAAGCCTTTCGCAAGCAGATTTTTGGCCATGCCATGGCCCATCATGCCGATACCGATAAATCCGATGTTGGGGTTCATATGTTTCCTCGTTGTCAAAATCAAACTGTGGCCGCCAAGGCCGGTGCGGCGTGGGCGTTACGCGCTGCGTCCCACACCGTGATGAGGCGGGCATAGCGCTCCGCAATGTCCTGCACCACCTCAGCGTCTGTCATGCGACCCGCGAACCATGCAGCAGCAGCGTCCGCAAAAATCGAGCGCCCGACGGCGAAACCGCGGCAAATAGCATGCGGAGCGGCCACTTGGAAGCTTTGCTCCAGTTTGCTTTCACTGGCCTCTAAACCCAGCACCAGCACCCCACGGCAGTGCGGGTCATGGTGGGCAATCACGCCGGCAATCCGCTCCCATTCCTGCGCCGATCCTGCGGGCGGCAACTTCCACCAATCGGGAAAAATACCTGCGCGGTAAATCTGTTGCAGTGCCTCGGCCAAGGTGGATTCGTCGGACGCCATGTCGCGGGGCGGAATCACCTCGATGAGGAACTCATGGAAGGTGTCTACGCTGGCCTTTTGCAGCTCGGCCAACCGGCCAATTTGCGCCTCGCGCAACGCGGGCACGTCGTGCGGGTGGTAGCTCACCAGGCACTTGGCGACATGCTCACCCGGCCAGGCGCGCATCGCCGTGGCCAAGTGGTTGCCCGCTTCAAACTGCAAGGGGCGCGAGCTGGGCAACTCCACGGGGCGTGCCACCCACCAGCCAGTCCCGGTCATGGGCGGGAAGACATCCTCACCAAAACGTCCATCCACGATGATGCCAACCCCCGAGCGCTTGCCTGCACCCTGTCGTGCGCCTTCGGCAATCAACAACTTGAACGCACTGATACGACCGTGGTTGGCACCATGTCGATCCGCAATTTCTTCCAACTGAATCCGGTGGTCAAACGCCAGAATGACCAACTCTTCCCAGCGACGGGTGCGGGTACTGACACGGTGCAGATGCTCTAGCTGTACGTCTTCACGCAAACGGCGGGTGTTGGAGCCATGGTCTAGAAAGAACTGCAACTCTTCCCAACTGGCCATGGCTGGCGCACACCCGTGGCGCGACACCACCAGCGCACCACAGGCGTTTGCGTAGGCGCAGCAACGGGTCAGCGGTTCATTGCGAATCCAGCCGCGCAGAAAGCCAGCCATGAAGGCATCGCCCGCGCCCAGCACGTTATACACATCGACCGGAAAACCGGGGCCTTTGAGACCTTGGTCCATGTCATCGGGAATGGAGCCATCAAACACCACACAGCCCATAGGGCCTCGTTTCACCACCAAGGTGGCCGCACTGAGTTCGCGCAGGCGGCGCAAGGCCGTCAGCGTGTCGGTGCTACCACCGGCGATGTGAATTTCTTCTTCGGTCCCCACTACCAGATCGCAGGCGCCGATCACGGTTTGCAGGTGGGCGCTGACCTCGGCAGAAGGGACGAAACGTTGCTCGCCCATGCCCGGACTGGTCAAGCCCCAGAGCACGGGCCGGTAGTCGATGTCCAACACCACCCGCGTTCCTGCTGCCTGCGCCAATGCAATGGCTTTGCGGCAGCTGGTGTAGGTGTGGGGCTGCGACAAGTGGGTACCGGAGAGCAGCAGAGCTTGGCTCGACGCGACAAAACTCGCGTCAAAGTCGTCCTCGCTGATGGCCATGTCGGCACAGTTGTCGCGGTAGAAGATGAGCGGAAACGTGTCCCGATCTTGGATACCCAGGAACACCAGCGCCGTCAGGCGTTTGGGGTCGGTGCGGACGTGGCCTACGTCTACACCTTCGGACCGCAAGGTCTCCCGCACAAACCGCCCATGGTGCTCATCACCCACGCGGGTCAACATGGCAGGCTTGAGGCCCAGTCGCGCCATGCCCACCGCCGTATTAGCCGGCGAACCACCGAGGTATTTGGTGAAGGTTTGCATGTCTTCCAGTCGACCTCCGATCTGCTCACCATACAGATCGACCGCAGCACGGCCCATGCAAATCACATCCAGAGTACGTGTCATGGGGCTGCCTTTTTGCGGGGGGCGTTGCGCCCCGTCTTGGTGGTTGGTCTTTCTGCGAGCTGGTGCCCCACGCTAACAACCAAGGCTTGCGCTAGACACAACGGCGCCACCAACGAGCGGAAGGGTTTCAACGAATCGTCGGCCACCTCAAAGCACACATGGGCAGCCGCTTTGAGAGGCGAAAGGGGACCATCGGTAATAGCGATCACCTGGACACCCAAGGCGCGCGCTTTGGTGGCGATATCGATCACCTCCGGGGAGTAGTTGCGAAAGCTGGACGCGATCAACACATCCCCCTTGGACATGGATCGCAGGCTTTCGCGCAACATGCCGCCGCTCCCATCCAGCAAATGGGTGCGCAGCTCTAGCTGGCTCAGTGCGTAGGCAAGGTAGCCTGCAACTGGAAACGCGCGGCGCTGCGCCAGTACGAAGATGCGTGGCGCCACGGCGAGCAGCTTGACCGAAGATTTGAAATCTAGCAGCTGGATATGGTCTTCAAGCTGCCCCAACTCGGCGACCGACTCCCCAATCAAATCGTGCAACACGCCGGCGGGCGCACTGCCGCTGCTGGTCTTCTTGCGGCGCAGCTGGTCGATACGCTCCCGGTAGCTGTCCGAGCGGTCCAACAGGTGGGCGCGAAACACCTGCTGCATATCGGAAAAGCCTTTGTAGCCCAACGCATTTGCAAATCGGATCATGGCGGACGGCTGTACTTCAGTCGCCTCTGCCACCGTGGCGACGGTCCCCAGCGCGAGGTCGTTGGGCTGCTCCAGCGCAAAACGGGCAATCCGCTGCAGTTGCTTGGACATGTCCGGGTAGGTCCGGCTGATCAAGTCCTTCAGTTCGTCGTAAGTGGTCACTGGTTCCATAAGGTGCAACTGGTTGAAGAGTGAGGGCGGCTGACCCGTTTAAGCAGGCCAGCTTCAAATTCCAAAGTTTAGAACAAATGTTCTTGTGTGCTTGAATAATAGAACGTATATTCTGTTCTGTCCATATTCATTTCAGAACATTTATTTCAAAACTTCAACAGAGACCCATTCCCCATGCAACTCTCTACCGGCCGCGCGCCGCTGCTTCCCCTGCCGATGCTGGTAGCGGTGGCGGTCTTCTTCTCAACCCCGCTGTGGATCAAGGGCGTGGGGCTCTATCAGTACCTGGCCCTGGAAATCATGATCTGGGTGTTGTTTGCGATGGGCTACAACCTGCTGCTAGGCTTCACCGGCTTGCCGTCGTTTGGTCATGGCGCGTTCTTTGGTATCGGCGCTTACGCTTTCGGCTTGTTGCAGCTCCGTGTTTGGCCCAACCTGTGGTTTGATCTGGCTGGTGCGGTCGTTGTCACGGCCGCACTGGGAGGACTGGTAGGTTTGTTCCTCTCTCACCGGCGTGGCATCTACTACTCGCTGCTCACTATTGCGTTTGGCCAAGTGTTTTGGTTCATTGCTAACAAGTGGAGCAGCGTAACGGGGGGGGAAGATGGCCTGCTGAGCATCAAGCGCCTGCCAGTTGATCTGGGGTTTACCTCCTTCGATATCAGCAGCAATGACGCGCTGTTTTTCTTCTGCTTGGTCTTGTTTACCGTGGTGCTGCTGGGCTTGTGGCGTCTTGTGCATTCGCCTTTGGGCCGTATCTTCAGCGCCATCAAACAGAATGAAACGCGCGCAGCCTTCGTGGGCTACAACGTGTGGCTGTACAAGTGGCTGGCGTTCACGATTTCAACAGCCGTTGCGGGCCTGGCTGGCGCCATGTTTGCCATGGCGCAGCAGTCGGCCTATCCCAATGTGATGAGCCTGCAAACCTCGGGCTTTGTGGTGATGATGGTGTTGATCGGTGGCGGCTTGGTGAGTTTTTGGGGGCCCCTGATTGGCGCCACGTTCTTCATTCTCGCGCGGGACTTGCTGGGCGCCTACACAGAAACCTGGCTGCTCTGGTACGGCCTGGTTTTCATGGTCATGGTGATTTTCAAACCCGAAGGCATTGCCGGTGCTTGGCAGTCCTGGCGCAATCGTCCGCGCAAGCCGACCTCAACCGCCACAGCTGCGACAGCTGCGACAGGAGGTGCGCTGTGAAACTATTCGAAGCCACGGGCCTGTCAAAACGCTTTGGCGCCCAGGTGGTGTTGCAAGACATCACCCTCGGATTTGAAGAGGGCCATCTCAACGGCATCATGGGACCCAACGGGGCAGGCAAGACCACCTGTTTCAACGTGCTGACCGGGCGTTACACCCCGGACCGCGGCTCAGTGACTTTTGCCGGCGAGGACATTACCGGCCTGTCACCTCGCGAAATCGCGCGCAAGGGCATATCTCGCTCGTTCCAGATCATGAATTTGTTTGACCAATACACGGCGCTGGACAACGTACTCATAGCGACCCCCCACGTCCGCAAGCAGGGCTTCAATCCCTGGCGTGATTTGGGTGCGGACCGTACCGCCCAAGATTTGGCGGCAGCTGTTTTGGAGCGCGTCGGCCTCAAGGGCAAGGAATCGGTGCGGGCCAATAGCCTGTCGTACGGCGAGCGCCGTGCGTTGGAAATTGGGGTTGCCCTGGCGGCTGAACCCCGCATGCTGTTTCTGGATGAACCCACGGCAGGCTTGGGTGCCGAGGGTACGGCAAGGCTAGCCGAGTTGGTCAAGACCTTGAAGCGGCAATTGACCATTGTGATCATTGAGCACGACATGAACTTTCTCTTCAGCTTGGCGGACCAGATCTCCGTCATCCATTGGGGCCAAGTCATTGCGCAGGGTACGCCCGATGCGCTGCGTGAAAACGAGTGGGTACGCCGCTCCAACTTGGGGGCCTTGGCATGAGTGCGGTACTTGAACCTGTTGCCGACACCATGCTGTCGATTGAACACATCAGCACGTTTTATGGCGAGACCCAAGTTCTGTTTGACGTGTCGCTGAAAGTCGCCCCCGGCGAGGTGGTGGCGCTGCTGGGCCCTAATGGCGCTGGCAAGACCACCACGTTGCGCTCGATTCTGGGCCTGACGCCACCGCGCAAAGGGGCGATTGGCTTTGATGGCAAGGACATCACCCGCACGCCCACGCACGAGATTGCCAAAGCCGGCCTGGGCTGGGTGCCCGACGATAGGCGCATCTTCCCCACGCTCACCGTGGCACGCAACCTGGCCATTGCGCGCAAGCAAACCCGCTTTCGCAAGTGGAACGAGAAAGAGTGCTTTGAGATCTTCAGCGCCTTGGAGTACCTGATGGAGCGGGAGTGTGAAAACTTGTCGGGCGGCGAGATGCAGATGGTGGCGATCTCCCGCGCCCTGCTGGGTTCGCCTGGGCTGGTGCTGTTTGACGAGCCCAGCCAGGGTTTGGCGCCCAAGGTGGTTCAAGACGTGATGAAGACCATTACGCGCCTCAAGTCCGAAGGCATTGCGGTGCTCGTGGTCGAGCAAAACGTGCAGAGTGCATTGGCCGTCGCCGACCGGGTCTATGTGATGCACCTAGGCAAAGTGATTTACGAAGGCCCTGCGGCCGATTTGCGCAACAACGCCGCGTTGCGTCAACAGCTTTTGGGAGTCTAGTGAACATGAACCAGCCACTACTGCGCGTTGAGAACTTGGCCAAGCAATACCAACGCGGCGTTTTCAAGAAGACCACTACCTTTTCTCTGGCCGCAGACTTCGCGGTTGATCAGCCGGGCATCGTCGGAGTGATGGGGCCCAATGGGTCAGGCAAGACCACCCTGTTTGAACTAATCACCGGCAGCAACCTGCCCACCAGCGGCCGCGTCATGGTGAACGGCCAGGACATCCACGAGGTGAAAACTTTGCAGCGAGACCGGATGGCCGTGCACTACCACCAGTCTTACCAAGTGCGGTCGTTCCAGAAGAAGAAGCCCGACTTCATGTTGTCGGCAGCCACCGAAACCTCACCTCTGATCCACCTGTTTGACGAACCCCAGTTCAACACCCAGGACGGCTACATCGGCTTCATGCTGGACTTCTTCAACAGCCTCAAGCGCAAGGGGAAACTGGTGTTCCTGTGCATGCACCCCAACGAGCCCTTCCACGTGGACATCTTGCGCGAGCATTGCGACAGCTTCGTCTTTGTCCAAAAGGGCGTGGTAAGCCGGGCCCCTGACTTCGCCACCCTGACCTGCGACGAACGCGTGCGCGCCTACCTGGGTGCGCTGGCACCCGCCCTGTGACAAACCGAATGCGAAGCGGAGCCGCCTAAGCCCCGTTGCATTGCAAGCTTTCACTCACTTTTTCATAGCTGCTCGCGCATATCCTATAAGGGCTAGCACTACTTTTTTCTTATAAACCCACGGCCCAACTCCCCACCATCGGCCACCTGATCAACGGCAAGACCGTTCTAGGTGGTACCCGCAGCCCGCATCCCGATCAGACGACGCAGTTGCGCCCGCGCTGTTTGGCGAGATAAAGCGCCTTATCGGCGTCGGTGTAGAGGCTCTCAAAATCCCGCTTTTCGTCGGCTGGAACGCCCGCCAAACCCATGCTCACGGTCACGCGGATGGACGTGCCTTCCCATTCCACCTGACTGGCTTCGATCTGGCTGCGCAGTTTTTCTGCCAATCGGCGTGCCGCGTCGACTGAGGTGGCGGGCAGCAAAATGATGAATTCCTCACCACCCAAACGACCGACCAAATCCGTGCTGCGCACTGTGCGCTGCGTTAGCGACGCCACATGGCGCAACACAGCGTCCCCGGCGGGGTGGCCCCAGGTGTCATTCACCTTTTTGAAGTGGTCCAGGTCCAGCAGCAAAATGGTAGTGGCGTGATGCTGTCGCTGCGCACGCTGCAGCTCTTGCCGGGTTAGTTCGACAAAGGTGTTGCGGTTGAACAGTCCGGTGAGTCCGTCCTGCCGGGTCAGGCGCTCTAGGTCGCGCTGCTTTTGTCCGAGTTCGGTGTTGGCTTTTTCTAACTGCCGTTGCTGTAGGGTGATGGTGCAGTACTGGCGCCACACAAAAAAGGAACACAGACACCCCAGCACGCAGGCGGCAAAGCCGTTAAGACGGTTGGACAGCACTAGCTCTGGCTGCACCTGGGTCCAACCCATCACCTTGAAAAAGGCGACATATGCAAGACCGTAGACAAGCCCCGCCACCCGAGGACGAAGGTAGACAACACTCCCCGCCAACAAGCAAGCAAGCAATCAGATACGGCGTGATGTTGGGCGTGATCGCTTGGTCCGCTGCTACCAACAGAATGCTGGCCAGCATGATGAACACGGCGCTCCCAACGATCAGCCACCGGGTAGCACTGGTATGGCGGACGCCGCTGGCCCGACCCACTAACCAACCGATAGCCAGGGAGGCGACGACGATAAAGATGTGGATCCAGATGAGCCTCTGGTTCCATTGCGCCACGGCGGGGGTGAGTGATCGGTCCAACAAACGCCACAAAAATCCGATTAAGAACACGCCGTTGAACGCAACAGACACTGGCCACATCAAGCGCAGCCGGAACAGGTTCACCCCGTTAGCGTCCGCTGCCACCAAGGCATCTTCGGCGCGCCAACGCGCGGTCGTTTTTCTCAGGGCGAGCAGGTAAATGGAGTCCATAGCAGAGGCGATGACTTTAGCAGCCCTGGTGTGACGAAACTGCGTCAAACCCCAAGCATTGGTAGGATGTCTTTTTCTATCGCAACCGCAAGGATGGCCATGTCCGACCGCATCGTTCCGCGCGCCCACGACCTCGGTGGCGGCTTCACCGTCAAACGGGTACTGCCCGCCCTGCAGCGCCAATCCATTGGCCCCTTTGTGTTTTTTGACCACTTCGGCCCGGTCACCGCACAGCCCACTGACAACCACGATGTGCGCCCCCACCCGCACATCGGTCTGGCCACCGTCACCTACCTGTTGGAGGGCGCGATGATGCACCGCGACTCCACCGGCGTGGTGCAGCGCATAGAGCCCGGCGCGATCAACTGGATGACCGCAGGGCACGGCATCGTGCACTCCGAGCGCACGCCCGACGACTTGCGTGGCGAAGTGCGGCGCAGCCACGGCTTTCAGCTCTGGTCTGCGCTGCCTGCGGAGCACGAGGAAGATGCACCCTCGTTCTCACACACCCCCGCCAGTGCGATTCCTGCCGTGGAGCTGCCTGGCGCCACTGTGCGGGTGTTGGTGGGGTCGGCATTCGGTGTTACCTCACCAGTAGCCACCTTGTCCCCCTCGCTGTACTTGGCCATGGAGCTTGAAGCAGGCGCTTTGCTCACCATTCCGAACGCCGCGACCGAACGAGGCATCTACAGCGTAGACGGTGCGCTGGAGGTCGACGGTGAACTACTGCCTGCCGGGGAAATGCTGGTACTGGAACCAGGTAGCGAGCCGACGTTGTGCGCCCGCGAGGCCACGCGCGTCATGCTGCTGGGCGGCGCGCCGCTGGGCCACCGCCACATGGTCTGGAACTTTGTTTCTAGCCGCAAAGAACGCATCGTACAGGCGCAAGACGACTGGCAGGCCCAGCGCTTTGACACCGTGCTCGGCGAGACAGAATTTATTCCGCTGCCAGCGCGCAAGCCCTAAGCGTCGTGCAGTGCCTGCGTCGCAATGTCCAACGCGCGCAGGCGCAGCGCCGGGTCGTACAGGTCGCAGACCAGCATCAGCTCATCGGCTTGCGTCGCTTCGCTGATCGCAGCCAAGCCAGCGCGAACCTTGTCCGGCCCGCCAATCACGGCCTCGCCCAAAAACCCCGCAATGGCCGCGCGCGCATCGGCTGGGCAGCGCGCCAAAAAGTCCGGCGTGGGCGGTTGCAAACCTTTGCGCTGGCCGGTCAAGATGCCCAACACGCGCTGGTAAATGCTGCTGGCCAATAACTCGGCTTCGTCGTCCGTCGGGGCCGCCACCAGCGGCACGCCCACCATCACATAGGGCTTGGCCAGTGTGGCCGAGGGCTTGAACAGGCTGCGGTACAGGTCAATGGCCTGGTGCAAAAAGCGCGGCGCAAAGTGCGAGGCAAAGGCATACGGCAGGCCCATGTGCGCGGCCAACTGGGCCGAATATAGACTAGAGCCGAGAAGCCAAATAGGCACGTCAGTCCCTGCGCCGGGCATGGCGATGATGCTTTGTCCCGGCTGCAGTGGGCCCAGCAGCGTCTGCAGCTCGGCCACGTCGCGCGGGAAATCGTCTTCGTTCTCCACCCGGCTGCGGCGCAGCGCGCGCATGGTGGGCTGGTCGGTACCGGGCGCGCGGCCCAGCCCCAAATCTATGCGGCCAGGGTACAGCTCGGCCAGCGTACCAAACGCCTCGGCCACCACCAGCGGCGCGTGGTTGGGCAACATGATGCCGCCCGAGCCCACGCGAATGCGCTCTGTACCGCCTGCAATATGGCCCACCAGCACCGCCGTGGCCGAACTCGCAATACCCGGCATGTTGTGGTGTTCGGCCAGCCAGTAACGGCTAAAGCCCAAGCGCTCAGCGTGCTGCGCGGTTTGCAGCGCAATTTGCAACGCCTGCGCCACCGTGCCGCCCTCGCGCACAGTGACCAAGTCGAGCATGGAGAGCGATGGGGCGGCGGTTCGTGTCATCGTCCCATTGTCGGCAAACGCCTAAAACCTTGTGCGCACGCGGACCAAGCGTCCGCCGTATAGGTTGGCCGGGGGAACCTCCTGCGGGTCCACCCGGTTGCCACTGGCGGGGCACATCCCTAGAATGATTTTTCCGCAGACCAACCACGAAGGCGCGCATGGCCAACATTGTGTGGAATGACTCCCCCGGACTTTGCACCGCCTTGCTAGACGACGTGCCGGTCTGCACGCTGAAGATCAAAGACATTGGCGGGGTGGCAGCCAGTTGGCTCGATGGGCGCCTCTGGGCCCCGCCCAGCCACATGCCCAAAGCCACACCGCAAGAGACGCGCTTTTTCATGGGCCTGGATGAGGCCAAGCAAGCCGTCGAGCAAACCTTGCTGGGCTAGGCCCGACAGCGGCGTGGCCTCGCGGCTTTGGCGTCGCAGATTCCAGCTTTTAGTGCGACCGGGCAAAATCATCGGGTATGGTTTGGCCAGGGAGCACTATGAACAAGAACAATCTGTCAGAGAGCGACATCAGCGACAAATACGTCCGCCCGGCCCTCGTGCAGGCGGGCTGGCACACGCTGGACCAGATCTACGCCCAATTTCCACTGCGCGCAGGCCGCGTCGTGGTGCGGGGCAACAAGTCCCGCCGCGACGAGTCCACGGTCCTCAAGGCAGACTTTGCGTTGTTCCTCAAGCCCAATATTCCGTTGGCCGTGGTCGAGGTCAAAAAGTCTCGCCTCTCTATGCAGGCGGGTATGCAACAGGCCATTCACTACGCTCAACTATTGGATGTGCCTTTCAGCTTTTCTAGCAACGGCGATGGCTTTGTGTTCCGCGACGCGACCCTCTCCACCGGCGTGCTGGAGCAAACCCTAGCGCTAGACCAGTTTCCCAGCCCCGCCGAACTCTGGGCCCGTTACTGTGCGTGGAAGGGGTGGAGTGCTGAAGTGCAAAGCGTGGCAGCGTTTGACTACGCGCCCGACCTCACAGGCAAAAAAGTGCCGCGTTATTACCAGTTGAACGCCATCAACCGCACGGTAGAAGCCATTGCGGCGGGCCAAGACCGCGTACTGCTCGTCATGGCCACAGGCACCGGCAAGACCTACACCGCCTTCCAGATCATTCATCGCCTTTGGAAATCGACTTGGCACGCGGACAAGCCAGGCGGGCAAAAACGCATCCTGTTCCTGGCCGACCGCAACATCCTCATCGACCAAACCATGGTCAACGACTTCCGCCCCTTCAAGGGCGCGATGGCCAAGCTCAGCCCCAATGCCAAAGGCGTGGAGCGCATCAACGCACAAGGCCAGATCGAGGTGGACGACGTAGACCTGGCCGTGGACAAAACCACCAAGGCGGTCAACAAGAGCTACGAGATTTACCTTTCGCTCTACCAAGCGGTGTCGGGTACCGAAGAAGAGCAAAACATCTACAAACAGTTCAGCCCCGACTTCTTTGACCTCATCGTGGTGGACGAGTGCCACCGCGGCAGCGCCAATGAAGACTCGGCCTGGCGCGACATCCTCACCTACTTTGCCAGCGCCACCCACGTGGGCCTGACCGCCACGCCCAAAGAAACCAAAGACACGTCCAACACCTTCTACTTTGGTGAGCCCATCTACACCTACAGCCTCAAGCAAGGCATTGAAGACGGCTTCTTGGCGCCCTACAAAGTCATCCGGGTGGACCTGGACAAAGACACCTTCGGCTGGCGCCCCACGGCGGGCATGACCGACAACAAAGGCCAGCTCATCGAAGACCGCGTCTACACCGGCCGCGACATGAACCGCAAGCTGGTGCTGGAGCCGCGCGACGCGGTGGTGGCCGAGCGCATCACCGCGTACCTCAAGGCCACCGACCGCATGGCCAAGACCATCGTGTTCTGTGAAGACATCGACCACGCCGCCCGCATGCGCCAGGCCCTGAGCAACGCCAACGCCGACCTCTGCGCCACCCAGCCCAACTACGTAGTGCAAATCACCGGCGACAACTTGGAGGGCAAGCGCGAGCTGGACAACTTCATCGACCCCGAAAAGCCCTACCCGGTCATCGCCACCACCTCCAAGCTCATGAGCACCGGCGTGGACGCGCAAACCTGCAAGCTCATCGTGCTGGACCAGAACATCAAGTCCATGACGCTGTTCAAGCAGATCATCGGCCGCGGCACCCGCCTGCGCGAAGACCTGGGCAAAAGCTGGTTCACCATCCTCGACTTCAAGCGCGCCACCGAGCTTTTTGCCGACAAAGACTTTGACGGCGAGCCCGTGCAGATTTACGAACCCAAGGGGGACGACCCCATCGCGCCGCCAGACATGCCGCCAGACGCACCCACTGGGTCACCGTTCCCCGGTGGCGGGCTGCCGCCCGACGGCGGCGTGCCCACGGGCGGTCCTTTGGGGCCGTTCGGCGGCAGTGGCGAGCCCCCAGTGAAGTACGTGCTCGGCAACCAAGTCACCGTCGCTGTGGCCCGCGAGCGCGTGCAATACCTCAACGCCCAAGGCAAGCTCATCACCGAGAGCCTGCGCGACTACACCCGCATCAACCTCACCAAGCAATACGACTCGCTGGACAAGTTCCTGCAAGCCTGGAACGACGCCGACCGCAAAGCCGCGCTCTTGGATGAGCTGGAAAAGCACGGCGTCTTGGTAGATGCCCTGGCCGAAGAAGTAGCCGCCACCGGCCTCACCGGGCTGGACCCGTTTGATCTGCTGCTGCACGTGGCCTGGAACATGCCCGCCCTCACCCGCCGCGAACGCGCCCGCCGCGTGCAAAAGCGCAATGTCTTCACCCAATACGGCCCGGTGGCCCGCCAGGTGCTCGAAGCCCTGCTCGACAAATACGCCGACGAAGGCATTGCCGCAATGGAGAGCGACGAAGTGCTGCGCGTGCAGCCGCTCAACGCGCTGGGCAGCCCGGTTGAGCTGGTCAAGAGCTTTGGCGGCCGCCCGCAGTACCTGGCCGCCCTGCAGGCGCTGGAGCGCGAGCTGTATTCACCAGCGGCTCCCACGATTTAATTTCAAAGCTGGAAACGATATGAACGACATGCTCAACAAGGCGAAGAGTGCCGCCACCGATTTGGTGACCAGCACCGCGAACAAAATCGCTGACACCGCCAAAGAGAACAAACCAACCGCTGAGGGAATGAAGCGCACGGCAGACTTTCTGGTTGACACCGCCAGCAGAACTGCGACCGAGTTGGGCCGCTTGGGCAAAGACGCACTCAAGACAGATATGGCAAAAGACGCTGCAGCTGGCGCTGCCATTGGTGCGGTGGTGGCAGTGCCAATCCCGCTCATTGGCCCAATAGCCGGCGCTGTGGTTGGGGCCGGGCTGGGTGTTTACAAGAACATTCGACAATCCGGTACCTCGCATGCAGAGGTTATGCCTCCACCCCAAGCACTCACCGCAGCATCGGAGACCCCGCTGATTGAAGTTGTCGCAACGACCCCATCGCCCACTGACAAGTTTGCAGAACTCACCAAACTGCATGAGTTGAAAGTCAATGGAATCCTGACGGAAGAAGAATTCGCCAGCGAAAAGCAGAAAATCCTGAATAGGTAAGTTTGCAGAAATTGCTACTAAATCAGTAGCTGCTTGCGCATATTCTGCGCGGGCTAGAGCCCTAAAACACCTATAAATTCCCCGGTATCCGCTCCCCATGTCCAACCTAACCCCCACCATCAAATCCATCCAGGACGTCATGCGCCAGGACAGCGGCGTCGATGGCGACGCCCAGCGCATCAGCCAGCTCACCTGGCTCTTGTTCCTCAAAGTGTTTGACGCGCTGGAAGAAGAGCTGGAGCTCACCCGCGACGCCTACACCAGCCCCATCCCCGAGCCCCTGCGCTGGCGCAACTGGGCGGCGGATGCCGAGGGCATGACCGGCGACGGCCTGCTGGAGTTTGTCAACGGCCAGCTCTTCCCCGGCCTCAAGGGCTTGAGCGCCGACCCCGTGCGCAACCCGCGCGGTTACGTGGTGCGCGGCGTGTTTGAAGACGCCTTCAACTACATGAAAAGCGGCCACCTGCTGCGCCAGGTCATCAACAAGCTGGCCGGGGTGGACTTCAACCGCCAGGCCGAGCGCCACCAGTTCAACGACCTGTACGAGAAGATATTGCGCGACCTGCAAAGCGCCGGCAACGCGGGCGAGTTCTACACCCCCCGCGCCGTCACCCAGTTCATGGTGGACCAAACCAACCCCCAGTTGGGCGAAAAGCTGCTCGACCCCGCCACCGGCACCGGCGGCTTTCTGGTCTGCGCCATCGAGCACCTGCGCAAGCAAGTGCACACGCCCGAGCAAGACGCGGTGCTGCAGGCCAGCATCTTTGGCGTCGAGAAAAAGCAGCTGCCCCACATGCTGTGCGTCACCAACCTCATGCTCCACGGCATCGAGGTGCCCAGCCAAATCCGCCACGACAACACCCTGGCCCGCCCGCTGCGCGACTACTCCGCCGTAGACCGCGTGGACGTCATCCTCACCAACCCGCCCTTTGGCGGCGTGGAAGAGCCGGGCATTGAGTCTGGCTTTCCCAGCGACGTGCGCACCAAAGAAACGGCGGACTTGTTTCTGGTGCTCATCAAGCACATCCTCAAAAGAGGTGGCCGCGCCGCGCTGGTGCTGCCCGACGGCACCCTGTTTGGCGAAGGCGTCAAAACCCGCATCAAAGAGCAACTGCTGAATGAATGCAAGCTGCACACCATCGTGCGCCTGCCCAATGGCGTGTTCGCGCCCTACACCGGCATCAAAACCAACCTGCTCTTCTTCACCAAAGGCCAGCCCACCACGGATGTTTGGTACTACGAGCACCCCTACCCGCCGGGCGTGAAGAACTACAACAAAACCAAGCCCATCCGCATCGAAGAGTTCGACGCCGAGAAAGCCTGGTGGGGCACCGAGGCCGATGGCTTTGCCAGCCGCGTGGAAAACGAACGCGCCTGGAAGGTCAGCATCGACCAGATCAAGGCCGCCAACTACAACCTCGACCAAAAGAACCCCCACGTGGGCGAGGTGCAAGACCACAACCCCGAACACCTGCTGGCCGACTACCAGCGCCTGCAGGGCGAGGCCCAGGCGCTGCGCGACGAGTTGCGCGAAATATTAGCCAAATCGCTCGCTAGCCCCCGTTGAATGTGCGCATGCTGCTATCAAATTTGAACCTACTGGCCACCGCGCCCGACGGCGTGGCCAAGCTGCGCGAGCTGATTCTGACCCTGGCCGTGCAGGGCAAGCTGGTGCCGCAAGACCCCAGCGATGAACCGGCCAGCGTGCTGCTGAAGAAGATACGCGCCGAGAAAGACCGACTGATGGCCGAGGGCAAGATCAAGCGCGACAAGCCGCTGGCGGAGATTGCGGAGGAGGAGAAGCCGTTTGAGTTGCCGGTGGGGTGGCAATGGGTCAGGTTTGATGAGCTTATCCATCCACTCAAGCGACTTGCTGACACGGGGATCGCCGGTTCCCGGTCAGACACGTACAACCGGGAAGCCATTTGTACGATACTGGATCTGGCGCTTAACGCGCAATCGACAAAAATCGAAGGATCTATCGGCTCCGACAGGATGCGCTGCTTCAGCGGACTCGCGCTCGAAGACGGGCGCAAACCTTATCGAATGGCTGCGTTGTTGGCAGCACAGGCACTGCCTGGCTGTTGCGCACTGGCAGTACTTGGGTCAGCGACCATGGCTCACGTCATCTGTCGCAATGCACCGCTGCAATGTGCTTGCACGACTTCGACTGCTGCTCTTCAGACCCAGTCATGCAGATAGCGTTGCGAGTGCGACACGCGCACTGGCACAGCAGCCCACGTTGAATCATCGCGAAGCTCATCGGCTATTTTGATTCCCGTTGCCACCCCTCGCCGAACAATCCCGCATCGTCACCCGCGTCGAAGAGCTCATGCGCCTGTGCGACGCGCTAGAGGCCAAGGCCCGCCTCGAAGCCACACAACACGAACAGCTGGTCCGCACCCTGCTGGGCACCCTCACCACAAGCACCACGCCCGAGGAGCTGACCGACAACTGGCACCGCGTCGCCACCCACTTCGACCTGCTGCTAGACCGCCCCGAAGCCGTAGACGCCCTGGAGCAAACCATCCTCCAACTCGCAGTCCGCGGCCTCCTCGTCCCCCAAGACCCCCAGGACGAACCCGCCAGCGAACTGCTCAAGAAAATCCGCGCCGAAAAAGACCGCCTCATCCTTGAGGGCAAGATCAAACGCGACAAACCCCTGCCACCGATTGCGGAGGATGAGAAGCCGTTTGAATTGCCGCAGGGGTGGGAGTGGGTGCCAATCGATACGATGGCAAGCGTGGGTAGCGGAACGACTCCATCGCGCGAAAACCCGGCTCTTCAGTGGGTGGCACAGACCCCGTGGGTGACGAGCGGGGTGGAACGGGCCAAGCCTTCATTCGACGCGACAGAACAGCACGTTGACCGTCTGGAGTTCGATAGCGCTTTTGTGAAACTGCCGCCCAGACCGAGGGTTGACGATCTATCAGCGTTGCCGAAGCACGTTGATCGGCGATGTACCGGTGCAAGGGCAAGACACGCGGCAAAGTGGCAGAATGCGGATACCCGAAGCTACCAGACCAACACGTGCGCGGCCATTGCGCTTGTCGAGGGTGCGGCCCAGTCACAGGGCCTATCGTCAAACTTGGTTATTGGACGAAAAGCTGACGACAGAAATCCGCGATCTATCAGCAGGTGGCGCACAACCTAATCTGAACGTTGGCAGAAGTCAATGATCAACGCTGATCCCACTCCCACCCCTCGCCGAACAATCCCGCATCGTCGCCCGCGTAGCCTCCCTGCGCGCCCTGTGCGCCGACCTGCGCCAGCGCCTCACCACCGCCCGCACCCAGCAGGCGCTGTTGGCGGAGGTGTTGGTACTTCGGGGCATTTTCATGTGGGGTCAGCGGCTACTCGGAAACGCAAACACCGTCCCCTCCCGCACCCCCGCACTCGGCCAGCGCTGGGTAATCGTCTTGCGCTTGGTGTAGAAGCGCACCGCATCCGGGCCGTAGGCGTGCAGGTCGCCAAACAGGCTGCGCTTCCAGCCGCCAAACGAGTGGTAGGCCACGGGCACGGGCAGCGGCACGTTCACGCCCACCATGCCGACCAGAATGTTGTCGGTGAAGTAGCGGGCGGCTTCGCCGTCGCGGGTGAAGATGCAGGTGCCGTTGCCGTATTCGTGGGCGTCGATCAGGTCCATGGCTTCTTGCAGCGTTTTGACGCGCACCACGCCCAGCACCGGGCCAAAGATTTCTTCCTGGTAGATCACCATGCCGGGTTTGACGTGGTCAAACAGGCAGGGGCCGAGGAAGTAGCCGTCTTCATGGCCGGCCACCACAAGGCCACGGCCGTCCACCACCAGCGTGGCGCCTTCTTTCACGCCCTGGTCCACATAGCCCTTGACCTTTTCAAAGTGCGGCTTGGTCACCAACGGGCCCATGTCGCATGCCGTGGCGTCGGTGCCGGGGCCGACTTTCATCTTGGCAATCTCCACCTTCAGGCCCGCCACCACGGCGTCGGCAGTGGCATCGCCCACCGCCACCACCAGCGGAATGGCCATGCAGCGCTCGCCGCACGAACCGTAGGCCGCGCCCATGAGCGCGTTCACGGCGTTGGCAATGTCGGCGTCGGGCATGACCACGGCGTGGTTCTTGGCGCCGCCCAGGGCCTGCACGCGCTTGCCGTGTTTGCAGCCTTCGGCGTAGATGTATTCGGCAATGGGCGTGGAGCCGACAAAGCTCACGGCCTTGACGCGCGGGTCGGTCAGCAGGGTGTCCACCGCTTCCTTGTCGCCGTTGACCACGTTCAGCACGCCGGGTGGCAAGCCCGCCTCCAGCGCCAGCTCGGCGATGCGCAGGGTGCTGCTGGGGTCGCGCTCGGAGGGCTTCAAGATAAAGGTGTTGCCGCAGGCCACGGCCATGGGCCACATCCACAGCGGCACCATGGCGGGGAAGTTGAAGGGGGTGATGCCGGCGGCCACGCCCAGCGCCTGGAACTCGCTCCAGCTGTCGATGGCGGGGCCCACGTTTTTGCTGTGCTCGCCCTTGAGCAACTCGGGGGCGTAGCTGGCGTATTCCACGTTTTCAATGCCGCGCTGCAGTTCGCCCAGCGCGTCGCTCAGCACCTTGCCGTGCTCGGCGGTGATCATGGCGCAGAGTTCGTCGGCATGCTTTTCCAGCAGCACCTTGAGGTTGCCCATGACGCGGGCGCGCTTGAGCGGCGGCGTGTTGCGCCAGGCGGGGAAGGCGGCTTGCGCGTATGGCAATGGCTTGCTCCACGGTGGTCTTGTCGGCCAGCAGCACACGCTTCTCGGCCTTGCCCGTGGCGGGGTTGTAGACGCTCTTGCGAGCGCGGCGTTGGGCGCTGCCGTCGGTACGGATTTGCCGCCGATCAGGTGGCCAATGGTGGGGAGTTGGGACATGGGTCATGATGTCCAGAAGTGTCTATATAAAGAATGTGGCTCTAGCCCCGCGAATATATTGCCTCAAGCAGCTATCAAATATCAGTAGCGATTCGACACTCTAGGCTGTGGCGTTTATCGCCTCACCCAGCGCATTCACCAGGCTGTCGATCTCGGCCTTCTCGGGTGCTGATGAAGGGCGGTGCCAGCTGGATGGTGTCGCCGCCGTAGCGCACGTAAAAGCCCTTGTCCAGGCAGCGCATGGCGATCTCGTAGGGGCGCTTGGCGGGCTCGCCGGGCACGGCGGCAATGGTGAAGCCGGCAGCCAGGCCGAAGTTGCGGATGTCGGCCACGTGCTTGGCGCCCTTGAGGCTGTGCACGGCCTTCTCGAAATACGGGGCCAGCGCAGACACGCGCTCGACCATGTTTTCCTTCACCAGCACGTCCAGCGCGGCGATGCCCGCCGCGCAGGCCACGGGGTGGGCGGAGTAGGTGTAGCCGTGGGGGAACTCCAGCATGTAATCCGGGCCGCCCTGGGCCATGAAGGTGTCGTAGATGTCTTTCTTGGCGACGACCGCGCCCAGCGGCTGCGCGCCGTTGGTTATCTGTTTGGCCACGTTCATGATGTCAGGCGTCACGCCAAAGGCGGCAGCACCGGTGTAGGCGCCCATGCGGCCGAAGCCGGTAATGACTTCGTCGAAAATCAGCAGGATGTTGTTGGCGGTGCAGATCTCGCGCAGGCGCTGCAGGTAGCCCACCGGCGGCATCACCACGCCGGCCGAGCCCGACATGGGCTCCACGATGACGGCGGCGATGTTGGAGGCGTCGTGCAGGGCGATCAGGCTCAGCAGCTCGTCGGCCATGTCGGCGCCGTGTCGGCGGCATGCCGTGGTGGAACGAGCCGTTGCGGCAGGCTGGGTGTGGGGCAGGTGGTCGGCCTCAATGCCTTGGCCAAAGGTCTTGCGGTTGCCCACCATGCCGCCCACCGAGATGCCGCCGAAGTTCACGCCGTGGTAGCCCTTTTCGCGGCCGATCAGGCGGGTCTTGGTGCCCAAACCCTTGGCGCGCCAGTAGGCGCGGGCCATCTTGAGCGAGGTGTCGGCCGACTCGGAGCCCGAACCGGTGAAGAACACATAGTCCAGGCCCTCGGGGGTCAGTTCCTTCGGATCTTGTTGGCCAGCTCGAACGACAGCGGGTGGCCAAACTGGAAGGCGGGCGAATAGTCCAGCGTGGCCATCTGGCGGCTCACCGCTTCGGTGATCTCGCTGCGGCCATGGCCCAGGCCCGCGCACCACAGGCCGGAGAGGCCGTCAAAAATCTTGCGGCCGTTGCTGTCGGTGTAATACGCGCCCTGGGCACTGACCATCATGCGCGGGTTGGCCTTCTTTGAAGTCGCGGTTGCCGGTGTAGGGCATCCAGTGCGCGTCCATCCAGGCTGCATCGCCGGGGAAGGTACTGGTGCTGGTGACGGCGGTCGAGGGCGTGGTGTCGTTGAGGGCTCTCATGGGGTCAAGGTACGCTGGTCTGGGGCAATCGTCGATTGTGGGCGGCGTCTGTTACTCTTATAAAGTCAGCAAATATCACTATTTAGTTGGCGATTCATGCAAGTAAAAGCCGATGCACGCGGTGCTGGGCCAGATCAGCGACATGGACTTGCGCCTGCTGCGGGTGTTTCGCGCCGTGGTGGATTGCGGTGGCATGGCGGCGGCCGAGCTGGAGCTCAACATTGGCACCTCCACGGTCAGCCGCCATATCAAGGACCTGGAAACCCGCCTGGGCCTGACCCTGTGCCGCCGCGGTCGGGCCGGCTTTGCGCTGACGCCCGAGGGCCAGAAAATCTACGACCAAACCACGGCGCTGCTGGCTGCGACCGACGCCTTTCGCAGCGGCGTGGACGAAATCCACCAGCGCATGGGTGGGCAATTGCACGTAGCCATGTTTGACAAAACGGCCAGCAACCCGCAGGCCCATATTGCTGAGGCGATTGCGCTGTTCACGGAGCAAGCGCCGGATGTCGCGCTCAATCTGCATGTAGCCACACTCACAGCCATTGAGCGTGGTGTGCTGGACGGGCAGTACCAGATTGGCATCATCCCCGGGCACCGCAGCTCGGACACGCTGGAATACACGCTGCTGTTTGACGAGGTGATGCTGCTGTACTGCGGCCGTGCGCATCCGCTGTTTGGTACAACCGCAGCGAAGCAGCCCCAGGATTGGGATGGCCTGCGCGCCCACCAGTTTGCCGGCCTGGGCTACCACTCGCCCAACATGGAGATCAGCCAGCAGGTGCGGCTGGCGCGCAAGGCCACAGGTTTCGACCAGGAGGCCATAGCCACATTGATTCTGTCGGGGAAATTTTTGGGCTTTTTGCCTGACCACTACGCGCAGAGTTTTGTGCGCGATGGACAGATGCGCGCCATCGACCCGGCGGTGTTTCGATACGACTGCCAGTTCTTTGCGATCACGCGAAGGTCGCCGCAGATTGCACGTGCGACGCGGGCACTACAAGAGTGCCTAGCGCAAGCCCATCTGACAGGCGAGGGAGGAGGCAA
This sequence comes from Rhodoferax sp., assembly GCA_034519365.1. GTDB lineage: Bacteria > Pseudomonadota > Gammaproteobacteria > Burkholderiales > Burkholderiaceae_C > Allorhodoferax. The sequence continues at coordinate 10,366 of JAXHOO010000061.1, read as the reverse complement.
TTCTCCGCCGGGCCGCCCCAAGGAGAATTAGCCCCCTCGGGGGGCAGCGACCCGCGCAGCGGCGGAGCGTGGGGGCTAAGTCTTTAGCCGCCCTTTTTGGAGCGCTTGCCGGGGTTCTTCTTGCTGCGTGTCGCGACGCCGCGCTCCAGGCTGACCTTTTGGCCGCGGCCGCCGGTTGGCAGGGTGAAACCAGGGAGGGTTGCTGGACGGGGAGTGGCTTTACGGTCTGCTTCGGTAACGATCTTATTGCCCATTTTTAACGGTCCTGACTAAGTTTGCAAAGGCAGTATTAGGCCATAACTTGGCATTGGACCTCAAAGGTGCACCTGTCCACTGACTGTTGCACGCGCTAAATCCACACCGCTGTCGGACTTCCAAACATTAGGTAAACTAATGAGCAACAGGGCGTGGACGGTAAACGCGTCATTTTCTGGGGCGAACGGCCACTGTTTTATTAGCTCGGTGAAAAACTACTATGAGAACCTTTGATTCCGACGCCTTGGAGTGCCTGGCCGCCATTGTGGAGGAAGGTGGCTTTGAACGCGCAGCGCTGCGGCTTTCGGTCACCCAATCAGCCGTTTCGCAGCGACTGCGTGCGCTGGAGGCCCAGGTCGGCACGGTGCTGCTGGTACGCAGCCGCCCCATCAAACCCACTTCGGCCGGCCGCCTGCTGATCAAACACGCCATGCAGATGCGGCTGTTGCGCGCTGACCTGGAAACGGATTTACAAGACCTGACACCCGGCACTGGCGCACTGCGCGAAGAAGACCGTATTTCCATTGCCATTAACGCCGACAGCATTGCCACCTGGGCGTTGCCTGCGTTGGGCGCGATGGTCAGCGAGGGTTTGCCGCTGGAGATCATCACCGACGACCAGGACTTTACCCACGAGTGGCTGCGAGAAGGCCAGGTCTTGGGTTGCGTCACCACGCTCAAGCAAGCTTTGCGTGGATGCAAGGTTTTGCCCCTTGGCGTCATGCATTACGTGGCGATCGCCAGCCCAGCCTATGCCAGTGCCCATTGCCCACAAGGGCTCACCCCCCACAACTTTCGTTCCTTAGCCTTTGTCGCCTTCAATCGCAAGGACGATCTGCAGACCGAGTTTGTCAGCCGCGCCTGCGGGTTGCGGAGGGTCGCGCTCAGCCAGCGGTTTGTTCCCAGCGTGGAGGGCCAGGTGCAGGCTGCCCTGGCGGGCTGGGGCGCCTGTGTGTTGCCCGAGCTGAAGGTTGCGCACTTGTTGGCGAGCGGAGAGTTGGTCAACCTGGCGCCCCAGGTTACGCTGCCCATCAATTTGTACTGGCATTGCTGGAACCTGGATTCTGTCGTCATTGACCGGTTGACAGCGGCTTTGTCCAGTGCCGCAGCGGTTGCATTGAAAACGCCACGGTCATAAATTAGCCTTCTGCTGTATTTTTAGACGGGTTGGGCTAAAATATGATCATGCAAGCCCAACCCGACGTCAAAGTATCTTTCAAGGCCCAAATGCTGCAAGCGCGTGAAGACGCGATCATGCGCGTGGTCAACCAACTACTGGCAGAAAAAGGCTTCGATGCCATGACGGTGGACGAGGTTGCGGCCAATGTGGGCATTGCCAAGGCCAGCCTGTACAAACACTTCCCCAGCAAGGAAGACCTGGCCGCTGCGGCCATGGTGCGTGTCATGCGCCGTGCCCAGGCTTTCCTGGAGGGCCTGGCGCCAAATGCCCCACCCGTTGAACAGTTGCGCAACGTAGTCCGCTGGACCATGGAACTCAAGCTGGCCGGAGAAATGCCTTCACTGCCCAGCCAGAACTCCAGCCTGCGTGCCACGCTGATTGCGAGCAAAGACTACATGGACGGGCTGATCGACGTCAGCGACCGTCTGGGTGCCTGGATAGAGGCAGCACAAGCGCAGGGCGCCATCAACGCCCAACTACCCGCCATCGCCGTGCTCTACACGCTGTACGCCAGAGCCTGCGACCCGGTGCTGGAGTTTTTGAAGATGGGAGGGCAACACAGTGACGCGGAAATCGTCGACTTGGTGATGTCCACCTGCTTTGATGGCTTGAATGCCCGTTAGTTAGCGCACCATCAGCACGGGCACTTTGCAGTGTGCCAATACCTGGGTTGCGACCGAGCCCATGACCAAGTTGGCCCATGCACCGTGGCCATGTGAGCCCATCACCACCAAGTCAAACTTGCCGTCTTCGGCCATCTTGGCGATCAATGTACCAGCCTGGCCCACCTTCCAGCTGCCTTTGGCATTGATACCGTGGCGCAGCAGAAATTTGCTCACCGGGGCGATTATTTTTTCGCTTTCTTCGGCGTAGTAGCTCTCGACCACTTCTTTACCCACCACTGAGCGCGCCCGGGAGGGCAATGCAGCCTGGGCAGTAAATACCGTGTATTGGTTGGCCGGGGAAAACATGGCGTCGTGCGTGGCGAGGTAGGCCAACATCTTTTTGCTGTACGTACTGCCATCAACGGCCAAAAGAATCTTCATGGTGAGCTCCTAAGCGAGAATGTGTGCGAGTGTAGTGATGCCCTTGGGGTACAGGTTGATATTCATCAATCTTGCAAGCGCCAGGTCTTCCTGCCCCCCTTGGGGCGGCTTGTTATGCTGCGCCTACGCGACCCAACAACCCCTCCACCAGCGGACTTCCCACATGCACTTACCCTTGCGTTTGAGCCACCCAGCGTGGCTGGTTGTCAGCCTGTTGTGGCTTTGGGGGTCGGGTGCTGCCCAGCAGGCAATGGCCCAACCACCTACCGCCAGAGCACCCGCCCTGATGCTGGCCAACGTGTACCACCCCAGCATAAGCTTGGCTGACTATTGGGTCAGCGAAAAGTATGACGGCATACGCGGCTACTGGGACGGCCAGCAATTGCTGACGCGCGGCGGGGAAAGTGTCCAGGCGCCGGCCTGGTTCACGGCAGGGTGGCCGGCCACACCGCTGGACGGCGAGTTATGGGCTGGCCGTGGCCAGTTCGCACGCGCCAGCTCTACCGCTCGTCAGCAGTTACCTGACGAGGCAGCCTGGCGCGGCATGCGGTTTATGGTGTTTGACATGCCGGCGCACGGCGGTACGTTCACCGAACGCATCTCTGCCATCCATGCCACGGTGGCGCTGATAGCCCAACCCTGGGTCGTGGCGGTGGCACAAACACGGGCCACTACCCATCCGGACCTGCAGGCGCAGATGCGCCGTGTAGTGAAGGCCGGCGGTGAGGGTCTGATGCTGCACCGCGGTGCGTCCCTGTACAGCGCCACGCGCAATGGCGACCTGTTGAAGGTCAAACCGCACGAGGATGCCGAGGCCCGTGTCATTGGCCATCAGGTTGGTACAGGCAAGTTCGCCGGTCTCCTGGGCGCTCTGTTGGTAGAGACCGTAGCGAGCGGCAACGCCGCCGCACCGGGCCTGCGTTTCAAGATTGGTACCGGTCTGACAGAAGCGCAGCGCCGTGATCCGCCGCCGGTAGGTAGCGTTGTGACCTACCGGTACCGCGGGTTGACGGATGCGGGTGTGCCGCGTTTCGCCAGTTTTGTGCGCATGGCGTCGGGGTCGGCAGTGCCTGCCCATCCCGCCTCAACTGCTATCCAATAGGTAGCATTAAGCTGTTCAAAGGACCACGCCGCAGGTGTTCAGGGCTTGGGCAGAATCACCTTGTCCACCACGTGGATGACGCCGTTGCTGGTGAGCACATCGGTTGCAACGATGTTGGCACTGCGGCCACGCTGGTCGTTGATCGCCAAGGCAGCGCTGATGGAAAACGTCTCACCTTGCACGGTAGTGATGGGTGTACCAACGGGCACATTCGCCTTGAGCACGCGGCCCGGCACAACGTGGTAGGTCAGTACCTTGGTGAGCAACGCCTTATTGGCCAGCAAGGCCTCTTTGCTGATGCCCAGCTCTGCCAGCAGTGCGGCAAATGCCGCGTTGGTCGGTGCGAACACCGTGAACGGGCCGGTTCCTGACAAAGTAGATTGCAGGTCGGCGGCGACTACCGCCTCCACCAGGATCGAGAAGTCTGCCAAGGATTGCGCCGTCTGCACGATGTTCTTGTTGGCGGGCAAGATCACCTTGTCGACCACGTGCACCACACCATTGGAGGCGTGTAGGTCGGTGGTGGTGATGTTGGCCGTGCGGTTGCGCCCGTCGGTGATGCGCAGCGCAGTACCTGCCGCGTCAACCTTGAAGATGCCACCCTGCAAAGTTGTTACGGCTTTGCCCATAGGGATGTCTGCACGACGCACCGTGCCGGGCAACACGTGGTAGGTCAGGACGGATGTCAACAAGGCCTTGTCTGCCAGCAGCTGGGCCTTGGTCACACCCAACTCGCTGAGCAAAGATGCAAACGCGGTATTCGTCGGCGCCAGCACTGTATACGGCCCTGCCTGCTTCAGGGTGCCAGCGAGACCTGCGGCATCGACAGCCTCCACCAATATGGACAGCTCGGGGTTAGATTGCGCAAGCTGAACCACGTCCGGATCGCTGGTGCCGCCGCCGCATGCCGTCGCAAAGGTCACTACGGACAGGCTGGCAATGATGTGTTTGATTTGTCTCAACATCGCATGACTCCTAATTTAGATTCTCAAATTGAATGATGTGGATAGTTGTGGGCTTGCAGAGACCGCCGTGTTCCAAAACTACCGTTTGGTCATATGCAGACCGAATAGTATTTGTTGGTACTTTCCAGTGCAGTTGTAGGGTTATTGAAGCGCGGCGGCGCCAGCACATGCCAGCCAGCGCCTAGGACTGGCGCGAGGCAAGGTTTCATGCGGCCGAGATTTGCTATTCAATGTATAGCGGTAAAGCTCGCTTCTACGGGGGCTAGCGTGCTATTTCGATCAAATGCTTTGGCCGAAAGTTGGCCTGTTCGTTCTTGCGCGCATAACCCAGCGGGTTGGCAACTACACGGCAACCGCAGTGCACATAGTCGCTGGGTGCATGCAAGTGGCCGTGCAGCCATAGCTGCGCATGGGGCAGCAATTCGTCCAGCGCATTGCAAAAACCGGCGGTGCCGGGTGTCAGACCGTAACGCGGGTCTGCACTCATCAGGCTGGGCGCGAAGTGGGTAATGGCCACGGTGGGCCCGTCGAAGGACTGGGCCAGCGCATTGCGCAACCAGTCTTGGCATACCAGGGCCTGCGCGCGCAGGGTTTCGGCCAGCCAGGGCTCACCATGGCGCGTGGTCTCTGCCTTGCGCAAGTAGTAGTTGGCGGCGCGAAAGGCCTTGTCGCGGGCTTTGAGCTGCTGTGCCAACGGGTTGACCTGTGTGCCGTGGCGAACGGGCGGCACTGGTGCCACCGCAGGGGACAGGGCGTCAAAGTCGGACCACAAAGTGGTGCCAACAAATCGCACGCCCTCCAACACCAGCGTCTCACGTTCCAGCCAGACCAGTCCCAGGCGCGCACAAGTCTCGCGCAGCCGTGCATGGGCCACGTCAAAGTCCATGCCATCGTATTCGTGGTTCCCAGGGACAAAAATCACCGGGGTGGGCCAACCATGGTGTGGCGAAAACTGGCCCAAGCCAAAGTCGCTGTCGCCCAGTTGTGAACCCGGTTGGTAAGAACCAATGTCTCCGGCCAACACCAGGAGGTCGGCACCGGGTACCGGTTCGGCCCTCCAGTGGGGATGGGCCTCGAGGTGCAGGTCGGACAGCAGTTGGATTTTCATTCGTTCAGAAGGCCTTGGCTGCCAAATTTGCGATCTGGTCACGCAACCACGCATGGGAGCGGTCCGCATCGTTGCGCAAGTGCCATAAGGTGTCCACTTGGATGGGCGGCACCGGGAACGGCAGTTCGCGCAACACCAGGTCCTGGGCAAAGCCGGTCACTCCCACAAAGTGGCGCGGCAGTACCGTGAGCACATCGGATTGCGCCACAACCTTGCCAGCAGTGAAAAACTGGTTGACCGTGAGCACCACATGGCGACGCTGGTCCAGTGCAGCCAACGCTTCGTCGATAAAACCATAGGGCCGCCCCGAAAAGCTGACCAGCATGTGCCGAGCGGCGCAAAAGCGCTGCAACGTGAGGGGTTCGCGCGCCAACGGGTGGCCTTTGCGCATCACACACACATAGTCGCCCGAGAACAGGCGATGGTGCAGAAATCCGGCGCTGTCGCCGGCCTGTGCACGTGCCGTCAGGTCGGCCAGTACGGCCGGAAAGTGGCCCACCGCGAGGTCGGCATGGCCGTCCTCCAGCAATTGACGTGGATCGCGGGTGGTCAAGGGCACCACGCGCAGAGACACATGCGGGGCCTGGGCCGTGATGATGCCCAACAGGCCCGGCATCATTTCTGCGGCGGTGGCGTCGGCCATGGTCAACACAAAGGTGGATGTGGCACTGGCTGGGGTCAAAACTTGGCGGCGTCAGCGAGGCCTGCAGTTGCTGCAGGCAGCCGCGCACGGCAGGCCACAGGGTCTCGGCCCGTGGCGTCGGCTCCAGCGTGCGGCCCTTACGCACCAACAAGTCGTCTCCGAGTGCTTCACGCAGGCGGCGCAGCGCATTGCTGACAGCAGGCTGGGTCAGGGCGAGTTGTTCGGCGGCACGGGTCAGGCTGCGTTCGGACATGACCACGTCAAATACTTTGAGCAGGTTCAGATCGAGATTTCGCAGGGAGACGTCGCGCATGGCTCAATCATAACTTTGGTGAATACCAAACATCACCAACATAAAGTAGACCATTACTAGTGTTTACCCTTAGTATTCGGTCCATGGCATCTTACCGATGCCCCGATAAATATAAGTTTTACGTCAACTCTGCAAAGGAATTTGCCATGACAAACCTCGTACACATTACTCCCCACCACGCCGCTGTCAGCCGTATGCCGACACAGGCTGTGCAGCCCAAAACTGCGGAAATCGAAGAAAAGTCCCGCCCACTGGCTGGCATGCTGTTGGCGGCTGGAATGGCCGCGTTATTGGTCACTGCAGACCAGGTCATTGACAGCTGGGCGGACGGCCACTTGTTGGCAGGCTGGGTGGCCTTGTGGACCGTAGCCTTTGCTGCCCTGGCCCTGTTGGCACCTCCCCTGCGCAAGATGTCGTCAGCCGCCTCTGCGGTGATCATGGGCTGGGTCCGTGCTTCTCAAGAGCGCCGCATGGAAGACAAAATGTGGGAATACGCCCACCGCGACCCCCGCATCATGGCTGAACTCCGCAACATGCGGTGATGCGCGAGCCGTAACGAGGCCTGATCTACACCCCTCGACTGTGCCAGCCCTTTGGGCAGCGAAAAAAAACCACCGCGTTCGGGTGGCTTTTTTGCTTTGTGTGGCCGCAATCGGATGGTTTGCGGGCCAACGCCCGGCCTCGGCGGGATGCGCCGGGCCAGATCTTGGATGGCCCTCAAGCAGCGAGGCGCTGCGCTAGCTGGGCTTTTGTCTCTTCGAGTTCCTTTGGCAAGTGGTAGGCCAGCTGGGTGAACAGTTCGGTGTGCAAGGCGATTTCTTCCTTCCAGGCTTCCTTGTCCAGGCTGGTGACGCTGGCGAACTGTTCGCGGCTGAAGTCCAGGCCGTCCCAGCTCAGTTCGTCATAGGTGGGGCTCACGCCAAAGCCGGTCTCTCGGCGCCGCGGGCCTTGTGGCCTTCGATGCGGTCAATCATCCACTTCAGCACGCGCATGTTGTCGCCGTAGCCGGGCCACACAAACTTGCCGTCGTCACCCTTGCGGAACCAGTTGACGCAGTAGATCTTGGGCAGCTTGGCGCCTTGGGCTTGCAGCTTGGCGCCCAGGTTGAGCCAGTGCTGGAAGTAGTCGCTCATGTTGTAGCCCATGAAGGGCAGCATGGCGAAGGGGTCGCGGCGCACCACGCCTTGCTGGCCCGCAGCCGCAGCGGTGGTCTCAGAGCCCATGGTCGCGGCCATGTAGACGCCCTCGGTCCAGTTGCGGGCTTCGGTCACCAGCGGCACGGTGGTGGAGCGGCGGCCGCCGAAGATGAATGCGTCAATGGCCACGCCGTTGGCGTCGTCCCACTGCGCGTCCAGCGCGGGGTTGTTGGTGGCGGCCACGGTGAAGCGGGCGTTGGGGTGGGCGGCTTTGGCACCGGTTTCCTTGGCAATCGCGGGCGTCCAGTCTTTGCCTTGCCAGTCGATCAGGTGATCGGGCATGCTGCCGCGTCCTTCTCCATGCCTTCCCACCACACGTCGCCGTCGTCGGTCAGCGCCACGTTGGTGAAGATCACGTTCTTGTCCAAGCTGGCCATGCAGTTGGGGTTGGTGTGGAAGTTGGTGCCGGGGGCCACACCGAAGTAGCCAGCCTCGGGGTTGATGGCGTAGAGCTTGCCGTCAGTACCGGGCTTGATCCAGGCAATGTCGTCACCGATGGTGGTGACTTTCCAGCCGTCAAAACCGGTGGGCGGCACCAGCATGGAGAAGTTGGTCTTGCCGCAGGCGCTGGGGAAGGCGGCTGCCACGTGGTACTTCTTGCCTTCGGGATTGGTGACGCCCAAGATCAGCATGTGCTCGGCCAGCCAGCCCTGGTCGCGGCCCATGTTGGAGGCGATGCGCAGCGCAAAGCACTTCTTGCCCAGCAAGGCGTTGCCGCCGTAGCCGGAGCCGTACGACCAGATTTCGCGGGTCTCGGGGTAATGCACGATGTACTTGGTTTTGTTGCAAGGCCATTTCACATCGGCCTGGCCTTCCACCAAAGGTGCGCCCACGGTGTGCACGCAAGGCACAAAAGCACCATCCACGCCCAGCACGTCATACACAGCTTTGCCCATTCGGGTCATGATGCGCTGGTTCACTGCCACATAGGCGCTGTCGGACAACTCAATCCCAATGTGCGCAATGTGCGAACCCAGCGGGCCCATGGAGAAAGGCACAACGTACATGGTGCGGCCCTTCATGCAGCCATCAAACAAGGCCTTTTCGCCGGCTTTGCCGGTTTGCAGCAGGCGCGCGCATCTCGGCGTGCGCCCAGTTCGACCGTAGACGTCGCGCGTCACCTTGGCGATGATGGAGGCAGCGGCAATTGATAGCACCTTGCTGTCGCCCTTGGGCGAAGCGCGCTGCGGCGTGATCAGGCCGACCAGGCGCACGTAATCGATCAACAGAAAGTCAGGTGGGAGCAGCAGGCTGGCAACAGCAGCTTGCATGGCGCTGCAGGTGGCGGCGGCGATGCCCTGCGCATCGATCTGTGCAACTGGCGTCGCCCACGGCCCAGGCCGACGGCCTCCTGCACGATGACAGCGCAGAGGCGCTCTCGCTGGCCGGCCCGACAGTTGTTTGGAGTCGGCCACGCCGGCCAGCGCCGGCCAGCCACGGCCGGGTCAGCCGGCAAGATGGCGGCTGCGGCCTACTGGCCCAACCCAGGCCCCGCGGCCGGCCTCGTCGATCCCGGCCACACGGGCATAGCCGGCCTGCCACAGCGCCAACTCGCCGACCAGGGTTGGCAGTTGCCTGGCTTGTCTTGGCTCCACGCCTGGTTTGCTCCACAAATAGCACGGCGCAGGAGTTCCCTGCGCCGGCGAAGAGCGGAACGTGCCGCCCAGGCTGGTGAAGTGGGGAAGACCCGCCCGCGAAAGGGGCGGGAGACCCCGCCCCTACGGCTTACTTCCGGGTGTTGACTTCCTTCAGACGGGCAGCCTTGCCACGCAGGTCGCGCAGGTAGTAGAGCTTGGCCCGGCAGACCTTGTTGCTGCGCAGCACCGACCTTGTCGGCGCGCGGCGAGTGCTGCAAGAACGTGCGCTCGACACCAACGCCGTGCGAGGCGATACGCCGGACGGTGGAAACTGGAGCCAGCTGCAACCTGCCCTTGCGCATGCGGATGACGAGGCCCTGGAGAGGACCTGGACACTCGCGGTTGCCCTCGACGATGCGAGCATGGACGAACGGTGTCGCCCACGCGCAGCTCGGGGATACCAGCATGTTCTTTGGGCTCTAATGATTCAAGCAATGCGTGCTGCATGTTATACCTTCCTCAACGATGGTTTTGCCTTTATTGATCCACCGCAGCTACCGAGATAATGTGCCCACAAGAGCCGCGGGATTAGGGTCGTCCGCCAGGCTGACGAAGGGCAGTATAACATAGACGCCAAGGCGAAGCAAATTCACAGGTGCGGATGGTTTCGATACGGCGCAGCGCCTATTGGGAACCATCCCGGAGGGGACTCAACCAACGGCTGCGGATGGTTTCGATACGGCGGCGCTGCGCCTGTGGGAACCATCCCGGAGGGGACGCTCAACCAACGTGTGGGCCAGTTCCGGCTCTGTTCCAGGCGCTCCAGAAAGGCCAGATCGTCCTGGGTCAGCCAGGCTGACTCCAGCATATCGGGCCGGCGCTGGGCGGTGCGCAGCAGGGCCTGCTGGCGCCGCCAGCACTTGGACATTGGCGTGGTGGCCAGAGAGCAGGATATCGGGACCGCCAAGCAATACGTAACTG
>JAXHOO010000046.1:0-12969 GCA_034519365.1 Rhodoferax sp. | reverse complement strand
GGGTTACGTTGGTTGGTCGCCGCCGCGCGCTCCAGGCTGGCGGTCAGGCGCTCCGCGCCCTGCAGTAGGGCCTCGGCGGCGCTGTCCAGCGCGGGAGAGTCGCCCTGCTCCAGCGCCTGCTGCACCGTGGCCCAGCTGTGGTCCAGGCCGTCCAACCAGTCGCCGTAGGTGGGCTGCGACAGGTTTTTGCGCAAAAAGGCCAGGTTGGCCTGCACCCGTTGTCCCGCCGCTGGCAAGCTGCCAGCCTGCTCGGCCGCCAATGCGGACTGGGCCTGCAGCAGTTGCAAGACCAAGAGGCGCTGCGACAGCATGCGCAACTGCCCGGCGCGGTTAATGGCTTCGGCGTGTTGGGCTGACTGAATCAGTTGCTGCGAGAGCTGGCCCATGCGCAGGTTGCTGCTCATGGCGGCAGACCGCAAAGCCGCAAAGGCGTCGTCGTCCGTCAAACGGCCGTCGCGCATCAGGATGCCTTTGGCGCGGTCGACCGACTTGCGCTCGTCCAGCCGGGTGGTAGCCTCCTCCAAGGCGCGCAGTTGCGCTTGGGCCGCTTGGTGGCGGACGTGGGCCAAATGCACCAGCGGGCGCAGCCGGTTGGCTCCATAACCTTGCACCACATAGGCATCCACCCCGGCCGCCACGGCCTGCGCCATGTGGTCGGCACTGGGGTCTTGGGTAAACCAGAGCACCGGGCGCGGCGTGGTCTGCTGCATCAAATGCAGGGCGGCAAACCAGGCCCGCGTCGGCTGGGCGATATCGCAAATCACCACATCTGGTGCGTGCCGCACCACGGCTTGCACCAACTTGCTGCCATCTTCCTCGGTCGCCACCAGCTCCAACCCCGCCGCTGCGAGGTCCGAAACCAAGCTGGACAAGGACACCGGACGGGGAGCGCACAGAAGAGCAGTAGTCATAGGGCGGCCATTGTCCTGCAAAGCGCGCACCGGTGACCAAGCAAGCTGGCACAGCTCTTGCATGTTCCGCAGTGACCGCAACGACGCGGTCCGCCGAACTGACGGCATGGCTTGGATCGCACACAACGACGTCGCGCGCATCCTTCCCGTCACAGCCAGCAATCGCTGGTGCGTCCCCCACACGGAGGGGCGCGGCTCTCTTACCCCTTTTTTATTGGCATGTGGCGCAGCCACATGTGTTGCTAGCTTGGCTTCATTTGGAGTGGACTCTATGAAAAAATCGAAACTGGTACTGATTGGCAACGGCATGGCCGGTGTGCGCACCGTCGAGGAGTTGCTCAAGGTCGCACCCGACCTGTATGACATCACCGTTTTCGGCGCCGAGCCGCACCCCAACTACAACCGCATCTTGCTCAGCCCGGTGCTGGCCGGCGAGCAAACGCTGGACGAGATCGTGCTCAACACCTACGAGTGGTATGCCGAGAACAACATCACACTGCACGCCGGCAAAAAAGTGGTCTCGGTCGATCGCGTCAAGCGCGTCGTGCGTGCCGAGGATTCGCAAGGCAACGTCACAGAGGCTGAATACGACCGCCTGCTGATCTGCACCGGCTCCAACCCCTTCATCCTGCCCCTGCCCGGCAAAGACCTGGAAGGCGTGATTGCCTACCGCGACATTGCCGACACCAACGCCATGATCGAGGCGGCCACCAAGTACAAGCACGCAGTCGTCATTGGCGGCGGCCTGCTGGGCCTGGAAGCGGCCAACGGCCTGATGCTGCGCGGCATGACGGTGAGCGTGGTGCACGTGATGCCCACGCTGATGGAGCGCCAACTCGACAACACCGCCGGCGGCTTGCTACAAAAGTCGTTGGAAGAACGCGGTCTGAAGTTCCTCATGGGCGCCCAAACCCAAGAGATGGTGGGTAACAGCGCGGACGGTAAGAGCGGCCGCGTCAAGGCAGTCAAATTCAAGGACGGTACTGAAGTCCCGGCGGACTTGGTCGTGATGGCCGTGGGCATTCGCCCCAACACCGAGCTGGCCGCCACCATGCGCCTGCATATCGACCGCGGCATTGTGGTGACCGACACCATGCAAACCGTGACCGACGCGCGCATTTACAGCGTGGGCGAATGCGCCGCCCACCGTGGCATTGCCTACGGTTTGGTGGCGCCCCTGTTTGAGCAAGCCAAAGTGGCCGCCAACCACCTGGCCATGTACGGCATTGGCCGTTACACCGGCTCGCTCACCTCCACCAAGCTCAAGGTGACGGGCATTGACCTGTTCTCCGCCGGCGAATTCCAAGGTGGCGAAGGCACCGAAGAAATTGTGATGAGCGACCCGTTTGGCGGCGTCTACAAAAAGCTGGTCATCAAGGACGACAAGCTGGTGGGCGCCTGCATGTACGGCGACACGGTGGACGGCAGCTGGTACTTCAAGCTGCTGCGCGACGGCCGCAGCGTGGCCGACATCCGCGACAAGCTGATGTTTGGTGAAAGCGGCGCCAACATTGGTGACGTAGGCCACGCCGGCCAAAACAAGGCGGCGGCCATGGCCGACAGCGATGAGGTGTGCGGCTGCAACGGCGTCACCAAGGGCACCATTTGCAAAGCCATCCGCGACAAGGGCTTGTTCACGCTGGACGAAGTCAAGAAGCACACCAAGGCCAGCGCGTCGTGCGGCTCCTGCACCGGCTTGGTCGAGCAAATCATCATGTTCACCGCTGGCGGCGACTACTCCGCAACCCCCAAGACCAAGGCCATGTGCGGCTGTACCGACCACGGCCACCAGGCCGTGCGCGACGCCATTTTTAAGGAAAAATTCCTGACCATTGCCGAAGTGCAACAGGGCCTGAACTGGCGCACCCCCAACGGCTGCTCCAGCTGCCGCCCGGCGCTGAACTACTACCTGATCTCCAGCTGGCCCAAACAGGCCAAGGACGATCCGCAAAGTCGCTTCATCAACGAGCGCAGCCACGCCAACATCCAGAAAGATGGCACCTACTCCGTCATCCCCCGCATGTGGGGCGGCGAGACCACGGCCTCAGAGTTGCGCCGCATTGCCGACGTGGTGGACAAGTACAAAATCCCCACCGTCAAGGTCACCGGCGGCCAGCGCATCGACTTGTTGGGCATCAAGAAGGAAGACCTGGTCAACGTCTGGAAAGACATCGGCATGCCTTCCGGCCACGCCTACGCCAAAGCCCTGCGCACGGTCAAAACCTGCGTCGGCAGCGAGTGGTGCCGCATGGGCACGCAAGACAGCACCCAAATGGGCAAGGACCTGGAGCGAGCCCACTGGCGCATGTACGCACCTCACAAAGTCAAGTACGCCGTGTCGGGCTGCCCGCGCAACTGTGCCGAAGCCGGTATCAAGGACGTCGGCATCATCGGCGTGGACAGCGGCTGGGAGATGTACATCGCCGGCAACGGCGGTATCAAAACCGAAGTGGCGCACTTCTTGGTCAAGCTCAAGACCTCGGAAGAAGTGCTGGAGTACACCGGCGCCTTCATGCAGCTCTACCGCAAAGAAGGCTGGTACCTGGAGCGCACCGTGCACTATGTGAGCCGCGTGGGCTTGGACTACATCAAGAAGAAAATTCTGGAAGACGCCGAAGGCCGCAAGGCGCTGAACGCGGAACTGCTGTTCGCGCTGGATGGCGAGCCTGATCCTTGGTTTGACTTCCAAGACGCCCAGGTCGACACACGCCAGTTCGACACCGTCAACGCCTAAGGAGGCCACATGGACCGCAGAACCCTGCTGACCACCGTCGCGGCTGGTTCGTTGAGCTTGGCCTGGCCGCTGGCCCAGGCCCAGGTGCTGGACCTGAGTGACGCGATCAACAAAGCCGGCCGCCAGCGCATGCTGAGCCAACGCATGGGCAAGGCCTGGCTGGCGCTGCTGCAAGGTGTGGAGCCCAGCAGTGCGCGCGCGGTGCTGGACAAATCACTGGCACTGTTTGACCGGCAACTGGTGGAACTCAAAGGCTACGCGCCCACGCCCGACCTGCTGGCCACCTACAAAACGCTGGAAGCCGTGTGGTCGGACTACAAGGCCGCGCTGGTCGGCAAAGCCCCTGCCAAAGAACAAGCCGCCGCCCTGCTACAGCTCGACGCCAAAGTCTTGGCGCTGGCCCACCAAGGCACGGTGCAGTTTGAGACCGCTCTGTCCAAGCCAGTAGGCAAGCTGGTGAATCTGGCCGGACGCCAACGCATGCTGACCCAGCGCATGGCCAAGTTCTACTTGGCTGCGGCGCTGCCCGTCGATGCGTCGGTGGCCACAACGGAAATCGCCAAAGCCCGCACCGAGTTCACTACCGCCATGGGCCAGCTTCGCGATGCGCCGCAGGCCACCCTGCGCATCAAAGATGAGCTCATGCTGGGTGACGCGCAATGGGTGTTTTTTGAGCTGGCCTTGCAGAAGTTGCAAGAAGGTGCGCCCCGCCCCAAGGCTCTGGCTGATGTGTTTGTGGCCAGTGAAAACTTGCTGTCGGTGATGGACCGTGTCACCACCCTGTACGCCGAACTTAAGGAATGAAATTAGCCTGTAACCCTTATGTAATATGCGCAACCAGCTAGCAAAACAATAGCACCTGAAAGACCGATATGACCGAATGGACCCTCATCTGCAAGATCGACGACATCCCCGTACTGGGCTCGCGCCGCGTCGCCCGCGCCAGTGGCCTGGACGTGGCGGTGTTCCGCAATTCCGAAAACGAAGTGTTCGCTTTACTGGACCGCTGCCCGCACAAAGGCGGCCCGTTGTCGCAAGGCATTGTGTTTGGCACCAGCGTGGCATGCCCCTTGCACAACTGGACCATCGGTCTGTGTGACGGCCAGGCAGCGGCGCCCGACGAGGGTTGCACCCCCAAATTCAGCGTCAAGTTAGACGGTGACCAGGTGTACCTCAAGAGCACGGAGCTGCAAGGCCACGCCACCGACCTGACCCGCCCCGTGGCTGGCCCCGTCAGTCGGCGCGCTACGGCCTGAATACCCTGCAAACCCTGCACTTGGCAGGCTTGAAAGACGCTCTGTTGTGAAAGAAACCAAATCAACCTGCCCCTACTGTGGTGTGGGCTGTGGCGTCATCATTGAATCGCAAGGCGCGCAGATCACCGGCGTGCGCGGCGACCCCGATCACCCGGCCAACTTCGGCCGCCTGTGCTCCAAGGGCAGCACACTGCACCTCACCGCCAGCGCCCCGGTCACCCTGCAAACCCGCCTGCTGCAACCGCTGCAGCGCCTGCAGCGCGGCGCGGCGCCCCAGCCGGTGTCCTGGGACAGCGCGCTCAACCTGGCCACCGACCAATTCGCCCGCATCATCCAAGACCACGGGCCCGACGCCGTCGGTTTTTACGTGTCGGGCCAGTTGCTCACCGAAGACTATTACGTCTTCAACAAGCTGGCCAAGGGCCTGATTGGCACCAACAACATCGACACCAACTCGCGCCTGTGCATGAGCAGCGCCGTGGCCGGCTACAAGAAAACGCTGGGCGCCGATGCACCACCTTGCAGCTACGACGACGTGAACCACGCGCGCACGCTGTTCATCGTCGGCTCCAACACCGCCTTTGCCCACCCCATCCTTTTTCGCCGCATTGAAGACGCCAAGCGCAAGAACCCCGGCATGAAGATCATCGTGGCCGATGTGCGCCGCACCGACACGGTAGAGCTGGCCGACCTGTTCCTGCAAATCCAGCCCGGCACCGATGTGATGTTGTTCAACGGCATGCTGCACCTCATGCTGTGGGAAGGCTGGACCAATGCGGCCTATATTGCCGCGCACACCACGGGTTTTGACGAACTCAAGGCCACGGTGCGCGACTGCACGCCCGAACTGGTGGCCCAGACCTGCGGCATCACCCAAAAAGATTTGCTAGACGCTGCGCGCCTGTTCGCCCAGAGCCCCGCCACGCTCAGCTTGTACTGCCAGGGCCTGAACCAGTCCAGCAGCGGCACTGCCAAAAACACCGCGCTCATCAACCTGCACCTGGCCACCGGCCAGATTGGCAAGCCCGGCGCCGGCCCGTTCTCGCTGACCGGCCAACCCAACGCCATGGGCGGCCGCGAAGTGGGTGGCTTGGCCAACCTGCTGAGCGCCCACCGCGACCTGGCCAACCCCGCCCACCGGGCCGAAGTGGCCGCGCTGTGGGGCGTCGCGGACGTACCCGCCAAGCCCGGCAAAACCGCAGTGGAGATGTTTCAGGCTGCGGCCGACGGTGAGATCAAAGCGCTGTGGATTGCCTGCACCAACCCCGCGCAAAGCATGCCCGATCAAGCCACGGTGCGCCGCGCGCTGGAGCGCGCCGAGTTTGTCGTGCTGCAAGAAGCCTTTGCCACCACCGCCACCGCGCGCTACGCCGACCTGCTGCTGCCCGCCACCACCTGGGGCGAAAAAGAAGGCACGGTTACCAACAGCGAACGCCGCATAACCCGCGTCCGTGCGGCCGTCTCCGCACCCGGTGTGCCCGATACGGCGCCGCGCCATGACTGGGCCATCGCAGTCGATTTCGCGCAGCGCCTAGAGAAACGTCTGACCACTCGCCCTGAGCGAAGTTTATTCAACTACCCCACGCCCGAGTCGGTCTGGAACGAGCACCGTGAATCCACCCGGGGCCGCGACCTCGACATCACCGGCATGAGCTACGCCCTGCTGGAGCAAGCCCCCCAGCAGTGGCCCCAGCCCGAAGGTGCCGCCTTGGGCAAAGTGCGCTTGTACGAAGATGGCGTGTTCCCCACGCCCGATGGCCGCGCCCGCTTTGTCAACGCCAGCTACCAACCCGTGGCCGAGCCGCGCGATGCGCGCTACCCGCTAGCGCTCACGACGGGCCGCCTGCGCGACCAATGGCATGGCATGAGCCGCACGGGCACGCTGGGTCGCCTGTTTGGCCACGCCCGCGAACCCGCGCTGCAAATGCACCCGCAAGACATGGCGCGCCGCCTGCTCGACGAAAACGACTTGGTGCACGTCACCTCACGACGCGGTTCCATCTTGGTGCCGGTGCAATCCAGCCCCGACATCGGGCTGAACCAGGCCTTCATGGCCATGCACTGGGGCGATGAAGTTCTCAGCGGCGTGAGCGCCAAAGGCAACCGTCTGGGCGGCGTCAACGCCCTCACCAACCCGGCTTACTGCCCCGACTCCAAGCAACCCGAGTTCAAACACGCGGCAGTCAAGGTGCTCAAGGCCGACATGCCCTGGACCCTGCTGGCCGTCGCATGGCTGGACGAGGCCGACTTGCTGCGCGCGCGCCAGCAACTGCAAGACCTGATGCCGCAGTTTGCCTTTGCCAGTTGCGTGCCGTTCAGCGGCACGCCAGACGCTGATGGTGTGGCGCGCAGCGGCGTGCTGTTCCGCGCGGCCCACACCGAAGCGCTGCCTGACGCCGTGTTGAAGCAGTTGGAAGCACTGCTGCAACTCGACGGTGCCGATGTCGTGCGCTACGCCGACGCCAAGCGCGGCCAGCGCCGGGCCGTGCGCTTGGAGCGCAGCGCCGCCAACACCACGCTGGAAGGCTTTTTGCTGGCCGGGGATACCCGCGCCCAGGGCTGGATGACCACGCTGCTGCAGGACGAACAGCCAGCCCAAAGCTACGGCCGCGCGCTGTTAGCGCCGGGCGCCACACCGCCCGTGCCCGTGGTGTCGCGCGGAAAAACCGTCTGCACCTGCTTCAACGTCACCGATGTGACGATTGACGCCCAATTGGCCCAATGCACCGGCTTCGCCGCCGACCGCCTGACCACGCTGCAAGGCGCGCTGAAATGCGGCACCAACTGCGGCTCGTGTGTGCCTCAGCTGCAACGCATGGTGCGCGCCAGCATGGGCACGGCCACGGCATAAGCGCCGCATCCGTACTGCATAAGCACATAACCACAACTTATCTGGCTTCACGGACAATTGGGCGATGGCGATTGGCAAATACCTCAAAGAAATCGGGCGCGGCAAGGATGGCGCGCGCCCGCTCAGTCGCGCCGATGCTACCGACCTGTTCAGTCAGGTGCTGGACCGCAGCGTGACCGACCTGGAAATCGGCGCCTTTTGCCTGGCCATGCGCATCAAGGGCGAAACCGCCGAAGAGATGGCCGGTTTTCTGGACGCCACCCGCGAGCGCATGGCGCTGGTACCGGCCTCCGACCAACCGGTGGTCGTCATCCCCAGCTACAACGGCGCCCGCAAGCTACCCCTGCTCACGCCCCTGCTGGCGCTGCTGCTGGCGCGCGAAGGCGTGCCTGTGCTGATCCACGGCACCGCCACCGAAGACCGCCGCGTTTTTATATCCGAAGTGCTATCAGCCCTTGGTATTACTGCGCAAGCAGCTACGAAATCTGTAGCGCCCGGCAGTGTGGCCTTTGTCCCCACTGCAGCGCTGTGCCCCGGCTTGCTGAGCCTGCTGGAGGTGCGCCGCGTGGTGAACCTGCGCAACCCGGCCCACAGCCTGGTCAAGCTCATGAACCCGGTCGATGGCCCGGCGCTCATCGTCAGCAGCTACACCCACCCCGAGTACGCCATCTCCATGGCCGAAACATTTTCTCTGGTGCAAGCCAACGCCCTCTTGGTGCGCGGCACCGAAGGCGAGGCGGTGGCCGACCCGCGCCGCACACCGCGCATGCAAGCCTTTCTGGGTGGCGTCGCCACAGATCTGCAGGCCTACCAGGCCGGCTCGCTGGAGAGCCTGCCGGTGCTGCCCGCCACCACCGATGTGGCCCCCACGGCCTGCTACATCCAGTCCGTCCTGTCCGGGGCCCAGCCTCTGCCCGCCCCGATTGCCCAGCAAGTGGCACACATCGTGCAACTGCACCAGCAACTATGAACACCACACCCCACGACCTCACCCGCACGCTCACCTCCGGCCACGTGACCTTGGTGGGTGCTGGGCCGGGTGACCCCGATTTGCTCACGCTCAAAGCCCTCAAAGCGATTCAGCAAGCTACCGTGCTGCTGGTCGACGATTTGGTGAACGAGGCCATCGTCGCCTTCGCCCAGCCCGGCGTTCGCATCATCCATGTGGGCAAGCGCGGGGGTTGCAAATCCACCCCGCAATCCTTCATCGAACGGCTGATGATTACCGCTGCGCTAGAAGGCGAAGCCGTGGTCCGACTCAAAGGCGGAGACCCTTTCATCTTTGGCCGTGGCGGCGAAGAAGTCGAGCATTTGCAAGCTGCGGGCGTCACCGTCAGCGTGGTCAATGGCATCACTGCGGGTCTAGCCGCCGTCACCTCCTTGAACGTACCACTCACCCACCGCGAACACGCACACGGCGTGGTGTTTGTCACCGGCCACGCTAAGCCCGGCGATGCAGGCACCGACTGGCCCGCCCTGGCAGCTGCTGCGGCGCAAGCCAAGCTCACGCTGGTGATTTATATGGGTGTGCGTGGCGCCGCCGAAATTCAAGACGGTCTGCTGCAAGGCTTACCCAATGACACCCCCGTAGCCATCATCCAAAACGCCAGCCTGCCGCAGCAGCGCCACGCCGTCTGCGCGCTGCATGCACTGCAAGCCACCATCACCCGCGAAGACTTGGCCAGCCCCAGTGTCATCGTGGTGGGTGATGTGGTGCAGGGCCTGTTGGCTGCCGGCCACGCCATGCCCGCTGCGCTGCAACAACGCGCTGGCTAACCACGCGACTTCCGGCATGATGCTGCCTGGGCCGGCGGGCATGCACCCGCGCGCCCGACAACACACAAAAGGGGAGACTGCATGCTGGAAAAGCTGAACGAATTTACCGAGAGCCATGGCGCGCTGAAACGCGGCCACGGGCTGGTGTCCGGTGTCATTGCACTGTCATTAGCGATTCTGTGTTTTTTGGGCGTGCTGGCCTTTCACTTTCCCGAATACCTGACCACGCCCATGCTGCGCCAGAGCTATAACGTGGACGTGATTCGCAAGGTGATGTTTGCCGCCATGGTGGCCGCCGGTGGCATTTCGCTGGTCAACGTGCTGTTCAACCGCGCGCGTTGGCTCTCGGGCTTTGCGTTTCTGCTGGTGGCCCTCACGGCCGTTTTGGGTGGCAGCAAGGTGCCGGTCCATGACTTTGCCGACAACACGCCCTACATCGGGCTGGACTGGTTCATCCTGGACCTGCTGGGCTCGTCGCTGATTTTCATCTTCATCGAAAAGCTGTTTGCGCTGCGAAAAACGCAGCCTGTGTTCCGCCCCGAATGGCAGACCGACTTTCACCACTTCATCGTGAACCACATGGTGGTGGGATTCATCATGCTGGCGACCAACCTGTTTGTCCACAAGCTGTTCGGCTGGGCGGCCAAAGACGGCGTCCAGGAATGGGTCAGCAACCTCCCTTTTTTGGCGGCCGTGCTACTCATCATTTTGGTGGCCGATTTGGTGCAATACGGGACGCACCGCGCCTACCACGAGGTGCCCTTGTTGTGGCGCCTGCATGCAGTGCACCACAGCACCAAGCACATGGATTGGCTGGCTGGCTCACGCCAGCACATTGTCGAACTGCTGATCACGCGCACGCTGGTGCTGGCACCCATTTTTGTGCTCGGCTTTTCCAAGGAAGTGATCGACACCTACATCGTCATCGTTGGCTTCCAAGCGGTGTTCAACCACTCCAATGTGAGCGTGCGCCTGGGGCCACTGCGCTACCTCATCGTCACGCCGAATTTCCACCACTGGCACCACTCGCAGGACGACGAGGCGATCGACAAGAACTACGCCGCGCATTACGCCTTCATCGACTACCTGTTTGGCACCGCAGTCAAAAGCACCAAGCTGTGGCCTGAACGCTATGGTGTGGTGGGCGACTACGTGCCCAACGGCTTTTTCAAGCAGTTCAAATTTCCATTCGTTTGGAAGGGCTAGAAACTAGGGTAAATACCTAGATTGGGCATTGTTTTTGCATGAGGGAAGGGAACGCGAAAGGACTTCCCCATGCTGATGCCCACCCTTGCCACCCCCACGCCGCTCGCCGCCCTCACCACCACCCGGGCACCAGCCGCCACGGGTCCAATCTCTGATCTGAACCTCGCAGCGCGCCAGCGCATGCTTAGCCAGCGCATGGTGATGCAAACCCTGCTGGCCGCCCAAGGCGACCCGCGCCAGCTAACGGCGGCGCGCACCACCTTCCAGCTCTTTTGCGACAGCCATGCCCGGCTGCTCAGCACCATCACCCACTACGACGCATCCAGCGCCCAACGCCTGCGCGCCGTGTACGAAGGCGCCCAAGGCGTAAACGCCACCATCCAGGCCTTTATCGACCTGATGCGCACCGCCTTAGAACACATCGATCGGCAGTCGCGCCAGACACCTTTCGTACTGGAACGCATCGTGGACTCGACCGACGGCGTGTTGGAAGCGTTGAATACCGCCACCACCGCCTTTGATGTGGTGACCAAGGCCAAGGCCGACCTGCTGTTCAAAGAGCTGACGGGCATCGTCTCCGACATCCACACCATTGCGCGCGAAGCGAAGGTGGTGAGCTTCAACGCCCAGGTCATGGCGGCCCGGGCCGGCCAACAGGGGCGCGAGTTTGCCGTGGTCGCCAATGTGTTGTCGGGCATTAGCACTGAGATCGATGGTCTGTCGCGTAAGGCGATTGACCTGGCGGACCGCAACCGCCGACACGCCTGACTCCTTTTCTCCGGCTGGGTCGCAGCGCACCGGTGCCCGCAGCCCGGCGCTCATGGCGCCCTGCTGGTCGCAAAATCGCGCCAAACTGCGGGCACTGGCACGCTGCGACGTGGTTCGCGCAAGCCTCTCCTCTACACTGCCGCCCATGCACAGTTTTGATGTCGTGATCGTAGGTGCCGGGGCTGCCGGTTTGTTTTGCGCCGGGGTGGCGGGCCAATTGGGCCTGAAGGTGCTGGTGCTGGACCACAGCGAGAAGGTGGCCGAAAAAATCCGCATTTCGGGTGGCGGCCGCAGCAACTTCACCAATGTGGACGTCACCGCGACCAATTTCCTCAGCGAGAACCCGCGTTTTGCCAAATCGGCCCTGTCGCGCTACACCCCGGCCGATTTCATTGGCCTGGTAAAGAAACACGGCATCGCCTTCCACGAAAAGCACAAAGGCCAACTGTTTTGCGACCGCTCGGCCGAAGACCTGATCGCCATGCTGCTGGCCGAATGCGCCGCAGGCGGCGTGGACCGCTGGCAGCCCTGCAGCATCAAAAATGTCAGGTTTTTGGCCTCTAGCCCTTATGGTCATTGCGCAAGCAGCTATGAAATTGAGAGTGACCGCGGCACCATCCATTGTGGTGCCTTGGTCGTGGCCACGGGTGGGCTGTCGATTCCCAAGATCGGTGCCAGCGATTTGGGCTACCGCATCGCCAAACAGTTTGACCTGCCGGTGTTGCCCCTGCGCCCTGCGCTGGTGCCGCTCACGTTTGACGAAGCCGCTTGGGCGCCGTTTGCCCAACTCTCTGGCCTCTCTCTGCCGGTGGACATTACGACCGGAACCAAGAAAACCAGCATGGCGTTCCGGGAAGACTTGCTGTTCACTCACCGCGGCCTCAGCGGCCCGGGCGTGCTGCAAATATCCAGCTACTGGGCGGAAGGCACCCCCATTCGGCTGAATCTGGCACCCACCACGGACTTGGCAGCGCACTTGCAACAGGCCAAGGCTTCGTCGCGCAAACGCATCGCCAATGAACTCGCGGGCTTGGTGCCGAGCCGCCTGGCCGACACCTGGGTGGACCAAGGCAAAGACTGGGGGCACGATTGGCAGCGGCCGGTGAACGAGGCCAGTGACAAAGCGCTCAATGCCCTTGCCGAGAAGCTGTCCCGCTGGGAAATCACCCCCACCGGCACCGAGGGCTACCGCAAGGCCGAGGTCACGGCGGGCGGTGTGGATACCAAGGCACTGTCCAGCCAGACCCTTGAAAGCCGCCAACCGGGCCTATTTTTCATTGGCGAAGTGGTGGATGTGACCGGCTGGCTGGGGGGCTACAACTTTCAATGGGCCTGGTCCAGCGCTTTTGCCTGCGCACAGGGTTTGGCGGCGCGCTTGAAAACGCTATAATGTTGGACTTTTCTGGCAAAACCCCCGTCGGCCAAAATACTAGTTACATGACGGGGAAATCGCTGAATACGACGCGC
>JAXHOO010000007.1:0-40258 GCA_034519365.1 Rhodoferax sp. | reverse complement strand
TGGTGCCGATTCCGATCTGGGGCGTAAGCGCGTTGCCGTGCAACAGTTGATTGCCGCCTACCGCAATGTGGGCTCCAACTGGGCCGACCTGGACCCCCTCAAGCGCACTGAGCGCGATCCCATCCCCGAATTAGAACCGTCGTTTTACGGTTTCACGGATGCCGACTACGAGACGGTGTTTAACACCAGCAACACCTATTTCGGCAAAGAAGTCATGTCCCTGCGGGACTTGCTCAATGCTTTGCGTGAGACCTACTGCTCCACCGTGGGTGCGGAGTACATGTACATCAGCGACCAGAAGCAAAAGCGCTGGTGGCAAGAGAAGCTGGAATCTATTCGCAGCAAGGCTGTATTTGACGCCGACAAAAAGCGCCACATTCTGGATCGGCTGACCGCAGCAGAAGGCTTGGAGCGGTTCCTGCACACCAAGTATGTTGGGCAGAAGCGTTTTTCCCTGGAAGGCGGCGAGAGCTTTATTGCCGCCATGGACGAGCTGATCCGTCAGGCGGGCTCTGCCGGCGTGCAAGAAATCGTGATTGGTATGGCCCACCGGGGTCGTCTCAACGTGCTGGTCAACACGCTGGGCAAGATGCCTTCAGGCCTGTTTGCAGAGTTCGAACACACCGCGCCAGAAGATCTGCCCGCCGGTGACGTGAAGTACCACCAAGGCTTTAGCTCCGACGTCAGCACCCCTGGCGGCCCGGTGCACTTGACGCTCGCCTTCAACCCTTCCCATTTGGAAATTGTGAACCCCGTGGTCGAGGGCTCGGTGCGCGCCCGTATGGATCGCCGTGGTGATCCTTTAGGCAAGCAGGTGCTGCCCGTTCTGGTGCACGGTGACGCCGCCTTTGCGGGCCAGGGTGTCAACCAAGAAACGCTGGCGCTGGCGCAGACCCGTGGTTACTCCACGGGCGGCACCGTTCACCTGATCATTAACAACCAGATCGGTTTCACCACCTCGGACCCCCGAGATCTCCGTTCTACGCTGTATTGCACCGACATCGTCAAGGGCGTGGAGTCGCCGGTTCTGCACGTCAACGGTGATGATCCTGAAGCAGTTGTGCTGTGTATGCAGTTGGCGCTCGAGTACCGCATGACCTTCCGCAAGGATGTGGTTGTGGAC
Source organism: Rhodoferax sp. (assembly GCA_034519365.1). GTDB lineage: Bacteria > Pseudomonadota > Gammaproteobacteria > Burkholderiales > Burkholderiaceae_C > Allorhodoferax. Next base: position 39,135 of record JAXHOO010000007.1, on the reverse strand, counting down.
ATCATTTGCTTCCGCAAGCTGGGCCACAACGAACAAGACACTCCTAGCCTGACCCAGCCCCTGATGTACAAGAAGATTGCGGCCCACCCCGGTACTCGCAAACTTTATGCTGACAAGCTGGCCGCACAGGGACTGGGCGAGACCTTGGGTGACGACATGGTCAAGGCCTACCGCGCTGCGATGGACGCAGGGCGCCACACCGTAGATCCGGTGCTGACCAATTTCAAGAGCAAGTTTGCAGTGGACTGGTCGCCGTTTTTGGGCCAGAAGTGGACCGACGCAGGCGACACCGCTATTCCCATGACCGAGTGGAAGCGCTTGGCTGAACGTATCACCACGATCCCCGAATCGGTTACGCCACACCAACTGGTGAAGAAGGTGTTGGACGACCGTGCAGCGATGGGCCGCGGCGAAGTGAACGTCGACTGGGGTATGGGCGAGCATATGGCGTTCGCTTCTCTGGTGGCCAGCGGCTTCCCGGTGCGTTTGTCGGGTGAAGATAGCGGTCGCGGAACCTTTACCCACCGCCACTCTGTCATTCACGACCAGAAGCGCGAAAAGTGGGATGTTGGCACCTATGTGCCCTTGGAAAACGTGGCAGATAACCAGGCCCCGTTTGTGGTCATCGACTCCATCTTGTCCGAAGAGGCGGTGTTGGGCTTCGAGTACGGCTACTCGTCCAATGACCCCAACACCTTGGTGATTTGGGAAGCACAATTCGGCGATTTTGCCAATGGCGCGCAGGTGGTGATTGACCAGTTCATCGCGTCTGGCGAAGTGAAGTGGGGCCGTATCAACGGCATCACCCTGATGCTGCCCCATGGTTACGAAGGCCAAGGTCCTGAGCACAGTTCAGCGCGACTGGAGCGCTTCATGCAGCTGGCTGCGGACACCAACATGCAAGTGGTGCAACCCACCACGGCCAGCCAGATCTTCCACGTGTTGCGCCGCCAGATGGTGCGCAATTTGCGCAAGCCCTTGATCATCATGACGCCCAAGAGCTTGTTGCGCAACAAGGACGCTGCGTCACCGGTGCAAGAGTTCACCAAGGGTGGGTTCCAGACCGTGATCCCTGACGCGATGGCGCTCAAGGGCGACAAGGTCAAGCGTGTCATCGTCTGTTCGGGCAAGGTCTATTACGACTTGGTCAAGAAGCGCGAAGAAAAGGGCTCGGCAGATGTCGCTGTCTTGCGCGTGGAGCAGCTGTATCCGTTCCCGCACAAAGTGTTTGCGGCCGAGCTGAAAAAGTATCCGAATGCCACCGAGGTGGTGTGGTGCCAAGACGAACCGCAGAACCAGGGCGCCTGGTTCTTCGTGCAGCACTACATCCATGAAAACATGTTGGATGGTCAGAAGCTGGGCTATTCAGGGCGTGCGGCTTCCGCGTCGCCTGCGGTGGGCTACTCCCACGTGCACCAGGAGCAGCAAAAGGCGTTGCTTGAAGCCGCCTTCGGCAAGCTCAAGGGCTTCGTGCTCTCGAAGTAAGCCCATTGCTGACTATCCCCTCGAATATTTACCGAAAGAATTGATATGGCTATCGTTGAAGTAAAAGTTCCGCAGCTCTCAGAATCTGTGGCGGAAGCAACCATGTTGCAATGGAAAAAGAAAGTCGGAGAGGCCGTCGCTGTCGACGAAATCTTGATCGACATTGAAACCGACAAGGTGGTGCTGGAAGTGCCCGCGCCGTCTGCTGGTGTGTTGGTCGAGTTGTTGGTGGGTGACGGTGGTACCGTGGTCGCGGAGCAATTGATTGCCCGCATCGACACCGCTGCCGTGGCCGGTGCACCTGCTCCAGCTGCTGCCCAAGCCGCGGCACCTGCTGCGCCTGCAGTGGTGGCCGCTGCTGCGTCCAATTCCAAAGCGGGTGTGGCGATGCCTGCTGCTGCCAAGCTGATGGCCGATGCCGGTATGGCAGCGGGCAGTGTGGCCGGCACTGGCCGCGATGGCCGCGTGACCAAGGGCGATGTGTTGGCTGCGGCAAGTGCTCCTAAAGTGGTAGCTGCTGCCGCAATACCGACGGGGGTTCCCACCAAGTCTCTGCCGCAAGTCGCTGCACGCCAACCGTGAACTTGGGCGACCGCCCGGAGCAGCGCGTGCCCATGAGCCGCCTGCGTGCGCGCGTGGCCGAGCGCCTGTTGCAGTCGCAAAGCACCAACGCCATCCTGACCACCTTCAACGAAATCAACATGGCCCCGGTCATGGACATGCGCAAGCGCATGCAAGAGCGTTTCGAGAAGGAACACGGCGTCAAGCTGGGCTTCATGAGCTTCTTCGTCAAGGCGGCAGTGCACGCGCTGAAGAAATTCCCCGTGCTCAACGCCTCGGTGGATGGCAATGACATCGTTTACCACGGCTACTTTGACATCGGTATTGCGGTCGGTTCGCCGCGCGGTTTGGTCGTTCCCATCTTGCGTGATGCCGACCAGATGAGCTTCGCCGACATTGAGAAGAAGATTGCCGAATTTGGCCAAAAGGCCCGTGACGGCAAGCTGGGCATGGACGACATGACCGGCGGTACGTTCTCCATCTCCAATGGCGGTACCTTCGGCTCCATGATGTCTACCCCCATCATCAACCCGCCACAAAGCGCCATTCTGGGCGTGCATGCGACCAAGGACCGCGCCATGGTGGAAAACGGCCAGGTGGTGGTGCGCCCCATGAACTACTTCGCCATGTCCTACGACCACCGCATCATCGACGGCCGCGAAGCCGTGTTGGGCCTGGTGGCCATGAAGGAAGCGCTGGAAGATCCAGCCCGCTTGCTGTTCGACATCTAAGGAAACCGCCATGAGCAAACATTTCGACGTGGTCGTCATCGGTGGCGGCCCCGGTGGCTACATCGCCGCCATTCGTGCAGCCCAGTTGGGGTTTTCGGTCGCTTGTATTGACGAGTGGAAGAACGACAAGGGCGGCCCCGCGCCCGGTGGTACCTGTACCAACGTCGGTTGCATTCCGTCCAAGGCCTTGTTGCAGTCCAGCGAGCACTTTCACCACGCCAACCACCACTTTGCCGAACACGGCATCAGTGCGACCGGCGTGAGCATGGACGTTGCCAAAATGCTGGCCCGCAAAGACACCGTGGTGAAGCAGAACAACGACGGCATCTTGTACCTGTTCAAGAAGAACAAGATTACGTTTTTCCACGGTCGGGGTTCGTTTGTCCAGGTCGCTGCCGATGGCTATGAGATCAAAGTTGCCGGTGCTAGCGAAGAAGTAATTACCGGGCGCCAAGTGGTGATTGCCACGGGCTCCAATGCCCGCGCTTTGCCTGGTACGCCGTTCGACGAAGTCAATGTCCTGTCTAACGACGGCGCACTGAATATCGGCGCCGTGCCCAAGAAGCTGGGCCTGATTGGCTCTGGCGTGATCGGCTTGGAAATGGGTTCTGTCTGGAAGCGTTTGGGCGCCGATGTCACGATCCTCGAAGGCCTGCCTACTTTCCTGGGTGCGGTCGACGAGCAGGTCGCCAAGGAAGCGCACAAGGCGTTTATCAAGCAGGGCCTGAAGATCGAACTCGGGGTCAAAGTTGGTGAGATCAAGGTCGGCAAAAAAAGTGTGTCGGTGGCCTACATCAACGCCAAGGGCGAAGCACAGGCGCTGGATGTCGACAAACTCATTATTTCCATTGGCCGCGTGCCCAATACCTCTGGCTTGAACGCCGAAGGTGTTGGCTTGGCGCTGGACGAGCGCGGTGCCATTGTGGTGGATGGCGAATGCCGTACCAACCTGCGCGGCGTCTGGGCGGTGGGTGACGTGGTGCGCGGCCCTATGTTGGCGCACAAGGCGGAAGAAGAGGGCGTGGCGGTGGCGGAACGCATTGCCGGCCAACACGGACACGTCAACTTCAACACGATTCCCTGGGTCATCTACACCAGCCCCGAGATCGCTTGGGTGGGCCGTACCGAGCAGCAGCTCAAGGCCGACGGCGTGGCCTACAAGGCGGGTTCGTTTCCGTTCCTGGCCAACGGCCGGGCGCGCGCGCTAGGTGATACCACCGGTTTTGTGAAGTTTTTGGCCGACGCCACGACGGATGAAATTCTGGGGGTGCACATCGTGGGCCCGCAGGCTTCCGAATTGATTGCCGAGGCGGTGGTGGCCATGGAGTTCAAAGCCAGCGCAGAAGACATCGCTCGCATCTGTCACGCGCACCCCTCACTCAGTGAGGCGACCAAGGAAGCGGCTCTGGCGGTTGCCAAACGCACACTCAACTTCTGATTGTTTGATGTCAAATAGGCTGCTAGCCCTTATAAATAGTGCGCTAGCAGCTTCTCTTTTTATAGCGATCTGGAGTGTTTTGTGAGTGTATTGGCGGTTTATGAAGCCGAGCTGGCTGCGCGCGGCTATGTGGCCGATCCCGCGCAGTTGCGTGCGGTAGCCGCGCTGGACCGCTGCGCCCAAGAATGGGCTGAGTACAAAAGCAAACGCTCCAGCCCGCTCAAAAGGCTTATTAACCGACCTGACATCCCTAAAGGGGTGTACATGTTTGGCGGTGTCGGGCGGGGTAAGAGCTTTCTGATGGATTGCTTTTTCAATGCCGTGCCGTTGAAGCGAAAGGTGCGCTTGCATTTCCACGAGTTCATGCGCGAGGTGCACCGGGAACTGGTGGATCTGCAGGGCACGGTGAACCCGCTGGATGAGCTCGGCCGTCGTATGGCCAAGCGCTATCGGCTGATTTGCTTTGACGAGTTTCATGTGGCCGACATCACCGACGCGATGATTTTGCACCGGCTACTCACCGCGCTGTTTGACCATGGCGTGGGGTTCGTGACCACCTCCAATTTCAAGCCAGACGACTTGTACCCCGGCGGCCTGCACCGCGATCGCATCAAGCCTGCCATTGCCTTGCTCAATAGCAAACTGGAAGTGCTTAGTGTTGACAACGGCACCGACTACCGGCGCCGGACCTTAGAGTCCGCCCAGCTGTACCACCAGCCCAATGGGCCTGCGGCAGATGCCGCGATGGAAGCCACTTTTTCCGCGTTGGCCGAACAGCACGATGAAGACCCAGTGCTCCACATCGAGGCGCGCGAAATCTTGGCGCGGCGCAAGGCGGGCGGGGTTGTTTGGTTTGATTTCATGAAGTTGTGCGGCGGGCCGCGCTCGCAAAACGACTATCTCGAAATTGCATCGCGCTTTCACACGGTGTTTCTCAGCGATGTGCCGGAAATGCAGGTCCGCATGGCGTCTGAAGCGCGCCGTTTTACCTGGCTGGTCGATGTGCTGTATGACCGGAGGGTCAAACTCATCTTGTCGGCGGCGGTGGCCCCCGAAGCGCTCTACACGGAAGGGCCGATGGCCCACGAATTCCCGCGCACGGTATCTCGTTTGCTGGAAATGCAGTCGCGGGAGTTTTTGTTGCTGGAACGCCGGGTGGTGGATACCCGTTTGACCTAGACGCTGGCCTTGCCCTAACCCGACAGAGATTCCACTTTGACGATGACCAGCGACAGGTTGTCGCCCGCGCCATGGCCGCGAGATCGGGCCTTTTCAATCAGAAATTCGGTGGCTTCCCGTGCAGACAGGGTGGACAGTACAGAACCCAATTCGCCGACATTGAAATAGTGCCAGACGCCGTCGCTGCAGGCCATCATTACATCGCCGGGGCGCAACTTGGGTATGAAGTGAAAGTCCACTGGCGGGTCGGTCTCGGTGCCAAGGCAACCCATGAGAATGTTCGATTGGGGGTGAACTGCGGCCTGTTCTTCGGTGAGTTCGCCCCGGTTCACCAAGGCCTGCACATAGGAATGGTCCATAGTGCGTTTGATAAAGCGGCTGCCGTGGTACTGGTAGATCCGGGAGTCCCCGGTGTGTGCCCAGTGGCAATCTCCACCGGGGTTGATGAGGAAGGCTGCTAGCGTGCTGTGCGGCTCTTCTTCGGATGAGATGGCAGTGAGCTTGATGACGATGTGCGCTTCTTGAACGATTTGCATCAACGTCGCAGCAGCGTCGTCGGTATCAGGGTCGTAGCGTTCGAACAGCTGCTTAGCCGTCATCATCACCTGGTCGGAAGCCTTGCGTCCGCCGCTGCGCCCACCCATACCGTCGGCGACGATAGCCAGCACACAGCCGTTGACCCGGGAGTGGTTTAGCAAGGCGATCTGGTCTTGCTGGTACTCGCGGTCACCCTTGTGAATGCCAGTCGATGCAGTGAGTCGATATCCGTTGGCCATGCAGAACAATTAAGTGGGAGGTTCGCCCCTACCAGGGCGTGTCAGAACGTATTATCGAGCGGACTGTGGGCCCCGCTGCAGCATTTAACCACGGACTTTCCCCATTTTCTTTTGGATACCAATCTCCACTCCCCACAGCGGCGTCTGATCGAATTACGGATGGAACACGGCGACCTTGATGCACTGATAGACCATCGCAGCGAAGACGCGCCAGTGGATGAGCTGATGATGCGCCGACTCAAGAAGCGCCGCTTGGCGTTGCGAGACGATATCGCGCGCTTGCAGTCTGCGCTGCAGCCCGACGAGCCGGCGTAATGTCGAAGCTGGCGGAGCAGGTACTGTTGGCCTTGTCGCCGGCTGGGGCGCTGGCGCAGGCGGTTCCGGAGTTTCGTTCGCGCAGTGGGCAGCGCGAGATGGCCGAGGCGGTCTCAGAGGCTCTGGAGCAGGGCGGCCCGCTTGTGGTGGAAGCGGGTACCGGCATTGGAAAAACCTACGCCTACCTGCTTCCTACCTTGCTTAGCGGTAAGCGAGTTTTGCTGTCCACCGCGACAAAAGCGCTACAAGACCAGTTGTTTGGACGCGATATCCCGCAGTTGCTGCGCGCATTGGCGGTGCCGGCGCGGGTCGCGCTGCTTAAAGGGCGGGCGAGTTACCTGTGCCAATACCGGCTGGGTCGGGTCCGGCAGTTGGGTTCCATGCCGGAACAGAGCGATTTGCAGATGTTGGCAGCGATTGAGCGCTGGGCCGTCACTACCCGTTCAGGGGATTTGTCCGAGTTGCCAGCTCTGGACGAACGTTCTCCGTGGTTGCCCTTGGTTACCTCTACCCGGGAGAATTGCGGAGCGTCCCAATGCCCTGATTTTGCCAGTTGCCACGTGTACAAAGCACGGCGCGAAGCCATGGCGGCCGATGTCGTTGTGATCAACCACCATTTGTTTTTTGCCGATTTGGGGGTTAAGGAGTCGGGTGTTGCGGAGTTGCTGCCGACGGTACACGCGGTCGTATTTGACGAAGCACACCAACTCAACGAGATTGGTATTCAGTTTCTTGGTACACAAATCAGCACGGGTCAGTTGCTGGGTTGGGCGCGGGATGTGGTGACCGCCGGCCTAGACCTCGCGCGGGGATTGGGCGCTTGGTCAGAGCTGGCGATGCGGCTGGAAGGTGTAATGGCCGAGTGGCAGTTGCTTTGCCGATACGCACCGGATTCTGCGAGTCGGGTCCGCTGGGTTGGCGCAGCGCCAGACGGTGTTGCGCAGGCTGCCTGGGTTCGTGCCATGCAGCAGGTTGTTGCGGCGGCTAGCAGTTTGGTGGAGGCGCTAGCACCAGTGGCGGGGTCTGCGCCGGCCTTGGCCCAGTTGCACGAGCGAGGCGGCTTGCTGGTCGAGCGTTTGGTGTATTTCGGGGGCGAACCACCAGAGTGGGGCGTACGATGGCTAGAGCCAGGTTTGCGTCTGCGGTTACACGAGTCACCCTTGACGATTGCAGAGACGTTGCGAACCCAAATTGCCTCGTCTGCCGGAGGGGAGGCGTCGCAACGGGCGTGGATATTCACATCCGCTACGTTGGGCGGAGACCCTGATCTGGCGTGGTTTGTGGCGCAGCAGGGGCTCGAAGGTGCGCGCGTATTGCAGTTGCCTAGTCCCTTCGACTACGCGGAGCAGGCTGCGGTGTATGTGCCAGCAGTCTTTCCCAAGCCGGCAGATCCAGAACACAGCGGCCGTGTTGCCATGCTGGTGGCCCAGTCTTCGTTCGCCCTTGGGGGTAGGACGCTGGTGTTGACCACCAGCTTGCGCGCCATGCGGCACATTGGTAAAACGGTGCGACAGCTACTGCCTGCGGGTTGTTTGCTGGATGTCTTGGTGCAGGGCGATTTGTCTAAAAAAGAACTGCTGGCGCGCTTTGAGGGACGCCATGGCACGGGCGGCGCAGGGGCGGTGTTGATTGCCACCGGCGCATTTTGGGAAGGCGTCGATTTACCAGGCGCAGTTTTGCAACAGGTGGTGATCGACAAAATTCCGTTTGCACCGCCGGATGATCCGTGGGTAGAGGCCAGTTGCCAGCGACTCGAGGCGCAGGGACGTAACGCGTTTCAGCATTTTCAAGTGCCCATGGCCGCGATGGCGCTGAAACAGGGGGCGGGGCGGCTGATTCGCCGCGAAAGCGACCAAGGCGTATTGGTGATTTGCGACGTGCGCCTGATCCAGATGTCCTATGGCCGAAAGATACTCGCAGCACTGCCGCCGTTTCGTCGCTTATCTGATGAAACGGACTACCAGCAGACGCTATTGCAGCTCACCAAAGTTTCCACCACGGGCTCTGAGGCGTCTTCTCGCCCTTGAGAACGTAGTCGGACTGCGGATAGTTGGTTTCCAAAATGCGCTTGGTGTCATCGCGCAGTTGCTCCATGCCCAGCGCTTCGTAGGACTTGTACAGAATGAACAAGGCATCTTCAATGGCAGGCACATCACGGTAGTCTGTTACTGCCTGTTGCGCGCGGTTGGCGGCAGCCAAGTAGGCACCCCGTTTGTAGTAATAGCGCGCAACATAGACCTCATACTGGGCCAGCGAGCCCACGATGTAGTTCATACGCAGGCGGGCATCTGCAGCGTATTTCGACTCCGGGAAGCGCGCGACCAATTCTTTAAATGACTCGAAAGACTCTTTGGCAGCCTTTTGGTCTCGTTCTGCGAGGTCTTGGCGTGTAACGACTGACAGCAAGCCCAAGTCGTCATTGAAGTTCACGATGCCTTTGAGGTACAGCGCGTAGTCCAGTGCCGGGCTGGCTGGGTGCAACTTAATAAAACGGTCCAGTGTGGCCAGAGCTTGAGCCGGCTCGCCTGCCTTATAGTGGGCAAAAGCTTTGTCCAACTGGGCTTGTTGGGCGAGTGGCGTACCCGCAGCGCGTGCCTCCAGTTTTTCCAATAGAGGGACCGCCTTGTCCCACTGAGCGGATCCCATCTCATCTTTTGCCTCCGCATAGAGGCGGTTGGGGCTCATGCCAGCGGTCTTGTCGGTGGGCGTGGAAGAGCATCCTGCTGTGAGCAGTACAACAGCCGCCATCCATGGGATACAAACGACCGATAATTTCACGCGCAGCTTCATGGGAACCTTTTTGAATCAGACCGCTGAAATTATATCGACGCCCTCCGCAGAGACGGAGTTGGACGAAGACTTGCAGGATGCGCCGGCCGAGTTTGAACTTCGGCAATTGCAGGTCGCGCCTGAGCACCATGGTGTCCGCCTAGACCGTGCGCTGGCGGACATGGTGAGCGAATTTTCCCGCAGTTACCTGCAGCAGTTGCTGGAGTTGGGTGCGGTGTCGGTCCGGGGGGCGGTGGTGCGCAAACCCTCAACCCGGGTCAAAGTGGGGGATAGCTTAGCGGTGGAGTTGAGGCCTACCCAGCAAAGCCAGGCTTTTACCCCGCAGACCATGGACCTTCGGGTGGTCTATGAGGACGAGCATCTGGTAGTAATCGACAAACCGGCGGGTCTGGTCGTGCACCCCGCGCCAGGGAACTGGAGTGGCACGCTGCTCAATGGGTTGTTGGCGCGCTATCCGGGCAACGCAGCGGTTCCGAGGGCTGGCATCGTGCACCGGTTGGACAAGGACACCAGTGGCTTAATGGTCGTGGCCCGTACGCGCGCTACCATGGATCAGTTGGTCCGCGCCATCGCCGCCCGCGAGGTGCACCGACAGTACCTGGCGCTGGCCCATAAGCCGTGGGGCGGTCCGGCCCAGCGTACCGTCGACCGCCCAGTGGGGCGCGACCCCAAAAATCGCTTGCGCATGGCTGTTGTGGACTTGATGGTCTCGTCAGGCAAGCTGGCCAAAACAGACGTTCATTGGATCGCCAATGCCACTGCGGGATGTTGGGTGCGCTGTGTCTTGCATACGGGGCGCACGCACCAGATTAGGGTCCACATGGCGTCCTTGGGACATCCGTTGGTCGGCGACCAGGTTTATGGTGGCTCGCCTAGCGGGCCCATGGAGCGGCAGGCGCTTCATGCTTTTCGGTTGGGACTCGCACACCCCGTGTCTGGTGCGCCCCTGAATTTTTACAGTGCACCAGCGCCAGACTTTCTCGCACTGCTGGCGGACTGGGGGCTCAGTTACAATGGGGTAACAGGTCCGGGAGGACTCTGATCCCACGGCCTGCAGGCCTATTATTATCGCCGATGCGCGTTCCGCGCCCCGTGACACCGCAACCTAGCTGTTGCTTGGACTACTGGTACTTAATTCGAGATGCCCTGACTATGAACATGGTCGACGCCAAGCGTGTTTTGGAGGCTGCGCTACTTTGCGCGCAACAGCCAATGCCGCTGAAAAATATGCGAGAGTTGTTTGCCGATTCAGTGGGTGCGGATACGGTCAAGCAGATGCTGGATGATTTGCGGGGCGATTGGGCGGGGCGTGGGATGGAACTGGTCTGTGTGGCGAGTGGATGGCGGTTTCAAAGTCGGCCTGATATGCGGGAGTACCTAGATCGCCTGCATCCAGAAAAGCCACCGAAGTACACCCGCGCAACGCTGGAAACCCTGGCCATCATTGCCTACAAGCAGCCCGTAACCCGAGGCGACATGGAAGACATTCGTGGTGTCACTATCAGCTCCCTGCTGATCAAACAGCTGGAAGACCGGGGTTGGGTCGAGGTCATCGGGCACCGTGACGCGCCGGGGCGCCCTGCGTTGTTCGCGACCACCCGCCAATTTTTGGACGACCTAGGCTTGCCCTCCTTGGATCAACTGCCCGTGATGGAGTCCCCTCACCATGGAGCAAGTGCGTTGGGTGGGCTGGATGCCAGCTTGCCGTCAGAAGAGAACGCCTCTGAGTCGCCGTTGGAGACATCGGAGGGGCCGCAAATGAGCATGTCGCTGGAATCGCCAGCCAACCCTGATGAAGAATTGAGTACACCCCATGAATGATGTCGTAGAGCCAAACCCGGACGTGCCGAAGGCAGACGTGGGGATCGACGTGTCGGTCTCCGTCGTAGCCCCCACGTCGTTGCCCGATGTTTACCGTTTTGAGGATGTCGTGTCAGGGCAGTTTGATGCGGATGAGACCTCAGAAGTCACGGTAGCACCTAAGCGGGTGTTAGCGCCCCAGGCTGAAACCCCCAAATTGCACAAAGTACTGGCCCAGTCCGGCATGGGGTCGCGCTTGGAAATGGAGCAACTGATCTTGGAGGGCCGTATTTCGGTAAACAACGAGCCCGCTCATATTGGTCAGCGTATTCAATTTGGGGACAGCATCAAGGTAAACGGCAAGCCGATCCGCTACCGTATCGACCCACCTCCTGCCCGTGTCATCGCGTATCACAAGCCTGCAGGTGAAGTTGTGACCCACGACGACCCCCAGAATCGCCCGACCGTGTTTCGGAAGTTGCCCAAGTTACCCCAAGGTAAATGGCAGTCAGTAGGACGTTTGGATCTCAACACGGAAGGACTGTTGTTGTTCACCAGCTCCGGTGACCTTGCCAATAATTTGATGCACCCGCGTTTCGGCTTGGAGCGCGAATACGCGGTCCGCGTGTTGGGTGCGCTGAGCAAGGATGAAAAGCAAGCCTTGCTGAACGGCGTTCAGTTGGACGATGGTATGGCCCAGTTTGGGTCTATCGAGGACGGCGGCGGCGAAGGATCCAACTGCTGGTATCGGGTGACGATTTCTGAGGGGCGTAACCGAGAAGTTCGACGGATGCTGGAGTCGGTTGGCCACGCCGTTAGCCGCCTGATTCGTATTCGCTATGGCGCCATGGTTTTGCCCAGGGGGCTAAAACGCGGTGCTTGGATGGAGTTGGACGAGACGGACATCGGATCGCTCATGCGGGCCGTTGGTACTGCCGCGGGTGCTGGAGCCAACACGATGCGAGAGCGGACTGGCAAAGGCCAGGCTACACGTGGCCCCAAGCGCGGAGGGCCCCAGGGCAGGGGGCCATCTCGCCCTCAACCTTCTGCGGCGCCCGGTGGTCTACGCGGCGGTGCGCGGCAGGGCAAGTCTGTCGACAGGACATCCAGCGCGCAACCAGATCCGATGAAGACATCCCAAGGGTATATCGGCGCCGACAGTTTTTCTCGGCAGCGACGCGACGCGGACGCGCGGACGCGCGGTCCGGGACAGCGGCGCAACGGACGCAGCCGCTAATCACAGTGTAAAATCCAGCGCTTTGTCCTTTCAGGGCGAACTAAATCCATTCATTACAGGAATCTTATGGCCATCGAACGCACTCTTTCCATCATCAAGCCTGACGCCGTCGCAAAAAACGTGATTGGCCAAATTTATGCACGTTTTGAGGCTGCTGGCTTGAAAGTCGTTGCTTCTCGTATGGCGCACTTGTCTCGCGGCGAGGCAGAGGCCTTTTATGGCGTACACAAAGAGCGTCCTTTCTTTAAGGACTTGGTTGACTTCATGGTGTCTGGCCCAGTCATGATCCAGGCGCTGGAAGGTGAAAACGCGATTTTGAAGAATCGTGACTTGATGGGTGCTACCGATCCCAAGAAGGCTGCCCCTGGTACGATTCGAGCCGATTTTGCAGACAGCATCGATGCCAATGCCGTGCACGGTTCGGACGCAGCAGAAACTGCCGCCGCCGAAATCGCTTTCTTCTTTGCTGGCTTAAACGTCTTTTCCCGCTAAGACATGCGATGACAGCCAATCTTCTTGAATTCAATCTCGAGGGATTGGCTGCGTATTGCGAGAAACTGGGCGAAAAGCGTTTCCGGGCGACCCAGCTATTCCGGTGGATACACCAGCGGGGTGCGGCGTCTTTTGATGAGATGAGCGACCTTGCGAAGTCGCTGCGAGAAAAGCTCAAACATTGTGCAGAGGTAAGACCTTTGCCAGTCATTACCCAGCATCTCTCCTCGGACGGGACCATCAAATGGCTGTTTGACGTCGGGGCAGGTGATGCCGTAGAGGCGGTTTTCATACCGGAGGACGACCGAGGGACGCTGTGTGTGTCGTCGCAAGCGGGTTGCGCAGTCGGGTGTCGTTTCTGTTCTACAGGGCACCAAGGGTTTAGCAGGAACCTGTCGGCCGGGGAAATCATTGCCCAACTGTGGTTTGCGGAGCATTTTTTGCGCAAACATCTGGGGACTGATCAGCGCGTAATTTCCAATGTGGTCATGATGGGCATGGGTGAACCGCTGCAAAACTACAGTGCGTTGGTTCCCGCGCTACAAACGATGCTGAGTGACCACGCATATGGCTTGTCTAGGCGCCGCGTAACGGTTTCTACATCCGGTGTCGTACCGATGATGGACCGCTTGGGCGCCGACTGTCCGGTCGCCCTGGCCGTGTCCCTGCACGCGCCGAATGATCGTTTGAGGGATAACTTGGTGCCCCTCAACAAGAAATATCCGTTGGACGAGTTGTTGGGGGCGTGCCAGCGCTATTTGGCCCATGCGCCGCGGGATTTCATCACGTTTGAATACTGCATGTTGGATGGTGTCAATGACAGCGCCGAACACGCACGCGAGCTGCTGGCGTTGGTACGCACCGGAGCCAAAACGGCAGTGTCCTGTAAATTCAACTTGATTCCGTTTAATCCCTTTCCTGCCTCAGGTCTGCTGCGGTCTCCTATGGATCGGGTGGCTGCCTTTGCCAAGATACTGAGTGACGGTGGCCTCGTGACGACGATACGCAAAACGCGCGGTGACGACATTGACGCAGCCTGTGGGCAGCTCGCTGGCGATGTGAAAGACCGTACAGACGTAGCCAAGCGAATTGGCAAGCAAAGAACCGTTATGCTGCACCCGGTACATGATGCCGTTTCGACGGCAATTGCAAAGGGATCTCATGGTTGAGTTTTGGAAATCTGCAAAGCGCAACCGCTTGCTACGTGCGGGTGGTAGTGCGATTTTGTTGGCGGCTGTATTGGGGGGCTGCGGCACGCCTGCAATTGATACGGTGCAGAGTGGTGACTTCGTTACAGCGTCAGATGAATCACTCGCTCGCAAACGGGCCCGTATTCGGCTGGAACTGGCTGTTGGGTATTACAACGATGGCAAAACAACCATTGCCTTGGATGAGTTAAAGCAGTCGATTGCGGCGGATCCATCTTTGTTGGAAGCGCACAACCTTCGCGGTTTGATTTACATGCGTTTGAATGATTTGGGCCTGGCTGAAGAAAGCTTTCGCAAGGCACTCCAAATCGACCCGCAAGCGGCTGCTGTTGAGCACAACTATGGTTGGTTGTTGTGCCAGCAGGGACGTACGGCCGAGTCATTCCGACATTTTCAGACGGCTATAGCCAACCCCAGTTACGCTGACAAGGCCAAATCACTAATGACGCTGGGGGTATGTCAGTCCAAAGCTGGACAGAAGCCTGAAGCGGAGCAAAGTTTACAAAAGGCCTTTGAGTTGGATGCGACCAACCCAGTAATTGGCTACAACTTGGCGTTGCTGCTGTACCAACGGGGCGAGTTCACTCGGTCACTGTTCTATGTGCGGCGCATTAACAATAGCGAGTTTGCGAATGCAGAGTCTTTGTGGCTTGGAATACGCATTGAGCGAAAGTTGGGCAATACCGAGGCCGTGGGTCAATTGGGCACACAATTAAAAAAACGATTCCCACAATCCAATGAAGCTTCGTTGTACGACAGGGCTGTATTCAATGACTGATACCAACACTGCAGACGACGTGGTGAACGCCGCTGTGCAGGATCACACTACGCCGGAGACCGCTGGACGCATGCTGCGTTCTGCGCGTGAAGCAGCTGGTTTGCATGTTGCTGCACTTGCAGTTGCCATGAAAGTGCCGGTTAAAAAATTGGAAGCCTTGGAAGCAGACCGCTTGGATCTGCTGCCAGACGCTGTATTTGTGCGCGCTTTGGCTTCCAGCGTGTGTCGAAACCTAAAAATTGATTCGGCTCCAGTATTGGCGCGCTTGCCTCACCACAATGTGCCCAAGCTCGGGAACAGCGATCGCAGTATTAACACGCCTTTTCATCGCGTAGGTGATGAGCGGACCTGGACGCTTCCTGCTGCGGTGAAACAACCTGCGTTAGTTCTTACCTTGCTATTGGTGTTGGCTGCGTTGGCCCTATGGGCGTTGCCGGAATGGCAGGTTGAGTCGACGCGACAAGCCGAACGCCTGACGGACGACTTGGTACTGAACCAAGCTACTGCATCTGCAATGCCGACGATAGTTCCACAGGTAGACGTACCCGTTGGGAACGGTGTTGTTGATGCTGCGCCTGTTTCAATGTCTGCTGCATCGGAGAGCGCGAGCTTGCCAGTTGTGTTGGCGTCCGATACACCTCCCAGTCAGACGCCCAAGCCACCTGTAGATTCTGTTTTGGTTTTGACGGCCCGTGGGCCTTCCTGGGTCGAGGTCATGGATGCGAAGGGTCAAGTCTTGGTGCGTCGCAACCTCGCTGCAGGCGAGGCGATTGGCCCTGCTGGGCCGTTGCCCTTGACTGTGGTGATTGGGCGAGCCGACATGACCGATGTGGTTGTTAGAGGCAAATCGTTGGACGTTGTGGGCATAGCGCGTGACAACGTTGCAAGGTTTGAGGTCAAGTAGTGAACGATTCAGCTCCCATTCCCATGGCTGCCCCCGTTTTTCGCCACACACTTCAAGCCAAGGTGGTTTGGGGGAGTCGGGTTGTAACGGTTGGCGGGGGGGCGCCGGTGCGCATTCAATCCATGACCAATACAGATACTGTTGACGCCATTGGCACGGCGATTCAGGTCAAGGAATTGGCGTTGGCCGGTTCTGAGATGGTTCGGATTACGGTGAATACGCCAGAGGCTGCGCAAGCGGTGCCCTATATTCGCGAACAGTTGGACCGCATGGGCGTTGATGTGCCTTTGGTGGGCGACTTTCATTACAACGGACACCGCCTGTTGAGCGACTATCCGGACTGCGCGCAGGCATTATCCAAGTACCGAATTAACCCGGGCAATGTGGGCAAGGGTGACAAGCGAGATCGTCAATTTGGTCAAATGATTGAAGCTGCGGTCCGTTGGAATAAGGCTGTTCGTATTGGTGTGAATTGGGGTAGCCTAGACCAGGAGTTGCTGGCCAGTTTGATGGACGCAAACACCCAGCGGGTTGCGCCTTGGGATGCGCGACAGGTGATGTATGAAGCCCTCATCGCATCGGCATTGGATTCTGCGCAACGTGCACAAGACATTGGGTTGCCTGCAGAACAGATTATTCTGTCTTGCAAGGTGAGTGGTGTTCAGGACCTGATTGCCGTTTACCAAGAGTTGGCACGTAGAAGTCGCTACGCCCTGCATTTGGGCCTGACCGAGGCAGGTATGGGGACCAAGGGGACTGTGGCATCAGCGGCTGCGCTTGCCGTTTTGTTGCAGGACGGCATTGGCGACACCATTCGCGTTTCGCTGACGCCTGCACCTGGTGAGGCCCGCACCCAAGAGGTGGTAGTAGCTGCTGAAATATTGCAATCTTTGGGCTTGCGCAAGTTCGTTCCCAGTGTGACCGCGTGCCCCGGCTGCGGTCGCACGACCAGCACCACATTCCAAGAGTTGACCAAGCAAATTGACGACTTTTTACGGGAGAAGATGCCCGTTTGGCGATCTGCCTACCCTGGCGTGGAAGGTATGAAGGTCGCGGTGATGGGTTGCATCGTCAACGGACCTGGTGAAAGCAAACATGCGGACATCGGTATTAGCCTCCCGGGCACCGGGGAGGCCCCAGCGGCCCCTGTCTTTATTGACGGTGAGAAGCGAATGACATTGCGCGGCGACGCCATTGCGTCTGAGTTCCAGGCTGTGGTGGAAAACTATATTCGAGAGCGCTTTGCGCCTGCAACTTCCAAGATTTGATGAGTCATATGGTTGAGAAAAATAAGCCGCAAAGAATAGAGAAGTTGGTGGGTGTCAAAGGGATGAATGACATCCTGCCTCCAGAGTCGGCGCAATGGGAAGCTCTGGAGCAGGCGGTGCGCGACACGATGCAGCGTTACGGGTATGAAAATATCCGCACCCCTATTCTCGAGCCTACCGGACTGTTTGTGCGGGGTCTGGGCGAAGTAACCGATATTGTCGAGAAGGAAATGTATTCCTTTGAGGATCGGCTCAACGGCGAAGCATTGACCTTGCGGCCGGAAAACACAGCCGGTGTGGTTCGTGCCACGGTCGAGCACTCCCTGTTGTACAACGGTGGCCGGCGTCTGTATTACATGGGACCTATGTTCCGCCATGAGCGCCCTCAGCGCGGTCGCTACCGGCAGTTCCACCAAATTGGAGCCGAAGCGCTGGGGTTCGGAGGGGCTGAGGTCGATGCTGAAGTGATTCTGATGGCCCATAGCCTCTGGCAGTCTTGGGGGCTAGAAGGCATTGAGCTGCAGCTCAACAGCCTGGGTCAGCCCGAGGAGCGCCAGCAGCACCGGACAGCATTGATTGCCCATTTCGAGCATCATGGAGACACGCTTGATGCCGAAGCGCAGCGACGGCTACACCTCAACCCCCTCCGATTGCTCGACAGCAAAAACCCGGCTATGCAGCCGGTGATTGAGGCGGCACCTCGTCTGCTTGATTTTTTGGGAGACGCCTCTCGACAACATCTTGACGCGGTTTGCGAGATCCTAAGGTCCAATGGGGTTGCGTACACCATCAACCCTCGGTTGGTACGCGGCATGGATTACTACAACCTGACCGTGTTCGAGTTTGTAACCACGCGTCTCGGTTCGCAAGGAACCGTGTGCGCTGGCGGGCGATATGACTACTTGGTAGAGCAAATTGGTGGTCGTCCTGCGCCTGCGGTTGGCTGGGCTATGGGCGTGGAGCGCGTGCTGGAGTTGTTGCGTGAATCTGGCAAGGCGCTAGGGGCACGTACGCTGCACGCCTACGCGCTGATTGGGGAAATCAAGGACTATGCCAAAGTGCTCCCGCATATCCAACAGCTTCGTGCTCGGGGCATTTCGGTGCAGATGCAGACCTCTGGGCCTGAGGGCATGCCCAGCCTGAAATCACAATTCAAAAAGGCCGATGCATCTGGCGCGCAGTACGCGCTGATTTTTGGCGCTGAAGAAATGGCGGCCGCGCGTGTCGCCGTTAAGAACTTGCGCAATGCGGCCGTAGAACAGCAAAGTTTGGCCTTGATTGATTTGGCTCTATGGGCCGACCACCTACAATCCGCCTCCTCGCAGTGAGCATCACCATGGCAAATCATCTAGACCTCGAAGAACAAGAACAACTTGACCAGATCAAGCACTTCTGGAATCAATACGGCAACCTGATTACGGGTTTGCTGGTGTTGGTGCTGGGCGTGTTTGCGGCGTGGAATGGCTACCAATACTGGGAAAAGCGAACGGCGGCCCAGGCTTCGGTTATGTTCGAGGAGGTGGAAAAGGCAATTCGAGCGACTGATTTGCCTTTGGCGCAACGCGCCGTTGGCGACATGCAACAGCGCTTTCCTTCAACCATTTATGCGCAGCAGTCTGGCTTAGCGTTGGCCAACTTGGCGTACCAACAAGGGCAGATGAACGTAACCAAGTCTGCGCTTGTCTGGGTGGCTGCAAGCCCGGGTGATGCCGGATATGCCGCAGTTGCTAGGCTGCGTCTTGCCGGTGCGCTGATTGAAACGAAATCCTTTGACGAAGCGCAAAAAGTGTTGACGGAGGCGTTTCCTCCTGCGTTTACCGCATTGGTCGCAGACCGCCGGGGTGATCTGTGGGCAGCGCAAGGAAAGTCCACCGAAGCGATTGCAGAGTACCGCAAAGCGTGGTCTGGCATGGAGTCTCGGGCGGAGTACCGACGACTGGTATCTGTGAAGTTGGCCGCACTTGGCGCTACAGAAACGGCACCACTCTGATGTCTGTGTCACGACTCAGGCCGCTGCTGCGTGCCTCGCTGGTAAGTCTTGTGAGTATTGCCAGCTTGTTGGCGGGCTGCTCTGGACCTGCCAAGCCAGTGCCCAAGCCACTTGAGCAGGCAGTAGGCCTGTTAGGGGTGAAGTCCGCTTGGGCGGTCACTGTCGGCGCCCTGAACCTTAGCGCGGAACCGCGTGCGATTGGACCGCAAATCGTGGTGGCGACTGCCGATGGGGAGGTGCGTGCGATTGATGCCACTTCGGGAACTGTAGCTTGGTCGCTCAACGTTGGGGCGCCTCTGGTCTCTGGCGTCGGGGGCGATGGAACCACTTTTGCGGTGGTGACTGACACCGGTGAGTTGGTCGTACTGTCGCCGTCCAAAGTGTTGTGGCGACAACGCTTGGGCGCCGCCAGTCTGACAGTTCCATTGGTTGCCGGCGCGCGGGTGTTTACTTTGTCAACGGACCGCACTGTGACGGCTTTTGATGCCGCTTCAGGCCTGCGTCTGTGGCAACAACAACGTCCTTCTGATGCCTTGGTCTTGGCACAGCCGGGCTTGTTGATGGCGGTTGGTGACAATTTGGTAGCCGGTGTGGGTGGACGCCTGATTGGATTCAACTCTTTGACCGGCCAATCACGTTGGGAAGCTTCAATTGCGGTTTCCCGGGGCACCAACGAGGTCGAGCGGCTGGTGGACGTGGTGGCCGGCGCGACCCGAGTCGACGGGTCGGTGTGTGTTCGCTCGTTTCAGGCGGCAGTCGCCTGTGTCGATGCCGGTAATGGCCGCTTAAGCTGGACGCGGGCCGCCGCTGGGGCTACTGGGTTGGG
This sequence comes from Rhodoferax sp., assembly GCA_034519365.1. GTDB lineage: Bacteria > Pseudomonadota > Gammaproteobacteria > Burkholderiales > Burkholderiaceae_C > Allorhodoferax. The sequence continues at coordinate 19,357 of JAXHOO010000007.1, read as the reverse complement.
GGGTAATGATTCTTGGGTCGTTGGTACGGAAAAAGACAGTCGCCTGACGGTTTGGAACCGTCGCAATGGCGATGTGGCATGGTCTTCCGACTTATTGTTGTGGCGCGGCTTGGGGACTCCGTTGGTCCTAGGCCAGTCATTGGTGGTGGGAGATGGCGCTGGACAGATGCATTTTTTGGCAATTGCGGACGGCGCAACCTTGAATCGCGTCGCCACTGATGGATCCCCCATCGTCGGTGCCCCCGTTCTTATCGGCAAGACCTTGGTGGTCGCGACCCAAAAGGGCGGCGTCTTTGCATTTCGGCCCGAATAAAAATACAAGGGCTGTAGCGCCATGAAACCAGTAATTGCTTTGGTCGGTCGTCCCAATGTCGGTAAGTCGACGTTGTTCAACCGCATGACCAAAACCCGTGACGCCATTGTGGCGGACTACGCGGGTTTGACGCGTGACCGCCACTACGGCAATGGAAAACACGGAAAACATGAGTACATCGTGATTGATACGGGCGGATTCGAGCCCGACGCCAGCGATGGGATTTTTCGGGAAATGGCCAAGCAAACTCGGCAAGCGGTGGCCGAGGCCGACGTAGTGATGTTTATTGTCGATGCCCGTGCCGGTCTGAGTGCCCAAGACCATGATATTGGTAAATACCTGCGCAAGCTGGGCAAACCAACGCTGTTGGTTGCTAACAAGGCTGAGGGAATGACGGAAGGCACCCAGCTTGGGGAGTTCTTTGAGTTGGGCTTGGGCGAGGTAGTCCCAGTGTCTGCGGCGCACGGTCAAGGTATTCGCCCACTAATCGAATTGGCACTCCAGCGGATGGGCTGGGTCGCCCCCGAGGGTGACGAGCCTGAGGCTGATCCCGGCGTAGTGAAGTTGGCTGTCGCGGGGCGTCCCAATGTGGGCAAATCCACGTTGATCAATACTTGGCTGGGCGAGGAGCGCTTGGTCGCGTTTGATATGCCCGGCACCACCCGTGATGCCATTTCCGTTCCGTTTGAGCGCGGTGGCCAGCGGTTCGAACTGATTGATACTGCCGGTTTGCGGCGCAAGGGTCAGGTCTTTGAAGCCATTGAGAAGTTTTCCGTGGTGAAGACTCTTCAGGCCATTGAATCTGCCAGTGTGGTGTTGCTTTTGATTGATGCAACCCAAGGTGTTACCGACCAAGATGCCCATATTGCGGGCTACGTGTTGGAGGCCGGCCGTGCAGTGGTTGTTGCGATCAACAAATGGGATGCCGTGGATGAGTACCAGCGCGAACTGGTACGTCGATCGATAGAAACTCGATTGGGTTTCCTGAAATTTGCTGCCTTGCACATGATTTCTGCACAAAAGCGGCAAGGTTTGGGGCCGGTTTGGGAGTCTATTGCCCAGGCCCATAAGGCAGCCAATTGCAAAATGCCAACGCCGGTACTGACCCGTTTGCTGCTGGAGGCGGTGCAGTTTCAAACACCGAAAAAGAACGGCGCCTACCGCCCCAAGTTGCGATATGCACACCAAGGTGGCATGAATCCACCCATCATCATCATTCACGGCAACTCGCTTGAGCACGTGACTGAAGCCTACAAACGCTTTCTAGAAGGTCGATTCCGCAAAGAATTCAACCTGATAGGCACTCCGCTGCGTATCCAGATGAAATCGTCTGAAAACCCGTACGCGGACAAGGAAGATCGCTAAGCCCCCATTTCACATTCAGCGGCGCGGCAAAGTCGTGTGCCGCTGTGGTATCGTCAATCTTTTACTATTTCCAGAACACGGAGAATATCGTGACCAATAAAGGCCAACTCCTGCAAGACCCGTTCCTGAATGCACTGCGCAGGGAACACGTGCCCGTCTCCATTTATTTGGTGAATGGCATCAAACTTCAGGGCCAAATCGAATCGTTTGACCAGTACGTGGTATTGCTCAGAAATACCGTAACCCAAATGGTCTACAAGCATGCGATTTCAACCATCGTGCCCGGACGCGCGGTGAACTTGGCGGCTGCGACCGACGATACCGGCGCTGCAGCCTGATCCGTATTTGACCTCTCCTTCATCGCCCGTGGTTGCGCCGACCATTTTGGTCGGCGTAGACCTGGGTCTGCCCCATTTTGATGCGGAACTGGAAGAGTTGGGCCTGCTGGCGCAAACCGCTGGCCTGACGCCGGTTGCACGCGTCACGTGCAAGCGCCGCGCGCCTGACGCGGCGTTGTTTGTGGGTAGCGGAAAAGCAGACGAAATCAAGCTGCTTGCCCAGCAACTTGGTGCTATGGAGGTTTTGTTTGACCAAAGCCTCAGCCCAGGTCAGCAACGAAATTTGGAGCGCCACCTAGAGCTCCCGGTCAACGATCGAACCTATTTGATTCTGGATATTTTTGCCCAGCGTGCGCGCAGCCATGAGGGCAAATTGCAGGTGGAGCTTGCGCGACTGCAATACCTCAGTACGCGCTTGGTGCGGCGCTGGTCTCACCTAGAGCGTCAAAGTGGCGGTATTGGTATGCGGGGAGGCCCTGGCGAGTCCCAGATCGAGTTGGATCGCCGCATGATTTCCGAAACCATCAAGCGGACTAAAGAGCGTTTGTCCAAAGTCAAGAAGCAACGCCAAACTCAGCGCCGTCAGCGTGAGCGGCGCGATGCGTTCAATATCTCCCTAATCGGCTACACCAACGCGGGCAAATCGACATTATTTAATGCCTTGGTTAAGGCGCGCGCTTACGCTGCCGATCAATTGTTCGCGACGCTGGATACGACGACCCGCCAGCTGTATCTGGGCGACGCTAGACGCACCGTTTCTTTGTCCGACACCGTAGGTTTTATTCGAGATTTGCCACACGGCTTGGTGGATGCGTTTCAGGCGACATTGCAAGAAGCCATTGATGCCGATTTGCTCATTCACGTGGTGGACGCTTCCAACCCGGAGTACACCGAGCAAATTGCCCAAGTACAACGGGTTCTCACCGAAATCGGTGCGCAGGACATTCCTCAGCTGTTGGTGTTTAACAAGATTGACGCCATGCCGGCAGACATGCGGCCTTTGCGGATGGAAGATAGTTTTGAGATAGACGGTGTACAAACCCCGCGTGTGTTTGTCAGTGCGCGCGAGAGTCTGGGCTTGCCCTTGCTGCGAACGCGCTTGGCGAGCCTATCGGGGCCTGCGGTCGAACCGACCTCTGACTCGAACGATGCCCCTGAGTCCTATGGGGCCGAGTCGTAATTGGGCACAATCCCCAGCTGATTTATGCGAGACAAAGCGATGAAAAATTCCCTGCCCGGCACTCTCTCGGCCCACTGGCCCCGTTGGCTGCGCAACATGTTCAACCTCAATGATTCACGTTGGGGGCGCGGTGATGACACGGGTCCGACCACTGGAAATGCCGAAGGCGGTACCCAAGAAGAGCCTGCAAAACCCCAGGAAGCCCCCCAGCAGCCTGATCGCCGGGGTGCGGCCCAATCAGGCCCGCCGGATCTGGACGAGTTGTGGCGGGATTTCAACCGCAAGTTGGGCGGCCTGTTTGGTGGCGGCGGCAAACCACCACGCTCCAACGGTGGGTCGGGTGGCGGCTATCAGCCTGACATGAAAAATGCTGGTATCGGCGTCGGTTTGATCTTGGGCGTGCTGGCGCTGATCTGGTTGGGAACGGGCTTCTTCATTGTTCAGGAAGGTCAGCAAGCCGTTATTACCCAGTTTGGAAAATACAAGTCCACTGTCAATGCCGGTTTTAACTGGCGCCTTCCTTATCCAATTGAAAAACACGAACTGGTTTTTGTGACCCAAATTCGGTCTGTTGACATTGGGCGCGATACCATTTTGAAGGCCACCGGACTCAAAGAGTCTGCGATGTTGACCGAGGACGAGAACATTGTTGACATCAAGTTCGCCGTGCAATACCGATTGAGTGATGCCCGAGCGTTCTTGTTTGAAAGCAAAAATCCGAGTGATGCGGTAGTGCAAGCAGCAGAGACTGCTGTGCGTGAAGTCCTTGGCAAGATGAAGATGGACGCAGCTTTGTCTGAAGAACGCGACCAGATTGCGCCTCGGGTACGCGCGCTGATGCAAACCATTTTGGATCGTTACAAGGTCGGCGTCGAAGTCGTTGGTATCAACCTGCAGCAGGGCGGGGTGCGTCCGCCAGAGCAGGTTCAGGCATCCTTTGATGATGTGCTCAAGGCTGGGCAGGAGCGTGAGCGAGCCAAGAATGAAGCCCAAGCCTATGCCAATGATGTGGTGCCGCGCGCTGTGGGCTCCGCTTCTCGCCTGAAGGAAGAGGCTGATGCGTACAAAGCGCGTGTGGTAGCTCAAGCCCAGGGTGACGCGCAGCGCTTCCGGTCCGTATATGCCGAATACCAAAAGGCGCCGCAAGTCACACGGGACCGGATGTACTTGGACACCATGCAGCAAATTTACGGCAACGTAACCAAGGTGCTCGTGGAGTCTCGCCAAGGCTCCAGCTTGTTGTACCTGCCTCTGGACAAGATATTGCAAATGAGTGGCAATGCAGGCGCAGACGCGGGCAATGCCTCCGCCACGACAGTTCCTGCACCCACAGTGCCCATGGGCACACTGCCAAGCAGTGACTCCCGTAGCCGCGATGCGGCACGCTCTCGCGATCGCGACACCCGCTAGGACATGACCATGAACCGCATTGGATTTATTTTTTCGTCGCTGCTGGTCTTGCTGGCCTTGGCAAGCTCTACCTTGTTCGTGGTGGACCAGCGCCAGTTTGGTGTGGTCTATGCCTTGGGCCAGATCAAAGAAGTGATCACCGAGCCAGGCCTGAATTTCAAGTTACCACCGCCGTTTCAAAACGTGTCCTACATCGACAAGCGCCTGCTGACGCTGGACAGTACGGATGCAGAGCCCATGTTGACGCTGGAAAAGCAGCGGGTGGTGATTGACTGGTACGTGCGATGGCGGATTGCCGAGCCGGGCGACTACATCCGAAATGTGGGATTGAACGAAAGTGCCGGCGCCAGCCAGCTGAATCGCGTCGTTCGGAACTCGTTTCAAGAGGAAATCAATAAGCGCACGGTGAAAGAGTTGTTGTCGCTCAAGCGCGAAGACCTGATGGCGGACGTCAAGGCCGAGGTGCTTGAGAGGGTTAAGGGTGCCAAGCCTTGGGGCGTTGATGTGGTGGATGTGCGCATCACCCGCGTTGACTATGTAACGGACATTACCGATTCGGTGTACCGCCGCATGGAAGCCGAGCGCAAGCGCGTGGCCAACGAGCTGCGGTCCACAGGTGCGGCTGAGGGTGAAAAAATCCGGGCTGATGCAGACCGCCAGCGTGAAATTGCCATTGCCAATGCCTACCGCGACGCCCAAAAAATTAAGGGCGAAGGCGATGCCGAAGCGGCCCGCATCTACGCCGAGGCGTTTGGCAAAGATCCCCAGTTCGCTCAGTTCTACCGCAGCCTGGATGCTTACAAGGCCAGTTTTGCCAATAAGAGCGACGTTATGGTGCTGGACCCCGCGTCCTCCGAGTTCTTCAAGGTGTTTCGCAATGGTGGCAATGCCGCAGGCGTAGCCAAGAAGTAAGCGTTGAACACCGACACGCTGTGGATGGCACTGGCCTTGATGCTGGTGCTCGAAGGTTTGCTGCCTTTCATCTCGCCTGCAGCGTGGCGCAATATGTTTTCTCAACTGCTCGCCATGCGTGACGGGCAGATACGTTTTTTCGGTTTGGGCAGCATCCTGGTGGGCTTGTTGGTCATTTGGTGGCTGCTGCCCTGAATTCTGGGCCCCAAGCCCGGTAAAATCTCTGTTTTAACAGCCTCCCTCAATTCCATGTCTGCTTGGGTCCTGCCGGATCACATTGCCGATGTGCTGCCTTCCGAGGCCCGCCACATCGAAGAAATACGTCGAGACTTGCTGGACATGGCGCGCTGCTATGGCTATGAGCTGGTCATGCCGCCGCTGCTGGAACATTTGGAGTCCCTGTTGTCGGGCGCTGGTGAAGCGCTGGATTTGCATACTTTCAAGCTGGTGGACCAATTGTCGGGCCGGATGATGGGGCTGCGTGCCGATAGCACGCCGCAGGTGGCCCGCATTGACGCCCATTTGTTGAACCGCCGTGGCGTAGCTCGCCTGTGCTACTGCGGTCCGGTGCTGCATACCCGTCCCGCCGCCCCCCATGCCACCCGTGAACCATTGCAGTTTGGTGCAGAGCTCTATGGCCATTCGGGCTTGGAGGCGGATCTCGAAATTTTGACCTTGGCGCTAGACGTGCTGCGCGCTGCACAAGTAGGTGGGCTGACCGTGGATTTGGCCGACGCCCGTATCGTCCGGGCCTTGCTTGAGGCTTCTGGTTTGCCGGCCTCCCAGCATCCCCAGGTACACGCGGCCTTGGCTACCAAAGATGTCAGCAGCTTGCAGACCTTGGTGGCGTCATGCGATCCCGTGGTGGGCCAGGCGTTGTTGGCGTTGCCCAACCTGTATGGTGGCGTGGAGGTGCTTGACCAAGCCGCGAAGTTGCTCCCTCCCATGCCTGCGATCCAAGAAGCATTGACGCAGCTGCGCTGGTTGCGTGGGCATCTGGACGGCGCCCAAGTGTCGTTTGACCTGGCGGATTTGCGGGGCTATGCCTATTACACCGGCGTACGTTTCTCGGTGTATGCCGCTGGCGCACGTGACGCTTTGGCGCGTGGTGGACGTTATGACGAAGTGGGTTCGGTGTTTGGTCGCAAGCGTCCGGCCGTGGGTTTTAGTCTGGACGTGAAAGTTCTGGCCGCAGCGGCAGTTGTTCACCCCTTGCGGGCAGCAGTGCGTGCGCCTTGGGGTGAAGACGCTGGCTTGCGTGGGGCGATTGCCGGTTTGCGCCAACAGGGCGAAACCGTGGTTTGTGTCCTGCCCGGGCATGAGAGTGAAGTTGACGAATTTGAGTGCGACCGCGAATTGGTGCAAACCGCCGGTCAGTGGGTCGTAACAGCCATCTAAAGCGAAGTGAAATGAATACAAGCAAAGGTCGAAATGTAGTGGTCGTGGGCACCCAATGGGGCGACGAAGGCAAAGGCAAATTGGTCGACTGGCTGACCGAAAGCGCCCAAGGCGTGGTTCGCTTCCAGGGCGGCCACAATGCCGGCCACACCTTGGTCATTAACGGCGTCAAGACCGCTTTGCACTTGATCCCCAGCGGCGTGATGCGCCCCGGCGTGAAGTGCTACATCGGCAACGGCGTGGTTCTGTCGCCTGCCAAGTTGTTCGAAGAGATTGAGGGCTTGGAAAATGCCGGCGTTGAAGTGCGTTCGCGCCTGCGTATCAGCGAAGCTTGCCCCTTGATCCTGCCATTCCATGTGGCTCTGGACGTGGCGCGCGAAGCGGCGCGCGAGAAGGGCGGTAATGCCAAAATTGGAACCACCGGCCGTGGCATTGGCCCTGCCTACGAAGACAAGATTGCGCGCCGCGCTTTGCGCGTACAAGACCTGAAGTACCCCGAGCGCTTTGCGGCCAAGCTCAAAGAACTGCTGGACCTGCACAACCATGTGCTGGCAACCTACCTGGGGTCCGAGTCGTTTGACTTCGGCCCGCTGTTGCAGCCGTTTATGGCACAAGGCCGCGTGCAGTTTGACGCGGTTTACAGCCAGGCCATGGCCCACGCCGAGTTGCTCAAGCCCATGATGGCCGACGTCTCGCGCGAGCTCAATGAAGCGCACCAGCACGGCGCCAACCTGTTGTTTGAAGGAGCGCAAGGCACCTTGCTCGACGTGGACCACGGTACCTACCCCTATGTCACTTCCAGCAACTGCGTGGCGGGTAACGCTGCTGCCGGCTCTGGCGTGGGCCCGGGCATGTTGCACTACATCCTGGGCATCACCAAGGCCTACTGCACCCGTGTGGGCGGCGGCCCATTCCCTACCGAGCTGGACTGGGAAGTGGAGGGCACACCGGGCTACCACATGAGCACAGTCGGCGCTGAGAAGGGCGTGACCACCGGCCGCTCGCGCCGCTGTGGCTGGTTTGACGCAGCGCTGCTCAAGCGCTCGGCGCAGGTGAATGGGCTGTCCGGCCTGTGCATCACCAAGCTGGACGTGTTGGATGGTTTGAAAGAGCTGAGCCTGTGTACCGGCTACCAACTTGACGGCGAAACCGTGGACATCTTGCCCATGGGCGCCGACGACATCGAACGCTGCACACCGATTTACGAAGTCATGCCCGGCTGGAGCGATAGCACCGTGGGCGTGACGCAGTACGACAAGCTGCCCGTGGCGGCGCGTCTGTACCTGCAACGCATTGAGCAGGTCACTGGCGTGCCCATCCACATGGTGTCGACCAGCCCGGACCGGGACCACACCATCATGATGCGCCACCCCTACCTGCCTGAATAAGTCAGAGTTTTTGTATCAAATAGGCCTCTAGCCCGCATAGACACTGCGCAAGCAGCTATCAAACCAGGAGTAATCTGATGTTGACAGAAGACGGCAAACACCTGTACGTGAGCTACGACGAGTACCACAACCTGATTGAAAAACTGGCCATCAAGGTGTTCCAGTCGGGTTGGGAGTTCGACACCATCTTGTGCTTGGCCCGGGGTGGCATGCGCCCGGGCGACATTTTGTCGCGCGTCTTTGACAAGCCTCTGGCCATCATGTCGACCAGTTCCTACCGTGCCGAAGCGGGTACGCAGCAGGGCAACCTCGATATCGCCCGCTTCATCACCACCCCCAAAGGCGAAATTGCGGGGCGCGTGCTCTTGGTTGATGATTTGGCCGACTCGGGCCACACCTTGAACGCGGTGATCAACCAACTCAAGAACAACTACAAGCCCATCACCGAGCTGCGCAGCGCGGTGATCTGGACCAAGGCCTTGAGCACCTTCACACCGGATTACTCTGTGGAGTTCTTGCCCACCAATCCCTGGATTCACCAGCCGTTTGAGGGCTACGACGCCCTGCGCCCGCAGCAATTGATCGAAAAGTGGAGCGTGTAGGCGCGAGCCCTCACGCTCGTCCGTTGCATGGGTCGCTGCCTCCCGGGGTAAATTGTGCGTGGGGCGGCCCAGCGCAAAATTGTTCCGCCTAACTGGTTACGCCATGTCCCATCCGACCACCGCTCTGATTCATCACCCGTACCAGCCCCCTGAAGGCTTTGGTGCACCGCAGCCTGGGGTGTTCAAGGCGTCCACCGTGTTTTTTCCCTGCGTGGCGGCCATGCGCAACCACGAGTGGAAAGACAAGTCCGCTTATACCTATGGCCTGCACGGAACGCCCACCAGCTACATGCTGGAAGAGCGCATTGCCAGCCTGGAAGGTGCAGGCCAATGTTTGTTGGTGCCCAGCGGCCTCGCCGCGTTGGCCTTGGTGGCTTTGTCGCTGCTAAAGAGTGGCGATGAGGTTTTGGTGCCAGACAACGTCTATGGCCCCCACAAAAGTCTGGTCGAAGGCGAATTGCTGGGTTGGGGCATCAGCCACCAGTACTACGACCCGATGGACCCGCAGGACCTAGAAGCCCAGATATCCAGTCGCACCAAGCTGGTTTGGTTGGAAGCCGCCGGTTCGGTCACCCTCGAATTCCCCGACATCGTCGAGATGGTCAGCATTTGCCAACGCCGAAAAGTTCTGACTGCGCTGGACAACACCTGGGGTGCGGGTCTGGCCTTTGCGCCTTTCGACCTGTTGCCCGGTGCAGCCCCGGCCGTGGGGGTGGATATCTGTGCCCATGCGCTGACCAAATACCCCAATGGCGGCGGCGATGTTCTGATGGGCAGTGTCACCACCCGCGATGAGGCCTTGCACCTGAAACTCAAGCTGACCCATATGCGCCTCGGCTTGGGTGTGGGTATGAACGACGTGGAAAGTGTGTTGCGCGGTCTGCCCAGCATGGCGCTGCGCTACAAGGCACACGATGCGGCGGCGCGTGAGTTGGCGGCTTGGGCGCAAACCCAGCCCGAGTTTGTGCAAGTGATGCACCCCGCCTTGCCCGAATCCCCAGGCCACGGGCATTGGATGGCTTTGACCGGTGGTGCCGAGGGTACGGCGGCTGGGCTGTTCAGCGTGATGCTGGATTCTCGCTACAGCCAAGCGCAGGTGGATGCGTTTTGCGACGCACTGCGCTTGTTTCGCCTGGGCTACAGCTGGGGGGGGCCTATCAGCCTCGTGGTTCCCTATGACCTTGCCGCCATGCGCAGTGGTTGGCCTGTACACCTGCTGCCCGGCACCTTGGTGCGCTTTGCGGTAGGCCTGGAACACGTCGCCGACCTGCAAGCAGATTTGGCCCAAGCGCTGTTGACCTTGCGTTGAGTGGTACGCGCAGTGCTGCTGCGTGTTTTCCTGACTAGGCAGCGGCTATTTCGCTGGGTAAGCTTGGGCAATGCGCCCAGTCCAAGATTCCGTAGCCTCCGACACCACGGTGTCCGAGTCCGTTGCGCCGTATGTTCCCCCGCCGTCGGAGATGCCCCGCAAGACCATCGTGGCGTTGCGCTGGTCGCAGCCCTTTGCGTGGTTGCATCTGGGCGCGAAGGACTTGTTGGCGCAGCCCGGTATCGCCGCTTTCTATGGGGTGGCGTTTTGCACCATGGCCATTGTCTTGAGTGGCGTGTTTCGCAGTCGCCCCGAATACACCATGACCATTGCGTCCGGTTGCTTGCTGATAGGCCCTTTTCTGGCGATGGGCCTTTATGAAGTGAGTCGCCGCCGTGAGCTTGGTTTGGAGCCCGACTTGGCGACATCGTTAACCTGTTGGGACCGCCATATGGGCAGCATGGGGCTGTTAGTGTTGGTGCTCGTGGTTTTGGAGTTGCTTTGGGGGAGGGCATCGTTGGTGGTGTTTGCGGTGTTTTTCAATACCGGCATGCCATCGACCACAGGGGTGCTGGAGGCCGTGTTCAACCCCGAAAACTGGGAGTTTGTCGCCGCCTATGCTGCGGTTGGCGGGGTGTTTGCCGCACTGGTGTTTGGCACGGCGGTTGTTTCCATCCCCATGATCCTCGACCGCGATACCGATGCTATTTCGGCCGGTATTACCAGCTTGGAGGTGGTTTTCAGCAACCCCGGCGTGATGTTGTTGTGGGGCGGCCTGCTGACGGCGCTGGTGGCTGGGGCCATGTGGCTGCCTTGGAGTTTGGGCCTGTTGGTGGTTGGGCCTTGGCTGGGTCATGCGAGTTGGCATGCCTACCGTGGTGCGGTGCGGTGGCCCGAAGTCGAGTTTGAGGTCGGGGGGAATTAAATGCCCTGGCCTTCGGTGTTAAAGTGAGCCCCATTAACTGAAAGTACACATTGGCAACACCCAACTACGGATACGAGAAGCGTCAGAAAGAACTGGCTAAAAAGAAGAAAAAAGAAGAGAAGCTCAAGAGCAAAGCCGTCCGCAAGGTCAATGGCGATGGCACTGACGGCGATGTAGAAACTTCTGAAGACGGCGCGCCAGCGGCTGACGCCGAGCCCTCTTCGGACACCAGCGCCACCTAAGCGCTGGACCGCAACGTCTAAGCGACTCCCTCGGCCTGCTGCAACACAGCCCGCGCCACGGCTTGCATGGCCTCTGGTGTGCGGTTGGTCGAGCCTCTAGCGTGCAGGGCCTTAGCCGCAGGTACTGCGCTGAAATTGCGCTGCATTGATTTGAGGTAGCTCGGGTCGTAGTGCTCGGTCAATAAGGCCTGTACCACGGGCCGAAATTCTCCGGCCTGTACCAGCGCTTTCCACTCTGCGATCAAAACCTTGCCCCGGAACTCGGCCATCACGTCGAGCCGCTGGCAAAAGTAGTCGGTGTCACGAACCAAATGGTCGTAGTCTTCCATCAGCAGCTCTACGCGTTCCGACGTCGACAGATTCAGTAGCAGGCACGGGCTGGCGTGCATCCGGTCTACCAAGGCTGCGTTCAGTGCCACATTGCCAATTTTTTTGCTTTCGCTCTCGACATAAACGGGCCGAGCGGCGTCAAACCGGCGCAGCTGGTCCCACACCAAAGTGTCAAAGCGCTTTTGGGTGGGCTGGGGCAGACCAGGGACCGCGCCCAACAACGAGCTGCGGTGGTTGGCCAGGCCTTCCAGGTCCAGCACTTGTGCACCTTCGGCTGCCAGCGCATTGAGCAGTCGCGTCTTGCCGCAGCCGGTAGTGCCGCACACGACCCGAAACTGCAGCCGCTCGGCCTGGCGCACCGTGTCTTCCAACATGGCAGCCCGAAACGCCTTGTAGCCGCCTTCGACCAGCGTCACCCGAAAACCGATCTGGTCCAACACCACACTGAGCGAGCCGCTGCGCTGACCGCCGCGCCAGCAATAGGCCAGCGGTCGCCACTGGCGTGGCTGGTCCATCGCGTGGGCCTCGATGTTGTGGGCAATATTGCGTGCAGCCAAAACGCCGCCGCGCTTGCGGGCCTCAAAGGGGCTGACCTGCTTGTACATGGTGCCGACCAAAACCCGCTCGTCGTCGTGCAAGGTGGGCCAGTTTTGGGCGCCGGGCAAATGGTCGAGCGCGTATTCGCTTTCGCTGCGCGCGTCAAGAACCGCATCAAACTGGTCTAGCTCGACCAGCGCTTGGGCGGCTGGCATCAGGGTCAAACTCATCAGAGACTCTACTTGAGCAGCGCGCGTACGGCGGGCCACATGGTGTTGAGAATGGTGGGGTGGGCTGCTGCAATCGGGTGAATGCGGTCGGCCTGAAACAGTTTGGCTGCGTCAGGCCCATCGGCCACGCCTTTGAGTAAAAACGGCACCAAAGCGGCTTTGTGGGCTTTGGCCACCGAGGCAAATACCTGGGCAAAGCGCTTTGTGTAGTCCTGTCCATAGTTGGGCGGTACTTGCATGCCCACGATCAGCACCTTGGCGCCACTGCCTTGGGCGGTCAGGGCCATGGCGTTCAGATTGGCCTCGGTCATCGTCAGCGGCAGGCCGCGCAGGGCGTCGTTCCCGCCCAGCTCGATGACTACGACGGCAGGGCGGTGCTTGGCCAAGAGGGAGGGCAGGCGCGAGCGCCCGCCGGAAGTGGTGTCGCCGCTGATGCTGGCGTTGACCACATTGGCAGTCATTTTTTCTTTGTCCAACCGCTGCGCCATCAGCGCGACCCAGCCCGTGCCGCGCTGCAGGCCGTATTCGGCACTCAGCGAATCGCCCACCACCAAAATGGTCGGTACGCCAGTGGTGCTGGCCTGCGCTTCTGGCGCATCGGCCGCGTGGGCCAGCGGGGCGTAAGACCCTGCGATTCCCGCCACAATGAGCAGCGCGGTACAGTGTCTGCGAACTAAAGAGAGCCCCATGTCTGATTCCATTATTTCGGTTGAGCACGTTTTCAAAGCGGTGACAGATTCCACCGGTACGCTGGAGATCCTGCGTGACATTGATTTTGCACTCAAAGCCCGGGAGACCGCAGCCATCGTCGGAGCATCCGGGTCGGGCAAGAGCACATTGCTGTCCATCATCGCCGGTTTGGATACGCCCACGCGCGGCACGGTGCGTTTGGCGGGCCACGATCTGTTTGCGATCGACGAAGACGCCCGCGCTGCTTTGCGCGCAAAGCAGGTGGGCTTTGTGTTTCAGAGCTTTCAGCTCTTGGGCAACCTGACTGCCCTAGAAAACGTGATGTTGCCCCTGGAGCTGAGCAGCCGCAAAGACGCCCGCAAGGCGGCCACCGAGATGCTGGAGCGGGTCGGTCTTTCGCAGCGCCTGAGCTCCTACCCTAAAGTACTCAGCGGCGGCGAGCAGCAGCGCGTGGCGCTGGCGCGTGCCTTTGTGGTGCAGCCGGCGGTACTGCTAGCCGATGAGCCCACCGGCAGCCTGGATTTCGCGACCGGCGAAAAAATCATGGAGCTGATGTTTGACCTGAACCGCGAGCAGGGCACCACGCTGGTTTTGGTGACGCACGACCGCAGCATCGCCGCGCGCTGCGACCGGCGTATCACCATTGAGGCGGGCAGGGTGGTGCAAGAGCCGCTGATCGAAGTTTAAGCCTTTTAGGCCTCTAGCCCTCATGGATATTGCGCAAGAAGCTCCTGAAAACGTAGCAGATAGAGTGTCTAAGAGGCTTGAAATAGCCGCCGAAAGTCCCATCACCTCGCCTTGTGCTGGTTGCGCGGCTGCCAGGGAGCCGAGCCGTTATGTGCTGTCGGTGGGCTGGGTGCGGCGCTAAAACCGGCAGGGCGCGCGCCCTAGGCCCGATAATCGGGCCATGTCTTCCCCTAAAGTTTTATTCGGCTTTCACGCCGTGGGCGTGCGCCTCAAGACCGCGCCCCAATCCATCGTTGAGATTTTTTACGAGCCTTCGCGCCGCGACGCGCGCATGCGCCAGTTTCTGGAAAAAGTGGCTGATGCCGGTATCCGCGTCATCGAAGCCGATGGCATGCGCCTGGCCAAGATGGCCGGCAGCCATGGCCACCAAGGCGTTGCCGCCCGCGTGCACGAGATCAAGCAAGTCCATTCGCTGGACGAACTGCTGGAAAACTTGGAAGCCGCCAATGCGGAGCTTCCAGTGGAGCAGCGCACCCAGCCGCTCATTTTGGTGTTGGACGGTGTCACCGACCCACACAACCTAGGCGCCTGCCTGCGCGTGGCCGATGGCGCTGGCGCGCACTGCGTCATCGCCCCCAAAGACCACGCGGCCGGCATCAACGCTACCGTGGCCAAGGTGGCCAGCGGCGCGGCCGAGACCGTGCCTTATTTCATGGTGACCAACCTGGCGCGTACGCTGAACGAGCTCAAAGAACGCAACATCTGGATCATTGGCACTAGCGACCAAGCCACCAGTAACCTCTACCAGGCCGACCTCAAAGGCCCAGTGGCGTTGGTATTGGGCGCCGAAGGCGACGGCATGCGCCAGCTCACCGCCAAAACCTGCGACCAACTGGTCAGCATTCCCATGCAGGGCGCGGTAGAAAGCCTGAACGTGTCGGTGGCCAGCGGCGTGTGCTTATACGAGGCAGTGCGCCAGCGCAGCGCGACAAAGGCCTGAGTCCGCCCCCTCTCATCTGCCCTTCATCGCCGAGGAAATTTTGCGGCGCACCAGTTTTGCTATTAAATCGGGAGCTGCTCGCGCAATATCTATAAGGGCTAGAGCCGTATTTTGCTTGTATTCTACCTAAGGGCGGCAAAGCAAAATTAGGTGCGCTAACCCCCGCGCGAGGCCCATGTCAGATCCAGCCCAGGCCGCCGGCCAGCGCGCCGGCCCCGAGGAGCCAAAGCAAGTGAATGCGGGTCTTCCAGACGATCACGGTGCTAACCGCAGAAACAGCCCACAGCGCCAGGTGGTGGTCATCGGCCTTGTGGTTGGCGGCCAGAATCCAGCCCGTGGCGACCAGCAGGGCGATGACGATGGGGGCCATGCCTTGTTTGAAGGCCCGCACGGCACGCAGTTCACGGTTGCGGTGGCCCCAGCGGGAGGCAAAAAAGGTAAGCAGTGAACTGGGCAACATGATGCCCAACAGGGACAGAACCACGCCCGTCATGGCCAGCGCCAGGGCGTGCCAGCCAGCACCTAGTCCGCCTGCCGCGTTCAGGCCGATGGTCCAGCCCAGCAGCGGCACAAACAAAATGTTCGGGCCCGGAGCGGCTTGCGCCAGCGCGATGCTGGAGGTGAACTGTTCATCGCTGAGCCAGCCGTGCTCCACCACCAGGTAGCGCTGCATGTCGGGCGCGGTGGTGATGGCACCGCCCACGGCCAGGATGGACAGGGACATGAAGTGCAAAAACAGGTTGAACCAGTCGGCGGCAGTCAGGGCGATCATGCTGAGCCCTTTTGCCGCGCCAGCGCAGCCGCCTTGCCCAGGCACACATAGGCCCAGACGCACCCTATGCCGCCCACGCCCAGCAACACCCAAACCAGTGGAATGCGCAGGATGGCGATGGCCACAAAGGTGGCGGCCAACATCGCCCAACACACCACGGTGCCCATGACATTGCTCTTGATGGCCGAGGCCAGACGCAGACCGGCGGCAGTGATCAGGCCCGCAGCCACCGCGCCCATGCCGCGCAGTGCGCCCTGGGCTTGCGGCGTGTCAGCCACGCCGGCAAAGGCCGCGGCCACCAACAGCACCAGAATGAGGGGAAAGCACAGCATGCCGGCGATCCCAACCAGCGCACCACGCAGGCCAAAGTAACGGTCACCGAGCATGAGGGAGAGGTTGACCACATTGGGGCCGGGCAGGATCTGGGCCACCGCCCAATCTTCGACAAACTCTTCGGGTGTCAGCCACTTCTTCTTGTCGACCAGCTCGCGCTGCACCACGGCCAGCACGCCACCAAAGCCCTGCAGCGCCAGCCAAGAAAATGCAAAAAATAGTTCGGTTTTATTGCGTGGGGCAGGCCGGGCGGCTTCTGGCAGATGGTGTACTTCAGATGACACGGAGGAGGAGGCTGAGGTCGTGGAAGGACTGCGGATGTTACACAGCGGCAAACTGGTCGCTATGTTCGCGCAGCCACTGGTTCGCCAAGCTGTCGTCCGACTGGCGGGGGTGAAAGTCTGTGGCCTTGTAGGCGGCCCAACCCGTGTAGTTGCCACGAAACAGCCCGTCTTTGGATAGCAGCAGCTGGTAGGCACTACGCCAGGTGCTCCAGCTAAAAAGACTCTTGTCGTGCCAGAGGTTGCGCACGGTTTGGCGTGTGATGTCCGCCAAAAAGGTCATGGTGACGAAGCGGAATAGGCGCAGGCGCCAGACCTCATTGCCGCCCATGGCCTGGTAGACATCAAAAGCGGTGCTGCGGTGTTCGGACTCTTCAGCCGAGTGCCACAGCCACAAGGTGCGCAAGCGGGGCTCTGCGCCTTCTAGCGCCTCTGGGTGGCGCAGCATCCAGTCGGCAAACAAGGCAGTCAGGTGTTCTGTAGCGGCGGTTGCGCCGACGTGGGCACGTGGGTCGAGGTGGGCATTGGCCTTCATGCGCTTGGTGGCGCGGCGCTCTAGTGCGTTGTCAAACCCCAAGGCCTGTAAGTGGCCATTGAACAGGGTGTGGATACGGCGGTGGGTGGCTTCCTGGCCCACAAAACCCTGTACCTCGGCGGCCAAGCCTTGCTGCTGCGCAGCGGGCACGGTTTTTAGCCCGTTGCGCACGGAATCAATGAAGTACTGCTCCCCCACCGGAAAGCTCATCGACAGCGCGTTAAAAAACGCGGAGCGAAACGCATCGCCGCCATTCCAGCGCGCGGCAAAGGGCGTGGTCAGGTCCACCAACAGCTTGCGAACGACGAGTTGGGTCATGCGGGAGCGTCCAGCGCCACAACGCGCGCCAGCAGCCATTGCAATACCGCCGGGTCGAGGCAGAGTTGCAAATGCCCCAACCCCTCAAACACCGTGGCAGTAACGCCGGGCAACACCTGCGCGCGCTGGGGGTAGACGATGTTGTCTTGCGGGGTAAGGGCGATCTGAAACAGTGCGCGTATCGCATCGGTTTCGCTCGCTGCCAGCGTGGCAAGCCAGTCGCTGTGCCATTCCATCTGGCGGCCGTTGGGCGTGCGCTGGCCCTTGGCAATCTGGGTGCCCACATGCGGTGTGCCCAGCGTAATGGCGCCGGCGGCGTGTTGTGTGCCGTGCGTGCGCATCCAAGCGCGAATGGCCAGCCCGCCCATGCTGTGGCCCACCAGCACCACTTTGTCGTGGCCCGTGGCGGTGCGCAGCTGTTGCACGGCGGGTTCAATGATGTCGGCATAGCGGTCAATGGACACGAACACAGGTTCCAGGTTGACGGCCAACACCGTGTGCCCTTGCTGCCGTAGCGCCTGCGCCACGTCGTCCCAGACACGGTGATTGCACAGGTAGCCGTGCACCAACAGCACCGGAATGCGCGCTGGGGTTGCTTGCGCCGTGGGCGCCAACACGGTGGGCGTTGCGCGGGTCCAAGGCTGGCGGAAGATAAACACCTGAATGCCCGCACCAAACTCCCCCCACAGCGAACGCCACCAAGCCGACGCTGGCTCGTTCGCGCGGGAACGCAACGCGGAAACGAGGTCTGTGAGCACCATGACCGCAAACGGCAGCGCCACGCCCAGCAGCAGGGCGGCCGCCACCGAGCCCCCTAGCCAGTAGCCCACTGCCGCACCCACGAGGAATTGGGTAAGTAGCAGGCCTCTAAGCAGTCGTGCCAGCATCGATAGTCCTCAGGTTCAACTTTAGCGTGGGGCCTTGGCCATGCGCAGGTAGGGCAGCTTGATGTCCAGCGCGCCGTACTTCTCTTGGGCCTGGTCGTTGTTGAGCGACAGCGCCACCACCACGTCTTCGCCCACATTCCAGTTGGCCGGTGTGGCCAGCTGTGCGTTGGCGGTTAGTTGCAGCGCATCCAGCGCGCGTAGCACCTCGGCAAAGTTGCGGCCCACCGACATGGGGTAAGTCATCGAGAGCTTGAGTTTCTTGTCCGGCCCAATGATGAACACCGCGCGCACCGTTGCTGTATGGGCCGGGGTGCGGCCGTCGGGCAAATAGGCCTCGGCTGGCAGCATGTCAAACGCCTTGGACACGGCCAAACCTTCGTCCGCAATGATGGGAAACCCCGCCTTGGCGCCTGCGACGGTTTCAATATCGCCTTTCCACTTTTTGTGGGAGGCCACGTCGTCCACCGACACGCCAATCACCTTGGTACCGCGCTTGGCCCACTCGGCGGAGAGCTGCGCGACTGCGCCGAATTCTGTGGTGCAGACGGGCGTAAAGTCTTTTGGGTGCGAGAACAAGATGGCCCAGCTGTCGCCAATCCAATCGTGAAAGGTGATGGAGCCTTGGTCGGTGTCAGCGGTGAAATTGGGGACCGTGTCGTTGATGCGCAATGCCATGTAAATCTCCTCGGTGTTTGGGTATTGGGGGTTGCTTCCCTGTGGGGTGACCATCATAGCCCTGCGGAAACAGGCCGATGCCGCCGCCATGGATTGGAACGCGGTACATGCGTCGGTGGGCTCGTTCGCGGACGAACACAGCACCCTGTAATGGCGCAGTTCGACGTACACCGCAACCGAGGTGCCCTGAAGGAGACCATCCCCTTCGTGGTGATCGTGCAGGCATCCTTGTTTGACCGCTACCGCCGGCGCATGGTCGTGCCACTAGTGCGCCGCAGCGCATTGCCGAGTCATTCCACGACGGTGGGCTCCCGCATGAACCCGATTTTTGACATTGAAGGCGTATCGGTGGTTTTGCATCCGCTAGACATGGTCTCCGTGGCTCTGGACCAGCTTGGCGAGCGAGTCACGTCGTTGGCGGAACAGGGGCAGGCGATTTCGGATGCCTTGGATGAGTTGCTGACGCGGTCTTGGGGGTGAATCTGGCGGTAAGTTGCAAATGCATAGAGCGTTGATGCTAAGCGCGCGACTGTTGAATGGCCATCATCAGAAAGCCGCCCCCAAACAAGACCCAATCATTGATGATGTGCGCCAGCGTCGAGACCCACAGGTTGCGGGTCTTGAGGTAGGCCAGCGACAAAACCAGCCGGGCCGATCCGATGATCAGCAGGCACTGCGCCCAGTTAGCAATACGTAACTG
>JAXHOO010000068.1:0-19073 GCA_034519365.1 Rhodoferax sp. | reverse complement strand
CCGAGGCACATGCCGCTGCGCAGCGTTGACAGCGCTTGCGCGCACCATGGCCCCGGCGTTCCGGTCTTTATGCCGCGAGCAAGCCAGGCTTGGCCATCACCGCCGCCGACTTGGCAGCTACCGCGCCAAAGTGGATTTCGCCCGAGAGCTGGCCGCCCTCTTCGATCACCAGCTTGCCGTAGCGAATCGTGCCAGTGACTTTGCCCGTCGAATAGATCACCAGCTTCTGGCGCACCGTCAGGTTGCCGTTGAACACCCCCCGGATTTCCGCGACATCAATCTCGGCCGAGCCCTTGAACGCGCCTTGCTCCGAGATTTGGACCACGCGGGAGTCCATAGTCGCCTCGACCAAACCCTCCACCACCAGCGTGTCGCAATCGGTGATCTCCACGCCCTTGAGTTTGATGTTGGGGCCTACGGTCAGCTTGCTGCCGCCTTCTGTAGCCGTGCGGACTGGCGCCACGGGTTCCACCACCGGTTTGGGGGTATTGGGGATGCTGGCTGCTGAGGGAGAGGGCTGCGATGAACCCGATGCGCTCGAGTTAGGGTAAGCGCCGGGCGCGTTGTGACGCAGGTGGTTGGAAGTTTCAGTCTCGCGTTTGCCAAAAAACGGTGTTGCCATGGGAACTCCTAAAAAGAGACCGCATGGTAGGACGGCACAACCCGCCAAGGTTTGTCGTTTTGCAAGATTGGTAACCAAGTAAATTGCTTACATTTCTGCTCACAGCTCACACGCCGTAAAACCTGAAGTCCATCTCCGGCTTCTGGCCGTGCACCAGCTCCGCCAGCGCCTTGCCCGAGCCCGCGCCGTGGGTCCAGCCCAGCGTGCCATGGCCGGCGTTGACCCACAGGCCGCGTACCGGGGTTTGACCGATGTAGGGAATGTTGGTCGGGGTCGCGGGGCGCAGGCCGGTCCAGTAATTCGGCTGGCCACCTTGGGCTTCGCTGCGGGTATCGCAAACACCGGGCAGCACTTCTTCAATGCGCCGCGCCAGCATGTTGCAGCGGGCTTGAGCCACCGGGGTGTCCAGTGACAAATCAAAACCACCCACTTCAATGGTACCGGCCACGCGCAACTGGTCGCCCAAACGGCTGATGGCGATTTTCTTGGTGTCGTCGATGGTGGAGACCTGCGGAGCCAGCTCGGGCTTCAAGATCTTGAACGTCGCGCTATAGCCTTTGCCGGGGTAAATAGGCAGGTTCACGCCCACCGTGCGCAACAGCGGCGCGGTGTAGCTGCCGCAGGCCACCACCACTTGGTCGGCGGCGAGTGTTTTCGGAATATGGATGTTATTTTGACCGCTAGCCCCTGTAGAAAGTGCGCGAACAGCTATTGAGTTGATAGCACCTCCTGCCACATTCAAACCCTCAACGCTGTGCTCGTACAAGAACGTGGCGCCGCGCGCGGCGCACAGTTTGGCCAACTCTTGGGTGAACACACGGCAGTCGCCGGACTCGTCGCTGGGGGTGATGGTGCCGCCCACAATCTGGTGGGCAAAGGAGGTGAAGGCTGGCTCAATTTTGAGCAGCTCGTCCTTGCTGATGACCTGGCGATTCACGCCGTATTTGCGCATCAGGGCGGCGGCGTCGCCCGCGCCGTCAAACGCCTTGTGGTCGCAGTAGTAATGGGCAATGCCGCGCTCCAAACGGTTGTAGTCGATTCCCGTGGCGGCCACCACCTGCTTGAGCGCCGTATGGCTGTAGGCGCCCAGGGCCACCAGTTGCTGCACATTGCGCTCAAACGCCGCGTCGTTGCAGTTGGCCAAAAACTGCAGGCCCCATCGGTACTGCTGCAGGCCGGGGCCAAACGGGTTTTGCGGGCGGAACAAGAGTGGCGCCTCTTTGCTCAACATCCACTTCAGCGCCTTGAGTGGCGCCTCTTTATTCGCCCAGGGCTCGCAGTAGCTCACCGAGATTTGCGCGCCGTTGGCAAAGCTGGTTTCCATGGCGGCATCGGGCTGGCGGTCCACTACGGTGACCTCGTGGCCCAGCTCTAGCAAATGCCAGGCGGTACAGATGCCGATGGTGCCGGCGCCCAAAACAATGATTTTCATGGCGCGAGTGTCGTCCAAGCCTTTGCGTAAAAAAAGCGGAATGAAAGTGTTTACGAAAACATTAGCAACGCTAATATCTGAACCCATGCGATCCTTTGACACTGACGCCTTGGAATGCCTGGCCACCATCGTGGAAGAAGGCGGCTTTGAGCGCGCGGCGGTGCGCTTGTCCATCACCCAATCGGCGGTGTCCCAACGCTTGCGCGCGCTGGAAGCTCAAGTCGGCACCGTGCTGCTGGTGCGCAGCCGCCCCCTCAAAGCCACGGCGGCCGGGCGACTCTTAATCAAACACGCCATGCAAATGCGCTTGCTGCGCGCCGACCTGGAGGGGGATTTGCAAGAACTCACCCCCAGCAGCGGCACCCTGCGGGAAGACGAACGCGTGTCCATCGCGGTCAATGCTGACAGTATTGCCACCTGGGCCCTGCCCGCGCTAGACCCGCTGGTGAAAGCCGGACTGCCGCTGGAAATCATCACTGACGACCAGGATTTCACCCACGAATGGCTGCGCGAGGGCCAAGTCCTGGGCTGTGTGACCACGCTCAAGCGCGCCTTGCGCGGCTGCAAGGTGCAGTCGCTGGGGGCCATGCACTACGTGGCGGTGGTGAGCCAAGAGTACGCCCGCGCCCATTGCCCGCAAGGGCTGACGCCGCACAACTTTCGCAGCATTCCCTTTATTGCCTTCAACCGCAAAGACGACCTGCCGGCTGAGTTTGTGGGGCGCGCGCTGAGCCTGCGCCGCGTCTCGCTGAGCCAGCGTTTTGTGCCCAGCTCCGAGGGGCAACTGCGTGCCGTGCTGGCCGGCTGGGGCGCCAGCCTGGTACCCGAGCTGATGGTGCGCGAGTTGTTAGCCCAGGGAAAGCTGGTGAATCTCGCGCCAGCGGTCACGATGCCCGTGAACCTGTACTGGCATTGCTGGAACCTGCACTCCGAGGTGATAGACCGCCTGACGGCCGCACTGTCGCAGGCGGCGGCGCGCCAGCTAACCCCAGAAAACTAAGCAGTCACAAAGCAGTCGATGCGCCTGCTTTGTCGACAGGTCTGTTTAGAATCCGGTGATGTCTACTGTTGCCCCCATCAGAATCTCCTTCAAGCAGCAAATGCTGCAAGCCCGCGAAGACGCCATCATCCGCGCCGTGAATTTGCTACTCGCCGAAAAGGGCTTCGAGGCCATGACGGTGGACGAAATTGCCGCCAATGTTGGCATTGCCAAGGCCAGCCTGTACAAGCACTTCCCCAGCAAAGAAGACTTGGCCGCAGCAGCCATGGCCCACTTAATGGGGTTGGCCCAGGATTTCTTAGGCACCTTGCCCGAGGCCGACACCCCTCTGGCCAAGCTGCGCGAGGTGGTGCGCTGGACCATGGCGCTCAAACTCGCAGGCGAAATGCCCTCACTGCCCAGCCAAAATTCCAGTCTCCGCGCCACGCTGATGGGCCACAAAGGCTATATGGACGGACTGATGGACGTGACCGACCGCCTGGGAGCCTGGATTGAAGCGGCGCAGGCCGACGGTAGTATCAACCCCGCACTGCCGCCCATCGCGGTGCTGTACACGCTATACGCCCGCGCCTGCGACCCGGTGTTGGAGTTCCTGAAAATGGGTGACCAGTACAGCGACGATCAGATCATTGCGCTGGTTCTGGCCACCTGTTTTGATGGTCTAAGTGCCCGCTAGCCCTTGCTACTATTGCACAAGTAGCTCCTAAATTGGAAGCAACTAGGCCAACGCTTCAAACCGCCACTCGACCTGCAGACTGAGCGTTTGCCCAGTCTCCAACACCTGCAAACCGGTTTGTTCCGAACTCTGAAAGCTGTCGATCGGGTGGGTCACTGGCTCAAAGCAAAAGTGCTGCCCCTGGGGCGGACGGAACAACAGGCAAAACCCATCGTTGGCGCCACGCGCCTGCAGCGCTGGAACCCGCATGTGCAGGCGCAAATTGTGCTCAGGCCAGTCGATGTGGGAGTCTCCGCTCCAGCCCGTATAGGCGTTATCGATCAGGCTGCCATTGACCTCCATACCCTCTCTGGGGTCCCACGTGGGCGGGAAATCGGTGCTGTGGTTAGTGGGGATAGGGTCGGCTCCGCTCAGCCACACGCCCTGTACCGAGGCCTGCAGCCGCGCTTGCGGCGTACGCAAAAAAGCAGGGTGTTGGCCCAAGCCGTACGGCAGCGGTTGCGCCCCCAAATGGGTCACTTCTAACAGCTGGTCCATGCCATCTTCGCGCAGCACGAAGCGCTGCAGCGCACGGTAGTGGTAGGGGTTGCCGGCAAAGCATTTCGATTCCAACGCCATCTCCATGGTGTCCATCTGCCGCTGGCGCAGTGACCAGGGCTGCAACCAGCCGTCGCCATGGATCGGGTAGCGCTCACCCACGCGGTTGGGCGCCACAGCGTGGCGTTGCCCGGCATGGCTAAAACCGCCTTTGCTGATGCGGTTGGACCAAGGCACCAGTGGAAAAGAGGCCATGGTGTAAAGATCATGGCTACGGCCGTCCCAAGAGCGCCATATTTGCTGGGGCTCGCCCCGCCCGGTATTGCGCTGCCAAGCGGCGACGCTCCCCCCCAAGGTGGGCATCAGGCCTAGGCGTTGACCACCGAACTGCAGCCAGTGGATGGTGTGGGGAAGGGGCAGAGACATGTAGGCTTTCAGGCGGGCCCAGACGGGGCCACGAAGCCAGCCATGCTAAGGAAGCTAGACGAGAAATGGAAATAGAAATAGCAGCTCCATCAATATCAATATTGCAATGGATTGGTGAATTGAGTAAATTTAATTAGTATTACAAATCAAGTGTAAATCGTTGATTCATATTGATAAGGGTAAACCTCAATGCCTAAAAATGTATGTTAGCCACGCTAATCTTAATTAGAACAATATGACTGATCTGCTTACGATTCGCCTACTTCTTGATACCAAGTCCGGTGCGAACTGGAGAGGTGATAGAGGCACAGGAGGCGGCTACGCGTGGGCAGCTCTCTTGGCACCCAAGGCCCCGCTTCTATGACATCTTGAGGAGAAATTTACAATGCAATTCAAACGACGTACCCTGGTAGCCACCGCAGTGGCCGCTTCCCTCGCCCTCGCAATGCCCCTGAGCGCCATGGCGCAAAAGAAAATTGTGGTGGGTTTCAGCCAAATTGGCGCTGAAAGCGAATGGCGCACCGCCAATAGCAACTCCATGAAGAGTGCCGCCAAAGACGCTGGCATTGACCTGAAGTTTTCTGACGCACAACAAAAACAAGAAAACCAAATCAAGGCTCTGCGCTCTTTCATCGCCCAAAAGGTTGACGTGATTGCACTGACTCCTGTGGTTTCTTCCGGCTGGGACACCGTGCTGAAAGAAATCAAGGATGCCAAGATTCCATTGATCTTGGTTGACCGCGCCACTGACTCCAAAGATGACTCCCTGTACGCCACTCACATCGGCTTCGACTTTGTGAAGCAAGGCTACATGGCTGGCGAATGGTTGACTGCAAAAGCCAAGACCATGAAGGGCGAGATCAATGTGGTTGAACTGCAAGGCACTGTGGGATCCGCTCCCGCTATTGACCGCAAGGCCGGCTTTGAAGACGCCATCAAAGGCAATTCCAACATCAAGATCATCCGCTCACAAACCGGTGACTTCACTCGCGCCAAGGGCAAGGAAGTCATGGAAGCTTTCTTGAAGGCTGAAGGCAAGAAGATCAACGTGCTGTACGCACACAACGACGACATGGCGATCGGCGCCATTCAAGCCATCGAAGAAGCTGGCATGAAGCCCGGAAAGGACATCCTCGTGATTTCCGTGGACGGCGTGAAGGGTGCGTTTGAAGCCATGATTGCCGGCAAGCTGAACGTTTCCGTCGAGTGCAGCCCCCTGCTCGGACCTCTGGTCATGCAAGCCGCTAAAGACATCGTCGCTGGCAAGCCTGTCGCTAAGGTTATCAAGGGCAAGGACGGCGTGTACCCAATGGAAACTGCTGCTAAAGAGTTCCCAAGCCGCAAGTACTGATAGCTCTCGTATCGACTTAGTATCCATTTGAACTCCTGATTTGGCCCGCGGCGTACTTGCTGCGGGCCTTTTTTCTCAAAGCAATGACCTCTACACCTACGGCCCCAGCAGCCGTCGCACCTGCGCTGGAGCTCACCGGAGTGAGCAAACAGTTTGGCAATGTGCGCGCGCTGACCAGAGTCGATTTGCGTCTGTACCCAGGAGAAATCCACGCCCTGATGGGGCAAAACGGTGCGGGTAAATCCACCCTGATTAAAGTGCTCACGGGCGTTTACCAAGCGGATCAAGGCGTAATGCGCCTGTACGGGAAATCCATCCGCGCGACCTCGACACTGAATGCCCAACATCTAGGGATCAGCACCGTCTACCAAGAGGTCAACCTCTGCTCCAATCTGTCGGTTGCAGAAAATATTTTTGCGGGTCGCTATCCCCGACATGGATGGCAACGTGCTTGGGCCATCGACTGGGTACGCATGCAGCGAGAAGCGCGCGCACTGCTCGCCCGCCTGAACCTAGATATTGACGTCACCGAAAAACTCTCGAGCTACTCCGTGGCGGTACAGCAGATGGTGGCGATAGCCCGTGGCCTGAGCATCTCTGCCCAGGTATTAATCTTGGACGAACCTACTTCCAGCCTGGATGACGAAGAGGTGGAGCGCCTCTATGGCGTGCTGCGCCAGTTGCGCGACCAAGGCATGGCAATTTTGTTTGTCACCCATTTTCTGGACCAGGTGTACGCCCTGTGCGACCGCATTACCGTGCTGCGCAATGGCGAACTAGTGGGCGAATACCCAGCCGCCGAGTTAGGCCACAAGGCCCTGATCGCCGCCATGGTAGGCAAAGAAATGGTGGCGGCCGAACACACGGCCACCGCCAAGGATCAACACGATGCCGAGCCGTATTGGCTTGAAACCAAGGCTCTGAATCGCCGAGGCAACGTTAAGGCTATGGACTTGGGTATCCGCCCGGGGGAAGTGGTTGGTTTGGGCGGATTACTGGGCTCGGGTCGGACCGAGCTAGCGCGATTGCTGTTTGGACTGGACCCGAAAGATGGTGGGGAAATCTGCATCAACGGCGAAACGGTGAACATCGACACCCCAGCCAAGGCCATCAAACTGGGCTTGGGACTGTGCCCCGAAGACCGCAAGGCGGAAGGCATCATTGCCGACCTGTCGGTACGCGAAAACATTGCGCTGGCCTTGCAAGCCCGCCAAGGTCTGTGGCCCTACATCAGCCAAGCCGAACAAACCAAGATGGCCGACAGCTACATCAAGGCCTTGGGCATCAAAACACCGGATGCGGACACGCCCATTGGACTGCTTTCCGGCGGCAATCAGCAAAAGGCGGTGTTGGCGCGCTGGCTGGCTACGCAGCCCACCCTTTTGGTACTAGATGAACCTACTCGCGGCATCGACATCGCCGCCAAGCAAGAAATCATGAATGAAATACTGAGTCTGGCCAAACAGGGAATGGCGGTGCTGTTTATCTCCTCCGAAATGGAAGAGGTGGTGCGCGTCTCTGATCGCATCGTGGTATTGCGTGACCGTGCCAAAGTGGGCGAATTGCCTGCGGGTACGTCAGACGCCACCGTCTACGCGATGATTGCGGGGCAAGCATGACCAATACACAAACTTCACTTTGGGGGCGGATGCGCGCGCATTCGCTGTTCTGGCCCCTTGTCACCCTGTTTTTGATTCTGACGGTAAATGCCAGTCTAAACCCAGGCTTCTGGAAGTTGGAGTGGCGCGACGACCACCTGTATGGGAGTGTCATCGACATTCTGAACCGTGCAGCACCGCTGATGCTGGTTTCGCTGGGGATGACCTTGGTGATTGCCACGCGCGGCATCGACATTTCCGTGGGCGCTGTCGTCGCCATCAGCGCGTCTGTTGCGGCGCTTATGGTCGGCGGAACCCTGGTGATCACCGATGGCGTGGCAGCCCACGTCAGTCGCTTTCCGATGTGGATCGCCATCATCTGTGCCCTATTAGCCGGACTGGGCTGCGGCCTGTGGAACGGCCTGTTAGTCGCCAAGTTGGGCTTGCAGCCCATCATCGCCACCCTGATCCTGATGGTCGCGGGTCGTGGTGTGGCGCAGCTCCTTACCGATGGCCAGATCATCACGGTCTATTACCCACCGTACTTCTTCATTGGAAGTGGCTATCTTTGGGGTCTGCCATTTGCCCTGTTCATCGCGGCGTTCGTGTACATACTGACGCATTTGGCAGTCACCCGCACTGCCTTGGGCTTGTTCATCCAAGCCATTGGCATCAACCCGGCAGCAGCCCGTCTGGCGGGCGTGCGCGAACGCTTGATTAGCATTTGCGTCTACGCCTTTTGTGGATTGACGGCCGCCATCGCCGGCTTGATCGTCAGCTCCAACGTCAAAAGCGCGGATGGCAACAACGCGGGCAACTTGCTGGAGCTTGACGCTATTTTGGCGGTCACGCTCGGCGGAACGCTGCTTAACGGGGGGCGATTCAGCCTGGCGGGCAGCATGATTGGTGCACTGATCATCCAAACGCTCACCTCCACCATTTACTCCATTGGGGTGCCGCCTGAAATCAACTTGGTGGTGAAAGCCGCCGTCGTGTTTGTGGTCATGCTCTTGCAATCTGCAGAATTCCGCCGGGCGTTGCACGGCTTGGTGGTGCGCCCACCGTCCGGAGGTGCAGCATGAAGATCCCTCGCAAATTCATTCCGTTGATAGCAACAGTGTCCCTGTTTGCTGTCATGTCGACTTACGGAGGAATTGCCTACAACGGCTTCTTTGCCCCCCAGGTGTTTCTCAACCTGCTCATTGACAACGCTTTCTTGCTCGTGGTCGCCGTGGGGATGACCTTCGTTATTCTGTCCGGCGGGATTGACCTCTCGGTAGGCTCGGTCGTGGCCCTGTCCACCATCGTCTTAGCCGCCTTGGTGCAAGACCACCAGTGGAGCATGTGGGTCGCCATTCCCTTGGTACTCACCATGGGGACCCTGTTCGGGGCCTTTATGGGCTGGTTGATTCAGCGCTTTCGCCTGCAGCCCTTTATCGTGACACTGGCCGGTATGTTCTTGGCACGCGGGTTGTGCTACCTGATCAGCATTGACTCCATCAGCATTACAGAAACCGGCTATACCTCTGTGGCCCAAACCCGGGTTCACCTTTGGACGGATGGCCCCATGTTGTCGATCAGTGCGATTCTGATCTATCGCGGTGCTGTTGTTGGCTATCTTTCTCGCGCACGCAACCCAGTTTGGCCGCACGGTCTACGCGATGGGCGGCTCAGAGCACTCCGCCACACTCATGGGCTTGCCCGTAGCCCGCACCAATGTGCAGGTCTACGCATTTAGCGGCTTGTGCGCAGCCCTGGGTGGCGTGATTTTCACCTTCTATATGTTATCGGGCTACGGACTGCACGCAGTGGGCTTGGAACTGGACGCCATTGCTGCGGTCGTGATTGGCGGCACCCTGTTGAGCGGTGGCGTGGGCTACATGGCAGGCACGTTGTTTGGCGTGCTGACACTGGGCATCATTCAAACGCTGATCATGTTTGACGGTTCGTTGAGCTCTTGGTGGACGCGCATTGTGATTGGCATCTTGCTTTTCGTGTTCTGTGTGTTGCAACGTGTTTTTGAGTCTGATCGTAAGTCCAGTTGAATTTTGAGGCTGGTCCGACCGACCAGCCTCTGGCTTGAGTTTCACAACAAAATCCCGTGCAAGCCGGGGGCCGCAAAGTACGGCCATGAGGAGAAGACATGATTCGAAAGATGTTGGTCTGCGTTGGAATCCTCTGTGCACTGCACGCCCAAGCACAAGGCGTCACCGACGGCGCCATTGTGTTTGGTCAGTCAGCCCCGTTATCGGGTGCTGCGGCGCAGCTTGGCGTGGATTTCAACTTTGGTGTGAACCTTCACTTCTATGAAGTGAACCGCAGCGGAGGGATTCACGGCCGCAAGCTCGAACTGAAAATTCTGGACGACCGTTACGAGCCTGAACGGACTACAGCCAACACCCAGCGACTCATTAACGACGAAAAAGTGTTTGGGTTGGTAGGCTATGTCGGCAGTGCGGCGACTCAGGCTACGCTGCCGATGATCACGCAGTCCTCTATCCCCTTCATTGGGGCATTTTCTGGGGCCGAAGATCTGCGATCACCCTTCAACCCCAATGTATTCAACATTCGCGCCAGCTACATGGACGAGGCCGAGGCCATTGTTCGTCACCTCAATACCTTGGGCTTTAAACGCATTGCGGTGTTCCATGAAAACGACGCCAATGGCCGCTTAGCGCTTCAGGGCGTCGAGCGCGCATTGAAGGCGCGGGGACTTACCTTGGTCGGCAATGGCTCTGTGGAGCGCAATGGCATTGACGTCGCGCAGGCCGTTAAAGACATCACGGCAACCCAGCCCCAGGCCGTAGTCATGATAGCCGCCTATGGCGGAACTGTAGCCTTCATCCGGGAAATGCAAAAGCTTCCCTCCCCACCGTGGCTGTGGAACCTGTCGTTTGTAGGAAGCCAAGTGTTGGCGCGGGAACTCGAAGAGCGTGGTCGTGGCATCCAGGTGTCCCAGGTAGTGCCGTTCCCCTGGAGCCCCAACTCCACGGTAATGCGTGCTTACAGCAAAGTGCTGGCCGAGGTGAAGGCGGAGCCGGGCTTCGGCTCGTTGGAGGGCTATTTGGCGGCCAAGGTGATTGCGGAAGGTCTGCGCAGAGCCGGGCCCAACCTGACCCGGGCGGCATTCGTCAAGGCATTGGAAACCATGCAGCCCTATGACATGGGAGGCTACAGCGTGAAGTTCACCCCGAGCAACCACAACGGTTCGACCTACGTGGATCTGACCATGATCACGGCAGATCAAAAGTTCGTACGCTAGGAGGGCCAGACCATGCTAAACAGAAGATCCCTGGTTATTTCAAGTGCGCTGTCTTTCGCCGGCACACGGTCCATGGCCCAAAACCGCAGTCTGGTACTGGGTTTCGCACAGGTCGGAGCCGAAAGCCAGTGGCGTGCAGCCAACACCAAGTCCATCCAGGAGTCGGCGGAAGCTGCAGGCGTGAAGCTGCAGTTCGTCGATGGCCAAGGCCAGCAAGCATTGCAAATACAAGCCATCCGATCGTTCATCCAACAAAAGGTCGACGTCATCGCGTTGGCCCCTGTCGTCACCACGGGCTGGGATGAGGTGCTGACTGAGGCCAAAAAGGCCCGCATTCCCGTTATCTTGACCGACCGCAGCGTCGAGACCCAGGACGACAATCTTTACATCACCACACTGGGCTCAGACTTCACAGAAGAAGGCCGTCGCGCGGGGCGCTGGCTGCTGCGCAACGCCAAGCCAACGGGCACGATCCGCATCGTCGAGCTACAAGGCTCCACGGGATCGGCCCCCGCAATCGAACGCAAGCGCGGTTTTGACGAGGTCATTCGGGCCGTACCGCGCATGAAGGTCGTGCGCTCGGAAACGGCCGACTTCACGCAGCCGAAAGGCAAGACCGTGATGGCATCCTTTCTGAAGGCCGAATCCAACAATATTCAAGTGGTCTATGCCCACAACGACGACATGGCGCTTGGCGCTATCCAGGCGCTGGAAGAGGCGGGGCTCAAACCCGCCAAGGACGTAATTGTGATTGGTGTTGACGCCGTGAAGGGCGCTTTTGAGGCTATGCGGGCCGGAAAAATGAACGTGACTGTGGAGTGCAACCCGCTGATTGGCCCGCAGCTCATGGACTTGGTGCGACTGGCCGCTGACGGCAAACCCATTCCCAAACGGGTGCAGAGTCGCGAAGGCGTGTTTCCCATGGAAATAGCCGAGCGGGAGTATGCCAAGCGTAAATACTGATGTGACTGAAAGTACCGCACTCAGGCACTATGTTGGTGCGCATTCGCTGACGGATAGTCAGAGTTTCAGGGAATCATAAGAAGACCGGCAAACAGTCTCTTGAGGAACATCTTAATGTCGAACCTTGCTATCCCACCCCCCCCCGGTCGCCGAACCGTATTCGGACGCCTTGGCATGTTAGTTCGCGGCATTTTTGGCCTCCCAAGGCGCTGGTTCTTGCGGCGCTCCTTGGCTACCAAAATTGCACTGCCCGCGATTCTTGTCACACTGTGCCTGCTGGTTGTCTCCGGGGTGGCGTGGACTGCCAATAGCGGCATGTCGTATGAACTGCACAACGTCGCCGACAAGGGCATGGTCAACATCGAAGAGGCGCGCCTTCTGGACTCCCGCCCTACAGGAGCTGCAACTGGGCGCCACACAGGTGGTAGCCGCATTGGCGCTGCAACAAAATGCCGTCGTGATCGACTCCATGAAAGCGCGCTTGGGCGGCAAGCTGACCGAGTTTGAAAGAACCATCACTGACGCCAACACACTCGCCGCCAAAGGTGGCGACAGTGTGGAGGCCACCGAACGTGCCGACGATCTGAAAACCATTGTCGAAGCGGTGAACGACTATCGCGCGGGCTACGACCGGGTGTTTTCGGTACCGGCTGGTGACATTGCCGCTGCGGCCAACGCACTGGTCATGCTCAATGATGCACACCGCATCGCTGTGGACAAAGTCAGCATTTTGCTGAGCCGCGAAGCTAGTGCAGCGCAACAGTCTCTGAGCAACGGAGATGCCCTGGCAACGCTCAATACGCGATTGATCCTGGGCGTCAGCGTATTTTCAGTCATCTTGGCAATCTTGGTCGGCTACGCCAGTACGCGCTACTTGACGCAGTTACTCCGTCAAGGTGGGACGATTGCCGCAGCCTTGGAGCAGGGCGATTTGTCGTTGAACATCGATGTTGAGCCGCACGACGTGGCTGGACGCACCGTACGGGCCCTGTCGGACGTGTCGGCCAACCTGAGCAAGCTGGTTGCCAATGTGCGAGATTCGGCCACCCATGTCGAACAGGCATCACAAGAAATTGAAGCTGGTAACCACGACCTGTCCCACCGCACCGAAGAGCAGGCCAGCGTGCTGCAGCAAACAGCGGCCTCCATGGATGAGCTCAGCATCACCGTCAAGGCCAATGCAGATGCGGCACGCCAGGCTAACCAGTTAGCGAAAAGTGCCTCTTCCGTCGCCCTGCGCGGCGGTGAGGAGGTTGGCCAAGTGGTGCAGACCATGAAGAGCATCAACGACGCCTCGCGCAAGATCGAGGACATCATCAGCGTGATCGACGGCATCGCCTTTCAAACCAACATCTTGGCGCTCAATGCCGCAGTCGAGGCGGCACGGGCCGGCGAACAGGGGCGTGGTTTTGCCGTAGTCGCCAGCGAAGTACGCAGCTTGGCCGGGCGCAGCGCCGACGCAGCGAAGGAAATCAAACAGTTGATCCACCCCAGTGTGGCGCGTGTCGAGACGGGCTCCAAGCTGGTGAACCAAGCGGGATCCACGATGAAGGAGGTGGTGGACGCCATAGGCCGAGCCACCCAAATCATGGGAGAAATCAGCACGGCCAGCGCCGCCCAAAGTGAAGGCGTGGCGCAAGTGGGCGAGGCCGTCTCCCAAATGGACAAGACGACCCAGCAGAATGCGGCCTTGGTCGAACAAATGGCCGCCGCCGCCAGCGGGCTCAAGACCCAGGCCACGGGTTTGGTGCAGATGGTGGCGGTGTTCAAACTCGGTAGTGTGGGCTGAGCTTCCGGCAACTTACGACTTGCCAGTCCAAATGGCTATTGGCCCTTGTAGCTGTTGCGCAAGCAGCTATTAATACAATAGCGTTTTTATTCAACGCTCTTGTATGCAATACCGTCCCCTTGGCCGCACTGGCTGGAACATTTCAACCGTAAGCTTTGGCGCTTGGGCCATTGGTGGCACCTGGGGCGCCGTGGACGACAACGACTCCATGGCCGCGCTGCACCGCGCACTTGATCTCGGTGTGAACTTTTTTGACACCGCCGATGTGTACGGCGACGGCCGCAGCGAACGCCTGTTGGCGCGCCTGCGCAAGGAACGCAGCGAGCCCTTCTACATTGCCACCAAGGCCGGCCGGCGCTCGAACCCCCATGTCGCAGCCAGCTACACACGAGCCAACCTCACGGCCTTTGTAGAGCGCAGCCTGCAAAACCTGAATACCGAGGCCATCGACCTGCTGCAGCTGCACTGCCCCCCCACCGAGGTGTTCTACATGCCCGAGGTCTTTGGCGTGCTGGACGACTTGGTCGCTGAGGGCAAGCTGCGCCACTATGGCGTGAGCGTAGAGAAAGTGGAAGAGGCGCTCAAAGCAATTGAATACCCCGGCGTGCAAAGCGTGCAAATCATCTACAACCTGTTTCGCCAGCGCCCGGCCGAGCTGCTGTTTGCGCAGACACAACAACGCGGCGTCGGCGTCTTGGCACGCCTGCCGCTGTCCAGCGGCTTGCTCAGCGGCAAGATGAGCGCGCAGAGCAGCTTTGCCGAAGACGACCACCGTGGCTTCAACCGCGAAGGCGCGGCCTTTGACAAGGGTGAGACTTTTTCGGGCCTGAATTTCAACGTAGGGCTGCAGGCCGTGGAAGCCATGCGCCCCTTGGTACCCGCTGGCATGAGCATGGCGCAAATGGCGCTGCGCTGGATCCAGATGCACCCAGCCGTCACCTGCACCATTCCCGGGGGTAAAAATCCGGCCCAGGTCGGCGACAACGTCGCTGCGGCCGATATGCCCGCGCTGAGCGATGCGACTATGGCCGCGTTGGACGCGATATATGCCCAATACGCCAAGCCGCTGGTGCACCAGCGCTGGTAGCCCACCGTAGCGGTGGCAGTTGGGTACTGTCCCGCCGCCTCAACAGTGCAGTGCTGGAGCTAGCGCACCAGCAGCGCAGGCACTTTGCACTCTGCCAGCACCTGCGTAGCCACCGAACCCATCACCAAGTTCCCCAAGGCGCTATGGCCGTGCGAGCCCAGCACCACCAGGTCAAACCGGCCCTGCTCAGCCAGTTTGGCAATTGCGGGGCCAGCCGAGCCCACCTTGCTACTGCTCTTGGCAGTGATGGCATGCCGTTGCAGAAATTTCAACACCGGCCCCAGCACCTTGGCGGACTCGTCTTGGTAATAGCCTTCCACCACCTCTTTGCCCAACGCTGCGCGGGCACGCGCTGGCAAGGCAGGCTGGGCGGTGAACACGGTGTAGTCATGGTCCGTCGACAGCAAGGCGTCGTGCGTCGCTAGGTAGGCCAACATTTTCTTGCTGTAGCTGCTGCCGTCGACCGCCAACAGGACTTTCATGGGTACTCCTTGTGTGAATTTTGCGCCAGTGTAATAGCCCGGTTACGCAGCGCACTGTCTTACGTCAAACACCCCGCTGTTATGCGCAAAAACAGCCAACTTTGTTGACGCGGTTTCGCCATACGTACTACGCTCGCAGGTCAATAACAATGATCAGGGAGTCACCATGTCAGTTTTTCATCCGCTGCCTTCGCTCCCACAACCCGGGCGCCGAAGTCTGCTACTGGCCTTGGCCAGTTGCTGTGTGCCAGCGGGCGCACAGGCTGCATCCGGCCTCGCAGCACCGCTGATGTTGGCCAAGTCTTGGGATGTGAAACAAGACTTGGGCGGCTTTTGGGTCAGCGAAAAATTCGACGGCGTGCGGGGCTACTGGGACGGTCACCGACTGCTGACCCGTGCTGGCAACCCCATCGCCGCGCCCGCGTGGTTCACGGCCGGCTGGCCCAGCGTACCGCTGGACGGTGAGCTGTGGGTAGGCCGAGGTCAGTTCTCTCAGGCGGTGTCTACGGTGCGCGACCAGACGCCCGACGAAGCTGCCTGGCGCAAACTGCAGTACCGGGTGTTTGACCTGCCCGCGCACGGCGCCCAGTTTGATGAGCGCATCCCCGCACTACGGGCCGTGGTGCAGCAAATCCATCAGCCCTGGGTACTGGCAGTGGACCAGTCGCCCGCCAGCACCACCGCAGCCTTGCAAGCCCAGCTGCGCACCACGGTACAAGCCGGCGGCGAAGGGCTGATGCTGCACCGGGGCAGCGCCCACTATGTGGCTCGGCGCAGCGACGATTTGCGCAAGTTCAAACCCTTTGACGACGCCGAAGCGCGCGTGGTCAACCACGTGCCGGGCCGGGGCAAGTACGCGGGTCAACTGGGCGCGCTGTGGGTGGAGCCCGTGGTCGTGGAAGGGCGCACCAGACAAGGTTTCAAGCTGGGTACGGGCTTCAGCGATGCACAGCGGCGCAATCCACCCCCGTAGGCAGCTGGGTGACCTACCGCTACCGCGGCGAGACCGACACCGGCGTTCCGCGCTTCGCCAGCTTCTTGCGCGTCGCGGTCGATCCGGGTCTGTGACAAGGCCGGCCCGTACTGGGGCACGGGTTGTCAATGTGTGCGTTCGAATTGCTACGAAAGCAGGAGCTGCTCGCGCAATTTCTGTAAGGGCTAGGTGCCAATTTCTATCAAAAGCTCCGGCCGATACGCTAGCTGTTCATTTTTGCGCGCATAGCCCAGCGGATTGGCCACCACGCGGCAGCTGCCCACGCGGTAGTCACTGGGTGCGTGCAAGTGCCCGTGCAGCCAAAACTGGGCGTGCGGCAGCAAATCGTCCAGCGCGTTGCAGAAACCAGCCGTGCCCGGCACCAGCCCATACCGCGGGTCCGCGCTGTGCAGGCTGGGCGCAAAGTGGGTGATGGCCACGGTGGGGCCGTCAAACGGCTGGGCCAGCGCGGCGCGCAGCCAAGCCTGGCAGACCAGCGCCTGCTCGCGCAGCCCCTCGGCCAACCAAGGTGCGCCGTGCCTTGTGGTCAGTGTTTTCTTCAGGTAGTAGTTGGCCGCGCGAAACGCTTTCTCGCGCGCCTTGAGCTGCTGCGCCAGCGAATTGACGGGGGGCCGGGCTCCCGTCTTGTGGGGACCAGATGCCTGCGGATTGAGTGCATCAAAGTCAGTCCATAGCGTGGTGCCCACCAGGCGCACGCCACCTAGCACCAGGGTTTCGCGCTCCAGCCAGTGAATGCCCAACCGCAGACAAGTCGCCTGCAACCGTTCGTGGGCCGCATCAAAGTCAAAGGTGTCGTATTCGTGGTTCCCCGGCACAAACACCACCGGGGTCGGCCAGCCCTGCAACGGAGAAAACCGGCCCAGCCCAAAATCCTGATCGAGTAGCAGCGAGCCGGGCTGGTAAGAGCCCACATCACCGGCCAGCACCAACAGGTCGGCGCCGGGCAGCGGCGTGGGCTTCCAGTGGGGGGTGTACTTCTAGGTGCAGGTCGGATAGCAGCTGAATTTTCATAGTGAGAACAGATGCGAACCCAGCACTTCAATTTGCCCGCGCAGCCAAGCGTGGGCGGCATCACTGTCGAGGCGCTGGTGCCACAGGGCGTCTACCTGGATGGGCGATACCTTGAACGGCAGCTCGCGGATCACCAACTGGTCGGCAAACCCGGTCACATTGACAAAGTGGCGCGGCAACACGGTGAGCAGGTCCGAGTGCACCACCACTTTGCCAGCGGTAAAAAACTGGTTCACCGTGAGCACCACACGCCGTGTGCGCCGCAGGTTGGTGAGCGACTCGTCGATAAAACCAAACGCCCGACCCGAAAAGCTGACCAGTAGGTGCTGGGCTTCGCAGAAACGGTCCAAGGTGAACTTGCCCTGGGCCATCGCATGGTCCTTGCGCATCACACACACATAGTCGCCTGCAAACAGGCGGTGGTGCAAAAACGATTCCGCTGCGCCCGACTGCGCACGCGCCGTGAATCCGTCAACACCGACGGAAAGTGGCCCACAGCCAGGTCAGCATCGCCTTCGTCGAGAACACGGCGCAGGTCGCGCGTGGTCAGTAGAACGCACCCGCGGCGTGCCGCCTGGCGCCTCGCGCGCCAGTACCGCTACCAGTCCGGGCATCAGCCGGCCTGCGGTCGCATCCGCCATGGTTAGCACGAAGGTGTTGTCGGCCGTTGCCGGTTCAAACACGGCGGGCGCTGAGGCGGTTTGCAATTTGTGCAAGATGTCTCGCACCGCAGAGCCTCAGCTCTTGGCCGCGCGCGGTGGGCTCCAGGCTGCGGCCTTTGCGCACCAGCAACTCATCGCCCAGCGTGTCGCGCAGGCGGCGCAGGGCGTTGCTCACGGCGGGTTGGGTCAGAGCCAGTTGCTCTGCCGCTTTGGTCAGGCTGCGCTCGGCCATCACGGTGTCAAACACCTTGAGCAGGTTCAGGTCGAAAGTGCGCAAATTGATGCTGGGTTTGGACATCACTCAATCATAAGTCCGGTGAATAGCAAACATCACCAACATAAAGTTGAATCGCACGAGGGAAAACCCCCCGATTTCATCCATCTCAAAGATTTAACCCCAGTAAGTTCCCCTTTGATTGAAGGAGTTGACCATGACACAAGTACTTTCTTACGCCTATTTTGACGCTGCTCCTGCTGTACGGGCGCCTGCAGCTCGCAACCCGCAAGACCGCCGGCTCCCCGTACGCTGGCTGGCATGTTGCTGGCTGCCGTGTTGTCCGCTTTGCTGGTGGTTTGCCGGCCAAGTGATCGATACCTGGACGGACGGCCACCTGTTGGCAGGTTGGGTTGCTCTGTGGACGGTGGCATTCGCGCCGCTTTGGCCTTGCTGGCGCCACCCCTGCGCAAGATGTCCTCCATTGCATCGCGCTTGATCACAGCGTCCTTTAAGCTGCCAAAGAACGCCGCATGGAAGAGAAGATGTGGGAATGCGCCAACCGCGACCCCCCCATCATGGCCGAACTGCAACACGCTGTGATGCGCAGCCGCAACGAAGTCACAAAGCACCGAATCAGCGGTACGCGCCTTAAAGGCACGTCCATAGAAAAAGCCACCCTTGAGGTGGCTTTTTCATGTCTAGCCCTGACAGCTTGCACGGCCGGCCAGCTCTTTTCCCCCGCTCAGGCTGCCAAGCGCTGCGCTAATAGGGTTTGCGTCTCTTCGAGTTCCTTGGGCAAATGGTAGGCCAGTTGGGCAAACAACTCCGAATGCAGGGCCAGCTCAGCCTTCCAGTCGGTTTTGTTCAGGCTGGTGACCGAATCAAGCTGGGCTTGGCTGAAGTCGAGCCCCGTCCAATTGATCTCAGCATACTGGGGGCGCCACGCCAAAACCAGTTTCTACGC
>JAXHOO010000031.1:0-75596 GCA_034519365.1 Rhodoferax sp. | reverse complement strand
AAGCAAACCCATTTCTTGCTCAGTTCAGTGCCGCTGACCTGTTCATTTTGCTTACCCGGCGGGCCCGAAAGCATGGTGGAGGTCAAAACCAAAACCCCGGTGCGCTATTCGCTGGACGTGGTCGTGGTGGAAGGGCAGTTTGCCGTATTGCACGACGACCCTTATGGCCTGTACTACCGCGTGACCGATGCCGTGGCGGTGAAGTAGCCGCTGCATGCCGCTCGACAACCCCGTCGTTTCGTCTCTCCTACCTGTCGTCCTGCTGATTTTGGTGGGTTATGTCAGCGGGCGGTTCAACGCCATTCGCCAAGAGGCGGTGCGGGACCTGACCAATCTGGTGTTCCTCGTGCTGATTCAGGCGCTGCTGTTTCGCACCATGTCCACGGTGGATGTGGCCCACGTCGATTTCCGTTCCATGTCCTTGTATTTCGTCGTGGCAGGGGGCTTGTTCTTTGTCCTGTTGCTGGCGCAAGGGGGCGGTAGCCGGGCTGCAGTGTTGGCGCTGTCCGGTATTTTCAGCAACACCGCCATGATTGGCATTCCCCTCATTGGCCTGGCCTATGGCAAGGAAGCGTTGGTGGTGCTGTTCACGCTGATTTCTATGCACTCCTTGGTGCTGCTCACCATGACCACCGTGGTGTTGGAGCTGTTCACAGCCCGCGAACAGGCGCATGCCAATGATGTGCCCCGCAGCCATGTGCGAACTATCGGCTTGGCGATGCGAAATGCGGTGTTGCACCCGGTGCCCATGCCCATCATCGCAGGTTTGCTGTTTGCCCAAACCGGTTGGGTATTGCCCGAGGTGGTGGACCGGCCGCTGCAATTGCTGGGCAATGCCTTCAGCCCCGTCGCGCTGGTGTTGATGGGCGTGACGCTGGCGAAAACCTCGATTGGCCCGCACCTGAAGGGCGCCTTGGTGATCGCCAGCATCAAGAACCTGCTGCACCCCACCCTCATGGCGGTGGTCGGTTACTTCGCCGGCTTGCGCGGCATCACGCTCACGGTGCTGGTCATGGCGGCGGCCATGCCCATCGGGGCCAATGTGTTTTTGTTTGCGCAGCGCTACCAGAAGGCGCAAGACTTGGTGACGGCCAGTGTGGTGGTGTCTACCGTCGTGGCGCTGTTCACCGTCACGCTGGTGATGTACCTGTTGCCATTGTGGGTGACCTGACAGCGACGCTGCCATCTAGGTTCTTCGGGTTTTCAAGGACGTTCAATTTGCTGCGGGCTGAACTATCATCCTTGCAGGACTGACCACAAGGTTGGATCCATCGGGGAGACCAACGCAATGCGCAGATTGTGGAATACACCGCGTCGTGTGGGGATATGGACCGGTTTCGCTGGGCTGCTGATCAGTGCCTTGGTGAGCTGGTACGTGCATACCAATAACCAGGCGCAGGTGGAGGCCCGGTTCAAGGTATTGGCAAACGAGGCGGCCGACGAAATCACCAAAAGCTTTGCCCTGTACGAATACGGGTTGCGCGGCGCGCGGGGTGCAGTCATCGCAGCGGGTGGCGAAGCAATCACCCGAACGATGTTTGAGGCCTATATGGCCAGCCGCGAATCGTCGCGTGAATTTCCCGGTGCAAGAGGTTTTGGGTTTATTCGGCGCAGTGCTGCCGGCAACGACGCGGTGTTTGAGGCGCGGGCCCGGGCCGACGGCGCGAAAGACTTCAAGATTCGTGAGCTAGCGCCCCATACGGGCGAGCGCTTCGTTATTGAATACATCTACCCCCAGGAGGCGAATACGGGTGCCGCCGGTCTGGATCTCGCCTCGGAGTCCAGCCGCAAGGCTGCCGCTGAAGCGGCCGCACGCGAAGGCCAGCCCCGGCTGTCGGAGCCCATTACCCTGGTGCAGGCGGGGGGGGCGCCGCGCCGGGGCTTTTTGCTACTTCTACCGGTCTACCGGAAAGGCGCCCCAACGCATACACCAGACGCTCGGCTGAACTCTACGATCGGCTGGGTCTATGCTCCCTTGGTGGTCGACGAGGTGCTCAAAGGCTTGAACCCTGCGGGCAACGCCCTCGCCATTGAGCTGACGTTTGGAGGGGAAGCGCAACCGTTTTTTGACTCCGAGTCTGGCGCCAGCAAGACCGTCGCTCCCCCCGCGCTGTCCAACCAACGCGACCTCCAAGTATTCGGCACGAAGTGGACCCTGCGCGCGCGCGCCTTGCCCGCCTTGGAAGACGGCCTGTCGCAGGTAGCGTTGGTCAGTGTCATGGGGATCGGCGCGTTGGTCAGTGTGTTGCTGGGCCTGTTAACGACGGTTGTTCTGCTGCGTAGGCGCTACGGAGACCAGGCGCGCGGGGATGTGACGGGGCGAAAGGTCAGTCTTTACAACTTTTTGACGAGCCAGCTGGTGGGGCAGGCATTTTTGCTCTACGTGATTTTCATGGTGGGGTTTTTGTTGGTGACCTACGACCGCGAGTGGGCCATTGCGCAGGAAAGGACACGGCAAGCGCTTGCGTCAGTGGTCGACGGACGGGTGACCCGCCTTACCACGGCACTTGATGTGCGGCGGAAAACCCTGATGTTTTTGGCCAATACCCCCCCCATACAGGGTCTCGTCCGCGCGGAGAAAACGGGCCTTGATGCGCAGGCAAATTCCACCCGCGAGCTCTGGCAACTGCGCTTGCAGCAAATTTTTTCAGCATTCTTGGTATCGAATCCCGAGATTTATCAAGCCCGTTTTATAGGGCTGGCCGACGGCGGGCGTGAATTGGTCCGGGTTCAAAGAAATGCCGGGCGTATCGAGGTGGTGCCCGAAAGCGCGCTGCAAAAGAAAGGAAGCCGGGACTATTTGCTCGAAACCCAACGGTTGTCTGCCAATGAAACGCTGGTGTCGTCTGTGGACCTCAATCGGGAAAACGGCGCGTTGGAAGTTCCGTACCGCCCCACGATTCGGTATTCGACGCCGGTACACCGACCCGACGGTACGGTCTTTGGCATCGTGATCTTCAATGTGGATATAGCCGACAGCGTGTCGTCCGCCGCGACGCGGCTTGCCAACGGCGGTACCTTGTACATCACCAATGGCGACGGTGACTATTTGCTGCACCCCTATGCGGGAAAGCAGTTTGGGTTTGATTTGGGTGAACGCCGCCGCTGGCAGGACGATTTTTCTCCACAAGGAACGCCGCAGACCATCCTTTCGCTGAGCACCCAGTTCTGGAAAAACGAGGAGGGGCAATTCCTGGTGGCCAGCACCACACTCAGGCCCAACAGTGCGTCTGAGACCGGCGTCTTGAGGTTTATTGCGAGCTACCCCGAAAAACAAATGCGAATGGAGACCATGGATGTCGTGCTGATCCGGTTGACGGCACCATTGGTGGGTGGGGCTATTGCGCTGCTCATGCTGTATCTTTACTGGGCCAGCGTCCAGCGTTCGCTGCAGGTTCGCCAGCAACGCCTGCAAATGGCAGCGATTGTGGACCAGAGCATGGACGCCATTGTGGGCTTGGATGCGCACGGCAACGTGGTGACCTGGAACCTAGCGGCGCAGCAGATGTTTGGTGTGGGTGAATCCGGTGCCATCGGCCGTCCATTGACCGACGTGACGGGCATGGATTTTCCTCTGGGCGCCCTACAGCCAAACATAGGTTCGTCTACCGGGCACCAAGGTGGTTCGGTACAGGTCGAAGACCGCAATGGTCTGACTTTTGATATGTCTTCGGTAGCCTTGGCGAATCAAAGCGAAGACTCCGCGGTGGCCGTCTCTGTCACGCTGCGGGATATCACACTGGAGCGCGAAGCCCGTCAGGGCATTTTGGACCTGAACCGTAACTTGGAAAAACAGGTCGGAGACCGGACCCTTGATTTACAGCGACAGCAGGAGCGGTTGAACAACATCTTGACGGGAACCAATGTCGGGACCTGGGAGTGGAATGTGCGGACCGGGGAAACCAGAATTAATGACCGCGGGGCAGGCATGCTGGGCCGCACTTTGGCCGAACTGGATCCGCTCA
Organism: Rhodoferax sp.; assembly: GCA_034519365.1. Classification (GTDB taxonomy): domain Bacteria; phylum Pseudomonadota; class Gammaproteobacteria; order Burkholderiales; family Burkholderiaceae_C; genus Allorhodoferax. The sequence goes on along the minus strand of JAXHOO010000031.1, from coordinate 71,631 downwards.
ACGTCCGGGTCTGGCAAACCTTGATTCATCCTGACGACAAGGCCCGCGCAGATACGATGTTGCAAGCGCATTTTGCCGGAAAAGACGATTTCTACGCGTGTGATTTTCGCATGCAGCACCGCAACGCAGAGTGGGTTTGGGTGCAAGCACGAGGTCGGGTGGTTACCCAAACAGCAGATGGCGCACCCGAATGGATGTACGGCACCCTCCAAGATATCACCGCCGTCAAATTGGCCGAACTGAAAGTCAAGGAAGTTGCCAACCTGCTGGCCAGTGTGCTCAGCGCTGCGACAGAGGTGTCTGTTATCGCGACGAATACCAAGGGCGTGATTACCATTTTCAATTCGGGTGCTGAGAGACTATTGGGGTATGAGGCTTCTGAGATGGTGGCTGTGCAAACTACGGCATCAATCCACCTGCGGTCGGAACTGTTGGCGCGCAATGCAGAGCTATCCCGAGAAATCGGTCGACCAATGCCGACAGCAAAGACGCTGGTGTACTTGGCGGAGCGTGATGGTGCGGATCAACGTGTCTGGACCTATGTACATAAGTTGGGTCACCACATCCCCGTGTTTTTGGCGATTACGGCTATTCGCGACGAGTTGGGGCAAATCGTCGGGTATTTGGGGCTCGCTCAAGATATTTCTGAACGATTGCGGTCAGAAGCAGCCTTGCGGACAGCCAAAGAAGTGGCAGAGAACGCGAATGCAGCCAAGAGCATGTTCTTGGCCAATATGAGCCATGAAATCCGCACACCCATGAACGCGGTGATCGGCATCGCCCATCTGTTGGAGTCCACCACATTGACCGCCGACCAGCGGCAACTGTTGGGGAAGCTGCAAATTGCGGGGCGTTCACTTCTGGGCATCATCAACGACGTGCTGGACTTGGCCAAGATTGAAGCGGGCGAGTTGTCGGTGGAGAGTGTGCCCATGGTGCCGGGTGACTTGCTGCTAGAGCTGGGCCACCTGTTTTCGCCGCAGGTGGATGCCAAAGGCATTGCTCTGGAGGTGCACGGCATGGAGAAAGTACCACCCCTGATCATGGGGGACCCTCTGCGCATGCGCCAGATCTTGGTCAATCTGGTCAGCAACGCTATCAAGTTCACCAAACAGGGTGCGGTGCGGGTGGAGTTGAAAGTGGAACCCGGAGAAAGCGCTGCGGATAGTCCTTGGTTGCGCTGGTCAGTGAAGGACTCTGGCATTGGCATAGCCCCTGAGGTTCTTGACAAATTGTTCTCACCGTTTGTGCAAGCGGACTCGACCACCACGCGGCAGTTTGGTGGCACCGGGCTGGGCCTGTCCATCGTGCGGCGGTTGGCGAGCTTGATGTCCGGCACGGTGGGGGTCAACAGTACGCTGGGGCAAGGCAGTGAATTTTGGGTTCGCCTGCCGTTGGTGCACTGCGATAGTGACGTCGCCCCGCAAGATACCAACGTGGCGCCGAGCTTGGAAGTTGCTATCGCTGATGACAGTGATGTCGATTTACAGATTCTTGCGCGCGTCTGCAAGTCCTTGGGCTGGCGGGCGGCTGAGTTTGGATCGGGTGAGTCGCTGTTGGCGCATTTCAGCAAGCCGGGTGTGAAATTACCAGATGCTTTGATCGTCGACTGGAATATGCCGTTGATGGACGGATTGGCGACGCTTCAGAAACTGGTTGAGATACATGGACGGCAGCGTTTACCCGCCGTCGTGATGGTGACTGGGCACGATCGTTCTGCCATCGCAGCGCTAGATCAGCAGCAGCTTGCCGATGAAATACTGGCCAAGCCGGTTGGACCGTCGGAGCTTTTCAACGCGGTGAACCATGCTGTAGCGCGCCATACGGGCAACACTGATCGGGTGGCTATGTCGACTAAAGTCGATTCGGTGGATTCGAAATGGTTGATTGGCGTGCAACTGTTGGTGGTGGATGACAGTGCCATTAACCTGGAAGTCGCCAAACGATTGCTGGAGCGAGAGGGGGCCATCGTGTCGACGGCGATGGATGGTGCGCAAGCTGTTGCGCGCTTGGAAACGGCTGAGATAAGGTTTGACGCTGTGCTGATGGATGTGCAAATGCCGGTGATGGATGGGTATGAGGCAACCCGCAGAATTCGGGCGGATTTGAAACTCACGCATTTGCCAGTCATTGCACTCACGGCTGGCGCCTTGAATGAAGAGCGCCTCAAGGCCAAGTCAGCGGGAATGACGGACTTTCTGACGAAGCCGTTGGACCCGCCTGTTCTGATTCGAACCTTGCGCAAAACCATCGAGCAGGCACGCGGAGCGGCCATTCGGTTGGAGCCTGGCAGCCAGCAGCACGATTTGCCCCAGAACTGGCCCGCCATCGCGGGGGTCGACGCCAAAGCAGCGGCCTCGCGGTTGGGCCAGGACGCCGATATGTTTTTGAGCTTGTTGGGGCGGCTGCTGAACGAGTACGACAGTGAGGGTCTGTTGTCGATGGCTGTCGGTACGGCGGTGTTGGAGCGGGAGGCCTTGATGGCGCGCATGCACAAGCTGCGCGGATCGTCCGGTCTGCTGGGGGTCACCGAGGTTCACAAATTGGCGGGATTGGCCGAAACGGCGTTGCGTGCTGGTGCGGCAGGCCCCGCTGTACAGGCCATCGTCAAGTCGCTGACATTGGCCTTGGAAAAACTTGGCAAAGCCGCGACCCCTTTGTTGGAGGCACACCAAGCCGCCAACGCCCAGGCTTTGGCCTTGCGGGCTGGTGCGGCTGGTGGCGCTGAGGTTTCTCTGGAAGCTCTGCTGGCGCTGCTGCGCCAGCAGGATCTTTCAGCGGGCCAAGAGTTTCAACGTATATCGCAGGCCTTGTTGGTACGCTGGGGTGCCCCCAAGTACCACCAATTTCAGACGTTGATGGAGCAATTGGATTTTGCGGGCGCGCAGCAGTTTCTAGAAACTACTGGCAAACTAAGCTAAGTTCAACGCACCGTTGTAGAGAGACCAAAACATGCCGCATCCGGAAGAGCGAAAACCCAGCATCATGTTGGTGGATGACGATCCCACCGTGATTCAGGTGCTGAGCAAAGCGCTGACCGCTATTGGGCGCCTGCGGTTTGCCACCAGCGGGGCCGTTGCGTTGCGGCTGGCCCTAGACGACCCTCCCGATGTGATGCTGCTGGACGCGGAGATGCCCGGCATGACAGGGTTTGAGCTGCTGGAGGCCATGCGGGCCGCACCTAGTTTGGCAGAGGTACCGGTGATTTTTGTGACCAGCCGCAGCGACGACGAAACCGAAGCCGCTGGTCTGGCGCTAGGTGCTGCAGATTTCATCGCCAAACCCATTCGCCCGTCCATCGTGGCTGCGCGGGTTAGAACCCAATTGCGGCTCAAGACTGCGTTGGACCGGCTGCGCAGCTTGGCGTCGACCGACGGGTTGACCCATTTGTCCAACCGGCGCTTGTTGGACCAGACGCTGTCCAAAGAGTGGCTGCGAGCACTACGCACCCAACGCGCCTTGTCACTGCTGATGATCGACATCGATCACTTCAAGCGCTTCAACGATGTGTATGGGCACTTGCAAGGTGACCAGGCGTTGATTGCAGTTGCCAATGTGTTGCAAGCCCAAGCTGTGCGCCCGGGAGATTGTGTGGCGCGCTATGGTGGCGAGGAGTTTGTGGTGGTTCTGCCGGACACGGATCAGACCGGTGCGCGTGTGGTGGCTGCAGCCATTCACGATGCCGTACGCCAAGCCGCCATTGCGCACTCGGGGTCGGACAGAGGGACGTTGTCCGTGTCGGTCGGGATAGCGAGTTTTGACTCGCTCAGCAACGGTTGGTCGGGTTTGCCACCCAAGGACTTGTCAGAGTCCTCCGACCAAACGGTAGAGAAACTCTTGGCTGTTGCAGACAGTGCGCTCTACGCTGCCAAGCACGGGGGCAGAGCGCGGTCGGAGTTCGCGCAAATCCACTGGCCGTTTCCGGCTTTATGACCTAGCGCTGGCCTGAAGTGGTTAAGGTGCAAGGCGCTCGCGCACCCAGCCGCCGTCTTGCGCTAGCGAATAGCGCAGCCGGTCATGCAAGCGACTCTTGCGACCTTGCCAGAACTGCCAGTTGTCGGGTTTGAGGCGGTAGCCGCCCCAGTGCGGCGGGCGCGGCGGTTGTAGCAAAAATTGGGCGGCGTACTTGGCGGCATTGGTCACCAGCACCGTGCGCCCCGGTATCACCTCGCTTTGCGGCGAGGCCCACGCACCAATGCGCGAATCCAGCGGGCGGCTGTGAAAGTAGGCGTCGCTCTCCTCGTCGCTGACCTTCTCCACCACGCCTTCAATGCGCACGACGCGCTCCAGTTCTACCCAGTGAAACTGCAGCGCGGCAAACGGATTGCCAGCCAGCTCTTGGCCCTTGCGGCTGGCGTAGTTGGTGTACCAGACGATGCCACCTGCGTCATAGCCCTTGATCAGCACGACGCGGGTGGAAGGGCGCAGATCACTGCCCACGGTGGCCAGCGTCATGGCGTTGGGCTCGGGCACCTCGCCGCTGATGGCTTCTTGGAGCCACTGGTCAAACTGTTGCAAGGGGTCGGCGTGCGAGGCTTTTTCGTCCAGTTCGGCGCGTTCGTAGCTTTTGCGGAGGTCGGCAATGGAGGTCATGTGGGCAGTATAGGCAGGCGGCAATAGCCTAGGCTTGCGCTGGGTCAGCGTGGCGGCTGGGCTACCATCACCGCGATGCACTCCGCGACGCCTCCTTTGCTAGCCGACGCCGACCGCTTGCCGGTGGTGCTGGTGCTGGCCTCAGGCCGGGGTGAGCGGTTTCTGGCGTCGGGAGGAACCACCCACAAACTGCAAGCCGACCTGTGCGGCAAGACGGTGCTGCAGCGCACGCTGGACGCGGTGCAAGCCAGCGGCCTGCGCTGGCGCCTCGAAGACGCGGGCCACCCCGGCATGGGCGATAGCATTGCCGCCGCCGTGCGGGCGACGCAAGACGCCGCAGGGGGGTGGATGGTCTTACCGGCCGATTTGCCGTTGGTGCAGCCCGCCACGCTGCTGGCCATCGCCCGCGCCGACATGCCGGTGGATGTATTGCTGCCGGTGTTTGAAGGCCAGCGCGGCCATCCGGTGCGTTTTGCGCCTTGGTGTGGCGTGGCGCTCGCCAATTTAGAAGGAAATCAGGGTGCAGCCCGCTTGGTATCTACGCGAGCAGCTATGAAATTTGTAGTGTCCGATGCCGGCTGTGTGTTGGATATTGACACCGTGGATGACTTGCGCAGGGCGGAAAACCATCTGGCCGTGCACGGTGATTCATGGTGTCCCGAGGTGTGACTGGGCTTTTGCGAAGCTTGGCGACCCACGTCAAAGTGGGTTGTTGCCTGAAAGCTTAAGGGTCGGGTTGTTCTGTGCCTGCAAACCCGGTCACACTACAGCCATGTCATTTACACAATTCGGCCAAACCATTGGCCTCGCACCTGGCCTGTTGCGCTCGGCCGCCGATCTGGGCTGGACCGTGCCCACCCCCGTACAAATTGAGGCCATGCCCGCCGTGCTACGCGGGCAGGATGTTCAGGTCCAAGCCCAAACCGGCTCGGGCAAAACAGGTGCCTTTGCCTTGCCCGTGCTGCAGGCCTTGCAAGGCCTGCTAACCCAAAACCCCCACGCACCGCGCCGCGTGCGTACCTTGGTGCTGGTGCCAACGCGCGAGCTGGCGGCCCAAGTGGGCGAAGTCTTTCGCAGCCTGACCCAGCATTTGCCACTGCCCGTCAAGGTGGCGGTGGTGTTTGGCGGCGTGTCGATCAATCCGCAAATGATGGGCTTGCGCGGCGGTGCTGATGTGGTGGTGGCTACGCCCGGCCGGTTGTTGGATTTGGTGGAGCACAACGCGCTCAAGCTGGGCGCGGTGTCTACGCTGGTGTTGGACGAGGCAGACCGTCTGCTTGATCTGGGCTTTGCCGAAGAGTTGGGCCGCATCTTGGCCTTGCTGCCGGCGCAGCGGCAAAACCTCTTGTTCTCCGCCACCTTTGAAGAGGGCGTACAAAAGCTGGCCGACCAACTGCTGCGGGAGCCGGTGAAGATTGAAGTGGCACCGGCGCCCGCGACGGACGCCGTCATTTTGCAGCGCGCTATTGCAGTCGACACCCCCAAGCGCACCCAACTTTTGCGCCACCTGTTCAAGACCCGGGGCTGGAAGCGCGTGCTGGTGTTTGTGGCCACCAAGCATGCGGCCGAGATCGTCGCCGAGAAGCTCTACAAGGTCGGCATTTTTGCCGCGCCGTTTCATGGCGAGCTGAGCCAAGGCGCGCGCGAACAGGTGTTGGACGAATTCAAGGCCAAGCGCTGGGACATGGTGATCACCACCGACTTGGCATCACGCGGCATCGACATTGCGCAACTGCCGGTGGTGGTGAACTACGACTTGCCCCGCTCGGCGACCGACTACGTGCACCGCATTGGCCGCACGGGTCGGGCGGGGCACAGTGGTGAGGCGGTGAGTTTTGTCACCGCCGACACCGAAGCCCATTTCCGTCTGATTGAAAAGCGCCAGGGTTTGAGCCTGCCGCGCGAGCAGATTGAGGGCTTTGAGCCTACCGAGGTCGCGGTGCCGATAGCCGCCGCCCCAGTGCAGGGCAACGGCGGGGTCAAGGGACTGCGCCCCAGCAAGAAAGACAAGCTGCGCGCGGCGGGCAAGTTGCCGCCGCTGGGGGGCTAAATCAACGCCGAGCCAAGGGCGCTTGGCAGCTGGTTACTCGAAATCGGAATCAGGATCAGATTCTTGCGTTGCCCGTGGCCGCGCGGTACGCACGCCGGGCTTGACCAGCAGTTCGACATACAGCGTGGCGCTTTCAGCGGCAACAACCGCGTTGATAGCGGCGGTCAACTCGGCAACGTGCAGGGCTTGGGCCGTGTCGGCCGTAGCGCCGACCTTGCAGTCGAAGTCCCAGTAGTCAACGCCTTCGGGCAGGGCCTTGCGCTGTTCGCGTTGCTGGTATTTGCGGACTTCGTTTTTAACGGCTTCCACCACGCGATCACGGTTTTTGCCCTCTTGGGTCAGTTGGAATGTTTTTTTCATGGTGTTTTGAAGGCAAGTTGACCCCCATTATCCGCCCCACCGAAATTGGTAACTGCTTGGTAACCGTCTACCTTCTCAAGAGGGGGTTTCCCAGTTACCATAGAACGTGTAATTTAGTTACAGAAATGCCATGACAGACACCACCAATTCCCGCCCCGCCGCCCCTGCATTGCACCCCGTTGTTGAGGCCGTTACCCGCCGTATCGTGGAGCGCAGCGTGGTTACCCGCGCCGCCTACCTGGCCCAACTGGAGCTGGCGGCCAACCGCAAACCCGGCGCCGACCGCATGGGCTGCGCCAACGTGGCCCACGCCTTTGCCGCCATGCCCGACGCCGACAAGACCCGCGTCACCGGGCTGGACAAGCTCCGCATCGTGGAAGAGAAGGGCGCCAACATTGGTGTCGTCAACGCCTACAACGACCTGCTCTCGGCCCATGCGCCACTGCAGCACTACCCCGACCTCATCAAGTTGGAAGCCCGCAAGCACGGCGCCACGGCCCAGGTGGCCGGAGGCGTGCCCGCCATGTGCGATGGCGTAACACAGGGCACCCCCGGCATGGAGCTCAGCCTGTTCAGCCGCGACGCCATTGCCATGGCCACCGCCGTGTCGCTGAGCCACGATGTGTTTGACTGCGCGCTGATGCTGGGCGTGTGCGACAAGATCGTGCCTGGCCTCTTAATTGGCGCACTGCACTTTGGCCACCTGCCCACCGTGTTTGTGCCCGCCGGCCCCATGACATCGGGTCTGCCCAACAACGAAAAAGCCAAAGTCCGCGAGAAAGCCGCCCAAGGCTTGGTGGGCCGCCCCGAGCTGCTGGCTGCCGAGAGCGCGGCCTACCACGGCGAAGGCACCTGTACCTTTTATGGCACGGCCAACAGCAACCAGATGCTGCTCGAAGCCATGGGCCTGCATGTGCCCGGCACTGCCTTCATCAACCCCGGCCAGGACGTGCGCCAGGAGTTGACCCGTGAGGCCGTGCGCACGGTGTTAGGCATTACAAAATCCAAACGCTTTGCGCCGATTGGCAAGGTGGTGGACGAGCGCTGCATCGTCAACGCCATGGTGGCCTTGTTGGCCACCGGTGGCTCCACCAACCACCTGATTCACTGGGTGGCCGTGGCCCGCGCCGCCGGCATCGTCATCGACTGGAACGACTTCTCGGCCCTGTCTGATGTGGTGCCACTGCTGAGCCGCGTGTACCCCAACGGCAGCGCCGATGTGAATCAGTTCCAGGCCGCAGGCGGCCCGGGCTATGTGATCCGCGAACTGCTGGACGCCGGCTTCATGCACGCGGATGTGCTGACCGTGCGCAGCGGTGGACTGCGTGAGTTCACCGCCATTCCTTCGGCCAAGGCCGATGGCAGCCTGCAATGGACCGATGCCGGTGTTAGCAAGGATGAGACCGTAGTGCGACCTGCCAGCAGCCCGTTCAGCGCCAGCGGCGGCCTCAAGCTGCTCAAGGGCAACCTGGGCCGCAGCGTCATCAAGGTGTCTGCCGTGCCCGAAGACCGCCACATCATCGAAGCGCCTTGCCGCGTGTTCGATTCACAAGACGCGCTGCACAAGGCCTTCAGCGCCAACGAACTCAACCAAGACGTGATTTGCGTGGTGCGCTGGCAAGGCCCGCAGGCCAACGGCATGCCCGAGCTGCACAAGCTCACGCCGCCGCTGGCCGTGTTGCAGGGCAAGGGCTTCCGCGTGGCGCTGGTCACCGATGGCCGCATGAGCGGCGCATCGGGCAAAGTGCCCGCCGCCATCCACGTGTCGCCCGAAGCGGCCGCCGGTGGCCCGCTGGCCAAGGTGCGCGATGGCGACATCATCCGTCTGGACGCGAATGCCGAAACCCTGCAAGTGCTGGTGAGCGATGCCGAATGGGCAGCCCGCCCGCTGGACACCATGCCCGAGGAACTGCGTGCCGCCAACGGCATTGGCATGGGCCGCGAACTGTTTGCCAATTTCCGCCGCAACGCCCTGACCGCCGAAGAAGGCGCCTGCACCTGGTTCTGAACCCAACACTACAACGCCGATCTGGAATCCCCTATGTCAAAAGCCCCCGCCTTCACCGCCTTGCAAGTCATGCAGGACGCCCCCGTCATCCCCGTCATCGTGCTGAACGACGTGGCCCACGCCGTGCCCATGGCGCGCGCCCTGGTGGCTGGCGGCGTGCGCATGCTGGAAGTGACGCTGCGCACTCCGCAAGCGCTGGCCTGCATGGAGGCCATTGCGCGTGAGGTGCCAGAAGCCGTGGTCGGCGCTGGCACCGTGCGCAGCAAGGCCGATGCACAAGCCGCCGCCAACGCAGGCGCCAAATTTGCGGTGAGCCCTGGCTACACCAGCGCCGTGGGCCAGGCTTGCCGCGACCTGGGCTTGTCGCTGTTGCCCGGTGTGGCCACCGGCAGCGAAATCATGATGGCGCAGGAAGACGGCTTCACCCAGCTCAAGTTCTTCCCCGCCATGCAAGCCGGCGGCCCCGCCATGCTCAAGGCCTGGAGCGGCCCGTTCTTTGACGTGAAGTTCTGCCCCACGGGCGGCGTGACCTTGCAAAACGCGCCTGAGTTTTTGGCCTTGCCCAACGTGGTGTGCGTAGGCGGCTCCTGGATCGTGCCGGCCGATGCGATGGTGAAGGGCGAGTGGGACAAAATCACGCAGCTGGCGAAGGATACGCAGGCGTTGCGGAAGTGAGCTGCGTTGGTGGATTGAAGTGAAAGAGGGCTGCGGCCCTCTTTCTTATTGCACGAGCAGCTATCAGTCTTGTAGCAGTATGGTGCTGCTGGTATGCAAACTGTATCTGATTTGAGAAATCAGATATAAGAAGGACTTGCAGAATTCAAAACTGTCGCAGCCTGAAGCAAGCCTATGCTCATTTTTCAAGCACTCGCATGGGTTGGAGGAACGCAGCACGTTACGGCATTGATTTCTCCCTGTTTTGCCCGTGGCAATCCCTCGCAAGTCGCCGCGAACTATTTTTGAACTCGGTTTTGTCCAAGGTGTTGCGTTTACGACTCACAACAGCAATCTCGTGAGTTGATCGGCACACAGCGCCACCACCCCCAGCATCAAGTGACACATCACCTTGCGTGCCCACGCACCTGAACATGGCGGGCCCAAACTCGTCCTTGAGCCGTGCATTGCAGCGCTCAGCACCCGAACGGGTCTTGTAGCCTGGCTCATGGGCGCAAATTCCTCTTTTGCCCTTTGCGCGGATTGTGGTCAATCAAAGGCACGCGCCCCGCAGCCCGTATTTCCTCGCGGATCACCGTGCTGCAGTAGGCGGCGTCCATCAGTTCGTAACAGGCATCGACGCGCTGGGCGCTGATGCGTGTGAGCGGCAACGCGACCCGGCTGTCGTGCACGTTGGCCCCGGTAAGAACGGCGCTGAGGGCACGCCACAGCAGGCCGTATCCAGGTGCAGTTTGTAGCCTTTCCAGCTGATCTTGTAACCCTGTGCGTTCTTCTTGGTCCCCGTGGCGCAAGCCGTGTCAAGTTCAAAGAGCATTTGTTCAAGCGTCTGCCTCGCTGGCGCTCCAATGGCTGGGCCGGGGCCGCACGAACTTCGCCTCTTGATGGACGCCGCGTTTGTTTTTGGGCTGGGCCGGGACTACTTCGGTCTTGTCCTTCTTTGCAATGGACTCGCGTGCCTCTATGGCCGTGGAGTCTCGGCTGAGGTGGCCGATGAGTTGCTCGCCCAGGGTGTCTTGGATCATGCGGGCATGCACGCGCTGGATCAGTTCACTGTCGGCAAACTCATCAAAGGCGCGACTGAATGTGGACTCGCTGGGCAGGGCAAAGCGCAGATCAAAGCCGCACAGCCGACGCAGCCTTGCTGTCAGCGTGCAGACGCTCTATCAGCGCTCGTGTGGTCTTCAAATCCAGTACCGCCTTGCTAAAAGCGCACGCCAAGCGCACGGTCGGCCTCGGGTTGCCCAACGCCGCGCCCTTGCCCGTAGCCCCGCTGCGGTACACCGCCAACTCGATCTCGGAACTCGCCATATTTGTTCGAGCTTGGGCTCAGGCCCATATCTTGTTCAACCAAACCAATAGATCACCTTGCAGTGCGCAAAATCTCTACGTGCGGACTCAGGGTAGTATGCGGCGGGCATCAAGCTCAGCGTCGAACCCTGATCTTCCAGCCTTTGCGCGTGCCCGCCCTTTTTTACTCCCACATCGCAGGTAATTCAGCCCCTTGGAATTCTGCAATTTCCTCATAAATCCAGAACCAAAAATACACGGGAAGTTCTACATGGCATGTGGTGTTTCAAGGGATGTCATTGACAACTTGACGGCAGTAACCCCAATATTGATCGCGATTTTCGTTGCTTGGATAGCGTTTCAGCAGTACCGGATAGGTCGTGACAAACTGCGCCTTGATCTCTATCAGCGCAGATTTTCCGTATACGAGAAAACCTTGTATTTCCATCATTTGCTATCGGGATCTGTAGAGCAGCAAAAGTCGGAAGCATTTTCAAAGACCTTTCGAGACTTCATCACCGCCTACAGAGAATCTCAGTTCCTGTTTGAAAGTTCGTCAGGAATATTTCCACTCCTTGAGGAGTTCCATGCAAAGGCGTTCAAGGTCATTGGGTTCAAGCAGCATGGCGAGTCTCTCATAGCAGATCCAGTCGAGTTTCTGAAGCTCAAAGTTGAGGCACAGGAAGCCTTGGAATTCTTTCCAAAAGCGTTGGAGATTTTGGAAAAATCTATCGCACCGTATCTCAATTTCCGTCGAGTTTTGGTCTAGCTTCAAGTTCCGGCTGCGTCCCTGTCGTCATCTTGTGCGATCAGGGTTGCGGCCGGAACTGAGATTCATCATTTGGCACACACAGTTTCAAGAGAGTGAAGATAATGAAAACACGTAGTGGCGAACTGTCCGTGAAGTACAGCGTTAGAGGCATTCCTTCCTACGGTATTGAACTCTGGCACGACGGATTGAAGAAACATCGCCTTATTCGTGGGGAGTCAGAATCCATCGTCAAGCTGAAAGCAACGTTACAAATTGAGGAGTGGGAGAAGCGTTGGTCGGTTGTCGATGAACGAGACCATATGCGATCGCAGAAAGCAGCGGGAAAGCGGCAGCAGGAAGAACGGAAAGCGCTCGCAGCGGAACAGAGTACGGAGGCCCAACAAGAGCTGGATGAGCTGGCCTCTCTTCTGAAGGCAACTTTGTGTGTTGATGACACTGTTGATTGGGAGCGTCTGAAAGATAAGAAGCCTTTCCCCGAGAAGAGGCCCATCTTCGGTCCAGTTTTGCCCGAGCCAAAGCTGCCAGCAGTGCCTAGCGAGCCAAGTCGCCTTGATTCAAAGTACGTTCCTTCATTCGGTATTCTGGATCGACTACTGTCCTCAAGAAAAAAGCGAGTGATAGCGGAAAAGCAGGCACTATTTGCGGCCGAACATAGTGCGTGGCAGGAGCAGCTAGCCGCGATAAAACAGGAACATACGGCCGCTATCCAAGCGCATGAAAAATTGTTGGTCACAGCCCGCCAAGACCACGAAAAGGGATTGGCAGAATGGTCCTCGCGTTACGAAGACTACGTTGCGATCCAGGCGGCAGGACACGTTGCAGTTGAAGCAAAGCGTGTTGCATACGAAGCTGCTGACCCAGACGCAATTGTTGAGTACTGCGATCTTGTCCTTTCCTCTTCTTGCTACCCCGACTATTTTTCGCAGGAATTTGATCTTGACTATGACGTCAGTGCTAAAACACTGATAGTTGAGTACAGGCTACCCGCACCAGACGATCTTCCTCGTTTGAAGGGTGTCAAGTACATTGCCGGTCGCGATGATTTTGAGGAACAATTCCTCAGTGAATCGCAAGCATCGAAGCTATACGACGATGCTCTATATCAGATCGTTCTTCGGACAGTTCATGAATTGTTTGAGGCAGATACCATCACCGCGCTGGATGCAATTGTGTTCAATGGCATCGTCACCGCCGTAGATCGAACAACAGGAAAACTGGTCACATCCTGCGTACTATCACTGCGTGCAAACCGGGCAGAATTTCTTGAAATTAATCTTGCGCGAGTTGATCCAAAGGCATGTTTCAAATCGCTCAAGGGGGTCGGTAGCTCGAAACTTCATGGCTTGTCGCCTGTTCCTCCCATCATGCAGCTTCGTCGAGATGACGGGCGCTTCGTTTCGGCATACGCGGTCGCCAACACACTTGACGGGAGTGTCAATCTTGCTGCGATGGATTGGGAAGATTTTGAGCATTTGATCCGTGAGATTTTTGAAAAGGAGTTTTCCTCCTCTGGTGGGGAAGTCAAGGTCACTCAAGCGAGCCGCGATGGTGGCGTTGACGCCATTGCATTTGATCCCGACCCTATCCGGGGTGGAAAGATAGTCATCCAAGCCAAGCGATATGCCAATACCGTTGGGGTGGGGGCTGTACGGGATCTATATGGGACGGTAATGAACGAAGGCGCTACGAAGGGTGTTCTGGTAACGACATCTGACTATAGACCGGACTCATATGCCTTTGCAAATGGCAAGCCCTTGGTATTGTTGAGTGGCGCGAACCTATTGCACATGCTTGAAAAGCACGGTCACCGGGCGCGTATTGACCTACAAGAGGCGAAGAAGCTCGCGGCCAATATGTAAGACAACCCAATTGGGTCTGCGTTCGACCCCAAAAGCAATCCTTTTGGTCACCCCAAACTTCAGGAGACCCCATGTCCAAACTTCGCGTAGAAAGTTTCACCATCTCCCTGGACGGCTTCGGTGCGGGACCGGACCAGGACCTGGCCAACCCGTTGGGTGTTGGCGGAACGGCGTTACACGGCTGGGCGATGTCGACGCACACGTTTCAAAAACACGTGTTTGGCAACGACGGTGGTGCCACAGGCGTTGACGATGACTTTGCCCAGCGCGGGTTCCAGAACATGGGCGCCTGGATATTGGGGCGCAATATGTTTGGCCCGGTGCGCGGGCCCTGGCCGGATGAGAGCTGGCGCGGCTGGTGGGGCGAGAACCCGGTGTACCACGTGCCTGTGTTTGTGTTGACCAACCACGCGCGCCCACCGCTGGTGATGGAGGGTGGCACGACATTCCACTTTGTCACCGAAGGCCCCGAGGTCGCACTGGAACGTGCGCGTGCAGCGGCTGGGGGCAAGGATGTGCGCGTGGGTGGCGGCGTGAACACGATTCAGCAGTACCTGCGCCTGCGGCTCATTGACGAAATACATATCGCCATCTCTCCGGTGTTGCTGGGCGCGGGGGAGCGGTTGTTTGAAGGTGTCAACCTGCCTGCGCTGGGTTATGCCTGCACCCGGCATGAAAGCACACCTCTGGCCACGCATGTGGTACTGACCCGGCAGTGATGCGTATTTGACCAACCCAAGGAGAACACCCATGACCCCCAAAAACACCATCTGCATCTGGTACGACGGCGCGGCACTGGAAGCCGCGGAGTTCTACGCCAAGACCTTCCCCGACAGCGCGGTACGCGCGGTGCACTACGCGCCGGGCGACTACCCCATGGGCCAACAGGGCCAAGTGCTGACGGTGGAGTTCACCGTGATGGGGATTCCGTGCCTGGGTCTCAATGGCGGGCCCATGTTCAAGCACACCGAGGCGTTTTCGTTTCAGGTGGCGACGGACGATCAGGCCGAAACAGACCGCTTGTGGAATGCCATTGTGGGCAACGGCGGGCAGGAGAGTCAGTGCGGCTGGTGCAAAGACAAGTGGGGTTTGTCGTGGCAGATCACGCCCCGCGTGTTGACGGACGCGCTGGCTGGCACGGACCGCGCCGCTGCCAAGCGGGTGTTCGAGGCCATGATGGAGATGGGGAAAATCGACATCGCGGCCATCGAAGCGGCCCGGCGCGGTTGACGCGACTGCGGCCATCAACAAAGTCCCGATGACGCCGTTCGCTAAGCCTGAAGTTCAGGCCAAGTTTGATGCCTACCCGCCGGTAGCGCGCAAGCGGTTGCTCGCGCTGCGCGAATTGGTCTTCCGTGTCGCTGCGGTGACTCACGGCGTGGGGGATGTTGACGAGTCGCTGAAATGGGGTGAGCCAAGCTACACCACGCGGAACAAGGCGGGCAGTCCTTTTCGGATGGACTGGAAAGCTCGCGCGCCAGACCAGTACGCGGTGTACTTTCACTGCCAGACGGGTTTGGTCGAGATGTTCAAAACGATGTTTCCCAACGACTTCACCTTCGAAGGCAACCGGGCGCTGGTGCTCGCGCTGTCTCGCAAGTTGCCTGCAGACGAACTGACCGTTTGTATCGCCGCTGCGCTTACCTACCACGTCAAGCAGCGAGAAATCCGTCGCGCTGATACCCTTTTGGGTGGTTCGCACCATGCCGGAGAAAATTAGTGAAATTGGCCTCTAGCCCTCGTGGGTCATGCGCAAGCAGCTCCTAATTTTGTAGCGAAGTGCAGTTGAAAAAGCCCCACATGAAAATGCCCCGGTACCCATGAGCTTGCACGGCCCGCGCGCATGAGCACCTTGTCTGCTAACCAAGCCCTGTTGCTATTCGGCGTAGCCGCCGTTGCGGTGTGCTGGGCCGGCGTTCATCTCACCAAGGCCACCGATGAGTTGGACGAGGCCTTTGGGTGGGGGCAGGAAACGGGTGGCCTGATTTTGCTGGCCATCGTGACCAATCTTCCGGAGATCGCGATCACCATCTCTGCCGCAGCCGAAGGGCGCGTCAATGTGGCAGTGGGCAATATCTTGGGCGGCATCGCCATCCAAACGCTGCTGCTTGTGGTGTTTGATGCCTGGGGCAACAAGACCCGCACACCGCTCTCTACGCTGGTGGCCTCACCGGCGACCTATTTGGAGGGCGCGCTGGTCATTGGGGTGCTCTGTATTGCACTGGCCGGCCACCAGCTTCCCGCGAGTGCGATTTTCTGGGGTGTCACGCCAGATGGCGTGCTGATTGCCATCGCGTGGGCTGTTGGCATGGTGCTGATTCGCCGAGCGGCCCAGGTGCATGATCGCAGCACCCGCTCGCGCCGTGTGGCCCCACCGCGGGGCGTTGTGCGCGCGTTGGCGCTGTTCATCGCCACGGCACTGGTTACCTTGGCCGGTGGCATAGCGCTGGAAATCAGTGGCAACGCGCTGGCAACGCACTGGGGCATCAACGGCGTGGTGTTTGGCGCCACGGTGCTGGCGGCTACCACGTCGTTGCCAGAGCTGGCAACGGGCTTGCCCGCGGTGCGACAGGGCAAATACATGCTGGCCATCAGCGATATCTTTGGCGGCAACGCCGTATTGCCGGTGTTGCTGATCTTGGCGACGCTGTTGTCGGGTCAAGCGGTTCTGCCAATGGCGGACAGCGCCACACTGCACATGACGGTCGTAGGCATTGTCATGACTGTCGTGTTCATGGGCGGCATGCGGCTGCGTGCGCAGCGCAAGGTGGCGGGCATGGGTGCGGATAGCTGGCTGCTGGTGTTGGTGTACGTGGTGGGCGTGGCATTGCTGCTGGGGGTGTAGTGGTTCCAGCCGACAGAGTGCCCCACCGGAATGGGGTTAAGCCACCCGCCACCCCGCCCACAGCGTCCACGCCGCTGTCAGCACCAGCAGCCCACCCAGCCAATGGCTGAACGCGGTTTGGCTTCTGGAGCTGCCGCGCAGCCACACCCGCAACTGCGCCGCCGCCAGCGCCACGCCGCCATACACCGCAATCTGTGCCGCCGCGGTGATGGCGCCCAGCGCGATGGACTGCGCCGCGATGTTGCCCAGCTGCGGGCGAATGAACTGCGGAAAAACGGCCAGCATGAAGATGTAGGCCTTGGGGTTCATCAGGCAGGTGAGGGTGGCGCGCACAAAGGTGCTGTGCAAGGGGCGCGAAGGCTGGTCTTGCACGTCTGACAATGCCTGTGTGTTGCGCAGCAGGCCATAGCCCATCCACGCCACATACAGGCTGCCGGCCAGCAACAGCGCGTTAAACGCCGTGGGAAAGTGCTGCAGTAGCAGGCCCACACCCAGCGCCCCCATGGCCACATGCACCATGCCACCCAGCACAATGCCCGCCACGGCAGCGGCGCCAGAGCGCCGCCCGTCCACCAGCGTACTGGCGAGCACAAATGCCATGTCCATGCCCGGCAGCACCACGATGCCCGCCACCAAAACCGCGTAAAGCCAGAGGTGTTCCATCTCGATTCCCTTTTCCATTGGTGAAGAAGGGAGTGAGTGTGCGCAGCAATAGCTGCCACCGAATGTCAGCTTTTATGGCTACCATGCAGCAATGCGTGCCAGCCGCCTCTTGACCATCCAGATGCTTTTGCAAACCCGCGGGCGCATGAGTGCGCAGGCACTGGCCGAGGTGCTGGAGGTGTCGGTGCGCACGCTCTACCGTGATGTGGACCAGCTCACAGCGGCGGGCGTGCCGATTTATGCGGAGCAGGGCCGCAACGGCGGCTTTCAGCTGGTGGATGGCTGGAAGACCACGCTCACCGGCTTCACCGCGTCGGAGGCGCAGGCCGTATTTATGAGCGGGCTGGCTGGCCCCGCAGCCGAGCTGGGTCTGGGCGAGCAGGTGGTGGACGCGCAGCTCAAGCTCATCAGCGCGCTGCCCGCCCACCAACGCGACGACGCGCAGCGCGTGCAGTCCCGCTTTCACCTGGACCCGGCGGACTGGTACCGTGAGGCGGACCCGGTGCCGCACCTATCCACCGTGGCCACGGCGGTGTGGGAAGGTCTGCAGTTGACTCTGCGCTACGAGAGCTGGAAGGCCGAGGTGCAGCGCACAGTGCACCCGCTGGGCCTGGTGCTGAAGGCGGGTGTTTGGTACCTGGTGGCTACGTCGGAAGCCAAGCCGCGCACCTACCGTATCTCCAACATTCTGGAGGCCACGGTGCTGGACAAAGTCAGTGTGCGACCCAAGCGCTTTGACCTGCCCAACTACTGGGCGGATTCCATCCAACGCTTTGAAGCCGAGCTATACCAGGGCCAAGCGGTGGTGCGGGCCAACGCGCAGGGCATGAAGCAGTTGCGCCAGCTCAGCAGCGCCGTGGCGCAGGCCATTGCGGCCGTGCCGCGCCCGCAGGGCGACGAGACCGTGCGCCTCAAGATTCCGATCGAAACCTTGGAGCAGGCCAGCTACCAGCTGCTGCGCATGGCGCCCGATGTAGAAGTGCTGTCACCCGCCGCGCTGCGCAACGCCATCGTGCGCAGGCTGCAGGCGATTCAGGCGTGTTACGCGCCTGAATCTTGATGGGTCGGACCGTTTAAAAGTTTATGTTTTGCCTGCAGCGCAGGGTCTTTGGTTGAGCGAAAGATGGTGCAGGTCCATGCCAACAATCCCAACAATCTTGATGCCTACTTAAACAGCCCCTTGATGGCGTTGCCCGCCTTGTTCAACGCATCACCGGTGGCGCGCAACACGCTTTCCCAGCGCACGGTGCTCAGAAGTTTTTGCTCTACGGCGTTGGTGATTTCTTGGGCTAGCTCGCCCGGCGTGAGCCCGCCTTGGGCTTGGCCTAGGTTGCGCAGGTGAATATCGGGCAAGTTGACCGTAGCAGTTTGGTCGCCGACCAAGGGCGCGCGGGCGGTGGCTTTTGCGTTGCGCATTTGCAGGTCTTGCACGATGATTTTCTTGCCTTTGGAGGCTGCGGTAGACGGCCCCAAATAGGTGGCAATGTTCTTCTGGATGGCGTCTATATTGGTCATGGCCTGGCCTTTTTCATAGCCAATGCTGGGGCTCAGAATGGTGACTTTTCGCACCACCACCACATCGTCCGCCAGGGTGCGCAAGTCCACGTCCAGCTCGATGGTTTCGGCCTTGAAGGCGTGGGGCAGTTTGAACCCCGGTGGGTTGCCAATGGTCAACGCCTGCAGGCTGCCCCGGCCATTGGCCGTGTCCAGATTCACGCTTTTGATTTTGACGGTGGCGCCCGTCATGGCGCTGCCATAGCGGGTGATGGCGGTTGCCACCAGGTGGTCCACATTGCCGCGCAACCACCATAGGCCGGCCAGCGCCAGTACGACCACGACAGCCAGGGCCCAGAGTGCTTTCTTCATGGCGTGGTGGTCGGCGGCGCCTCGGAAGAGGTAGATGGGGAAGGGGAAGGGGAAGGGGAAGGGGAAGGGGAAGGGGGCGGCCGCAAAGATGGGTCGCGGTGCATCGCCGCTTGCACCAGCAGATGGGCCGACACCGGCGCGGTGAGGAAGACAAACAGCGTGATCAATAGTTCATGCAGGCTGAGGGCGCCGTGAGCAAAGCTGAAGTAGCCAGCAGACGCCAATAGCATGCAGCCCACTCCCAGCGTGCTGGCTTTGGTGGGGCCGTGCAGGCGCGTCAAAAAAGTGTCCAGCTTGGCCAAGCCCCAGGATCCGACCAGCGCAAAGAAAGCGCCCAGTACCACCAGCGCGGCAAGGGCGATGTCCAACCAAAGAGGGAGTTGGATGAGTGTGTTCATGGCGCGATATTGCCCCGCATCAGGTATTTGGACAACACCACGGTGCCGACAAAGCCGAGCATGGCGATGACCAGTGCGGCTTCAAAGTACAGCGTGGTGCCGCGCCAGATGCCGATCAACACCAGCAGCGCCAGTGTGTTGATGTAGAGCGTATCCAGCGCCAAGATGCGGTCGTGCAGGGCGGGGCCGCGCAGCAGGCGCCAGCCGCACAGCAGCATGGCCAATACCAAGGCGCCCATGACCCAGGGGAGTACCGTGGCCAGCAGGTTCATGCAAAGATCTCCATCAACGGGGCCTCGTAGCGGGCGTGGATCTCGGCGATCAGTGCGGCTTCGTCGCCCAGGTTCAGCGCGTGGACGAGCAGGTAGTGTCCATCTTCAGAAAAGTCGGCTGACAGCGTGCCCGGTGTCAGCGTGATGATGCCGGCCAAGGTGATCTTGGCGTGGGAGTCCGTCAGCGTGAGCGGGTACCACACGTAGCCGGGTGCTAGCGCGGACTCTGGGCCTAACACTTGCTGTGCCACCGTGATGTTGGAGCGCACGATGTCCGCCAACACCCGCCCAAACAGCCGGGCTATGCGCCCCACCGTAACCCACTGCGCCCGCAGCGCGGGACGTTCACCGTGGCGCAGTGGCTCGGTATACCAAGGCAGCACCAGCGCCAGCAGCAGACCCAAGACCAATTGACCCAGCGACCAAGACTGGTTGAGCACCGGCCAAGCCAGCGCCAACACCGCGCTCAACAGGGGAGATGGCAGCAACTTGAGGCGCAGTGTTGTCATTTCTTGCCTCCCGCTTCCAGTCGCTCGCGCAACTCTTGGCGAACGTCCCATGCGGCAGGCACCGGCCGAGCGCCGAGCACGGCATCGCGGTAGCTCTGGGGTTGGAGCAACTGGTCGGCCGTTTGCGCGGTATAGCGTGCCAGCGGCCCGGCGCCAACTGCGCAGGCCAGTACCACGGCCAGCAAGCCGACCAAGCTGACCAGATGGCCGGTCTCCCAATGCCAAGGGTGCTGCGTGAGGCTGGTGTGGCTGCTGCTGGTTTTCCAGAACAGCAGGCTGCCTGCGCGTGAAAACGCGATCAACATTAGAAAGCTGCTGCCGAGTACGACGGCCACTACAGCGTTGGCCCAAGGCGTCGCCAAAGCCGCTTGCAACAGCAGCGCCTTGCCCAAGAAACCGGCCAGGGGAGGCAGACCGGCCGATGCAGCAGCCAGAACAAAAAACAAGATGCCCAGCGGCACCCGGGCGGCGCCCATGGGCACGGCTTCCCAAAGCTGGCTGGGCTCGCCGGGGGCGTAGCGCGCGCGCGCTACCAATATCTGGTCGGCCAGCAAGAACACGGCGGCGGCCACTACGGTGCTGTTGACGAGGTAGAACAGCCCTGCGGCAATAGTGTCTGCCTGCGCAAGGCCCACCGCCAGTAGCAAGGTACCTGCCGACGCCACCACCACGTTACCCACCAGGGCGCGCAGGTTGGGGGCAGACACGGCCCCCACCGCTCCCAAAAACAAGGTAGCCAAGGCCAGACCTGGCAACCAGGGCGACGCCACCATGGCCGCCGCGCCAGCGTCAGCGCCAAAAATCAGGGTGGTCACCCGCAGGATTGCATACACCCCCACCTTGGTCATGATGGCAAAGAACGCCGCCACCGGCGCACTGGCTGCGCCATAGGTGGCGGGTAACCAAAAGTACAGTGGCAGCAGCGCCGCCTTGACGCTAAACACCACCAAGAGCAGCAACGCCGCCACTTGAATCAGTTGGCTGCGGTCAGGTGGCAGCAGCGGCAGGCGCTGGGCCAGGTCGGCCATGTTCAGCGTGCCGGTCAGGCCATAGAGCAGGCTGACAGCAATCAAGAACAAGGCCGATCCCGCCAAGTTGAAGCTCACGTAATGCACCGCCGCCTTCAGCCGCGCAGTCCCACCGCCATGCAACAGCAAACCGTAGGAGGCGATCAGCAGCACTTCAAAAAACACAAACAGGTTGAACAGGTCGGCGGTGAGGAAGGCGCCGTTCAGGCCCATCAGCTGGAATTGCAGCAAGGCATGGAAGTGACGGCCCCGTGCGCTGTCACCTCCAGTGGCGTAGATATGCGCCGCCAAGCCCACGAGGGAGGTGAGCACCACCATCATGGCGGCCAGTCGGTCTAGCGCCAGCGAGATGCCAAACGGTGCGGCCCAGTTGCCGACCAAGTAGGCCTGTACAGCGCCGGTGTCGGCCTGCTGCAGCAGTAGCAGCGCGATGCCCAAGCCAGCGGCCGCGCTGAGTCCGCTTAGCCAAGCTTGCCAGCGCACAGCACGTTGGCCCAACACGGTCAGCAGCGCGCCTGTCATTAGTGGCAGCACGATGGGCAGCATGATCCAGTGGGGCCAGCTCATGGGTCCGTCTCCTCGCCGTCCACATGGTCGGAGCCGGTCTCGCCGCGCGTACGCAGGGTAATGGCCAGCAGCACGGCCGTCATCGCAAAGCTGATGACGATGGCCGTGAGCACCAGCGCCTGCGGTAGCGGGTCGGCGTAGGTTGTTAAGTCAGCGGCTTTCAGCCTGTCCACGATGGGCGCTGCATCAACGCGCAAGCGGCCCATGAAAAAGATGAACAGGTTGACCGCATACGACAGCAGAGTGAGACCCAGCACCAAGTCCAAGGTGCGCGGCCGTAGCATCAGGTAGATACCCGAAGCAGTGAGTACGCCCAAACCCAGCGATACCAGCAGCGCGGTCATTCGGCGCCTCCAGTCGTAGTCGTTGGGACCCGTCCAATGCGAGCCAGCGACAACAGGGCCAGCATTGCGCCGCCCACGACCACGAGGTAGACGCCGAGGTCAAACACCGCCGCGCTTGCTAAGGGGATGGAGCCCAGCCACGGCGCAACGGGGTAGTCGTAGGTGGTGGTCATGAAGGGCGCGCCCAAGAACCAGCTGGCGATGCCGCAGGCCACGGCCAGCAACAGGCCCCAGCCAATCCACGGTGTGAATTCGAGCGACATGCGTTCGCCTACATAGGCTTGGCCGTTCGCCACTACTTGCAGCATGATGGCCAGCGCCAGCAGCAGGCCCGCGATGAAGCCACCGCCGGGCAAGTTGTGGCCGCGCAGGTAAAAGTAGACCGAAACCATGGCCACGAGCGGTAGCAGCAATCGGCTGACCAATGCCAGCATCATGGGGTGGCCCAGACCACCGGCCACTGGCGGCTGCCACGGCAGGCGCGGCGGCATCCAGTCGGCCAGCAGGGCGTGAATCAGCAAAGCTGCGACGCCCATGACGGTGATTTCCCCCAAGGTGTCCAGCCCGCGGTAGTCCACGATGATGACGTTGACGGCGTTCGCCCCGCCGCCCAGCGCCAGCGAGGTTTCGAGGAAGTAGGGTGAGATGGAGTCGAACGGGCGGCCCAGCACCATCCAGCAGAGCGCCGCAACGCCAGCGCCGGCCAACAAGGCGATCACAGCGTCTCGAGTTCGCACGCTGCGGGTCTCAGTGACCACGCTCTGGCCCTCGTCGGGCAGCCAACGCAAGGCCAGCATCAGCAGGATGATGGTGGCGACTTCCACCAAGAGTTGGGTGAGCGCCAAATCGGGGGCGGAAAAATGCACAAACGTCAGGCTGACGATGAGGCCGACGGCGCCCAGCAAAACAATAGCGAGCAGGCGCTGACTGTGTACCAAGACTGCGGCCACCGTAGCTGCCATGCCCAGCGCCCACAAGGCGATGAAGGACAGGCTCGCCGCTTCGCCGGTCAGGGTCGCCGCTGCCTGCGTCGGTGAGCGGAAAAACGGCAATGCGCCAGCTGTAATAGCCAACACGACCAAGGCCAGCAGGTAGTGTTGAAAGCGCCCGCTTTGCAGACCCAAGGTGGTTTGTGCAGCGCGGTTGACACCACGGCGCAGCGCTGCGGCAAACAGGCTGCGGCCGTCTTGGGATGGGGTCACTGGAGCGCGGTCCAGTGTGTGCAGGTTGACCCGGCGTTGCAGCGCGACGTAAATGACGATGCCCCCCAACAAGGCCAGCGTGCTCATCAGCAGTGGCAAATTCCAGCCGTGCCAGACCGCGAGCGAATAGGCGGGCAAGTCACCCGCGTTGGGACCCAGCAAGGCGGCCTTGGCCGCAACAGCCAGTAGCGGCCCAACCAATACGGCCGGCAAGATACCCACAGCCAGACACAAGACTACGAGCACGCCCACCGGCACTTGCATGAAGAAGGGCGGTGCGTGCGGCACGCGGTCCAAGCCCACCGGCTCGCCATTGAAGAATACATCGTGGATAAAGCGCAGGCTGTAGGCCACGCTGAACGCTGCGCCAATGGTGGCACCCAATGGCAAAACCCATTCCATAGCGAAATGGGTTTGCGCCGTCAGGGTTTCGGCAAAAAACATTTCTTTGCTGAGAAAGCCGTTCATCAGCGGCACGCCCGCCATGGAGGCCGAAGCCACCATGGCCAGCGTGGCCGTCCACGGCATGAATTTCCACAGGCCGTTGAGCTTGCGCATATCGCGTGAGCCGGTCTCATGGTCGATGATGCCGGCCGCCATGAACAACGAGGCTTTGAAGGTGGCGTGGTTGAGGATGTGGAACACCGCAGCCACCACGGCCAAAGGCTCATCCAAGCCAAACAGCAAGGTGATCAGCCCCAAGTGGCTGATGGTGGAGTAGGCCAGTAGGCCTTTGAGGTCGTGCTGGAACAGCGCCACATAGGCGCCCAGCATCAGGGTGGCCAAGCCAGTAAGGGACACCAGCCAAAACCACTCGGGCGAGCCGCCCAACACCGGGTAGAAACGCGCCAGTAGGAACACGCCGGCTTTGACCATGGTGGCCGAGTGCAGGTAGGCCGACACCGGCGTGGGCGCGGCCATGGCATGGGGTAGCCAAAAGTGGAAGGGAAACTGTGCGCTCTTGGTAAAAGCGCCCAACAGCACCAGCACCAAGGCCACCGTATACAGCGGGTGGCTGCGAATGAGGTCGCCGCTGGCCAGTACCTGGTCGAGGCTGGTGCTGCCGACGATATGCCCCAGTACCAGCACGCCTGCCAACAAGCAGAGCCCGCCGCCGCCAGTGATGGCCAGCGCCATGCGCGCGCCTTCGCGAGCATCCTGGCCCTTGTTGGGGTCGGCATGCCAAAAGCCGATCAGCAAAAACGACGACAAGCTGGTGAGCTCCCAGAACACCACCAGCAAGATTAGGTTGTCTGCCATGACCACGCCCAACATGGCGCCCATGAACAGCATGAAGAAGCCGTAAAAACGCGCTCTAGGTTCGTGCCCCCCTAGGTAGTAGGCCGCGTAAAGCACCACCAGTGCGCCGATGCCCAAGATCAGCAGCGCAAACATCCATGCCAAACCGTCGAGGCGAAAACCCAGTTGGAGACCCAGCGCGGGCAGCCACTCGATCGTCCAGTGCAAGACCTTGCCGGCAAAAACAGTGGGTGCCAACGCCAGCAGAATGGCCAAGCCGCCCAGTGCGGTGAGGCCTGCAGTCCAAGCTGCCAACCGCGCGCGGGCATTGGGCGTTGCAGCCAGTGCCAAGGCCGCTAAAAAAGGCAACGAGGCCAGCCAAGGAAGGCTTGCGGTGCTTCCCATCAGCTAACTTCGCGGATTGGCTTTTGGCGAATGAATACCACTACCAGCGTGATAACGGTCAACGGTACGACAAAGCCCAACATGGTTCTGGAGAAAACACCCAAGGCGTCATGCTGCTGTGCGGCCAATACCAGGTAGGCCGCATAGGCCGCGTAGTAAAAGAGGAAGACAGCGCCTTTCCAGCGGGCGATCTCGAGCCCGGTGATGAACACCGGCAGGCAGGCTAAGGCCACCGCCAGCATCACCCAGATGTCAAAGTTCAGTACTGCTGCTGGAATTTGCAGCCCGTGACTGCCCGAAACCATACCCGCTAGGCCTAAGCAGGCCAAAATGTTGAAGGTGCTGCTGCCGACGACGTTGCCCACCGCGATATCCCGTTCGCCTTTGATGGCCGCCATGACCGAAGTGGCAACCTCGGGCATAGAGGTGCCAGCGGCGACGATAGTGAGGCCGATGACCACATCACTGACACCCAGCGCTTTGGCAAATACCACCGAGCTAGTGACTAACCAGTCCGAGCCCAATACCAACATGGCGAGGCCGACGGCGATCAGGGCCAACTGCACGGGCAAGCGGGAGTCCCAACTGCCTTGGGCCGCCGGTGCGAATTCTTCGGTGTATTCGTCTTGCGCGGCTTTGGTCTCTGCGCGAGACTGCACGATGAGAAAGACGGTGTAGGCCACCACCAAGGCAAACAACAGTGCGCCGTCAATGGCGCTGAGCGTGCCGTCCAGCACCAAGACCAGTAGCAGCAAGGAGGAGCCCAGCATGATGGGGACTTCCTGGCGGATCAGTTGCACATTGACCACCAGCGGTGTGATGATGGCTGATAAACCCAACACGAACAGCACGTTGAAGATATTGCTACCCACGACGTTGCCAATGGCAATGTCGGTTTGGCCGCCCAGCACGGCACCGACCGATACCGCCATTTCAGGGGCGCTGGTGCCAAAGGCCACGATGGTCAGGCCCACCACCAGGGGCGAGATACCAAAGGACATCGCCAGCTTGGAGGCACCACGCACCAAAAGCTCAGCGCCCAATACCAAGCCCACCAAGCCGCCGATAAACATCAAAACTGTCATGTTGCCCTCTTGAATCGAGGGTAAATCATGCCATGGGCATGCGCGAATACCTATCTTTCCGAAGGCTAGGCCCCGTAGGGGACGGGGCCATGGCCGGCAAAGGCAAAAACCGTGAGCCCTGGGTGGGGATCACGGTTTGTAGGGCGC
The DNA here is from genome assembly GCA_034519365.1 of Rhodoferax sp. Classification (GTDB taxonomy): domain Bacteria; phylum Pseudomonadota; class Gammaproteobacteria; order Burkholderiales; family Burkholderiaceae_C; genus Allorhodoferax. The sequence continues at coordinate 45,457 of JAXHOO010000031.1, read as the reverse complement.
ACAGGGCGCTTTACGTTAGGCCACTGTGGCCCAAGGGCTTACCAGATTTGGCTGTAGTCGGGCGTCGCAGCACGCTGGGCTTGGGCCAGCTCGGCGCGCACTTCAGCACGCGTCACGCCAGAAGCGGCGACGGGCTGGGCCACAGCGAAGTCCAGCTCGCTGGGGTTGGACGCGTCGATGTTGCTGGTCCGCTTGGCTTGCAACACTTCAGCACGAACCTCAGCGCGGGTCTTGCTGGAAGCAATGACTTGCGTGGTCGCGTTCGTCGCAAAGTCCAGCTCGCTAGGGTTGGAAGCGTCGATGTTGGCGGCCATGGCTTGGCCAGCGACCAAGGTGGAGAGGGCCAGAACCAAAGTAGCTGCAGTAGTCGATTTCATGATAAATATCCTTTCAAAGTTGAAGAAGCCGCTGTGGCGGAATCACTCCGTCTAAACAGCATCGAGGGGCGTTTCCTTGTTTCGTCTCGTCGATGGGGTGAACTGTAAAATTTCTGAATCAATAGATAAATACCCTAATTCGCAGTAGTGCATTTCCAAATCAGAAATAATCACCGCTTGAATCATTGTTTGGAGTCCCCATGGACCGTTTGCTCTCGATGCGTGTGTTTCAACAGGTCATAGCCGAGGGCAGCTTTGCTGGCGCTGCGCGGGCGTTGGACATGTCGCCCGCCGTGGTGACCCGCCTAGTGGCGGACCTGGAGGACCATCTGGGCGCACGTTTGGTGCACCGCTCCACGCGGCGCCTATCGCTGAGCGATGCGGGGGAGGTTTACCTCGGGCGAGTACGTTCCATTTTGCAAGACATTGATGAGGCCCACGCGCTGGCCAGCTCGCACACGCAAGAGCTGTCGGGCGAACTGCATGTGTTGGCTCTGCCGGTGATTGCGACCTATGTCTTGGCGCCGCTGGTAGCGGGGTTTCGCCAGTTGCACCCCAAAATCGTGCTGGATATTCAAGCCGAATCGTTCAAGGAGCCGCCGATTGAAGACTACGACATCACCTTGTTTGCGACCAGCGAAGAATTCGATGGCAACGTTATCGCGCGCAAGATTGCGACCACCCAGGCCATTCTGGTCGCCACACCCGAATACCTGGCCCGAAAAGGCACTCCCAAGACGCCGCAAGACCTGCTGCAACATGATTGCCTTCGCAACAACGGCGGTTCGCTGCGCATGCGTACCTGGCGGCTGCACCACGGTAACGACCCGCTCACCCATGTCGATTTGGACATTGCCCCTGTGCTGTGGTCCAACCACATCGAGACCTTGCTCAGTGCCACGTTAGACGGCGCCGGGATTACCGCCACCACGGTGGAGTTGGTCGCTCCATTTTTGGCCAACGGCGATCTAGTACGCGTGTTGTCGCCGTGGGTGGCCGGGCATTTGGTGATTTACGCTGGTTTGCCCAGCCGAAAATTTTTGCCGCAGCGCACGCGGGTCTTTCTGGACTACTTGGTGGAGCAGACCCGTTTGCAGTTGGACAGCGCGTTACTCGCCTGTGACCAGCAGTGCGCTTAGCACCACCGGTCTACTTCAGCCGCCTCACCAAGCTGGAGGTATCCCAGCGCTGCCCACCCATTTGCTGCACATCGGCATAAAACTGGTCCACCAGTGCCGTTACCGGCAGGCGCGCACCATTGCGCTTGGCCTCGTCCAGCACCAGCCCCAAGTCCTTGCGCATCCAGTCCACAGCAAAGCCAAACTCAAACTGGTCCGCCACCATGGTCTTGCCCCGGTTGTCCAACTGCCAGCTCTGCGCGGCGCCTTTGCCAATCACTTCCAGCACCTGGTTCATATCCAAGCCCGCCTTCTGGCCGAAGGCCACGGCTTCTGACAAACCCTGTACCAAACCGGCAATGCAAATCTGGTTCACCATCTTGGCCAACTGACCCGCACCGTTGTCGCCCAGCAGGGTAAAGGCCCGGGCAGAATGCCATGGCTACGGGCTTCGACGACTTCAAAGGCATCCGCATGGCCGCCGCACATGACGGTAAGTAAACCGTTTTGGGCCCCCGCCTGTCCGCCCGACACCGGCGCGTCAATGAACTGCAAACCCCGCGCAACCGCCATGCGCACCCAGCTCGCGGGCGATGTTGGCGGACGCCGTGGTGTGGTCGACAAAAATCGTCCCGGGCTTCATACCCGCAAAAGCGCCATCGGCACCCAAAACCACACTGCGCAGATCGTAGTCATTACCCACACAGCAAAAAACCATATCGGCCTCTTGCACCGCCAGTTTGGGCGTTTCGGCATGGCGATGAGGGCCTAATTGGCTGCTAGTTCCCGTGAATTCTGCGCACCAAGCCATGGATTTGGTAGCAGTTCGGTTGTACACGGTGACCTGGTGGCCGGCACGAGCCAAGTGGCCTGCCATGGGGTAGCCCATGACACCCAGGCCCAGAAAGGCGACGGAGTAGGCGGGAGAAGGGTCGTAGGTTTTGGCGTTGATGTTGGGCATGGATATCTTCACGAAAACTGTGCAACGCCGTTGCCAAAACTCCAGTTTTCCTTGGGCGTCTCGACGAGATTGACGATAACGTCTTGGGCTTTGAATGGGGTGTGTTCTGCGATCCCAGACGCGATAGCCGCGAACAGTGCCTTTTTCAAGTCCACTGCCCTCGGGGCAAGGGTGATTTGGATCAGCACCATATTCTGGGAGTGTGTGATACCGAGAAACTCGTCCGCGCAGATCAGCTCGTCGTTTGCTCTCCGCGCAATGCATTGAAATCGGTCGGCGACTGGAATATTAAGTGTGCTAACCAGCGCCTTGTGGACCACATCCGCGACGTCGCGAACGATAGGCGAGGGTGTTTTGGCGGGAATGTCGATTCGGACGAGTGGCATGTTGTTTCCTGTTTGCTGGGATTGGGTGAGGTGAGTTACTTCTGAACGAGTTCGATGGCATAGCCATCTGGATCGCTCAAGAAGGCGATGTGCTCGGTGGTCGTTCGGTCCGGGGATGTTGCCGACATGGGGCCGGGATTGCGTGCGATCGTGACTCCTTCGCTGGCAAGCAGCGCACAGGTCGCATACAAGTCCTTGCAAGCCAGCGCGATGTGACCGTACGCATTTCCTCGGGCGTAGGTATGGTCACTCCAGTTGTGGGTCAACTCCAGGACGGTGGTGCTGTCCTCGCCGCCGTACCCGAGGAAGGCCAAAGTGAACTGGCCGTCGGGATAGCGTTCCTTGCGAAGCAAACGCATCCCCAGATGCTGGGTGTAGAAATCCAGGGAGCGGTCGAGATCTGCGACGCGCAGCATGGTGTGCAGCATGCGGGTCGGACGCGCCGTGGCACATGGTTTGGTGGTATCGGACATGGCGTGGTTCTCAGGGTGACTGGGCCGGTGTGGCCGCAGACCATGGGGTCTGCGGCCACACGTTGCAGGATGTCAGCCTTGTGCTGCTGCGGCCCCCAGTTCTTCGTTGGTGTAGGCCTTGCCGGCGATACCCCACATGCCATCCACTGCGTACTTCAAGTTCACCCAGATTTTTTCCTTCGGGTGCTTGCCGTCACAAGCGTCGAAAACGATTTGCGTCGCCTCGGCTACGTAGGATTTTTGGATGTCTCGGGTTGGAAATGCGAAAGAAGGTGTGAGCCATTCAACAACCGCTACGGGTGTTGGCTTCAGTCCAGCAAAGCTGCTGTCAGAAGGAAGGTCCGCGATGTGTCCAATCACATTGGGTGTGAAAAACTGGTTGCCGGCCAGACCATGTAGCTTCAGAAAGGCTTCTGAGAGCTTGGCAATGGTTGCCTGACGGCGGTCTTTGGGTAAGAGACCTTCGGTGATGATGAGTGTGAGTGGCATGTTCTAGGTTCCAGGATTGACAGAATCAGTGCGGGACATCCGCACCAACGAACTGTGCGACAGCAAGGGCATTCGGGAAACCGTTTGTACGGAACAGTGCTTGTGCGGAAAATGCACAAGCATGAATAACCTGAATCTGGATGACCTCATGCTGTTTGTGCAAGTTGCGCAGGCACATTCCTTTTCCACGGTGGCCCGGGAACGCAACATCGCGCCCAGCTATGTGTCGCGCCGCATCGCCCGTATTGAGGCCACTTGCGGCCTACGACTGGCCCATCGAACGACCCATAGCCTCTCGCTCACCGAGGAAGGCGAAATTTTCTTGGAACACGCTCGGCGAATCCTGGACGAGTTCGGCCAACTTCAAGATGGCATCAGTGGGCGCAGCGCCAGCATTTCGGGGGTTGTTCGCATCAGCGTGAGTCAACTGTTGGCGGAGTACGTGTTGGTTCCCAACTTGCACCAGCTCGCTGTGCTCCACCCCGGTTTGTCGGTGGAATTGCAGGCGGAAGATCGTGTGGTGGACATGGCTGATGAGTCCATCGATGTTGCGATTCGTGCTGGCGTTGAGCCTGCTCAGGCCGCAGTGGCCCGAACCTTGGGGACGCATGGTCGCGCCCTCTATGCCTCACCCGCCTACTTGCGCAAGTGGGGGGTACCCAAGACGGTGGACGATTTGTCAGCGCACCGCCTGATCTCTAACGCGGTCACCCCGTCTCACAACCGGTGGGAGTTCCAGGTGGACGGCGCGGTACGGGTCAAAGAAGTTCAGGGCGCGGTGCGGGTCAACAACAGCGCCTCCGTGATTTCATTGGCGTTGTCCGGCGCTGGCATTGCACGCATCAATGACGTGGTGGGGCAGCGGCTGGTGGAGGAGGGGCGGCTTCGTCCGGTCCTCGGCAAGCTCGTTCATCCCGGGCGAAACCCGGTGTACGCCGTCATTCTGAGCACCCGGCACCGCGCGCCCAAGGTGTTGGCAGCGATGGACTTCTTGCAAACTTGCTTTGCGGAGTTTCAGGCGCGGAAGGGACTGGCTGGGTAACCCGGTAGTCGCGCTAATCCACTTGCCTGCGGCCTTCAGGTCGTCGAACTGCTGACAGCTTCTGTCACTGCGTTGATTAACACTGGACTTGCCCGCTTTCCTCGGGGCAATTTAATTCATCTTTGGAGAAGTTATGTCAGCAGTACTCGAGTCCGTTAGCTTTCGTTTGACCCCTGGCGCCAACGCCTCTGCCTTTGTGGAAGCCAGTGCGGTCACGTTTTCGTGGGTTCGCCAGCAGCCCGGATTTGTCCATCGGGTGCTGAGCTGCCACGATTCAGGGGAATGGTCCGATCAGGTCCTTTGGCAATCGAAGGAACAAGCACAATCCGCAAGTCACACCTTCATGCAAACCTTTGGGGACTCAGCGTTTATGGCCTTGATGGACCCCGAGACGGTGCATATGCAGCATACGCCGGTGCTGGCCCACGCCTGACCCATGAAAAAAGTCGACCGCCTGTTTCGTGTTGTGCAGTTGTTGCAGGGCAGGCGAACGGCTTTACCGGCCCGGACCATTGCGACGGAGATGCGTGTATCCCTGCGCACGGTGTACCGGGACATTAATGATTTGGTCCGTTCGGGTACGCAAATTGACGGTGAGGCGGGTGTTGGTTATGTGCTTCACAAGCAAGCCCATGTGCCGCCCCTGATGTTCACAGCGGAAGAAGTGCTGGCCTTGTTGGTGGGTAGTCGTATGGTGCAGGCGACGACCGACCCGGATTTGGGCCTGGCGGCGCGCGGCGCAGAACAAAAAATCCGGGCGGTTTTGACGGACTCTCTGCAGTTACGGGCCGACCTGCAGCCTTATCGAATTCCCCAACTGGAGCGCGATGCAGACTTGCGCGCGCTCCACGGGGTGATTCGACAAGCCTGCGAGGCGCAAGCCAAGTTGCGCTTGCACTATCTGGACGAGCAACAGCAGGCGTCCGAGCGCACGATCTGGCCCCTGAGTTTGGTGGGGATGCAAGGCGTCTGGCTGCTGCTGGGCTGGTGTGAATTGCGGTGTGACTATCGAAACTTTCGGTTCGACCGGATTCAGTCGGCCGTTGCGTTGCCAGTCACTTTCCAGACCACGCCCACTATCAACATCGCGCACTACTTCACCAAGGTACTGGGAATTGACGACAGTGCTTGGAGGTGAGCGCCCGTTCGCACTTAGCGCCGCCTAGGCCGTGCTCTGGATTGGGCCGATGGCCTCCATCGTGATAGCCACCCCTCCCAACACCGCGTTGCCCGAGAGCGGGTCGCGCAGTTGGTCGTCCAGCAAGGCGTTGAGATTGGCGCCGGGCCGCTCGGCGGCTACGCGCAGCTGGGCGCCGGGCAGGTTGTGGCCCCAGCCGTGCGGCAGGCTGACGACGCCGGGCATCATCTGGTCGCTGATTTGCACTTGGGCCTGCACGCTGCGCGTGCCGTTACGCAGCGTGGCCATGGCGCCGTCCGTCACACCGTGTCGGGCTGCATCCTCGGGGTGCACCAGCGCGGTACAGCGAAACGGGCCTTTGGCCAGCGTGGGCAGGTTGTGCATCCAGCTGTTGTTGGTGCGCACATCGCGCCGGCCAATAATGACCAAATCAGGCGCTAGACCGCGTATATACTGCGCGGCGCGCTGCAAATCTTGTAGCAGAGTGGGGGGCGCCAGTTCGACCTTGCCGCTGGGCGTGCGCAGCATCTCGGGAATGCGCGGTTGCAGCTCGCCTAGGTCCACGCCACCGGCTGTGTTGGCGTCCATCACCTTCTGCAAGTTCAGCCCCTCGGGGCGTCGACCAAATTGATCGCCGTAGGGGCCGGTGCGCAAAGCGACTTCCAAATTGCGCAACGGCCCGCGCAGCCCTTTCGTGGCCCGCACAACGTCGGCCGCTTGGGATCCGAACATCCGCTCGGCGTCTGCGCCAAATTGCGTGTCATCCAGTGCATCCACATTGTTGTGTACGCCTTTGCCTTGCACGATGGCCGCCAGCGTCAGCAGGGTTTGCCATTCTTCGGGTTGACCTTGCGGGTGCGGCAGCACGGCGGGGCTAAAGCGCGCATGGTTGCGCCACGAGAGCTGCGGGAACGCCACGTCATAGTGCCAGTCTTCCAGCGGCGAGAGTCCGGGCAGGATCACGTCGGCATGTCGGGTGGTTTCGTTCAGGTAAATGTCCAGGCTGACCATGAAGTCCAACTGCTCCAGCGCCGCCGCCAGCCGGGGCCCGTTGGGGCTAGAGAGCACCGGGTTGGTGGCCACCGTGATGAGCGCCTTGATCTGTCCCTCACCTGCGGTTTCAATTTCTTCGGCCAGGCAGGTCATGGGCAGCTCGCCGTAGACCTCGGGCGCAGCGCTCACGCGGGCATGGTGGCGGCCGGTGCTCACGCCCTTGCCAACACCCGGTTTGCCCCCGGTGTTGCTGGCGAACGCAGCGGACTTAGCGAACAGCATGCCGCCTTCCATGTCCAGGTGGCCGGTGAGCGTGTTGAGTACATCCACCAGCCAGCTCGCCAGCGTGCCATAGGTCTGGGTGCAGGTGCCGATGCGGGCATAGACGGCTGCACGCGGCGTGGTCGCCAGTTGGCGTGCCAGCGCGCGGATAGTGTCAGCAGGCATGCCACAGCGTTCGGCTGCGGCATCGGGTGTGAACCGTGCGATGGCGGCCTTCACTTCGTCCACGCCGTTCACCCATTCGGCGACACGCCCCAGCGTTACCAAGCCTTCGTCAAACAGCGTGTGCACCATCGCAGCCAGCAGGAAAACGTCGGCACCGGGCCGTATGAAATGGTGGGTGTCGGCGATCGCGGCCGTTTCGGTTCGGCGCGGGTCGATCACGATGAGCTGACCGCCGCGCGCTTGCAGTGCCTTGGCCTTGCCCTTGAAGTCCGGCACGGTCCACATGCTGCCGTTGCTGGCCAGCGGATTGGCGCCAATCACCAGCAGCAAGTCGGTGCGGCTGATGTCGGGCAGGGCGACGGACAGCCAGTGCCCAAACATCAGCCCGCTGGCCAGTTGCTTGGGCATTTGGTCCAGAGTGGACGCAGAGAACACATTCTTGGTGCCCAGCGCGCGCGCCAGCTTGCCAAAGTAAGTGAGCAGGCCAATCTTGTGGGCCGAGGGGTTGCCTACGACGATGCCCGTGGCGTTGTGCCCGTGCGCTGTTATCAGCGGAGGCAGGCGTTTTTCGATCTCGGAATAGGCCTCTTCCCAGGTGGCCTCGACATGCACCCCATTGCGCTTGATGCGCGGTGTGCGCAGCCGGTCCGGGTCTTCGTGCAGGTCTTTTAGGGCCACTGCCTTGGGGCAGATGTAGCCACGGCTTAGCACATCGGCCTCGTGCCCTCGGATGCTGATGACCTGCTGGTCGCACGCCTTGATTTCTAGCCCGCAGCAGGCTTCACACAGGGGGCAGATGCGGTGGTGGGTGGTTTCGGTCATGGGTTGTGGCTCCGCGGGGCATCGTCGACTTGCTTGTGTCGTGTTTATCGTTGCAGCGTCGCCTGCCGTCGAGTACCAAGGCGACAGATGTAGCCCAACCGCCCACAGGGTTTTCCCGGCCTGCCAGAATGGCCACACCGCACACGTTCAGGAGCTCGCCATGCCCCACGCTTTCGCCTCCACCCTCAAGAACTTCAAAACCGCGTCTGGCAAGGCGGGCAGGTTGTATTCGCTGCCCGCGCTGGCGAAGCAGTTTCCCAGCGTGACACGCCTGCCGGTATCCATTCGTATCGTGCTGGAGAGCGTGCTGCGCAATTGCGACGGCAAGAAGGTCACTGCGGCGCATGTGGCCCAGTTGGCCAACTGGAAGCCGCGTGCCGAGCGCACCGATGAAATCCCGTTTGTGGTGAGCCGTGTGGTGCTGCAAGACTTTACCGGCGTGCCACTGCTGGCCGACATTGCCGCCATGCGCAGCACGGCCAAGCGCCTCGGGTTTGACCCCAAGAAAATCGAGCCACTGGTGCCGGTGGATTTGGTGGTGGACCATTCCATCATGGTGGACCACTATGGCAAGAAAAACTCGCTGGACTTGAACATGAAGCTGGAATTCCAGCGCAACCGCGAGCGCTACGAATTCATGAAATGGGGCATGCAGGCGTTTGACACCTTTGGCGTGGTGCCGCCGGGCTTTGGCATCGTCCACCAAGTGAACTTGGAATACCTGGCGCGCGGCGTACACAAGACCGCGAAAGATGCGAAAACTGGGCCCATTTTTTACCCCGACACCCTGGTCGGGACCGACAGCCACACCACCATGATCAACGGCATTGGCGTGGTCGGCTGGGGCGTGGGGGGCATCGAGGCCGAAGCCGCCATGTTGGGCCAGCCGGTGTACCTGCTAACGCCCGATGTGGTGGGCATGGAGTTGACCGGCCGCTTGCGCGAAGGCGTCACCGCCACCGATCTGGTGCTAACGGTGACGGAAATCTTGCGCCAGCACAAGGTGGTGGGTAAGTTCGTGGAGTTTTTTGGCGAGGGCACGCGCACGCTGGCGCTGCCAGACCGGGCCACGATTGCCAACATGGCACCGGAGTACGGTGCCACCATGGGCTTCTTCCCGGTGGACGATAAAACACTGGATTACTTCCGAGGCACCGGCCGCACCAAGGCTGAGATCGAGGCCTTTGAGGCTTACTTCAAGGCGCAGGGCCTGTACGGTGTACCCCTCAGTGGCGAGGTGGACTACACCAGCGTGGTGTCGCTCAACCTGGGCGATGTGACCCCCAGCTTGGCCGGGCCTAAGCGCCCCCAAGACCGTATTGAGCTGGGCAAGGTGGCCACCCAGTTCACCAGCCTGTTCAGCAAGCCAAACAGCGAAAACGGCTTCAACCAACCGGCCGAAAAACTGGACCGTCTGTTCCAGGCCAGCGCTACAGTGGGCGATAACACCTACCCCGGCAAGGAGCCGCTGCCCTTGCTGATCCAGAACGGCGACGTGCTGATCGCCGCAATTACAAGCTGCACCAACACCAGCAACCCCAGCGTGCTGCTGGCCGCTGGCTTGTTAGCCAAGAGAGCGGTGGAGGCGGGGCTCACTGTGGCCCCGCACATCAAGACGTCGCTGGCCCCAGGCTCGCGCATCGTGACCGAATATTTGACTGAAACAGGGCTGTTGCCCTACCTGGAAAAGCTGGGCTTTGCGTTGGCCGGCTACGGTTGCACCACCTGTATTGGTAATGCGGGCGACCTGACGCCCGAGCTGAACGAGGTCATCACCCAGAACGACTTGGTCTGCGCCGCCGTGCTCTCAGGCAACCGCAACTTCGAAGCCCGCATCCACCCCAACCTCAAGGCCAACTTCCTGGCCAGCCCGCCGCTGGTCGTGGCCTACGCCATTGCCGGCAATGTGACGCGCGATCTGATGACCCAACCCGTGGGCCAAGGCAAAGGTGGCAAAGACGTGTACTTGGGCGACATCTGGCCCAGCAGCGACGAAATCTACAAGCTGCTTAAGTTCGCGATGAAGGGCAAGGCCTTCCGCGAGAACTACGCCAAGGTCAAGACCGAGCCCGGCGCACTGTGGAAAAAAATCAGGGGCGTGAGCGGCACCGCCTATACCTGGCCCACCAGCACCTACATTGCAGAGCCGCCGTTCTTCGATACGTTTGCTATGGAATCAGGAGCTGGTCACGAATATTCTGCAAGGGCTAGAGCCCAAAAAGACTCTAAGAATACGACTTCCGAGAGCGTGCAGGATGCCCGCATCATGGCGCTGTTTGGCGACTCCATCACCACCGACCACATCTCGCCAGCGGGCAGCATCAAAGAAAGCTCTCCAGCGGGCCAGTGGCTCATCGCTCACGGCGTGCAAAAGGCCGATTTCAACAGCTACGGCGCGCGGCGCGGCAACCACGAGGTGATGGTGCGCGGCACCTTTGCCAATGTGCGCATCAAGAATCTCATGGTGCCGGCAGGCCCGGATGGTTCGCGCGAGGAGGGCGGCGTCACGCTGTTCCAGGGCGCGCCTGGCGAACCTGGCGTGGGTCGGAAAATCTCCATCTTCGACGCCGCCACCCGCTACATGGCCGCCGGTACGCCCACCGTGGTGTTTGCTGGCGAGGAGTACGGTACCGGCTCCAGCCGCGACTGGGCCGCCAAGGGCACGCAGCTACTGGGCATCAAAGCCGTGGTGGCGCAAAGCTTTGAGCGCATCCACCGCAGCAACCTCGTCGGCATGGGCGTGTTGCCACTGCAGTTCAAGCTAGGCCAAAGCTGGCAGACCCTGGGCCTGACGGGCAACGAGACCATCACCATCCTTCCCGATGCCGACCTCACGCCGCAAAGCGAGGCCACGCTGGTGGTGACGCGCGCCAATGGCGAGCAAAGCAAGCACAGCCTGTTGCTGCGGATCGACACGCCGATCGAGGTGGACTACTATCGCGCCGGCGGCATCTTGCCGTTCGTGTTGCACCAGCTGCTGGCTGCTTGAGTTTCTGAATATCCCATCTACGAACATGACCACACCCTCCCTCCCACTGCCCGCATCTGCCGAACAACAAGCCACCGTGACAGCCTTGCTAGACCAACTCACGCTCGAAGAGCAGGTGGCCCTGCTCACGGGCGCTGATTTTTGGACCACCCAGGCCATACCGCGCTTGGGTATTGGCGCCTTCAAGGTTAGCGACGGCCCCAATGGCGCGCGCGGCGGCAGCTTCAAAGATGGCGCAACCACCGCCTGCTTTCCGGCGGGCATTGCGCTCGCTGCGACGTGGAACACCGCGTTGCTGAAGGAGACCGGCGCTGCCCTGGGCGCGGAAGCCAAGCTCAAAGGCGCGCAAGTCTTGCTGGCCCCTACGGTCAACCTGCATCGCACGGTGCTCAACGGGCGCAACTTCGAGTGCTACTCCGAAGACCCGTGGCTGGCCTCCGAAATGGGTGTGGCCTATATCCGTGGTGTCCAGAGCCAAGGCGTTGCCGCCACCATCAAGCACTTTGTTGGCAACGAGAGCGAATACCAGCGCATGCACATCAGCTCCGACATCTCAGAGCGCGCGCTGCGCGAGCTGTACCTGCTGCCGTTTGAGCGCGCGGTAAAAGAGGCCGGTGTGATGGCCGTCATGACCGCCTACAACCGCCTGGACGGCACCTTCGCCGCTGACCACCGCCGTTTGGTGGGTAAGGTGCTGCGCGAGGAATGGGGTTTTGATGGCGTCGTCATGTCGGACTGGTTTGCCAATATGGACACTAAGTTGGCGACCGAGGCTGGCTGTGATTTGGAAATGCCAGGCCCCACGCGCTCACGTGGTGCGGCGCTGGTGCATGCAGTGGCCGAAGGGCGCGTGCCAGCGCAAGCCGTGCGCGATTGCGCGGGTCGCATCATGCGGCTCATGGCCCGCTTGGGTCGCCTCAACACGGCGCAAATCGCAGCAGAGCGCGCCGACGATGTGCCGGCCCACCGCGCGCTGATTCGCAAGCTCGGCGCGGAGGGCGCCGTGCTGCTAAAAAACGATGCCCGACTTTTACCTCTGTCGCTGCAAGCCGGGCAAACCGTGGCGGTGATTGGCAAAGCCGCCGTGGTGCCGCAAATCATGGGCGGTGGCAGTGCCACGGTGAATGCGCACTACCGCGTAGCGCCACTGGACGCCTTGCGCGCGCAATGCCCTGATGTGACATTCATTCACCATGTGGGTGCAGACATTCACCGCTATGTGCCCGTGGTCAATGTGCCAAACCATGTCCAGTTCTTCAACAGCCCGGACCTCAGTGGTCCGGTGGTGCATTCGCAAACCACCCACAACTCCGAGCACATCTGGATTGATGCGCTAGACCCCGCCGTGAAGCGCGGTGCATTCTCTGCGCGTGTCACGCTGCAGGTGGTGGCAGAGCAGGCGGGGGACTACCAGTTCTCATTGATCAGTGCGGGTGTCAGTCGTGCCCTGATCAACGGCGCCTTGGCGGTAGACGCCTGGACCGGCTGGACCCGTGGTGACACATATTTCACTTCCGGCTGCAACGAAGTGGTGCACACCCGCGCGCTGCAAACGGGCGAGGTTTGCGAGATCACGATTGAATACAGCGCCACCACCCCAGTGCCGATTGAGTTTTTCGCGCTGCGCTTTGGCGCGCACCGCGTGTTGGCCGAGGCCGATATTGAAGCTGCGGTGGCCGCCGCCCGCGCTGCCGATGTGGCGCTGGTCTTTGCCGGACTCAACGCCGAGTGGGACAACGAGGGGCTGGACCGCCCCAACATCACCTTGCCGCACCGCCAGAACGAACTCGTTGCCCGCGTCGCTGCGGCCAACGCGCGCACCGTTGTGGTCTTGCAAACCGGCTCGCCGGTAGAGCTGCCGTGGGCTGACAAGGTGAGCGCTGTGCTGCAGGCCTGGTACCCCGGCCAAGAGTGCGGCAACGCCATCGCCGATGTGCTGCTGGGCCAAGCCGAGCCCGGCGGGCGCTTGCCGCAAACCTGGCCGGTGCAACTGCAAGGCTCGCCCGCGCTAGCGGGTGCTTTGCAATACCCTGGAGTCGATGGACATGTGCGCTACGACGAAGGCGTATTCATTGGCTATCGCCACTACGAGCAGCAAGGCATTGCCCCGCGCTTCGCTTTTGGCCACGGCCTGTCCTACACCCGGTTCGACATGGTGGGTCTAAAGCTATCGTCCTCGACAGTGCAAGCTGGTGGCGGCGTGACGGTGGAGGTTGAAGTGCGCAACATCGGCGCTCGCGCCGGCCAGGCCGTGGTGCAGGTCTATGTGGCCGACGCCCAGGCCAGCCTGGCACGCCCGGTGCGCGAGCTCAAGGGCTTTGGCAAGGTGCTGCTGGCGCCCGGTGCCAGTGCCACGGTATCGGTGGAACTGACCATGCGTTCGCTGGCCTTTTTTGACGAAGGCCAAGCCGCTTGGGTGGCTGAGCCGGGCGAGTTCACCGTGTCGGCTGGCTTCTCCCAAGCCGACTTGCGCGCCCACCAGACCTTGGTGCTGAAAGATGCGTGGCGGGAAGTCTGCTCTGGCTAGTCGCGCGCTGTCGCACTAGACCGGCGGCATAGCCCGAAAGTAGTTGGCTAACAGTTCCAGCGCGTGCCGCACTTTGGCCGGTTGCTCACCCCGGCGCGGGGTGATGGCGTGCACGGTGTATTCGGGCAGCCGCCAGCCTGGGAGCACCGGCACCAAGCGGCCGTCGGCCAAGGCGCGGCGGTCGTCGTCGCTCAGGACCACGCTAATGCCCCAACCCGCCACGCACAGCGCGTGCAAGGTGGTCACCTGCGATGCCAGTACGCGCCCGGTTACTTGGATGGTGGCGCGTTCACCATCAGTGGTGTGCAAGTGCAAAGTTTCCAGCCCACTGCCCGAGGGTCTGCCGCCCAGCCAGGCGTGCTGCGCCAGATCGGCAGGGCGCTGGGGCCAGCCGCGTTCGGCTAAGTAGGCGGGTGAGGCGCACATCTGCGCTTCCATGGTGCCCAACTTGCGCGCCACCAAGCTGGAGTCGGCCAGATTGCCAACCCGCAGCGCAATGTCCACGCGCTCCTCAATCAAATCCACCACCGTATCGTCCAGCAGCAGGCGAAGTGTCAGCTTGGGGTGGGTGCGTAGCGGGGCGAGGGCCTGCGCCAGCAGGCCGCCAAAACCAATCGGTGCGGCAATGCGCAACTCGCCCTCGGGCTCATCCCGGTGCAGGGCCAGCGCCTGGTCTGCTGCCTTGGCGGCGGCCACCATGGCGGCGCAGCCTTCGTGGTAGCGCGCCCCCGCCTCGGTTAATGTGAGCTTGCGGGTAGAGCGGTGCAGCAGCGCCAGGCCCAGCGCGCTTTCGAGCTGGCGCAGGTGCTGGCTGACGGCCGAGGGCGTCATGCCCAACTGGCGCGCGGCGCCGCTGAGAGAGCCAGCGGCCACGACTTCGGCAAACACGGCCATGCGTTTGAGTTGCTCCATGGGGGTGTCCTGTGCTGGTTTATTGTTAAGTTTTACTTCACTTAGATAGCTGAATTTACCGTCTATTCAGATTTTGGTGAAGTAATCAAACTAGAGCCTTCTTCTTTAGGCAAACAACGTAGGAGTTTTTATGAAAATCGCACTCATTGGCGCCACTGGTTTTGTGGGTACCCCCTTGTTGGCTGAATTCTTGGCCCGGGGCCACCAAGTTACCGTGCTGGCCCGCAACCCCGGCAAGCTGCCCGCCCAAGTGGGCTTGACCGTGGTCGCCGCCGATGCGCTTGACGCTGCGCAGGTCGCCAAGGCCGCTGCCGGCCACGACGCCGTGGTCAGCGCCTACAACCCCGGGTGGACCGAACCCAAAATTGCTGAAATCTTCCTGCAAGCCACCAACGCGATCTTTGCCGGCGTAAAGCTGTCCGGCGTGAAGCGCTTCTTGATGGTGGGCGGCGCCGGCAGCCTGTTCGTGGCCCCCGGCGTACAACTGGTGGACACACCGGAGTTTCCGGCCGAGTACAAAGTGGCCGCCGGCGCTGCGCGCGACGCGTTGAACCTGATCCAGAAAGAAACCACGCTGGATTGGACTTTTCTGTCGCCCGCCATGCTGCTGAACCCCGGCGTGCGAACCGGCAAATACCGCTTGGGCGCCGATGCACCTTTGTGGGCCGAAGGCGGTGCACCCGGCAGTATCTCGGTGCAAGACATGGCTGTGGCCATCGTCGATGAAATCGAGACGCCACAGCACATCCAAAAGCGCTTCACCGTCGCTAACTAAGCTTGTTTACGCCAAACGTTGTACGGCTGTTTTGAGCAACTGCACGACGGCGTCGGTGCGCGCGTTGCGCGAGCGCTGGGGCGACAACAAGGCGTGTACCGGCAGGGGCGCCATGCTCCAGCCGGGCAATACGCGTTCTAGTTGTCCGACCTCAGTCGCAGCGCGCACTTCTCCAATCGGCCGTAGGCCAATGCCCAGGCCGCTGTACACCGCTTCGGCTTGGGCGCGTACGTCGTTGCACTCCAGTCGCCCACTGACCAAGGCGTCGACCACGCGGCGGCGCGGCCCCACCAAGCGCCAAAAGGTTTGGGGGCGCTGCAACAGCCCGCGGATGCACTCGTGCTGTGCCAAGTCGTCGGGGTGCTGGGGTCGGGCGCGCTGGTCTAGGTAGTTGGGTGTAGCTGCGGGTACGAACACCACGGCACCCAGAGGGTGACTGCGGTAGGCGGAGTCCGCCAATTCCCCAACCCGCAGCGCCACATCAATACCTTCGGCCGCCAGGTCAATGTCCGCGTCGCTGACGATGAGTTGCACCCGTAAATCCGGCTGGCTGGCCAACAGGCTGGCAATGTCGTTCACAAAGCCAAACTGCACTGTGGTGGTACGTACCGCCACACGTACGGTGCCCTGAAGTTGCTCAGCACTGGCTTGCACCGCAAGTTCTGCGTCCTCTGCCGCGCGCAGTAGACGCAAAGCGTGCTCATACAGCCTCCGCCCTTCGTCGGTGGAGGCAACCCGGCGTGTCGTGCGTGACAGCAGCCGCACCTGCAAACGGGCCTCCAGTCGCGCCACCAAGCGACTCACGGCGTTGGTTGTCGTGCCCAGCGTATTGGCGGCACCGGTAAAGCCACCCGAGTCCACCACCTGGACGAATACCCGTAGTTCTTCCAGACTTTCCAGTAGCATTTAATTGTCTCCATTGGTGAGATAAACAATTGCAGTATTGATAGTTTATTTGCATTCAATCAAAACCTACAGTGCACCCACTTCGCGGCGGTATCCCACAGCCCGATGTTTGATTGGAGTAGACGATGGAAATGCAAATGACAACCCCCATGGCCGTGAACGGGCAGACCCCGCCAGCATCAGCCCCTGTGCGCTTCAGCGTGTTCATGCTGATGAGTCTCCGGTCTGACGGTGCTACGGCATTGGCGGCATTCCGCCAACAGGCGCAGGCGCTGTTTGAAAAACACGGCGTGCGCGTGGAAGGCCAGTGGCGCATGCACGGCAAGGGCCAGATCGTGGGCCATAACGCCTTTGAGACGCCCGACCTGGTGCAGCAGGTGTCCTTCCCTTCTCTGGCGCAGTTCAAGGCCTATGTGAGCGACCCGGAGTACTTGCGCTTGGCGCCACCACGCGACCAGGGCCTGCGGCAGGTGACTGCTATTGCGGGGAACCTGCTGGACGTTCAGAACATTGCCAAGCCGGGCGCAGGCCCCGCGGCGAACCGCCTGTATGGCGTGGGCCTGGTCCGCTTCAAGGAAGGTGGCAGCGCGGGGCTGGACGCTTTCAACCTGCAGGCACAGACGCTGTTTGCCCGCCATGGCATGCATGTGGAGTCCATGATGGATGTAAAGCAGATCCTGACGCCAGTGGGGGCAGAGCAGGGCATGGCACCCGAGCGGGTCGTGGTCTTCTTTCTCGACGACGCCAGCGCCATGAAGGCCTACGCCACCGATCCCGAGTACGCGCGGTTGGCGCCACTGCGCGACCAGGGCTTGGAGGCCTATGACTTCTTCCTAGGTACTGCCACCATGCCTTCCGTGTCTGTGAGCGAAAAGGGCGCCGTATGAACGCATTACCCCATGAACTGAATGCGGTTATCGAGAGCCAGGTGCCCCTTACGATTGACGCGCACCGTGCCCGTTTGCATCTCTGGAACCACCGAGGTCACCGCCTGTACTACGTCGACGAAGGTCCACGCGATGGCAAGGTCATCGTGCTGCTGCACGGCATGCCCACCTCGTCGTGGTTGTACCGCGCCATCATTCCGCGTTTGGCCGCAGAGGGGCTGCGGGTGATTGCGCCGGATATGCTGGGTTTCGGAGCCAGCGACAAGCCTGCTGATGTCAATGTGTATGCGTTTGCCCAGCAGGCCGATCGCCTCCATGCACTGATGGCATCGCTGGGCATTGCCCACTGGGCGCAGGCCGTCCACGACTTGGGCGGACCCTGGACCTGGGAGCTGGTGGACCGCCATCCCAAGTCGCTGAATGGCTTAGTGGTCATGAACACCACGGCTTACCGCCAGGGCTTTGCACCCCCGGCCATCATGCGGTTGGCACGCAGCCCGATGGGCCCCTTCATGGCCTTTATGATGCGCAACCGCGTGACCGGCCCATCGCAAGTAAAGGGCTTGTTACGCCAGTTCACGGCCTACCCGGACAACATCACCGATGCGGTGGTGCATGGCTATTGGCTGTCCATGCAAGAAGGCGGCGGCCATGCATTTCTGGCGTTTGCCAAAGCCTTTCCTTGGTGGTTTGCGCAGTTCGACCGGTACGCCGAGGCCTTGCGCCAACTGCGCATTCCAGCGGCCACACTCTGGGGGCGGCATGACAAGGTGCTGGATGTGAACCAGTTGCCGCGCCAGTTTGCCCAGGATTTGCGCATAGATGCATCGCAGCAGCACAGTTTGGATGCAGGACATTTTTTGCAAGAAGACCAACCGGCTGAAGTTGCGCGGCGATTGGCCTTGTTCATGCAAGAGGTAAGACCTTAAGCACCCTCGCACCCGGGGCCGCCAAATCCTCTGCCAGCAGCTCCAAAGTTTGGCGGTACCACGGTAATTGGTACAAGCGCGCGAATAGCAAGCTAGGCCAATCGGAAGGCACGAGAATGCTAGACGGTCGAAGTTGGATTCGGTAAGTAGTTACCAAAAGGCAAGTGCAAGGAGCACCTGCACCGCAAGTTCTTGCATCGGATTTATGCCCGGAGTCGGCCGATCTCCGTGGCTTACATTACCCGCCATGGAAACCAAAAATCGTCTCGGGGGTGCTGACGGCGTCAGAGCGCTCGCCTGTCTCATGGTCATGGCGCACCATGCATTTCAGCGCCTTGCCTTGCCCGCCCAGACCGCCGATGTTCAGGCTTTGCAGCAGTTCTTCTTGACCGGCTCGGCCGGAGTGGGGGCGTTCTTCGTGCTCTCGGGTTACCTCTTGTCTACGCCCTTCTGGCGGGCTTGGTCCGAAGGGCAATCACGGCCCTCTTTAGCGACCTACTCGCTGAGGCGCTGGGCGCGCATCGCGCCTGGGTTTTGGTTGAACCTGACGCTGACCTTTGGTCTCTCGTGGTTCTTGGTGCCCGACGCGCCCAACCGGGTTTGGCGTTTTTTGGCAGGGCTGACTTTCACCTCCAGCCTGACTTGGGAGACGCTGTTTCCGGTGGAAATCAACGGCCCGCTGTGGTCGATTGGGTTTGAGGTGTTCAGCTACGTATTGCTGGCCGGCTTTTTGTTCCTTTGGTTTTTGGTGCCAGGCAAGCGCACCACCGCAAGGGGCATGGCTTGGTGGCTGGGCGTATTGGCGCTCAGCCTAGTCGGTCACTCGCTGTGGCTCGCTTTGGGGCAAACGGATCTTGACCAAAAAGGTTGGCAGTACGGGCTGAGCGGCGGCGCGAAATACTGGTGGCCGGCGTACAACCCGATTGGCTTCTTCGCCAGCTTTGTCTTTGGCGTACTGGGCGCGGGAATCACTGACCGACTCGGCCGTAAGGCGCACCTCGTGCAAGGCGGGCGGCGCTGGCTGTGGGATGGTGTGGTGGCGTGGGCCCTGGTCGGCTGGGTGGCCTTGATGTGGTCATTGCGGCGGGAAGGTGAATTTGGCTTTAGTTGGCCGACCATGCCGTACTACTTTCCAAGCTTCGCCCTTATGGTGACTGCGGTGTTGGCCTTTGGCCCCCACACCGTGGTGGTCGCCCGGCTGCTGGACAACCCTGTGGCCCGGTTCTTGGCCACCATCAGCTTTGGCCTTTACATCTGGCACTACCTGCTGCTGGAGACCTCGAACCAGATTTGGCCGAACATGAAGTACTTCGGTATCACCGACCCGTGGGAATGGGCTTGGAAGGTGGCCTTGGTGTACACCGCCGCCGGTCTGGTGGCCACCCTAAGCTGGTATGGGTTCGAGAGGCCCATTGTGAGATGGTCACAACGACAGGGTGCCCGCCGCGCATAGCGGGCCCCTCCTTTTCCGCCTAGTGGCTGTGTCCGTGATCCTCCTGGGTGGGCGCTAGCTCGCCGCGGGCTTGGCGCCACACCTGCCAGGCGCCCTGTAACGCCAGCGCAGCCATGCCACTGGCCACCAGCAAGTCGGGCCAGCGGCTGCCGGTTCCGAGTACGCCCAGCCCAGCCAACATCACTGCAATGTTGCCAATGGCGTCGTTGCGCGAGCACAGCCAGACGCTGCGCATATTCGCGTCGCCTTCGCGAAACGCGAAGAGCATCCAGGCCACCGCCACGTTGGCCAGCAAGGCTGCAAAGCCCACCACGCCCATGGTGGCGCCGTCGGGCACATCACCGGCCCATACGTGCCACGCGGCTTGCCCCAACACCACCAGGCCAAAGCCGCCCATGCTGATCGCCTTGGCCATGGCCGCCCGGGCGCGCCAGGCCAGCGCGGCCGACAGCACGGCAATTGACACGCCGTAGTTCAGTGCGTCCCCCGCAAAGTCAATCGCATCGGCCAGCAGCGAGAGCGAGCCGGAGCGCAATCCCGCCGCGATCTCTACCGCGAACATGGCCGCGTTAATGACTAGCGCAATCCACAAAATGCGGCGGTAGCGCGCGGGATCTTGCAGAGTGTGCGCGGCCGGGGTGTCGTGTTCGCAGCAGTGGATTGCCATGGGGTCTTTCTGTTTTCGTTAAAGTTGCCGCTATTGGAAACCCTGAAGCCACTTCAGGGTCAAGCCCAGGATTGCAACAGGGTTTTATGCAGGAGCCGCAACATGAAAATTGGTGAACTGGCCAGTGCCACCGCCACCCCGGTGGAAACCATACGCTATTACGAGCGCGAAGGCCTATTGCCCGCTGCCGCCCGTACCGAAGCGAACTACCGCATGTACGGCGCGGACCACGCCCAGCGCCTGCAGTTTGTGCGCCACTGCCGCAGCCTGGACATGACGCTGCAAGAAATTCGCACCCTGTTGGCGTTGCGAGATGCGCCTGCTGACCCTTGCGACGAGGTGAATGCTGTGCTGGACGCCCACATCGGCCACGTGGCCCAGCGCATGCGCGAGCTGCGCCAGCTGGAAAAGCAACTCAAGGCGCTGCGCGCGCAATGCCAGGGTGCTCACGATGTGGCGCACTGCGGCATCTTGCAGGGTTTGTCTGCCGGGGAGGGCGGGGCGGTCAGCGAGCGCGGCCACGTGGCGGGCAGCCACCGCGCCAGCCCCCCCGCGCCGCACGCTGCGGCCTAGCGCTTAGCCGCGCCGACGTTCGATCTTGGCTTCGTCGTAATAGCGCGTCTTAGCCTCGAACATGGCCTGGTCCGCCGCGTGGATGGTGGCTTCCACACCGGCCGCGTTGGTACACGACGCGATGCCCATGGCCAAGCTGATTTTTTGGCCGGCGTAGAACTGGTTGTTGAGTTCCAACATCGACTCGATGCGTTCTTTCAGACCTTGTGCGGCGCGCTCGTCGCAGCCCGGCATCAGGGCCACAAACTCATCGCCCCCAATGCGCGCCATGCACAGTCCGGCCTGATCGCCGGCAGCCTTGGCCAGCACTTCACCGGCGCGGCGCAGCAAGGCGTCGCCGGCCGCGTGGCCCTGGTTGTCGTTCACGGTTTTGAGCCCGTTCAGGTCCATCGCCAACACGCTCAGCGGCCAAGGGCCTTTGCGCGAAATGCGGTTCAACTCTTCGACGTAATAGGCGCGGTTGCGCAAGCGGGTCAGTGCGTCGTGCTTGCCTAGGTATTCCAAGTAGGCCTCGGCCTTTTTGCGCGCCGTAATGTCCACCAGCGAGACCAGCACCATGTCCCAGTGGGCCTCGTGCCCCGGCATCACGGCAAACTGCATGTGGATGTTGATCAGCTCGCCGCTGAGCGAGTAGTTCACTACCTCGCGCGTTTGCACCGTCTTGCCGTTCCACAGGTCGAGTAAGCTGCTCGGCAAACGAATCGTGCATTTCGCCTTTGAAGACCAGGTCCAGCTTGCTCAGCAGGTCGCTCCGGTCATTCGCGGCAAACATTTCTAGCGTGTGCTGGTTCACGTCCCGCACCTGAATTTTCTCCATGCAGCGCTCTACAAAATCCGGGTGCACGTCCAGAAACACCCGGAAATCCCGCACGCCCGAATGGCGCACGTCGTCCATCAAATCTTTCACGCCGCTGAAGTCTTCCACCCACAAAGACACGGGCGACAGGTTGAACAGGTTGCGAGCGTGTTGTTCGCTGTGCGTTAGTTGCAAGTGCGCTTGGGTTTGATCGCTGATGTCTTGCAAGGACACCATGACCCGGTCCCAGTTCTCTTCGTGGCCGGCCAAAATGCGAATGTGAATTTGCACGTCGATACGCCGCCCGTCCAGCGCGTAGTTCACGCTTTGCGCTTTCACCTCCAACTCGCCGTTCCACAGCTGCTCCAGTTCCAGCGCCACGCGCCCCATCATGTCGCCGCGAAAAACATCCGGCAGGCGGGCAATGAGTTCTTCCTGGCTTTGGGCACCAAAGAGTCGCAGCGTTTGTTGGTTGACCTTGAGCACCTTGAAGCACTGCGAGCACTGCACCGCCCGGGCCGGGTCTTGCTCCAGGTGCTGTAACAGGTCGCTGACGCCTTGGGCGCGCCAAGTGTCAAACAAGGTCTTCAGCGCGCTGTAGTCCTCCAGCCAAAGAGAAATAGGCGCTGATTCAAACAGCAACTCAAAGTCGGTATGTTGGCTCATTGGGGATACTTTTTTGCAACGACAGATGGCAGTGTAGCTGCGCAAGGTCAAACCCAAACACCGCAGAGCAGCCGACAATGGCACTATGGATGCATCAATGGTGGTGGTGGGCGGTGGTATCGGCGGGCTGGCGGCGGCAGTCGCTGGCGCGCGCGCGGGCTGGTCCGTGCGCCTGCTGGAGCAAGCCTCGGCCTTTGGCGAGGTCGGCGCCGGTATCCAACTCGGGCCCAACGTGGTGCGGGTGTTGCACAGCTGGGGCCTAGAGCCCGCCTTGCGCGCGGTGGCCGCTTACCCGGCGCAGCTCGAAGTGCGCAGCGCGCTGACGGCCAAACTGCTGGGCGTGTTGCTGCTGGGCGAGCGCTGCCAAGCCCACTACGGCGCGCCCTACGCCACCATTGCGCGCGCCGATTTGCACAAGCTGCTACTCCAAGCCGCGCTGGCGCAGGGCGTAGCCCCGCAACTGGCCACTGCGGTGGCAAGGGTAGAGGCGGGGGCGAACGGCATCGACCTGCACACCGAGGCCGGTAACACGCTGCACACGCCCCTGCTGCTGGGTGCAGACGGCCTGTGGAGTCGTGTGCGCCAGCAGGTGCTGCCGCCCGGCCTGGGCCAGACGCCGCGTGCGACCGGCCATGTGGCGTTTCGCGCTTTGGTGCCGCAGAGCAGCCTGCCTGCCGCGTTGCGCAGCCAGGTGATTACGGCGTGGCTGGGGCCGCGCTTTCACGTGGTCCAGTACCCGGTGCGCGGCGGCGAGTTGTTGAATGTGGTGGCCATCGTGCAGGGGCAACTCGAAGGCGACCCCACCTCGTGGGACAACCGGGCCAACGCCGCCGAACTGCGCACCTTGTTGGCCAACGCCCAAGCCCCGTTGCTGGACCTGATTCACACCATTGCCGACTGGCGCCTGTGGCATCTTTACGACCGCCCCCCCATGGCTAGCGCCGCCGAACAGGCGCAGGGGCGCATTGCACTGTTGGGCGATGCCGCCCACCCCATGCGGCCCTACATGGCGCAAGGCGCCGGCATGGCGATTGAAGATGCGCAGCAGCTCGCGCAGTCACTCTCGGCGTTGCCAAGCGATGTGCCCGCTGCACTGGCCCACTACGCAGCCAAGCGCTGGCAGCGCAACGCGCGGGTGCAGGCGCGCGGAGTGCGCAATGGACAGATTTTTCATTTGAAAGGCCCGTTGCGCGTGGCGCGTGATGTGTCTATGCAGCAGTTGGGCCCGGCGCTGCTGGATGTGCCCTGGCTTTACGGCTACCGCGCTTGAGCGGTTTGCGCCGAGTTTGCTACTAAAAGAGAAGCTGCTCGCGCATATCCTATAAGGGCTAGAGGCCTATTTCTTATGAAAAAACCTCTGCACCGGACTCGCACGTAGTCCGCACACCCAGCGGCACCACATACAGCGCCACCCCGTCCAGCGTCAGCACCAAGCCCAACTGTCCACCCACTTGCACCACGCCGCTGGCGATGGACTGTGGCGCAGCTGCGGCTTGGGTCGCCATGGAAGGCATGCGGGCTGTTGCACTGATGGTCGGTTGGCGCAGCATGGCCCATAGGGTCTGCGGGTCGCGCAGTTGCAGGGATTTCAGGTACAAGCGAAAGACGGTTTCTTCGACCGGCTCCGGTTCGCGTTGCAGCTCAGGCGCTGGCTGCCCTCGCGCTTGGCGCAGTCGGAGCAAGGCGCGCCGCAGTTGTTGCCGGCTGGCCGCCTCGGAGCGGCCGCTGGCCTGCGCGACTTCGGCGTGGCTTGCTTCAAAAACTTCGTGCAGCAACAGGGCCGCGCCATCTTCCGGCGCCAGGTGGGCCGCCAGCAGGCGCAGCGCGTGGCGCGCCTCCTGCGCGACTGCCGCCTCTATCTCGGCGGAGGGCGATGCACTTTCGGATTCGTTCGCGCCCACGGTGTCCACCCACTGCTGCATCCAACTGCGGCGGCGCAGGCGGTCAATCGCCAGGTGGCGCACCACGGTGAGAAGCCAGGCTTGGGTGGAGTTGAGTTCGCGCTGCGGGCCTTCCAGCGCGCGGACATAGGCGTCTTGCACCGCGTCCTCCGCGTCGGCCGGGCCCAGCAGGCGGGCAGCGGCGCGCACCAGGCGGTGGTGGTCGGTATCGGGCAGTGGCAGCGGGCGTTCGTCGTACATGGCCGCATGGTGCCATAGCGGGTGGCGGGGCAGTGTGTCACGCAAACCGTGCCCCGTTCGTCATAGCAGTTCAACCACCAGGAAACCGCTATGGACACCCCCGACACCATCCCCAACACTACTTCACCCCCCAGCGCCGCCGAGCCGCGCACCTCCTACCTAGAGGAAAAAGCCTTCAAGTCACGAACCCTGCTGGTGTTCGGCACTGTCACCGACGCCATGGCCGCCGACATCACGCGCCGCTTGATCGCGCTGGACGCTGACAGCGCGGAGCCTATCGACATGCTGGTCAGCTCGCCGGGCGGCCACTTGGAATCCGGCGACGCCATCCACGACATGGTGCGTTTCATTGCCGCGCCGGTGAACATGATCGGCACCGGTTGGGTTGGCAGCGCGGCCACGCACTTGTACCTGTCGGCCCCGCGCGAGCGGCGCTACTGCTTGCCCAATACCCGCTTCCTGATTCACCAGCCCAGCGGTGGTTCCGGCGGCCCGGCTAGCGATATTGCGATCCAGGCGCGCGAAATCGTCAAAGCCCGCGAACGCATTGCCCGCACCATCGCGCGGGAAACCGGCAAGGCGTTGGAGATTGTGCTGCTCGATATCGAGCGCGACTATTGGTTGTCGGCCGAGGAGGCGGTGGAATACGGGCTGGTGTCGCGCATCATCGAGCGCAAGACGGAACTACGGGTCAGTTAATTTGCTATCAATACAGAAGCTGCTTGCGCATATTCCATAAGGGCTGGCGGCCTATTTCACTATGAATTCAGCACCACCGCCCCCGGCCATTCGCCCGCCGCATTACTAATTGCTCGAAGCTCAACGCCTCAACCGGAGCTGCAATGTGACTGCAAGCGAGGAAGTCGAAGTCGGCATGTATCACCGCTCACCATTACATCTTTGACGTGTAAAGTCAGCCGTCTGGAAACTAGGAGAGCAAACAAACATGACCATTCCATTTGAACCCTCGCGCACTTTTTGCTATCAGTTTGGAAGGTACACCGCACTAGCTGAGATTCAGCAAATGCCAGAAGCCGTAAGTGGCGAGGATTTTAGATTGACTGATCTTGCTCAACGAGTGCTAGACCGGTACCTGACTCCCGAGCAGCAACAAACTAAGGTGAAGAAAGCGCAATCTGATCGTCTGGAACCGATTCACTCCATCGTGAAGTTCTTTGTTTCTTTTATTGCCAAAGAACAGGACACGTTCATTCGGGTTGGTAACGGTGTATTTCGTGCTCGCACCGCAGAGGACATCACCGATGCGGATTTGGAGGAATCGGCACTTGCTGATGGTGACGCCGCCGCCGCCGAATATGAGGGCTGGGTCTATGCATTCAGCTTTCCGGCATTGGTTCGCGCGAATGAGCCATTCCCAATAAAAATTGGTAAAACCATTGAAGGACTTGCAGAATTCAAAACTGTCGCAGCCTGAAGCAAGCCTAGTGCTCATTTTTCAAGCACTCGCAATGGGTTGGAGGAACGCAGCACGTTACGGCATTGATTTCTCCCTGTTTTGCCCGTGGCAATCCCTCGCAAGTCGCCGCGAACTATTTTTGAACTCGGTTTTGTCCAAGGTGTTGCGTTTACGACTCACAACAGCAATCTCGTGAGTTGATCGGCACACAGCGCCACCACCCCCAGCATCAAGTGACACATCACCTTGGCGTGCCCACGCACCGAACATGGCGGGCTCCAAACTCGTCCTTGAGCCGTGCATTGCAGCGCTCAGCACCCGAACGGGTCTTGTAGCGCTGGGCTTCATGGGGCGCAAATTCCTGCTTTTGCCCTTTGCGCGGATTGTGGTCAATCAAAGGCACGCGCCCCGCAGCCCGTATTTCCTCGCGGATCACCGTGCTGCAGTAGGCGGCGTCCATCAGTTCGTAACAGGCATCGACGCGCTGGGCGCTGATGCGTGTGAGCGGCAACGCGACCCGGCTGTCGTGCACGTTGGCCCCGGTAAGAACGGCGCTGATGGGCACGCCACAGCAGGCCGTATCCAGGTGCAGTTTGTAGCCTTTCCAGCTGATCTTGTAACCCTGTGCGTTCTTCTTGGTCCCCGTGGCGCAAGCCGTGTCAAGTTCAAAGAGCATTTGTTCAAGCGTCTGGCCTCGCTGGCGCTCCAATGGGCTGGGCTCGGGGGCCGCACGAACTTCGCCTTTTGATGGACGTCCGCGTTTGTTTTTGGGCTGGGCCGGGACTACTTCGGTCTTGTCCTTCTTTGCAATGGACTCGCGTGCCTCTATGGCCGTGGAGTCTCGGCTGAGGTGGCCGATGAGTTGCTCGCCCAGGGTGTCCTGGATCATGCGGGCACGCAAGCGCTGGATCAGTTCACTGTCGGCAACCTCATCAAAGGCGCGACTGAATGTGGACTCGCTGGGCAGGGCAAAGCGCAGATCAAAGCCGCACAGCCGACGCAGCTTGCTGTCAGCGTGCAGACGCTCTATCAGCGCTCGTGTGGTCTTCAAATCCAGTACCGCCTTGGCTAAAAAGGCGCACGCCAAGGCGCAACGCTCGGCCTCGGGTTGCCCAACGCCGCGCCCTTGCCCGTAGCCCCGCTGGCGGTACACCGCCAACTCGATCTGCGTGAACTCAAAAGCACGAATGATTTGTTCGAGCTTTGGGCTCAGGCCCGCATAGTCTTGTTCAACCAAACCAATGAGATCACCTTGCAGTGCGCAAAATCTCTGGACAGTGACGGGACTCAGGGTAGTATGCATGGGCGGGCATCAAGCTCAGACGTCGATACCCTGATCTTCCAGCCTTTGCGGCGGTGCCCGCACCTTTTTTACTGCCTCACATCGCAGGTAATTCAGCACTCCTTGGGAATTCTGCAATTTCCTCCATTGGAGATGTTGCGGATCGAGTGGCGCAACAATGCAAGGGATCGGCTTCGTTTGATAACCCTGTGGTGCTCGGCCAATGGCAGGTTCATCGGGTCGGTCCGACAGAGTTGGCGGCGCACAACATCTTAAAAGCGCGTGGAAAGTGGCGAGAAAACGTCCCTGGAGTTGAGTGGTTTGACACCACAGTAGCTGAGGTGAGGTCTATTTTGGATTTCGTTTCGAGCAAGTAGTTTGGTCTGACGCAATCAGCATGCGGATGTTCAGCTTTGCTGTCTTTATCTGCCATTAAATTGCTACAAAATATGCAGCTGCTTGCGCATATTCCACAAGGGATGGCGGCCTATTTCACTATGAATTCAGCACCACCGCCCCCGGCCATTCGCCCGAAGCGCTGAGCGTGCGCACCAGCGCCAACACCAGTTGCTCCACCGCCTGCGCGGCGGCCGAAGGGGGGATGTGGCTGGCGGCGCAGAGCATGAGCGTGCGTGCCAGTGGTGGGCTGCCGACCTCGGTGGCAATGAGTTGGCCGCTGTCGATTTCTGCGCGCAGCGGCATCACCGGCAGCAGCGTGCGGCCCAGCCCGGCCAAGAGCGTGGTGCGCAAAATGCTGATGGAGCTGATATCCGCTTCCACCACTGGCGCAGGCAGGCCGGCTTGCGCCGCAGCGGCTTCGATGATGGGGCGCACGCCGTGCGGGCTGGCGGGCAGGGTGAGTGGCTTGGCCAGCGCCTGCTTGAGTGTGATGCGGGATTTGCGTGGCTTGCCGGCTGGCAAGGCTTGGGCCGGCTCAATCAAACAGATGCGCTCGCGCAGTAGCGGCGTGCAGGCGAATTCGCCCAAGTGGCCGTCGTCAAACAACACGGCCAGGTTGATCTGGCCGGTACGCAATTGCTTGCTCAGGTTGCCGGTGAGTTCTTCGGTCAGCTCCAGTTGCACCAGCGGCAGCTGCTCGCGCACCGCGCGCAGCAGGGGCAGGGCCAGCGCGTTGGAGGCGCTGTGCGGAATGCCAAACACCACCTTGCCCGTGGGCGCGCTGGCGCCGCTGCGCACGCTGGCCACGGCGTCGTCCGCCTGGCGCAGTATCGACACGGCGTGCGGCAAAAAGCGGCTGCCCGCGTCGGTCAGCTCTACGCCGCGGCGCGAGCGGTGAAACAGGCTGGCGCCCAACTCATCTTCCAACTGCGCTATCTGGTGGCTGAGCGCGGACTGGGCCACAAACACGCGATCGGCCGCCTTGGAGAAGGCGCCGCAGTCGGCAATCGCAATAAAGTATTTGAGTTGGCGCAGTTCCATGGTGTGGCCACTATCTTATCGCTTCTATCTGGTTTCAAGATGGAAGGAGCTGAATTCAGTGTTGGTCAGATAGATGTGAAGGCGCTCTAATGGCCTCACTCACTCTGCTGAGCCGCCCTCTGGCGCTACCCGCGCAAGAGCCACGGCGCACCTGCCAAGGCGCTTAGCAGAGGCGCCCCTTACCCGGGGCGCCTGCGGTGGGTTGACTAGGGATGCGTTGGCAATTGCCGGCGCAGTTCCGCGTTGCGAGACGCCTACCCTCTTGGGTTTCAGGCGGCCCTGCCTTTGAGTTGGGGGACTGCCGTTTCAATCTCGTCCAGCAGCCGAGGCCACAGCCCTTCCCCAATCTGCCGGCGAAACGGCCCAAAGTGGCCAATTTTTCGCACTCCCAAATCCTTGGGCGCAATGTGGCGCAGCTCGGCAACGCCGGGGGCCTTGGCAAAGGCGTTGCGTAGCGCCTCGACCGCCTTGCGCGGGCCGAAGACCTTGTCGTCGCTAATCGCCCACAGGTGGGCCGTGCCGGTCCACTTGTGCGCCGTGATCTCCACCGTCGGGTCGCTCGTAAAGTAGCCTGGCATCAGGCCCCATTGGCTCCAGTCGCGCGCCGCCGCCGCCGGCAAGTCTTCGCCCCCGCCAATGGCCCAACCCGGCAAACCACCAAAGAGGCGCACGCACACGGGCAGCCAGAACCCAAAGAACAGCAGGGCGCCCATCCGCTGGTGCCAGCGCGGCCACAACCGCCAAAACGGCAACTGCGCCGCCACACCAATCGCCGCCGTAATGTCCTCCACCCCTTGGCACTGCGCCAGCGCATGGCCGCCCAACGAGTGGCCCACCCACAGCGTGGCCAGCGGGGCGCCGGCGTTGGCCTGCGCGCGGTGTTGTACTGCGGCCAAGGCGGCTTGCAGGTCTTGCTGCATCCAATCGCGCATGCTGATGTCGTGGTTGGCCTGCGCCGTGTTTTTGGATTCACCAATACCGCGGTAGTCCAGTGTGATCACGGCATAACCGCGCGCGCACAACCAGCGTGCAAACGCGCGGTAATAGTGGCGCGGCACCGCAGTGGCCGGCGCCATGAGGGCCACCGCGCGGGCCGGGGCCTGGGGCTCAAACACGGTGGCCCACAGCAGGGTGCCGTCTGGCGCGGGAAGGCACAGATCCAGCTCGGTAGGGCCCAGGGCCGGCGGCGGGTCAAAGGCCTGCGTCAGGTGGTGCATGGCGGGCGTCATGTTCGCGGTGGGCAGCCAGCGGGACACGGTCTCTTGGGTGTTGATGGAGGTCATGGCGCCATGGTCGGCGGTTTGGCGCAGCTTGACTAGACTGCAAACTGCATGCACTCTGTCAACGCTATGGAAACAAAGAAACCCCCGTCTCGCCCAGCCAGCCCGGCGCCCGTACTAGACGCCGATGCGCTGGAACTGTTCGCCCGTGTCGCCCGTGCGGGTAGCTTCTCATTGGCGGCGCAGCAAGCGGGGCAGACCCGTGCCGCCGTCAGCCGGCGCATTGCCTACATGGAGCAGCGCACCGGGCAAACACTGTTTTTGCGCACCACCCGTTCGCTCACGTTGACAGCGACGGGGCGCCGTCTGCTGCCGCATGCGGTGGCGGTGCTGGACGCCGCTGAGCAAGCCCGGGGCACGCTCACCTCGGTGCGCGCCGGCCTGGCTGGCAGCTTGCGCATTACCGCTATGCCTAGTTTTGGCACCACCGTGTTGCCGCCCTTGCTGCTGAAATTTCGTGAGCTGCACCCCGAGGTGAATTACGACCTCATCCTGTCTGACCGCCGGGTGGACCTGCTGCGCGAAGGCGTAGACATTGCCTTTCGGGTTACCAGCAAGCCGCCCCCCGACTGGGTGGCCCGCACCTACCTGCACTTTCATGTGGGGGCGTGGTGCGCGCCGGGGCGCTGGGGCCCGATGCAGCACCCCGACCAACTGGCCCCCGCCCCGCTGTTGTTGCTGGGCCCGGTATCGGCCAACCCAGACATGCAGTGGGTGCGCCGCGATGGCAGCGCCTCGGCTGTTTGCGCACGCGCGCCGGCTGCGGCGCAAAGCGATGACTTGGTCTCTTTGATCCGCCTGGCCGAAGGGGGCATGGGCGTGGTGCTAACCCCCAGCTACTGCGTACAAGACGCCATTGCGGCGGGCCGGCTGGTAGAGCTGCTGCCCGAATGGGCCTTGAACATCCGCCAGGGCAGCACCGTGCAGCTGCTCACCTTGCCCCGGCCCCAACTGGGCGCCGTGGCGCGGGCGTTTGTCAAGTTTGTGCAGGACAACGCGCCGAATTCAGCGCTGCCGTTGCTTTAAAAAACAAGCTGCTCGCCTCCTCTGTTACAAAGCGAGGAACTTGTTTCTTTGAAAGCACCCCATGAACTCCAACTCTCCCGTGGCCTTGGTCACCGGCGCGGGCACCGGCATAGGCCGGGCCGTGGCCCTAGCGTTGCTGCATGCCGGCTACCGCGTTGTCTTGGCCGGGCGGCGGGCCGAGCCCCTGCAAGAAGTGGCCCAGGCCAGCGCCACCGACCGCGCCTATCCGTTTAGCGCCGACGTGAGCCGCCCCGAATCGGTAGACCAACTGTTTGCCATGGTGAAAAACACGTTTGGGCGGTTAGACCTGCTGTTCAACAACGCCGGCCTGGGGGCGCCCAAGGTCAGCATCGAAGACATTACCTATGCGCAATGGCAAGCCGTGGTGGACGCCAACCTCACCGGGTCCTTTTTGTGCGCGCAAGGCGCCATCCGCATCATGAAGAGCCAAACGCCGCAAGGCGGGCGCATCATCAACAACGGCTCCATCTCGGCGCACGCCCCGCGCCCCAATTCCGCCCCCTATACCGCCACCAAACACGCCATCACCGGCCTGACCAAGTCCATCTCACTGGATTGCCGCAAGTACAACATTGCCTGCGGCCAGATCGACATTGGCAACGCGCTGACTGAGCTGTCGGCCCGCATGTCAACCGGGGTGATGCAGGCCCACGGCGAGGTCGCGGTGGAGCCCATGATGGATGTGAAAGAAGTAGCCGACGCGGTGCTGCACATGGCGCAGCTTCCGCTGTCCACCAACGTGCAGTTCATGACCATCATGGCCACCAACATGCCGTTTGTGGGGCGGGGCTGATCGCTATAAAAATAGAAGCTGCTCGCGCATATTCTGCGCGGGATAGAGGCCTATTTCTCTCATAGGCCGTTTACCAATGACTGCCATGTCTTCCACTCCACACCAACCTCGCCATGCCCCCAACGCAGCACGCCTGGGCCTGCTAGCCGCCTGCGGCGCTGGCTTTCTGTGGGGCACGGGCGCGCTGATCGTCAACGTGCTCATCGCCCGCCACGGCTTCACGCCAGAGAACATTTCGTTCTGGCGTTTTCTGGTGGGCGCCATCGTGTTGCTGGTCGTGTTTGCGCGCCGCAGCTTGTGGGCCACTGTGCGGCCGCAGCTGGGCATGGTGCTGCTGGCTGGCACTTGTATGGCCATGTATGTGCTGTGCTGGTTTTTGGGCATTGAGCGCATAGGCGCCGCCATCCCCACGCTCATCGCCCTGTGTCTGCCCCCGGTGCTGGTCACGTTGTGGGCCCTGATGAAGGGGCGGGAACGGCTGGATGGGAGCTTGGTGCTGGCGCTTGTGGCCGCGCTGGGCGGCACGGTGCTGCTGGTGTTGCGCCACGGCGGCGCGACCGGCGGCAGTGGTGCGCTGCTGGCGGGTGTGGCGTTCTCGGTGGCGTCTGCCGTGCTCTACGCCGGGTTTACCTTGGTCAGCGGGCGCCTGTCGCAAGACCTGGGGGCAGGGCAGGCGGCTGCCTGCCTCACGCTGGTTGCTGCGGTGGTGATGGGCCTGACCGGATTCTTTCGTCCGCTGGTGTGGCCTGCCGACGTGCCGCCCCAGGCCTGGTTTCTCTACCTGGGCGTGGTCACCGCCGCACTGGCCCTGCTGGCATTCAGCTGGGGCGCTGCGCGCCTGAGCCCCACCGCGCTCACCGTGGCTACCCTCGTGGAGCCGCTCACGGCTGTGGTGCTGCGGCCTTGCTGTTGGGTGAATCCCTGGCGCCACTGCAATGGCTGGGCGGCGCGCTGCTGATCGGCAGTATCTGGGCGCTCGGCAAGCGCGGAGCCAGCGCGCACGGGTAGTCATGCTGCTACTAAAAAAGTAGCTGCTCGCGCATATTCCACGAGGGCTAGAGGCCAGTTTCATTCATGACGCGTTGACTAACGGCAGCAAACCCGCCAGGTGCTTGCGCCCCAGCGGTGTCACCGCCAGCGCGCGTTCGCCCTCATGGCGGCGTAGCCAGCCTTGTTGAAGGCAGTGGGCGAGCAGCGCCTTGGGCAACTTGCCCGCCATGCGGTCGCGGCGTTCGGACCAGTCTAGGCGGCGGTAGGCCGTGCCGGTCTCAAGACTGTCCATTTTCAGCCACGATTTTTCAGGCTTCCTCCATCATCTGTTGACATCATTAGGACGATTGTCCTATATTCGTAGGTCACTTGACCTAAGTAATTTTTCAGGACCATCCATGCAAGACATTTTTTCCGCCTTTCCATTGGGCGATTTGTTGCTTAACAATCGCGTCGTGATGGCGCCCATGACCCGCAACCGTGCGGATGCATACGGCGTGCCCACCGCTGCTATGGCCACCTACTACGCGCAACGCGCCGATTCCGGGCTGGTGATTTCCGAGTCGGCGCCGATCTCAGCGCAGGCCATTGGCTACCCCTGCACACCGGGGTTGTTTAGCGCGGAGCAAGTTGACGGTTGGCGCCAGGTTACGGATGCTGTGCACGCCCGTGGTGGCCGCATCTTTGCCCAGCTTCAGCACTGCGGGCGCGTCTCTCACCCCAGCATGCAACCCGAAGGCGGCGCGCCGGTTGCGCCCTCGGCGATCCGGCCGCAGGGCGCGGCGGTGACCTATGCTGGCATGCAAGACTTTGAAACGCCATGTGAACTAGGCGTTGAAGAAATTCACCACGCCATCGGGCAATTCCAAGCTGCAGCGCAACGGGCCAAAGACGCCGGTTTTGACGGAGTCGAAGTCCATGGAGCCAACGGCTACCTGATAGACCAGTTCCTGCGGGACGGTAGCAACCACCGCACTGACGCCTATGGCGGAACGCCTGCTAGGCGACTCACCTTTCTCATTGAGGTTATTAATGCCGTGGCGGAGGTCTGGCCGCTCCACCGCATCGGCGTGCGGCTTAGCCCAGAGAACCGGTTTAACGATATGTCCGACAGTAGCCCGGCTGCCCATTTTGAATTTTTTGTGGCAGAACTAGGCCAAGCGCAGCTGGCCTACCTGCATGTGCTGGAAGGGGACATGATGACCCGCACCTCAGCCATGGACTACCGTGCGCTGCGCAAGCGCTTCGGTGGCGTTTACATGGCCAACAACGGATACGACAAGGCGCGCGCCACGGCGGCCATTCAAAACGGCGATGCCGACATGGTCGCGTTTGGTTCAGCTTTTTTGGCCAACCCCGATCTGATCGTGCGGCTCCAACATGGCTGGCCGCTGAACACCCCCGACCACGACACCTACTATGTCGGCGGCGAGCGCGGCTACACCGACTATCCTCTTTTCAATCCCACCGAAAGCCTGATGAAATGAACACACCTGCCGCAGAACCCAGCACCCGAGAGCGCATCGTCGAGGTGGCTGACACCTTGTTCTATCAGCGTGGTTTCGACAAAACGACTTTTGCCGACATTTCGGACCAAGTGCGTCTCTCGCGTGGCAACTTCTACTACCACTTCAAGACGAAGGATGAAATCCTGGCCGCGGTGATCGGCCTGCGTGCGACCAAGACGCGGGCCATGCTGGACACATGGACCGGCAGTGCAGAAACAGGTATCGACCGCTTGCGTTGCTTTGCGGACATGCTGATCCAGAACCGCAAAGACATCCAGCGCTTCGGGTGCCCGGTGGGAACGCTGTGCGCCGAGTTGGCGAAGCTGGAACACCCTGCGCAGGGCGACGCCGGCATGATTTTTGGGCAATTTCGCAGTTGGTTGCGGGCGCAGTTTGAAGCGATGGGGCACACAGACGATGCCGACACGCTAGCAATGCACCTCTTGTCGCGCAGCCAAGGTGTGTCTGCCCTGGCCAACACTTTCCACGACGAGGCGTTCATTCGGCATGAAGTTGACCTGATCGAGCACTGGTTGCAATCGCTGGGCGCTAAAAAGACCGCGAAGCGCAAGCCAGCTACCAAAACACAACAACCCTGATACAGCGAGGCAGTATGTACATTATTTTTCTGAAGTTTGGCCCCAACCGTGCGCAAGCTGGCCAGTGGATGGCCGAACACGTGCAATGGATTCAACGTGGCATCGACAGCGGCAACTTCCTGATGGCCGGATCGCTGGACAACGCACAGGGCGGTGTAGTGATGGCCGCGAACATGGACCGCGCGGAGATAGAACACCAGATTGGGTTGGACCCAT
Source organism: Rhodoferax sp. (assembly GCA_034519365.1). GTDB lineage: Bacteria > Pseudomonadota > Gammaproteobacteria > Burkholderiales > Burkholderiaceae_C > Allorhodoferax. The sequence goes on along the minus strand of JAXHOO010000031.1, from coordinate 10,418 downwards.
TTGTCATCCACAACGTGGTCACGGCAGACATTCAAGCCGTAGCACCATCGCGCTTGGCGCCCGGCTTTGCAGCCGTTCTGGACCATGCCAAAGCATCATTGACTGTGATGTGAATGGACGGCCTTTGAATTCCAAAATGGAATAGTTTTTGCTATCAAAACAGAAGCTGCTCCCGCATATTCCACTGGGGCTAAAGGCCGATTTGACTCATAAACCGTTCACCGAAGGCAGCAAGCCCGCCAGGTGCTTGCGCCCCAGCGGCGTCACCTCCAGCGCGCGTTCGCCATCATGGCGGCGCAGCCAGCCCTGTTGCAGGCAGTACGCCAGCAGCGCCTTGGGCAGTTTGCCCGCCATGTGGTCGCGGCGTTCGGACCAGTCCAGGCAGCGGTAGGCCACGCGGGTGGACGGTAACGCTTGGTTCATGCCATCCACCGCAAAACCCAGCGCATCCAGCCCGGCCGTGCCCAGCGCGGTGAGCAGGTAACCATCACCCGCCGGGGCCAGCCACTCCTTGGACAGCAGCTGCGAAAACATCTCCACGCCCAATTGCCCGGCCAGGTGCCCGTAGCAGCAGCGCGCAAAGCGCAGCCGCTGGCGCGTGGGGTTGGCCCAGGCGGCGGTGTGGGTGCGGCGCTCGGCCATCAGCGCCAGCGCCTCCAGCGCGTGGGCCACTTCGTCGTCGGCCAGCTTGTAGTAGCGGTGGCGGCCGCGTTGCTCGCACACCAGCAGCTCCGCCGCCATCAGCTTGCCCAAGTGCCCGCTGGCCGTGGCCGGTGATACGGACGCGGCCCGCGCCAGCTCCCCCGCGCTGGCGTAGTCGCCCGCCAGCAGGTAGCTCAGCATGCGCGAGCGCGTGGCGTCGGCGATGACGGCGGCCACGCTGGCCAGCTTGGGTTCGTACGTGGGGTGCGTGGGCGCGGGGGTCATGCCGCAGCAATATAGCCCGTGGGTGCCTGCAGGTAGCTGGCGGGCACCGCCTGGGGGAAGGTGCGTTCTTCTTTCAGGATGAAGCGCTCGCGCTGCGCAAACGCAAAGTTGGCAGCAGCCTCTTCGTCTGCCCGCAAGCGCTGGCGGTAGGCCTCATACGCCGCCAGGCTGGGGAAGGAGATGAGCCCCCAGGCTTCGTAGTTGCTGCCCTCGTGCGGCACAAAGTAGCCCAGCAAATGCCCACCCAGCCGAGGAATGATGCGTGCCCAGTTGTTGGCGTAGGTGGTGAACTGGTCTTTCTGGAAGGGGGAGATTTCGTAGCGGATGAAGCAGGTGATGGGCATGGAGGCTCCTCTTGGTGATGAGAGGAGTCTCTAGGACGAATGCGGGTGATGCTTTGGTGCGTGGCGAAATGAGGGGCACTTGACTGGCGAGTGGTTAATCGAGGGCCGATTTGCCAAGCGCACCTATTCGCATATTTCTAAGCTTTGGTTAGCAGTGGAGATATAGCCTAGCTCGGTAAGTGAGTGAAGTTACTACTTGTCGTAGTCCTTGGTATTGCGTTTGATTCGTTCAAACAGTTCCTGCCAAGTTTCGTCAGATACTTTGGCATCCATCCACCAGTCCATCGTGTCCCATTGGCGATGAATATCAACACGTGATGCGGCCTTGCCACGGAATTTCGACAGAGCAAGTTTCTCTACAGTGTCGTAGCCCTCGCGAACGCAGCTTCCTAGCTTTTCGAGCTCCACCGAGGCCAGTTGGTCCATGCCTAAAGATGGTTCTTCCGCTGCCAAGTGCCGTCGTACAAGGTCAGGTAGGGAGAATACGTAAGCAAGTTCAGGAAGTACTCTCAGGACGAAGCGTCGCGCCTGCTCGCAATGCTTTTGTTGTTGAATCGTGGGCCTTAGCTTCTGAATTTCGGCTAGCGTTTGCCCACTGACCCAGCTTTTCAGCGCTGCAAGAACGATATCGATAGCGAACTTACCTCGCTCCTCATCGCTTCCAAGAGCTTTGAGCTGCTCACCCATATATCCATCCAAGCTTTCGCGTCTAGTCATCTGCGATATGAGGACTGGCCGCTCAGTCAGCCAGGCCGTCATCCACATAAACCAGTCCATCGTTGTTTGACCAATGGGAGGTGACGTTTCAAGCCGAGCTCCCAGTTCGCGCAACACTTCAGGCGGCGCACCGTAGTTCGCCGCCATCTTGTCTGCCCAATCAGGTTCCGCATCTAACTCTTGAAGTTTTCTCCGCGCTGCTAGCGCATGGTCAATCCGGTCGTTCAGTTGACTCTCAAGTGCCAGTTTCCTCAATTTATAGGCCGCGAACGATTTCTGCAGAAGTCTCCTTGCCGGGCCGTCGACATCTGAGGCTTGTGTCGAAATTGGAAGCCTTCGTAGTAAGTAGTCCGCCTCGCCTCTGGCTTCCAAATCATGGCTTTGAATGTTATCGAGAATGACTTCCAGCGGGTCTTCAATTGCTAAGCACTGATCACTCTGAGAGAAGATGCCTTGAAGGTCCATCCAGTGCTTTGTAATTTTGCTCTTCGCTTCGTCTATGTCTACGACTTTGCTTGGGATGACCAACACCAGACCGTACGCGCTCTGGCCAGCCCTTCCAGCTCGGCCGGCGGCGTTCAGCAGATCGTGGGCTTTCATCTGCGCAAGCTGCTTATTCTCTTCATCATATTTACTGTCGCCAGCGATGATGACTACGTGACTCGGGAGATTCATGCCTTGCGCGAGGGTTGACGTAGCAACTAGTACAGATACTCCGTCAGGCCGCTTAAATAGGGACTCGTGCAGTTGTCGCTCAGACGGGAGGAGCAGTCCGTGATGGCAAAGGCTAGACCAACGCACGGCTTTGCCATCAATTGCCTCGAGGTACAGCGCTGAGTCATCCCCCAGTTCATCTACAGTTTGTTCATACAGGATCAGTTCCTGCTCGGTGAGAGCGATGCTTACCTCCCCAAGAAGTTCACCTGCATTCCGCTGAGCACTAATCACGCTTGGAATAGTTTGTGCAAATATGAGTGTCTTTACACCGCCATGTCGGGATGCAAGTGCCGCGAGCTCGGCGGCAATGCTGTTTGCATTCGGTGTGAGCTTCCACGTGGTCGGACTTACCGAAAGCAGTAAATCACTATCGGAGAGCGGGAGCAACGCATAGTCATCGCGGCGTTTTGAATCCCATCTAAAGTTCAGTCCAAGAAATCCCAAAGGCCTCGCTTTGAGGGCTCTCTTCAGGGCTATTGGTGGACCAGCATTACTTTTTCCTGCGATGACCAACTCTTTGCGTTTCGAAACTAGCTTTGCGCGTAAGTCTTCGATTTGCTCGCTGGGGAAAACCACCGTGCCACGCACTTGCCGGGTCGGTTTCCATGCCATGTTCAGCGGTAGGCACTGGCGAGAGGTGAGCTCAGATAACCATGCCGCGATTTCATCGGAATTGCTCATCATTGCGGAGAGCAAGAGGTAATCTGCGGCCGGCGCATACGTAGAGAGATTCAAGATGCATAGCATTGCATCGATGGCGCGTTGGCTTCGATCATTCACACCCGCGTGCAACAGATGACACTCATCGAAGACGAGTAAACCGACTTCATTGAAGAGCTCTGGCTTAAACCCCATCGTGGCCAAACAGCGCTCGGGCGTCATTACTGAGATCGGAGGTAGTCGCGTTCCCGCGTCAAAGTCAAATGGATTGTCGTTAGCCCGTTCACGACCTAGGTGCGCATTTGGGAAGATGTGCTGAAGCGTCCGAGCTGTTTGATCCACAAGCGCCAGCGTAGGCGCAAGGAAGACGGTGTCCTTTCCAAGGCACAAAGTTGAAAGAATCTTCAGCTCGGAAAGTGTCGACTTTCCGGCCCCTGTCGGAAAACTAATGGCCGCCGAGACTCCAGGGGTGAGGTAACCCTGCGCTACAGCATTTCGGTGATTTTCCCAAAGATACGGTCTAGTCTTTGCGATGTGTGTCAAACCCGAACTCCACAGTTCCTGACCTACACCAACAGGTGCAGGCAACCTAGCTAAGCTATCTGATGGCAGTTCGCGGCCAACAGCTTTCAACAATGATGCTAGGTGGCTTGGGCCGGGGTAGACGCTATTGCCAAGTCGGTCCAGAAATAAAATGACGGGGTGCTTGCATAGAGCTTCGACGCGCTCCAATTCTGGCAGTGAGGGTGGATAGCCTGGACGTCCGAGTACCTCAGCAGCGATGCTTTGAACGCAACGCTGAAGCATCAAGTACAACGCACTCGCTCCGACTTCGGCCATCGTCGAATCGCCATCCAGTGATAGAGGCTCAGGCACGGAAGAGTCTGCCAGTAGTTCATCAAGGGCGCCGGTCGCCAACCGCTTAATGTCCTGCAGTAGTCTACGTTCCACTGCGTGTAGGCCATCAAAGATCCGAATCTGATTCGACATCTCCGCAGCATCAGGACTCGCGCCGGCTGCAAGAAACAGGAGCGTCGCAGAGACCTCTGGCGCAATTCCTCCGATCGCTAGGGGGTTAGCTACTTCAGAATCGGCCGCGCTCAAAAGTCGCGTTCCCTGTAGCGTCACATAGTGCGCTGTTGCAGCGAGGAATGCCGCACCGCGCCGTTGAGGCCCCTCTGGGTTAACGGAGGCGATCGCCTCTTGCGTAAATGCAATCTTCCTGAGTCGCTGGAGTTCTGGTTTCAGAGCTTCTAGCAGTTCTGCAGCGTTGGTCGTCCCATCCGCCGCGTTGCGGAGACGAAGGCGTACCGCGACGATTTCGGCGTAAGTCTTCGTTAGCGCTTTGGGCAGGGAACTAGGGTTAAGGCCGGATAGCTCTGGAGCAGAGCGAATGAGTTCCGAGGTGGGATCATCAAACACTTGTAACCCTTAATCTGCGGTTGCCAATGCTTCGGCCTTTTGGATGGCGGCCTTGGCCAAATTGTCCATCCACGCCCTAAGGCCAATCACTTCGAAAACTTCAGCACGTCGACGCTGCACCGGGCCAGGAGCAGCCTGGTCGTAACCCTTGAATAGCTTCCCTTGCGATATGTCCGTACTCTGCTCATCCGTAATGCTCAAACGGTAACGACGAACCTGCTTCCACATGATGTCGGCCACTGCCTGTTGGGGGTCGGAGTGGCCGGCACCTTTCAGGAGAGAGGCGACCTCTGCCGTGACGAGGTGCTCGTTTTCCCCTGTCTCAAATTTCTTGAACTCCGGCCATACCTTGCTGAGCACCATTGGCCGAGGGTTTTCTGTCGCCTTGTCTTCAAAGAGAACGACGGCCGTGACTTTCTCTGCGCTATCGATTGACACCTGCAGTCCATCCAAGCCCTTGTGGGCGTGAATGGTGTGAGGCGTGTTCATCAGTGCACCTGGAGTGCGTTGCTGCGCCGCAAGCCAAGACATTACCTGAAACATCCAACCATCGCGATGTGCAATATTGCCTGCTGAAGAGAGGAGTTTGACGGCACCTTTGATAGCGCCTTTGGTGGTAGGCATGGCTGTTAGTCCGGCGCCGTGCAAGATATTGGCGACGTGAAGAGCCTGCCCTACTGCGATGATGGCAATCGCGTTTGCAAGTTCATCTACGGAGGGTACGCTCCATGTGCAGCCCTCCCATTCAGTCTGAACATTGAACGTTGTCAAAATAACAGGCATACGCTCCCTTCTGGGTGTTACGTGGCACCCAATGTTTTAAAAGGAAGTGTAACGATTTGAAACTGCAAGTCGCGGGGGCGCTCAGTCCTTGCAATTTCAGCGTGCAGTCCGATTGCTCGGCAATGGAGCTGCGCATCGCGATGCGGGGACGGGTGACAAACCATTCGCCGGCAATGTTTCTATGGCCGGTAGGGAGTCGCTACTCCGCCGCCGCCAACCCATTCGCAAAATGCTCCCGCATCCGCTCCTGCGTGCGCGCCGCATCCCGCGCCAGCAGCGCGTCCATGATGGCTTGATGTTCGGCCAGTGACTCTTCAATCCGCCCGGTCTTAAGCAGGGAGTTGTGGCGGTCGGTGCTTGTCATGCTATAAAAATAGAAGCTGCTTACGCATGTCCTGAGAGGGCTACAGGCCTATTTTGCTTATAAGCGCCAGCGAAATTCTTTTGAGGCTCAAAACATCGAAGCCCGATGCGCTCCAAACCCCGCCATCGCCCCATCTGCCACCGCCAGCGTCACATTCCCCGCCGCCCGCGCAGCATCCCCACACGCAAACATATTCGGCTCGCAGCAGCCCCAACCGGATGGCCGGGGCCGCCTCCCGTCACTGCGGTGGGAGTTTGGCGATGACCTTGATTTCGAACTGAAACCCATACAGCCAGGTCACACCCACGCCCGTCAGTGTGGGGTGTGGCGCATCGCCCCAGAATTCCGGGAAGACGGACCATACTTTTTCGAAGTTCGACTCGGGGTCGACGATGAAGACCGTAACGTCCACCACATCCTCGAAGGTGCAGCCGGCAGCTTGCAGCACGCCATTCAAGTTGATAAATGCCTGGCGCACTTGCAACTGCAGGTCGGGTTCGGGTGATCCGTCTTCCAGGCTCCCCACCTGGCCCGATACAAACAAGAAACCGTTGGATTTGACGGCTGGGGAATAGCGATTGCGCTCGTAAAGCGCGCGGCCCTTGGTGGGGAAAACGACGTCGCGTTGTTTCATGGTGGTCCTTTGAATGTGGGGCTGTTACGGCCCCGGGGTTACAGAGGAATGGACTTTAGGGAAATGGGCCTTGCAGATAAACCAGCAAGTCCACCCATCACTATTCGTAAAATCCAAACAATCCCCAGCACACGGAGTACAGATGGACCGGTTTGACGCAATGCAGGCATTCGCCCGTGTGGTGGAGGCGGGCAGCTTCACCAAGGCGGCCGACACGCTGCACATGAGCAAGACGACGGTGACGCAACTGGTGCAGCAGCTGGAGGCACGTTTGCGGGTCAAGCTGCTCAATCGCACCACGCGCAAGCTCAACCTCACGGCCGATGGCGCTGCGTATTACGAGCGGGTGGTGCGGGTGCTGGCAGAGGTGGACGATGCCGAGACCAGCCTGTCCAGCGCAGCGGCATTGCCCCGCGGGCGGCTGCGTGTGGATGTGCCCAGCCCTTTGGCACGCATGATTCTGGTGCCGGCCTTGCCGGCTTTCCATGCGCAATACCCGGACATTCAGCTCGACATGGGGGTGAGTGACCGCATGGTGGACATCATTGGCGACAACGTGGACTGCGTGGTGCGCGGCGGTGCGCTGACCGACCAGTCTTTGATGGCGCGCCATGTGGGTGACTTATCACTTGGGGTGTACGCCGCCCCCAGCTACCTGGCGCGCGCTGGCATTCCGTTGCACCCCAAGGAGCTTGAAAACACGCACCACCGCATCGTGGGTTTTCTATGGGCGCGCACAGGCAAGGCGGTGCCGTACGCCATGCACCGTGGTCATGAGCGCCTGCACGTGCAAGGCCGCTACATCGTTTCTGTAGACGATGGCAACGCTTACCTTGCGGCGGGCTTGGCAGGCATGGGCGTGCTGTGGCTGCCGGAGTACATGTCCAAAGAACACGTGGCGCGCGGTGAGCTGATTCCCCTGTTGGAGGACTGGCACCTGGACCCGATGCCGATGTACGTGGCCTTTCCACCCCATCGGCATGTGAGTGCCAAGTTGCGTGTGTTTATTGACTGGGTGGTTGCGCTGATGGCGCAGCACGCGCCGGTTCAGCAGCCTGTGCGTGATGCCTGAACATCAGAAGGCGCTTGAAGCTGATGACGCTCGGGCTTGGATTACTTGAGTTTGCTATTAAAAAAGAAGCTGCTTGCGCATATTTCACCTGGGCTAGAGGCGGATTCATGCATACTCGCCAGCGCAACGGCATTGCGTACTATTCTTGGATATTTGGTTATACTGAGATGAATAAAACTCAGTATAACCATGCTATACACCCCACAAACCACCGCTGCGCAAACCGCATTTGCTTCCCTGAGCAGCGCCAGCATGCTCAGTACGGTGCGCAAAGTTGCCAGCCTGCCAGGCAGCTTCTCCCAGAAAACCATCAAGGCCAAGCCGTATTGGTATTACCAAACGTCAGATCTAACCGGCAAGCAAATGCAGATATTTCTGGGGCCGGCAACGCCAGAGCTAACTGCCATAGTCGATCAGCATCGGCAAGGCGACACCACTCAGCTCCACTTGCAGCGGTTGGCGCAGCAATGCATTGCTGCAGGATCGCCTTTTATTGCTCCCGCCCACGCCAAAATCCTGACGCGTTTGGCGGATGCCGGATTTTTTAATGCCGGTGGCATCCTGGTGGGCACCCACGTCTTTATGGGCTACCAGAATTACCTTGGCGTGCAGTGGCACGACGGCGCCCAAACGCTGGACCTGGACTTTGCGCATGCGGGGAAAAATATCTCCATCGCCATTCCATCCGACGTGCGAATGGACATGGGCAGCGTGATTGAATCGCTGCAGATGGGTTTTGTGCCGGTGCAAAGCCTCACTACCTATGTCAAGTCGGATGAGGTGGATTTGCAGATTGACTTTGTCACCTCCATGCACCGGGGAGGGGACACGCCGGTGCTGATCAAAGCCCTGAACGCCACCATGCAGCCGCTCAAGTTCATGGAGTTTTCGATGGCGGAGCCGATTCAAATGCCCCTGCTGTCACGCACCGGCCCCATCCTCGTCAACGCGCCGCCGCCCGAAAAATACGCGGTGCACAAACTGCTGGTCTACGGCGAGCGCCCCCAAAACATGCGCATCAAAGCGGGCAAAGACCTCGTCCAGGCAGCAGCCCTGATTGAATACTTGGCAGACAACGACGCGCAAGCGCTGCAGGATGCGTGGCTAGACCTCACAAGCCGTGGCCCAGGCTGGCTTAGTAGGGCTAGCGAGGGCTTGGCCGCGCTCAAGAAGGCGTTTCCGCAGTTGAATACTGCGCCGCTTGTTTTGTAGATGAGGAAATTGGCGGGATTCCCAAGGAGTGCTGAATTACCTGCGATGTGAGGCAGTAAAAAAGGTGCGGGCACCGCCGCAAAGGCTGGAAGATCAGGGTATCGACGTCTGAGCTTGATGCCCGCCCATGCATACTACCCTGAGTCCCGTCACTGTCCAGAGATTTTGCGCACTGCAAGGTGATCTCATTGGTTTGGTTGAACAAGACTATGCGGGCCTGAGCCCAAAGCTCGAACAAATCATTCGTGCTTTTGAGTTCACGCAGATCGAGTTGGCGGTGTACCTGCCAGCGGGGCTACGGGCAAGGGCGCGGCGTTGGGCAACCTCGAGGCCGACCGTTGCGCCTGGCGTGCGCCTTTTCAGCCAAGGCGGTACTGGATTTGAAGACCACACGAGCGCTGATAGAGCGTCTGCACGTTGACAGCAAGCTGCGTCGGCTGTGCGGCTTTTGATCTGCGCTTTGCCCCGCCCAGCGAGTCCACATACAGTCGCGCCTTTGATGAGTTTGCCGACAGTGAACTGATCCAGCGCGTGCATGCCCGCATGATCCAAGACACCCTGGGCGAGCAACTCATCGGCCACCTCAGCCGAGACTCCACGGCCATAGAGGCACGCGAGTCCATTGCAAAGAAGGACAAGACCGAAGTAGTCCCGGCCCAGCCCAAAAACAAACGCGGACGTCCATCAAAAGGCGAAGTTCGTGCGGCCCCCGAGCCCAGCCCATTGGAGCGCCAGCGAGGCCAGACGCTTGAACAAATGCTCTTTGAACTTGACACGGCTTGCGCCACGGGGACCAAGAAGAACGCACAGGGTTACAAGATCAGCTGGAAAGGCTACAAACTGCACCTGGATACGGCCTGCTGTGGCGTGCCCATCAGCGCCGTTCTTACCGGGGCCAACGTGCACGACAGCCGGGTCGCGTTGCCGCTCACACGCATCAGCGCCCAGCGCGTCGATGCCTGTTACGAACTGATGGACGCCGCCTACTGCAGCACGGTGATCCGCGAGGAAATACGGGCTGCGGGGCGCGTGCCTTTGATTGACCACAATCCGCGCAAAGGGCAAAAGCAGGAATTTGCGCCCCATGAAGCCCAGCGCTACAAGACCCGTTCGGGTGCTGAGCGCTGCAATGCACGGCTCAAGGACGAGTTTGGAGCCCGCCATGTTCAGGTGCGTGGGCACGCCAAGGTGATGTGTCACTTGATGCTGGGGGTGGTGGCGCTGTGTGCCGATCAACTCACGAGATTGCTGTTGTGAGTCGTAAACGCAACACCTTGGACAAAACCGAGTTCAAAAATAGTTCGCGGCGACTTGCGAGGGATTGCCACGGGCAAAACAGGGAGAAATCAATGCCGTAACGTGCTGCGTTCCTCCAACCCATTGCGAGTGCTTGAAAAATGAGCACTAGGCTTGCTTCAGGCTGCGACAGTTTTGAATTCTGCAAGTCCTTCAGATATTAAAAAGCCACGCAGCCTTTACATAGCACGAGCACGAACCGCTCTCGATGCACCTTCGCGGTGGTACCCGCCATTCTGGGCTCCACACCATCTCAAAATATTGAAGCCC
>JAXHOO010000014.1:0-50029 GCA_034519365.1 Rhodoferax sp. | reverse complement strand
TGCAGCGCCAACTTTGACCGCATCACCGTCAAGATTTACAAGGACAACACCGCCCGGCTGGAGGCCCTCAAGGCGGGCGAGTTCGACCTGATGCGCTTCTTTTCTGCGGGCGACTGGGCGCGCCGCGTCAATGGTCGCAAGTTCGACAGTGGGGAACTGGTCAAGGCCGAGTTCCAGCACCGCCTGCCCACGGGGTTTCAGAGCTACGTGCTCAATACGCGCCGCGCCAAGCTCAGCGATCCGCGCGTGCGGCAAGCGTTGGGCTTGGCGTTGGACTACGAGTGGATGAACCGCCAGATGTTTTATGGCGCCTACCAGCGCGTGCAAGACCTGTTTGGCAACACCGATTGCCAAGCCAGCGGCGAGCCTTCGGACGAAGAGCTGGCGTTGCTCGCCCCGTGGCGCAGCCAAGTGCCCGCTGCAGTGTTTGGCCCCATGGCGGTTCCGCCGCGTACCGATGGTGATCGCACATTGCGCGACAACCTGCGCCAAGCGCAGCAGCTACTGAAAGACGCCGGCTGGACCTACCGCGACGGCGCGCTGCGCAATGCCAAGGGCGAAGCGCTGGAGCTGGAGTACCTGGACAGCGCGGAGACCGGCGTGCGCGTGGTAACGCCCTGGGCCCGCAATTTGGAAAAAATTGGCGTCAAACTCAACTTCCGCCCGGTGGACTTTGCGCTCTACCAGCAGCGCTTGCAAAAGTTCGAATTCGACATCACTTCTATCGCCTACGGCGGCACGAACAACCCCGGCCAAGAGTACGTCGACCTGTTTGGCAGCAAGGCGGCCGACACGGAAGACTCCGGCAACCTGGCAGGGCTCAAAAGCCCAGCAGTCGACGCATTGGTTACCCGTATGACCAGCGCCAAGCGCGTGCAAGACCTGTTGCCCGCCTGCCGCGCACTGGACCGCGTGGTGATGCACAGCCACATCTTGGTGCCCCAGTGGTCGGCCGGCACACACCGCATCGCCTACAACGCCTGGCGCTTGGCCAAGCCCACAACCATGCCACCTTATGCCCAAGGCGAAGGTTGGGCCATTGACACTTGGTGGGCTAAACCATGACGCAGTACATCCTCAAGCGCCTCGCGCTCATGCTGCCCACGCTGTTTGGGGTGCTGCTGCTGACCTTTGTGGTGATCCAGTTTGTGCCCGGCGGCCCGGTGGAGCAGTACTTGGCCGAGGCCAAGGCAGGCGCCGGTACAGGAGCCGAAGGCGGCGGGCTCACCTACCGGGGCGCGCAGGGCGTAGACCCCAAACGGCTGGAGCAGGCTAGGGCACTGTACGGGTTTGACAAACCCGCCCCCGAGCGCTTCTGGCAAATGCTGACCCAGTTCGCCCGCTTTGACCTCGGTAAAAGTTTCTTCCAGAACAAAGATGTATCCACTTTGGTCTGGGAAAAACTGCCAGTCTCCATGAGCCTGGGCCTGTGGACATTTTTCATCAGTTACTTGGTGGCCGTGCCGCTGGGCGTGGCCAAGGCGGTGCGGGCCGGTTCGCGCTTTGACTTGGTGACCACGCTGCTGGTGCTACTGGGCTATGCCATCCCCGGTTTTGTGCTGGGCGTGGCACTGTTGGTAGTGTTTGGCGGCCAGTTGCAGTGGTTTCCCCTACGCGGGCTGACCTCGTCCAACTGGGAGGCCATGTCGTGGGGCGCGCGCGTAGTGGACTATCTGTGGCATATCGCCTTGCCGGTCACCTCTATGGTGTTGGGCAGCTTTGCAGTGACTGCCATGCTGACCAAGAACGCATTCCTAGAAGAAATTCGCAAACAATATGTGGTCACCGCCCGGGCCAAGGGCCTGTCAGAACGCCAAGTGCTGTGGAAGCATGTGATGCGCAATGCCTTGATTCCTATCGTGACCGGCTTTCCAGCGGCCTTTGTGGGCGCGTTTTTTACGGGTTCCTTGCTGATCGAAACCCTGTTTTCGCTGGACGGCCTGGGCCTGCTGAGTTACGAGAGCGTCATCCGCCGTGACTACCCGGTGGTCATGGGCACGCTCTACCTGTTCACCCTGATGGGCTTGGTGACCAAGCTGATCTCGGATCTTTGCTATGTCTGGGTCGACCCCCGTGTCAAATTTGACTAGCCCCCCCAACCCAACTGACAGCGCCGCCTCAGTGGCGTCGATGTCGTTGTCACCCTCGCGCCGTGCCTGGCAGCGTTTTCGGCGCAATCGCCTGGGTTTGGTCAGCCTCTGCTTGTTTTGCGGCCTGGTGCTGTTGAGTCTGGCAGCAGAGTTGGTTTCCAACGACCGGCCGCTGGTCGTGGTCTACCAAGGGCAGACCTATTGGCCCATGCTGCAGGACTACCCCGAGACCACCTTTGGCGGCGACTTTGCCACGCCGACCGACTACCTTGACCCGTTTATCCAGAAGCGCCTGGCAGAGCCTGGTAACTGGGCGCTATTTGCGCCCAACCGTTACGGCGCGAAGACGCTCAATTACTTTGCCCCCGCCCCCAACCCGGCGCCGCCCAGCCATGAAAACTGGCTGGGTACCGACGACCGCGGGCGCGATTTGCTGGCCCAGCTGATTTACGGATTTCGGGTCAGCGTGCTATTCGGCCTGGCCCTGACCGCCAGCGGTGTTGTGCTGGGAATCTTGACGGGCGCGCTGCAAGGCTTTTTTGGCGGGCGTACCGATCTGGCATTTCAACGCTTCACCGAAGTGTGGGGGGCTATGCCCGAACTGTACCTGCTCATCATTTTCAGCGCCGTGTTTGCGCCCAGTATTGCCTTGCTGCTGGTGCTGCTGAGTCTGTTTGGCTGGATGGGCCTATCGGACTATGTGCGTGCCGAGTTTCTGCGTAACCGCCAGCTCGACTATGTGCGGGCCGCGCGGGCACTGGGTGTGTCCAACTGGGCCATCATCACCCGCCACCTGCTGCCCAACAGCATGACGCCGGTGGTCACCTTTTTGCCATTTCGCATGAGCGGTGCGATTCTGGCCCTGACCTCGCTCGATTTCCTAGGCCTGGGCGTTCCGCCCGGCACGCCGTCGCTGGGCGAATTGCTCTCCCAAGGAAAGAACAATATTGATGCGTGGTGGATTTCGCTCTCCACTTTTGCCGTGCTGGTGGTGACCTTGTTGCTACTGACCTTTATGGGTGACGCGCTGCGCGACGCGCTGGACCCGCGAAAGGCCGATCAATGACCGCGCCGGTGCCACGCGCGGGTGTGTCCTCGCCACCCTCCGACGAGTCCCTTGTGGTGCAGGGCGGCCCTTTGCTCAGCGTTAGCGGCCTGCGTATCGCTTTTGGCGGGCAGGAGGTGGTGCATGGGTTGGACTTCTCGGTGCGCCCCGGCGAAAAACTGGCGCTGGTGGGCGAATCCGGATCGGGGAAAACGGTCACTGCGCTAAGTTTGCTGGGCTTGGCCCAAGGGGCAAAAGTGCAGGGCACAGCGGTTTTTGGCGCGGTAGATCCGTCCAACGCGCTAGGAGGCTCGCCGGTCGATTTGCTACATCTGCCGGAGCGACAGCTACGCGCCCTTCGCGGCCAAGACATCGCCATGATCTTTCAGGAGCCGATGACGGCGCTGAACCCCTTGCTCACCATTGGCGAGCAGATTGCCGAAGTTTTAGAACAAAAACAGGGACTAGCCCGCGAACAGTCTGCTCAAGCAGCTATTCAATTGATAGCGGACACCGGTATCTCGGAGCCCCAGCGACGCTTTGGCGCCTACCCGCACCAGCTCTCTGGCGGCCAGCGCCAGCGCGCCATGATTGCGATGGCGCTGGCCTGCAAGCCGAAACTGCTGCTGGCTGACGAACCCACCACCGCTTTGGATGTCACAGTCCAGCGCCAAATTCTGGACTTGCTTTCTGGCTTACAGGCGCAGTACGGCATGGCAGTCTTGCTGATTACCCATGACTTGAACTTGGTGCGGCATTTCGCCGACCGGGTGGCGGTCATGGAAAACGGTCACATCGTCGAACAGGGGCGGGTTGAGGCCGTGTTTGCCCAACCCCAACATGCCTACACACGCAGGCTACTCGACAGCGTTCCCCAGCGCGCGGTCTTGCCTGCGGATGACGTAGCCAAGGTATTGCTGGAGGGGCTGGCGGTCCGTGTGGCCTACCCGGTGCCCGCCAAGGGGTGGGCCAGTTGGTGGCGTAGCGCCGAGTTTGTGGCCGTACAAGGCGCAAATTTCAATTTGCGTGCGGGCCAAACGCTAGGCCTAGTGGGTGAGTCGGGTTCAGGCAAGTCCAGCTTGGCACTGGCAGCGCTGGGACTGCAGCCGTCAGGTGGTGCCCTAGCGGTTCTGGGGCAGGCCTGGGGACAAGGCAGCGGAGTAGACCGGTCCCTGCGACAAAGTATTCAGGTGGTGTTTCAAGATCCGTTTTCCTCCCTGTCCCCCCGGCTTACGGTGGAGGAGATTGTGGGCGAAGGCCTGCGAGTCCATGCCCCAGCACTCGGTGCGGCGGCGCGCAAGACCCAGGTGTTGGCCTGTTTGGCGGACGTGGGGCTGAGTGAAACGCAGTTTCCCGGCCTGTTACAGCGCTACCCGCACCAGTTTTCCGGTGGTCAGCGCCAGCGCATTGCCATTGCGCGTGCGCTGATCGTGCAACCCCAAGTCTTGGTGTTGGACGAGCCTACCAGCGCGCTGGATGTGAGCATGGCCCAGCAGGTGCTGCAGGTGCTACAGCGTCTACAGGCACAGCGGGGTTTGGCCTACCTATTAATTACCCATGACGTGGCGGTTATCCGGGCCATGGCCCACCAAGTGCTGGTGATGCAGGCCGGCATCGTGGTCGAGCAGGGCAGTGTGGAGGCGGTGCTGGAGCAGCCCCAACACCCTTACACCCGCACTTTGCTATCTGCTGTGCTCTGATTTCCTTAGAAATCAAGGGCTTAAACACAGTTTTACCGCTATAATCCGAAGCTCACGACCAAACGGGCGGGTATCTACCGCCCGTTTTTTTTGGTCGATTGTTTTTGCATATTGCAAGTTAACTTACTAGGGCAGGCTTTAGAACGTGGCATTACAGGACATCGTCGTACAAACCGTCGCCGGATTGGGCTACGACTTGGTAGAGGTTGAACGCTCTGCCGGTGGCCTGTTGCGCGTGACGATCGATTTGCCTTGGGTGGCGCCTGTTGCTGGCGTAGTGTCTGCTGAGCAGCATGTGAATGTGGAAGATTGCGAAAAGGTCAACCGCCAGCTGCAATTTGCGTTGGAGGTCGAAGGTGCGGACTACAAGCGATTGGAAGTGTCCTCCCCGGGTATTGACCGGCCTTTGCGCCATGTACAGGATTTTGAGCGTTTTGCCGGACAGATCATCGACATCACGCTGAAGGTGCCGATGGGCTTGGCAGCCAATGGCCAGGTTAGCGCCAACCGCAAAAAATTTCGCGGCACGCTGGAGCGTGTAGACGCCGCTGACGGTAGTGTGGGCTGGCAAATCGTCTGGAGCGATGAGCCCGCTGTGAAGCCGGGGCAAAAGGTGAGTAAGAAGCGCGTGCCAGCACCTTTGCAGGCATTGGGCTTTGTGTTGGACGAGCTGCGCGAAGCGCGCTTGGCCCCGATTGTGAATTTCAAGGGTCGCGGCAACGCGGACCTTGCGCAGTAATGTGCTGATGCACGTTACGCAACTTAGTTTTGTATAGGCAAGAGTGTTCAGGAGAGTCATGGCATGAATCGCGAACTGTTGATGCTGGTGGAAGCAATTTCCCGTGAAAAAAACGTCGAGCGTGATGTGGTGTTGGGCGCCGTTGAGGCGGCGCTCGCCCAGGCGACCAAAAAACTGTATCCCGGCGAGGTCGACATTCGTGTCGCCCTAGACCGCGACACGGGCAGCTACGAAACCTTCCGCCGCTGGCACGTGGTTCCCGATGAAGCGGGCCTGCAACTGCCTGATCAGGAAATCTTGCTGTTTGAAGCCAAAGAGCAGATTGAAGACATTGAAGTCGACGAGTACATCGAAGAGGCTGTCGACTCCGTGCCGATTGGCCGTATTGGCGCCATGGCTGCCAAGCAAGTGATTTTGCAAAAAATCCGCGACGCTGAGCGCGAGATGCTGCTGAACGACTTTATGTCGCGTGGTGAAAAGATCTTTGTCGGCACGGTCAAGCGTATGGACAAGGGTGACATCTTGGTCGAAAGCGGCCGCGTTGAAGGCCGTCTGCGCCGCAGTGAGATGATTGCCAAAGAAAACCTGCGCACCGGTGACCGCGTTCGCGCCATGATCATGGAAGTGGACCTGACCCTGCGGGGCGCGCCCATTCTGTTGTCGCGTTCGGCCCCCGAATTCATGATTGAGCTGTTCCGCCAGGAAGTGCCTGAAATTGAGCAAGGTCTGCTGGAAATCAAATCCTGTGCCCGTGACTCCGGTTCCCGCGCCAAGATTGCGGTGCTATCGCACGACAAGCGCGTAGACCCTATCGGCACGTGCGTCGGTGTGCGTGGTACCCGGGTGAACGCGGTGACCAACGAACTTGCCGGCGAACGCGTCGACATCGTGTTGTGGTCGGAAGACCCTGCCCAGTTTGTCATCGGTGCTTTGGCTCCCGCTAACGTGTCGTCTATCGTGGTGGACGAAGAGCGCCACGCCATGGATGTGGTGGTAGACGAAGAAAACCTGGCGATCGCTATTGGCCGTGGTGGACAAAACGTTCGCTTGGCCTCCGAGCTGACCGGCTGGAAGATCAACATCATGGACGCTGCCGAAAGCGCGCAGAAGGCCGCCGTCGAGACGGATTCAGGCCGCAAGCTGTTCATGGAAAAGCTGGATGTGGACGAGGAAATCGCCGACATCCTGATCGCAGAAGGCTTCACCAGCTTGGAAGAAGTGGCCTATGTGCCCATCCAAGAAATGTTGGAAATCGAAAGCTTCGACGAAGACACGGTGCACGAGTTGCGTAACCGCGCCAAAGACGCGTTGCTGACGATGGAAATTGCCCACGAGGAAAATGTGGAAGCGGTGTCGCAGGACCTGCGTGACTTGGAAGGCTTGACACCGGAGCTCATCGGTAAGTTGGCAGACAACGGCGTACACACGCTGGACGATCTTGCGGATCTGGCCGTGGACGAGCTCACGGACATCACCGCACAGTCTGCCGAAGACGCCAAGGCCCTGATCATGAAGGCGCGCGAACATTGGTTTACCAATGACGACGCCGCCTCGCAAGAGTAATGGCTATGACACCACAGTTTTAGTGATGGCTGACTGAGGCCCGCAGGGCTTGTCAGCCGAAAAAAAGGTTACCAAGAATATGTCCAGTACGACCGTTGCCGAGTTTGCCAACGAACTCAAAAAATCAACCGCGACCCTGCTTGATCAACTCAAGTCAGCAGGAGTGGCCAAGGCGTCTGCGAGCGATGTCCTGACCGATGCTGACAAGCACAGTCTCTTGAGTTTTCTGCAAAACAGCCATGGCACAGCTTCGAGCGAACGCAAGAAGATCACCTTGGTGAAAAAGCAGACCACCGAGATCAAACAGGCGGATGCGACCGGTAGGGCGCGCACCATTCAGGTGGAAGTGCGCAAGAAACGCACGTTTGTGCGCCGCGATGACGGCTTGGAGCATGGCCCTGAGGTTGCTGAAGAAGAGAGCCAGGAGAACGCAGAGCAGGTTGCGGTGTCGGTGATTGACGATGCGGAATTGGGCCGTCGCGAAGAAGAAGCGCGCCGCCAGGCCGAATTCATTCGCCGCCAAGAAGACGAGTTGGCACAACGCCGCCGCGAACGCGAAGAGCAAGAGGCTCGCGCCAATGAGGCCGCCCAAGCTGCGGCCCAGGCTAGCGCTGCGGCTGAACAAGCTGCGGCCGCCAGCCCCGCCCCAGCCCAAGTCGTTGCCCAGCAAGAAGCACCTAGCGCTCAGCCTGCTGCACCGTCTAAAGCCGAAGTGGCAGCGCGTGTTGCCGCAGAGGCTGCCGCTGCATCTAAGGCCGCCGCTGTCGAGGAAGCAGCGCGCGCTGCAGATTTGGGCGAGCGACGTCGCAAGGCCGAAGCAGAAGCTGCGGCCATTCGCAGCATGATGTCGACGCCCAAGGCGGTCATGGTGGCGAAGAAGCCTGAAGAGCCCAAGGCCGCCATGAAAGGCACCTTGCACAAGCCGGCTGCGGGTTCCACCGTAGCCAAGCCAGCGAAACCAGCTGCAGGCGCCGCGGGCACTACCGCACCTGGCGCAGCAGGCAAAGAGGTGAAGTCGGCCAAGCTCAGCAGCAGCTGGGCCGGCGACCCCGCCAAAAAGAAAGAACTCAAAACACGCGGCGACTCCAATGGTGGCGCTGGACGCAACAGCAATTGGCGTGCAGGCCCCCGTGGCCGTCGCGGCAATGACCGTGACCGTGACGACCACTCCCAGCAGGCTGCGGCGGTTGAGTTCCGGGTGCTGGAAGTGCACGTGCCGGAAACCATCACAGTTGCCGAATTGGCGCACAAGATGGCCATTAAGGCCTCTGAAGTGATTAAAGCGCTGATGAAGATGGGCCAAATGGCAACCATCAATCAGCCCTTGGACCAAGACACCGCCATGATCATGGTGGAAGAAATGGGCCACACCGCCGTCGTGGCCGCGCTGGACGATCCAGAAGCGTTCACCAACGACGATGTGTCTGGTGAAAATGCCGAACTGCTGCCACGCGCCCCTGTGGTGACGGTCATGGGCCACGTGGACCACGGTAAGACGTCGCTGCTGGACTACATCCGCCGCGCCAAAGTCGCTTCGGGCGAAGCCGGTGGCATTACCCAGCACATCGGTGCCTACCACGTGGAAACTCCACGCGGCATGGTGTCCTTCCTGGATACCCCAGGTCACGAGGCGTTTACCGCCATGCGTGCCCGTGGTGCGCAAGCCACCGACATTGTGATTTTGGTGGTGGCCGCCGACGACGGTGTCATGCCCCAAACCAAGGAAGCGATCAAGCACGCCAAAGCGGCTGGCGTTCCATTGGTGGTGGCGATTACCAAGTCCGACAAGCCGGATGCCAATTTCGAGCGCGTCAAGCAAGAGCTGGTCGTCGAAGAAGTGGTCCCCGAAGAATACGGTGGTGACTCGCCTTTTGTGAATGTGTCGTCCAAGACTGGTTTGGGCATCGACGCGCTGTTGGAGCAAGTGTTGCTGCAAGCCGAAGTGCTGGAACTGCGTGCGCCTGTCAATGCCATGGCCAAGGGCCTGGTGATTGAAGCCCGTTTGGACAAAGGCCGCGGCCCCGTAGCGACCGTGCTGGTCCAGTCCGGTACGCTGAAAGCGGGCGATGTGGTGCTGGCAGGCCAAACCTACGGCCGCGTGCGCGCCATGTTGGACGAAAACGGGCACAAAATCGAGACTGCTGGTCCTTCCATTCCGGTGGAAATCCAGGGCTTGACCGAAGTGCCGCAGGCAGGTGATGAATTCATGGTAATGGGCGACGAACGCCGTGCCCGTGAAATTTCCACCTACCGGGCCGGCAAGTTCCGCAACACCAAGCTGGCCAAGCAGCAAGCCGCCAAGCTGGAAAACATGTTCTCCGACATTGGTGCGGGCGACGTCAAGATGTTGCCCATCATCGTCAAGGCGGATGTGCAGGGTTCGCAAGAGGCGCTGGCCCAGTCGCTGCTCAAGCTCTCGACCGACGAGGTCAAGGTGCAAATGGTGTACTCCGCTGTGGGCGGCATCAGCGAGTCCGATATCAACTTGGCGATCGCCTCCAAGGCCATCGTGATTGGCTTTAACACCCGTGCCGATGCCGGCGCGCGCAAGTTGGCCGAAGGCAATGGCGTTGACATCCATTACTACAACATCATTTACGACGCTGTCGATGAGTTGAAGGCCGCGATGTCCGGCATGCTGGCGCCCGAGAAGCGCGAAGAAGTCATCGGTACTGCCGAAATTCGCACGGTGTTCGTGGCGTCCAAGATTGGTACGGTCGCAGGTTGTATGGTGACCAACGGTTTCGTGACCCGCAACGCGCATTTCCGCTTGCTGCGCGACAACGTGGTGATCTACACCGGCGAACTGGATTCTCTGAAGCGCATGAAAGACGATGTGCGCGAAGTCAAGGAAGGCTTCGAGTGCGGTATCAAGCTCAAGAACTACAACGACATCAAAGAAAGCGATCAGTTGGAATTCTTCGAAATCAAGGAAATCGCCCGTACGCTGTAAGCGTGCCGAGCCAAATTTCGCTGTAAAAAGCTATGGTCCGCAAGAAATCCTCCACCCCCAACCGCAGCTTTCAGGTTGCTGACCAGATCCAACGGGATCTGGCAGAGCTGATCGCGCGCGAGCTAAAAGATCCCCGGGTGGGCATGGTCACCATCCAAGGCGTTGAAGTGACGCCGGACTATGCACACGCCAAGGTGTTTTTCAGCCTGCTCAAGGGCGATCCAGTGACCACGGCAGAAGGTCTGAACCAGGCAGCGGGCTTTTTGCGCGCCGGTCTGTTCAAGCGCCTGCATATCCACACCGTGCCCACCTTGCACTTCATCTTTGACCGCACGACCGAGAAGGCTGCGGACATGAATGCGCTGATCGCTCAGGCTGTTGCCTCGCGTTCCAAGGACAGCGAAAGCTAACCATGAGCATCGCCGGTCCACTCCAAGGTGCGCAGGCCTCCTTGGGGGGCGGCGATACGGTGCGCGTGGCGCGTGGGGGCAAGATTTCTCGGCGCCCCGTGCATGGAGTGCTGTTGCTGGACAAGCCCATTGGGTTGTCGAGCAACCAAGCCTTACAAAAGGTGAAATGGTTGATGCGGGCTGAAAAGGCGGGCCATACCGGCACGCTGGATCCATTGGCTACCGGTGTGTTGCCACTGTGTTTTGGTGCAGCGACCAAGTTCAGCCAGATGCACCTGGATGCTGATAAGTCGTACGAGACGCTGGTGCGTTTAGGTATCAAAACCAGTACCGCAGACGCCGAGGGCGAGGTAATCCAGGAACGGCCAGTGGCGGTTCCTGAAGGTTTGCTGGAAGAAGTGGTGCGCAGGTTTACCGGACCGATTCGGCAGATTCCGCCCATGCACAGCGCGTTGAAGAAAGACGGCAAGGCCCTGTACGAATACGCACGGGCCGGTATAGAGATTGAGCGGGCACCACGTGATGTGACGATTTATGCATTAAAAGTGCTTGAAGCCCTTATGGATAGTGCGCAAGCAGCTATCAAATTAGAAGTGGATTGCAGCAAGGGAACCTATATCCGAACGCTCGGCGAAGATATTGGTGAGGCCTTGGGCTGTGGCGCCCATCTGGGCAGTTTGCGGCGGATTCGGACTGGTGGTTTTGACGCCAGCCAGTGCGTCACGCTGGAGGCGCTAGAGGCCATGAACGAGGAACAGCGCATGGCCTGCTTGATGCCCGTGGACGCGCTGTTGCCCGGCCACACGGTTGTCACCTTGGATGGGGACAATGCGGCACGGTTTTTGAGTGGAATGCGCAGGCGCGGCGATTGGCCCGATGCACAGCATGTCGCGGTGTACGCAGCAAGCCCTAAGGCTTTGCTGGGAACCGCGCATGTAAAGGGGGGGGAACTGATTCCGGTGCGCTTGCTGAGCCCGCAGGAAGTTGGTCAAGCCCAGACCCAAGAGTTTGAAAAAAGTAGTGAACAGTTCGCCCCCGTGGCGTAAGCAGAAAGTGAACCATGAGTAAACAAATCAGAAACATCGCCATCATCGCCCACGTTGACCATGGCAAAACCACCATGGTGGACCAGCTGCTGCGCCAGTCCGGCACCTTTGCCGACCACGAAAAAGTGGTCGACACCGTGATGGACAACAACGCGATTGAAAAAGAGCGTGGCATCACCATCTTGGCCAAGAACTGCGCCGTGAGCTGGGAAGGTACCCATATCAACATCGTTGATACCCCCGGACACGCCGACTTCGGCGGCGAAGTGGAGCGTGCGCTGTCCATGGTGGACGGCGTGGTGCTGCTGATCGACGCGCAAGAAGGCCCCATGCCACAGACCCGCTTTGTGACCAAAAAGGCCCTGGCCTTGGGACTCAAGCCCATCGTGGTTGTGAACAAAGTCGACAAGCCCGGTGCCAACCCCGACAAGGTCGTGAACGCGGCATTTGACTTGTTTGACAAGTTGGGCGCGACCGACGAGCAGTTGGACTTCCCCGTCGTGTACGCATCCGGTATCAATGGTTGGACATCGCTGGAAGAGGGCGCACCTGGTGAGCAGTGGGGCCCCGACATGTCGGCCCTGTTCAACACCGTGCTGAAACACGTGCCTGCCAACTCGGGAGACCCCAAGGCTCCGCTGCAATTGCAGATTTCCGCACTGGACTTCTCCACCTTTGTCGGCCGTATCGGCGTGGGCCGTATCAGCCAGGGCACGATCAAGCCCATGATGGATGTGGTGGTCATGGAAGGCCCAGACGGCAAGGCTGTCAAAGGTCGCGTTAACCAAGTGCTGACGTTCCAAGGTTTGGACCGCATGCAGACGCCTGAAGCCGGTCCCGGCGACATCGTGTTGATCAACGGTATTGAAGACATTGGTATCGGCGTCACAGTGACCGACCCTCTGAACCCTGCTCCCTTGCCCATGCTCAAGGTCGACGAGCCCACGCTGACGATGAACTTCTGCGTCAACACCAGCCCGCTGGCCGGCCGCGAAGGCAAGTACGTGACCAGCCGCCAGATCTGGGACCGTCTGCAAAAAGAACTGCAACACAACGTGGCACTGCGCGTGAACGAGACCGACGAAGAAGGTATCTTCGAAGTGCTGGGTCGCGGTGAACTGCACTTGACGATCTTGCTGGAAAACATGCGCCGCGAGGGCTATGAAATGGCTGTCTCCAAGCCGCGCGTGATGTTCCGTGAGGTGAACGGCGAGAAGCATGAGCCTATCGAACTGGTGACCGCCGATATCGAAGAGCAACACCAAGGCGGCGTAATGCAAGCGCTGGGCGAACGCAAGGGCGAGCTGGTCAACATGGAGCCGGACGGCCGTGGCCGTGTTCGCTTGGAATACCGCATTCCTGCACGGGGGCTGATCGGTTTCAGCAATGAATTCTTGAACTTGACACGTGGTTCCGGCCTGATTGCCAATATTTTTGACTGCTACGAGCCGCACAAGGGTGACATCGGTGGGCGTAAAAACGGTGTGCTGATTTCCATGGACGCAGGCGAAATTTTCACCTACGCCCTGGGCAAGCTCGATGACCGCGGCCGCATGTTCGTGAAACCCAATGACCCTGTGTACGAAGGCATGATTGTGGGTATCCACAGCCGTGACAACGATCTGGTGGTGAACGCCACACGTACCAAGCAGCTGACCAACTTCCGCGTATCCGGCAAGGAAGATGCGATCAAGATCACGCCTCCGATTGAATGCACGTTGGAATACGGTGTGGAATTCATTGAGGACGACGAGCTGGTCGAAATCACGCCCAAGTCGATTCGTTTGCGTAAGCGCCACCTGTCGGAAAGCGACCGCAAGCGCGCGGGTCGTTAATTCATCGAACTTCCGGTGGCCGCCGTGCCACCGGGTTCTCATCACCGCGCCAAACAGAGCGCGGTTTTTTTATGCCAAAACTCACACATAACCGCGCAGTGTTGCTCATGGTGGGGGTGACCTTCTTGTGGTCTACCGCTGGCATGGTGACGCGCCACTTGGAATACGCGCGCAGCTTTGAGGTCACCTTCTGGCGGGCCTTTTTTACGGTGCTTGCCCTGATGGTGATTCTTCCCATTGTGAAGGGCCGGGACGTGTTTCTCAAAGTCCGGCAGGCCGACGCAGGCTTCTGGCTCTCAGGCGTCTGCTGGAGCGTGATGTTCACCGCCTTTATGGTGGCCCTGACGCTCACCAGTGTGGGCAACGTGCTGGTCACTATGTCCATCGGGCCACTGCTCACGGCCGTCATTGCCCGCATCTTCATTGGTTACCACGTGCCACGACGCACGTGGGTTGCGATTGTGGTGGCTGGGGCGGGCATTGTGTACATGTATGCGTCGCAGCTCGGTTCGGTCTCATGGGGCGGTACCTTAGTGGCCTTGTGTGTACCCATTGCCGGCGCCACCAACTGGGCCGTGACCCAACACTCGCATGACAAGGGCCACGATGTGGACCTGATGCCCGCCGTTTGGGTTGGTGCTTTGATTTCCAGCTTGGCTACTTTGCCATTTGCGCTTCCGTTCCAGGCCAGCACCCATGACGTTGTGCTGCTCGGGTTTTTAGGCGTTTTTCAGCTGGCGGTGCCGTGTGTCCTGTGTGTGCGCTGCGCCCAGATTCTGAAAGCCCCCGAAATGTCGTTGTTGCAACTGCTGGAAGTGGTTTTCGGTATTCTGTTGGCGTGGCTAGGGGCCAACGAAGCGCCCGCTGGCTCCGTGCTGTGGGGTGGGGCGCTGGTGATTGGCGCCCTAGTAACGAATGAACTGATCGGATGGAGAGAACGCGCATGAACACAGTGGCTGTAGAGCACCAAGACGTCATCACGGAAGTGCGGGGGCAGGTGGGTTGCATCACCCTGAATCGCCCCAAGGCACTGAATGCTTTGAATTTGGGCATGGTTCGCACCCTGACCGCAATCTTGCTGCAATGGCAGGCCGACCCTGGCGTGACCGCTGTGGCCATTCGTGGCAGCAACAAGGTCGGCCCGTTCGGTGCGTTTTGCGCGGGCGGAGATATCCGCTTTTTCCACCACGCCGCGCTGGCCGGCAATCCGGAGTTGGAAGACTTTTTCACCGAAGAGTACGCACTCAACCACCTGATTCACCAGTATCCCAAACCCTATATCGCCTTTATGGACGGGATCGTCATGGGCGGCGGTATGGGGATAAGCCAAGGCGCATCGCACCGCGTGGTCACGGCGCATACCAAGATGGCCATGCCAGAAACAGGGATTGGGCTGTTTCCAGACGTGGGAGGTGGCTATTTTCTGGGCCGCTGCCCCGGTCATACCGGGGAATGGTTGGCTTTGACCGGGGAAATCATTTCGGGCGAAGACGCCATTCACCTCGGATTGGCTGACTATTGGATGGACACCAGCGTGCTGGGCGATGCTTGGGCTGCTTTGGAGCAACTCGACGCAACGCCTGCAGCGCTGGGCGCGTGGATTGCTATGTTTTCAGGAGCTGCTCCCGTAATACCTATGAGGGCTAGAGGCCAAATTGACACTTATTTTGGCTTGTCAAGCGTGCTCGACATCGTGCGCGCGTTGGAGGCGTCTGCTGACGAATGGGCCCCACAAACCGCCGCCGCGCTGCGCAAGCGCTCGCCGCTGATGCTGCATGTCACGCTGGAGCAGGTCCGCCGTGCACGCGGCATGACACTGGCCGCAGACTTGCGCATGGAGCGCGATCTCGTGCGCCATTGCTTTGCTACCCAACACCTTGAACGCAGTGGTCCGAGTAGTGAAACGGTGGAGGGCATTCGCGCCCTAGCGGTAGACAAAGATCATGCACCGCAATGGAATCCCGCGCGATTGGAAGACGTAACACCCGAGATGGTGGCGCCATTTTTCGATAGTCCCTGGCCTGCGGCGAGCCACCCGTTGGCAGCGCTGACTTAATCTATTGGCGACTGCGCAACGGGCCGGTCCGTCGGCCTAGCGATTGCGGTCTTTCATGGCGCGTTCCACCTCGCGCTTACCTTCTCGGTCCTTGATGGTGTCGCGCTTGTCGTGCTCGGCCTTGCCCTTGGCTAACGCAATTTCGCATTTCACCTTGCCCGCTTTCCAGTGCAGGTTGATGGGTACCAGGGTGTAGCCCTTTTGCTCCACCTTGGCGGTCAGCCGCTCAATCTGCGCCTTGTGCATTAGCAATTTCTTGGTCCGAACCTTGTCCGGACTCACGTGGCTAGACGCCGTGTGCAGCGGGTTGATCTGTAAACCAATGATGAATAGTTCACCGTTACGGATGACGACATAGCCGTCCGTAAGCTGTACCTTGCCTTCGCGCAGGGATTTGACCTCCCAGCCTTCTAGGACCAAGCCCGCCTCAAAGCGCTCTTCGAAGAAGTAGTTGAATGCGGCCTTTTTGTTATCGGCAATGCGGGAAGCGGTTTCGGGTTTTTTGGCCATGGATACAGATGGGGATGACAGTCGGGGTTTAAAAGGGGCGCTGCTTCAATGAAACTGGGCCTTGTCTACAATCCCGCGCAGACCGCCATTCTATGAAAACTGTTAACAAGTCCGTTTTGATTTGGTACACCCCGCACGAGATGTACGCCTTGGTCACCGATGTGGCCAGCTATCCGCAGTTTTTGCCCTGGTGCGATCAGGCCAAGGTGGTGAACGAAGATGGTCAGGGTATGACCGCTGAAGTCGGCATCTCCTTCGGTGGCATACGCCAAACTTTCACCACCCGCAATACGCAAACGCCTGACCAAGAAGTAGCTATGGCCTTGGTACAGGGCCCGTTTTCGCAGCTGGATGGCGTCTGGCGGTTTCATGCGCTGGGAGACGGGGCGCAACGCGCCTGCAAAGTGGAACTGGTACTGAACTATGGCTTTGACAGCCCGACCTTGGCCACCTTGGTAGGCCCAGTATTTGACAAAATTGCCGCCAGTATGGTGGATGCGTTCGTGAAGCGGGCGCAGCAGGTGTATGGCGACACCCAGTAAATCGCAAGTGTCTGTGCTGCTCTCTACCGGGCCACGGCGTATTCAAGAAGTAGCACTTGATTGGGCTGCAGGGCTGACCGCTGCGCAAGCCGTGCGTGTCAGTGGATTGCTGGAACCCTTGTCTCAGGCCGAAGTTGATTTGCTGACGCTAGGGGTGTGGGGGCTAAAGGTGCTCGGTTCGCAGCCGCTGATTCCCGGTGACCGGGTAGAGCTGTACCGACCACTGAAGGTTGACCCCAAGGTGGCCCGACGGGAACGCTTTGTGAAGCAGGGCGCCAAGGCTGCGGGCTTGTTTGCCAAGCGCCGGGCCGGGGCCAAGGCCGGCTACTAGTGCCGGCTCGCTGCAAACCCGCTTGGTATCAGCGGCACTCGCTGTTGATGATGCCTTCGATGCGCTGCTGCTCAGCAACCCTTGCGGCGTCGTCTAGGACTTCGCGCTCACCTTGGGCATTGGTGCGAGATAGCCGAACACCCGAGTCAAAGGTGACCTTGGCCTGTTGGGCGCGCTTGCAGTTTTCTGCTTTTGCCTTAGCGATACGCTCCGTCTCTTGCTTGCGCTTGTCGGCTTCGGCTTGTTCTGCCAACTTTTTCTTGGCTTCCAGCGTTTTGTCGACGCCTTCGCCTTTACTACCTGAAGCCGGCAATGCAGCCGGAACCGCCGAAACAGGGGCTGCAGGCAAGGGAGCCGCAGTGCTGCCAGCAGAGGCGTTGCCGGGACGCTTGAGAATATTCTTCTCCGGAATGTCTGGGCTCGGCGCGCGGTCGCTAAATACCTTGCGTCCGTCCTTATCCACCCATTGCCATTGCGCCCACGCGCCAACGCCATGGAGCGAAAGCAGAGCAGCCAGAAGTGCATGAGACAGTTTCATGCGGCAAGTGTAGCGCGCACCGGCCTGCGGGCGCAAAACGCACGGGTACAATTCGATTTTTGGAGCTTTGACATGCGCCTTCTCGGCAAAGCGCTGACCTTCGACGATGTGTTGTTGGTACCAGCGTTCTCCCAAGTCCTTCCCAAGGACACCAGCCTCGCCACCCGTTTTTCCCGCAATATCGCCCTGAACCTGCCCCTGGTGTCCGCCGCCATGGACACCGTGACCGAGGCGCGTTTGGCTATTGCCATTGCGCAAGAAGGCGGAATGGGCATTGTTCACAAAAACCTGACTCCTGCCGAGCAGGCTGCGCAGGTCTTAAAAGTCAAGCGCTACGAGTCGGGCCTGTTGCGTGATCCGGTGGTGATCACCCCAGACACCACGGTTCGACAGGTGATTGCACTTTCCGAACAGTTGGGCGTTTCCGGCTTTCCGGTCTGCGACGGCGGCAAGGTTGTCGGCATCGTGACGGGGCGCGATTTGCGGTTTGAGACCCGCTACGACCAGCCCGTGCGCGAGATCATGACGCCACGTGAGCGCTTGGTGACGGTGCCCGATGGCACCACACCAGAAGCCGCCAAGGCCTTGCTCAATAAGCACAAGCTGGAACGTCTGCTGGTTGTCAACGACGCATTTGAGCTGAAGGGTTTGATTACCGTCAAAGACATTACCAAACAACTGAACTTCCCCAACGCCGCGCGCGATGCGACGGGGCGCTTGCGCGTTGGCGCTGCGGTTGGCGTGGGGGATGGAACGGAGGCACGTGTCGAGGCTTTGGTGGCAGCGGGTGTGGATGCCATCGTGGTGGACACGGCCCATGGCCACAGCAAAGGTGTGATTGACCGAGTGCGCTGGGTCAAACAAAATTTCCCGAATATTGACGTCGTGGGCGGCAATATCGCCACGGGCGCAGCAGCACTGGCCTTGGTCGAGGCGGGTGCCGATGCCGTCAAAGTGGGCATAGGCCCAGGTTCTATTTGTACGACGCGCATCGTGGCGGGCGTGGGCGTTCCACAGATCATGGCGATCGACAGTGTGGCGACCGCACTGCGCGGTACCGACGTTCCCTTGATTGCGGACGGCGGCATTCGCTACAGCGGTGACATCGCCAAGGCCATCGCTGCAGGCGCCGGTACGGTCATGATGGGCGGTATGTTCGCTGGCACCGAAGAGGCCCCAGGCGAAGTGATTTTGTACCAGGGGCGCAGCTATAAGAGCTACCGCGGCATGGGCAGCATTGGCGCGATGCAGCAGGGCAGCGCGGATCGCTACTTTCAAGAGTCCAGCACTGGCAATCCCAATGCGGACAAGCTGGTCCCCGAGGGCATTGAAGGTCGGGTTCCTTACAAGGGCTCCATGGTTGCCATCGTGTTTCAGATGGCGGGCGGCATTCGCGCCAGCATGGGCTATTGCGGTTGCGCCACGATCCAAGATATGCAGGACAAAGCTGAGTTTGTCGAAATCACTACAGCCGGCATCCGTGAAAGCCATGTCCACGATGTCCAGATCACCAAAGAAGCGCCCAATTACCGCGCAGATTGATGTTGCCCCACGCCCCTAGGTCTTCTAGGGGCGTCCCGTCGAAAAAGCCGCTCACGTCCATGCACCAGAAAATTCTCATCCTCGACTTCGGCTCCCAAGTGACCCAGCTGATTGCCCGTCGCGTGCGCGAAGCGCATGTGTTTTGTGAAGTCCACCCTTGCGATGTCAGCGATGACTGGATTCGTGCGTATGCGGCAGACGGCGAGCTCAAGGGCATCATCCTGTCTGGCAGCCACGCCAGCGTCTACGAAGACGCCACGGACAAAGCGCCCCAAGCAGTGTTTGAGTTGGGCGTGCCGGTGTTGGGGATTTGCTACGGTATGCAAACCATGGCGCAACAGCTTGGCGGCAAGGTCGAAGCAGGCCATACGCGAGAGTTTGGTTTTGCCCAGATACGCGCGCATGGTCATACGAAGTTGCTCGAAGGCATTCAAGACGCGGTGAACGATGCAGGGCACGGCTTGCTCGATGTCTGGATGAGCCATGGCGACAAGGTGACCGAGTTGCCACCGGGTTTCAAACTGATGGCCAGTAATGCGTCGTGTCCCATCGCCGGTATGGCGGACGAAGCCCGCAAGTTTTACGCGGTGCAGTTTCATCCTGAAGTGACCCATACGGTTCAGGGTCAGGCCATGTTGGAGCGTTTTGTACTCACGATTTGCGGCACCCGTGCCGATTGGATCATGGGCGACTACATTGCCGAAGCGGTGGACAAAATTCGCGAGCAGGTGGGCGACGAGGAGGTCATCCTCGGTCTTTCAGGTGGCGTTGACTCCTCGGTCGCTGCGGCGCTGATCCACCGGGCCATCGGGGACCAATTGACCTGTGTTTTCGTAGACCATGGTTTGCTGCGCCTCAATGAGGGTGACATGGTGATGGATATGTTTGTCGGACAGCTACATGCCAAGGTAGTTCGGGTCGACGCGGCCGACCAGTTTTTGGGGCATCTGGCAGGCGTCAGCGATCCGGAAGCCAAACGCAAGATCATTGGCCGGGAATTTGTTGAAGTGTTCAAGGCCGAGGCGGCCAAGCTGACCGCGTCTGGCGCTTCTACCCACGGAGCCAAGTGGCTGGCACAGGGCACCATTTACCCTGATGTCATCGAGTCCGGTGGCGCAAAATCTAAAAAGGCCGTCACCATCAAGAGCCACCACAATGTGGGCGGCTTGCCGGAGCAGTTGGGTCTAAAGCTGCTGGAGCCACTGCGCGAACTGTTCAAAGACGAAGTGCGGGAGTTGGGCGTGGCGCTGGGGTTGCCGCCTGGCATGGTGTACCGCCATCCTTTCCCCGGGCCTGGTTTGGGCGTGCGTATTTTGGGCGAAGTCAAAAAGGAATATGCCGACCTGCTGCGCCAAGCCGATGCCATCTTCATTGAAGAGTTGCGCAAAGCGCCGTATCAAGGCGGCAATGTTTTGGGGGCTAACCCTCGCCATGCACCGCAAACTTGGTATGACGCAGTTTCGCAAGCGTTCACCGTGTTTTTGCCAGTAAAGAGCGTGGGGGTGATGGGGGATGGGCGGACCTACGATTACGTGGTGGCACTTCGGGCGGTCCAAACCAGCGATTTCATGACTGCCGATTGGGCTGAGCTCCCCTATAGCCTGCTCAAAACAGTGTCCGGGCGCATCATTAATGAGGTACGGGGTATTAACCGCGTAACTTACGATGTCAGCAGCAAGCCTCCTGCCACGATTGAGTGGGAATAGGACGTCCCTAGGGGAAACCCGCGATCGCTCAGTTTTCCAGTGGCTGTACTGGAAAAGTTGGCAGACAACGCGTGGAATTTCCATTTTTTTCAGGCCTCTTGGTGCACAATGTTTTCATGACAACCGAGAATCTGCTGGGCGCCGAGACAGACTCCGACACGCTTCATTTTTTGGACGATGACGCAGACTTGGGCGGGGAAAAAGAGGCTGTTTGGCGGTTGCTGGTGGTGGACGACGAACCTGATGTGCACCGCGCGACGACTTTTGCACTTGCTGGCGTAAAAATTCTGGGGCGCCCGCTGCAGTTTTTACATGCATACAGCGCGAGCGAGGCAGAGGCTTTGTTGCGCAGGGAAGACGACGTAGCCGTCGTCTTGTTAGACGTGGTAATGGAGCGTGAAGACGCGGGGCTCGCGTTGGTCAAGACCATACGCCAGCACCTTAAACTCAACGAGCTGCGCATTATTTTGCGCACCGGTCAGCCTGGCTACGCGCCTGAAATCGAAACCATCCATGATTTCGATATCAATGACTACAAAACAAAATCGGAACTGACCCGCACTAAGTTGTATGCCACGGTGACTGCCGCACTGCGGGCTTACGAACAAATCCGAAAACTGGACGAACTGGCGTTTTATGACCGCTTGTCCAGCTTACCGAACCGTAACAAATTCATCGATCTGAGCGACGAGCGCCTCTTGGGGCAAGACGTCTCCGACGAAGTGATTGCAATCCTAGACATAGATGATTTTTCGGAAATCAATGATGCTTTGGGGCACCAACAGGGCGATCGGCTGCTACAGGCCGTAGCAGATCGCTTGAAGCAAGAATTGGGGAGCGGGGTCATCCTCGCACGCATTGGCAGCGATACCTTTGGACTGATGGGCCCGGAGGCGATGGTGGACCCGGTACAGGTGCTGGGTATGTTCCGTCGGCCTTTTGAGGTGCAAGATGATTCCATGGTGGTGACCGCGACCATGGGCTTGACCAAATCACTGTCGGACGGCGTGACCGGCCGGGACGCTCTTAAAGATGCCAATATCGCGCTCAAGCGCGCCAAGAAGAACCGCCGAGGCAGCTTTATCGTCTTCTCCAATGAAATGGGGTCTGACATACGCGAGCGTGTGCGGTTACTGCAGGCTCTGCGCAGTGCCGTTGAAAGCGAGCGTCTGTTTATCGTGTACCAACCGCAGGTCAACCTGCATTCAGGGCGCGTGGTGGGTATGGAGGCATTGATTCGCTGGCGCAACGAAGACGGCAGTTTCGTGCCGCCGGATCGCTTCATCCCCTTGGCCGAAGCGTCGGGCATGATCGTCGCCATTGGGGATTGGGTACTGCGCATGGCCTGCCATGAACTGGTGCGGCTGCAGGCCTTGGGCTTGGAAAATCTGCGCATGTCCGTGAACGTATCGCAAATTCAATTTCGGCATCCAGAGTTCTTGGAGAAGCTCAATGCGGCGTTGTTGGACACAGGCATCAAGCCCAACAGCTTAGAGTTGGAAATCACCGAATCGGTGGCAATGGAAGACGCTGAGTTCATGTTGGAAACACTTCACTTGGTGCGGGAGTTGGGTATCTCCATCGCCATTGACGATTTTGGAACCGGTTATTCCTCGCTGAGCCAGCTACGTTTGTTACCCATAGACAGATTGAAGATTGACCGTGCGTTTGTCACTGAGCTGCAAAAAGACTTGTCTGGCGGGCACATCGCGTCCATGGTGATCGAACTGGGCCGCAACCTCAAACTGACCGTAATTGCAGAAGGCATCGAGGAGGAGTCCCAGGCCGAGGCACTGCGCCAATTGGGTTGCCACGAAGGCCAAGGCTACCTCTACGCCAAACCGATGACTTCACCGCTCCTGAAAGAGTGGCTTACCGAGCGTGGTTGCGTAAAGTAGTGTTCTGTAGGTCCCATGGGGTACTTTTAGAATGAATGAAATGGCCCAGTCTAGGCATTTCATGCAGATGGCGCTGGAACAGGCTGCGTTGGCTGAGCGTCTTGGCGAGGTTCCGGTCGGGGCCGTCGTTGTTAAAGACGGGGATGTCATCGCGGTCGGGCACAACCAACCAATTGGTAGCCACGACCCCACCGCACACGCTGAAATCGTAGCGCTGCGAGCAGCGGCCCTTGCGCTTGGAAACTACCGACTCGATGGATGTACGTTGTATGTCACTTTGGAACCATGCGCGATGTGCGCGGGGGCTATATTAGAAGCCCGCGTCCAACGGGTGATCTATGGCGCCCGTGAACCGAGGACGGGTGCCGCTGGGTCTGTCTTCAATCTATTTGAACAGACTAAGCTCAACCACCATACGACCGTCACATCGGGCGTCCTAGAGGCAGAAAGTACGGGTCTGCTCACTGGCTTTTTCTCCGAACGACGGCGTGCTCACAAAATGTCTGCGCAGCCATTGCGCGAAGACGGGTTGCGTACCCCTGCAGCCTGCTTTGCTTCTGTAGACGCGTCGTTTCCAGAGTCTAAGTATGTAAGGGTCGGAGACGAAGACTTACAGTGGCGCTTCCACTACGTGGATGCGGGCCCCGAAGACGCGACGACATGTGTAGTGTTAGTTCACGATGTACCTGGTTGGGCGCATCGTTGGCTTGCTTTGTTGCCGGTGTTGGCGCAAGCTGGTTTTCGCGTTCTGGCGCCTGACCTGCTCGGCTTCGGGCGCAGTGACAAACCCAAGAAGAAACAGGCGCACAGTTTGCCGCTTCACCTTCAGTGCCTGGATTCCTTGCTAGCTTTGGTGCCGGAGAAATCGCAGGTCGTATTTGTAGGACAAGGTGTTGGCCAGCGATTAGCCAGTCACTGGGCATTGAAGAAGACGGGACGGGGCGGTGGGGTAATTGCCATTGCGCCGTCGCAGCCTCAGATTGCAGATGCCTTTGCGCACCCTGACCGCGGTTTCATGGCTGGCCTGGATTTTTTTACAGAATGGGCACAAGTGAATTCAAGCGAATCCATCGCGCCGACCGTCAGCTACATGCTGGATACACCGGGGCCCTTACTCGCTCGCCTCAAATCGTTGCAAGGCGCTGGATAATGCAGCTGTGAAAAAACATGTTTACATCTACTCCCCGTCCGGCGCCGTAAGAGACAAGGCCGCGTTCCGTCGTGGCATCAAGCGTCTGGAAGCTCTAGGCCACGAGGTTGAAGTCGATCAGGATGCGCTGGAAAGTGTCATGAGGTTTGCGGGCGATGATGCAACCCGCTTGCGAGCTATTCAACGCGCCTGTGACAGCAGTGCTGACATCGCCATGATTTCCAGAGGGGGATATGGGTTGACGCGCATTCTTCCGAACCTTCCTTACGCGCAAATAGACAGGGCCGTTGCACGAGGAATGCAGTTTGTGGGAATCAGTGATTTCACAGCACTTCAGCTTGCGGTACTCGCCAAGAAAGGGACGGTGACGTGGGCCGGCCCCGCGTTATGTGAAGGTTTTGGTGTCGGTGGTGCCTCCGGAGAAATTCCAGATGACATCATGGAAGATTGTTTCCAAGATTTACTGTCGGGG
The DNA here is from genome assembly GCA_034519365.1 of Rhodoferax sp. Taxonomy (GTDB): domain Bacteria; phylum Pseudomonadota; class Gammaproteobacteria; order Burkholderiales; family Burkholderiaceae_C; genus Allorhodoferax. Next base: position 25,903 of record JAXHOO010000014.1, on the reverse strand, counting down.
CAGGGGGAGGGAACTGGTTGGCGCCAATCAAAAGGATCTTCTGAGGGCGAGCTTTCGGTACGCAACGCGATGGTTTGGGGTGGGAACCTGACTGTTCTCACCTCACTCATGGGGACACCCTATTTCCCGAATGTGCGTGGCGGAATTTTGTTTTTGGAAGACATCGCCGAACACCCCTACCGCATTGAGCGCATGCTGACCCAGCTATTGCACGCCGGTGTATTGGCCAAACAAAAAGCGATTGTGTTGGGGCAGTTTACGGGCTACCAGCTCAGCGCCCACGACAGAGGGTTCAAGTTGTCTACGGTGGTGGCTTGGTTGCAGACGCAAATCCAAGTCCCGGTCTTAACTAACTTGCCTTACGGGCATGTTCAAACTAAGGTACTCCTGCCAGTCGGCAAGAAAGCCGAACTGGCGTCAGATGGCAAAGATGTGATGCTGTTTTGGGGCCATTGAGCCCCCTAGCTGGAAGACTTGCAGAATTCAAAACTGTCGCAGCCTGAAGCAAGCCTAGTGCTCATTTTTCAAGCACTCGCAATGGGTTGGAGGAACGCAGCACGTTACGGCATTGATTTCTCCCTGTTTTGCCCGTGGCAATCCCTCGCAAGTCGCCGCGAACTATTTTTGAACTCGGTTTTCTCCAAGGTGTTGCGTTTACGACTCACAACAGCAATCTCGTGAGTTGATCGGCACACAGCGCCACCACCCCCAGCATCAAGTGACACATCACCTTGGCGTGCCCACGCACCTGAACATGGCGGGCTCCAAACTCGTCCTTGAGCCGTGCATTGCAGCGCTCAGCACCCGAACGGGTCTTGTAGCGCTGGGCTTCATGGGGCGCAAATTCCTGCTTTTGCCCTTTGCGCGGATTGTGGTCAATCAAAGGCACGCGCCCCGCAGCCCGTATTTCCTCGCGGATCACCGTGCTGCAGTAGGCGGCGTCCATCAGTTCGTAACAGGCATCGACGCGCTGGGCGCTGATGCGTGTGAGCGGCAACGCGACCCGGCTGTCGTGCACGTTGGCCCCCGGTAAGAACGGCGCTGATGGGCACGCCACAGCAGGCCGTATCCAGGTGCAGTTTGTAGCCTTTCCAGCTGATCTTGTAACCCTGTGCGTTCTTCTTGGTCCCCGTGGCGCAAGCCGTGTCAAGTTCAAAGAGCATTTGTTCAAGCGTCTGGCCTCGCTGGCGCTCCAATGGGCTGGGCTCGGGGGCCGCACGAACTTCGCCTTTTGATGGACGTCCGCGTTTGTTTTTGGGCTGGGCCGGGACTACTTCGGTCTTGTCCTTCTTTGCAATGGACTCGCGTGCCTCTATGGCCGTGGAGTCTCGGCTGAGGTGGCCGATGAGTTGCTCGCCCAGGGTGTCTTGGATCATGCGGGCATGCACGCGCTGGATCAGTTCACTGTCGGCAAACTCATCAAAGGCGCGACTGAATGTGGACTCGCTGGGCAGGGCAAAGCGCAGATCAAAGCCGCACAGCCGACGCAGCTTGCTGTCAGCGTGCAGACGCTCTATCAGCGCTCGTGTGGTCTTCAAATCCAGTACCGCCTTGGCTAAAAGGCGCACGCCAAGGCGCAACGGTCGGCCTCGGGTTGCCCAACGCCGCGCCCTTGCCCGTAGCCCCGCTGGCGGTACACCGCCAACTCGATCTGCGTGAACTCAAAAGCACGAATGATTTGTTCGAGCTTTGGGCTCAGGCCCGCATAGTCTTGTTCAACCAAACCAATGAGATCACCTTGCAGTGCGCAAAATCTCTGGACAGTGACGGGACTCAGGGTAGTATGCATGGGCGGGCATCAAGCTCAGACGTCGATACCCTGATCTTCCAGCCTTTGCGGCGGTGCCCGCACCTTTTTTACTGCCTCACATCGCAGGTAATTCAGCACTCCTTGGGAATTCTGCAATTTCCTCAACGCCCAAGCGGGCTCGTGCGTGCAGTGAGTCCACTGGGTAGAGCGCCTTTGAACATCTCGCTTACCGCAGCGAGTTGGGAGCGGGCCATGGCCTCACCTTGGGTGGAAGCGATGGCGGTCAAGACATCACCACGCAAGTACCACAAGTCTTGAATATCGTCCGCATAAGTCACGCGCAGTTGCACCACAGGGTTGGCACGCGCTCCGTGATCGCCCAACGCGTCTAGCATGGCTTGGCGGATTTCCGTCAGTGTTTTTCCCGAAGGGGGGCTGCCAGATTTGAGAAGGCTATTCATCCAGTGAGAAGGTGTCCAACGCATATGACTCTCTTTTTTATATACGAGCAACCATATGCAATCTAATGCCATGCATCAATAGAGACTGACACCAGATTCGTGGCATTTACAACATCCTTGTCAAGTGCGTGTACGCAGTGGTGCAAGAGTAGACACGTTTGCCCTATCGTGATCGAAGCATTTGAACTGCTTTACTTCGGTAGATCAGTACTTTCAGGTCTTGTCGTAGGTTTCACTTTCTGACTCGTTCGCTATGCCCTAAACTAGCGCCACACGAGTACGAGGGTTCTGGGGAATGGGTGTTCAAGCTACCGTTGTTTTTACCGATTTGCACGGCAGCACTGCGGTATTCGAAGCATTGGGAAATGTGCGGGCGACCGAGTCCATTACCCAAATTACGACTTGGATCGGAAGGCAGTGCGAAGCCCACGGCGGGCGCCTTATCAAGACGTTGGGTGACGGCGTTATGGTGGTTTTTACCGATAACCGTGACGCAGTATCCGCAGTCACTGATATTCAACGCCAACACCAACGCCGCTCATTAAAGTTCGCCCCCGAGCTGCGTTTACCCATCCGCATTGGACTGGCTTGCGGCGACGTTGAAATGGTTGCCCGTGACTGCTATGGTGACGCGGTCAATGTGGCATCTCGCCTGTGCGACATGTGTGGCCCCCATCAAATTTGGGCGACCAACTTGTCCGCGAACGCGTTGGCTACAAAGCGCGAAACCAACTTTCGGGATTTGGGCCTGATCCATGTCAGGGGGCGTACGGAGGCCTGTCAGGTGTCCCAAGTGGAATGGCGAGAAGAAGAACCAACCGATTTTTTGACTATGCAGGCCCAGTTGGGCCCTGCGGATCTCAATCGGGAAACCGACGCACTTGGACGGGAAATTGAGCTGGGTTGGTTGGACACTGTGCAGGTATTCCGCTCATTTGAGCTGCCTGCACACATTGGCCGCGTGAAGACTGTTGAATTCGTTGTGAACGATCCACGGGTCTCTAGAACCCACGCCAAACTAGAGTGGCGCAATGGGTGCATTATGTTGGTCGATGTGAGTAGCTACGGGTGCTGGATTAAGTTTGCAGATTCTAAAGGGGCCGAGTTGCTCTTGCGACGCGAGGAGTGTGTGTTGCACGGATCCGGTGAACTAGCCTTGGGGGCATCTTTCTCGGACATCAGTGTACCGACAGTCCGCTTTACGGTTAGGTAGAGCCTATCTATTCAAAGGGGTTGGGATATGTATTTAACTTTACATAATATACATCGTATAAAGTATGCTAGCCCATCGGGGCTCGATCAAAAAAGCCCCAATGACCCAGAATTCGCGCCCAGTCTAGTTGTCGCCTCAATCCAGTGCCTGCCGGATCTACCCAGCTACCAAGCCCCCTTAGGTCTCCGTCCGCGCACGAATGCTGCGATGATCTCCACGGACTCCGCCTTCTTAACGCGCTGGGCAAACTCAATGGCGGTAAGACCCAAGTCATTTTTAAGGGTCGGGTCGGCGCCACCTTCCAGCAGAAGCTTGACGGCCGACGAGTTGCCATACATCGCGGCCATCATGAGCGGCGTTGATCCATTGGGCGACGCTGCGTCTATATAGGCATGGTTGTCCAGCAGCAGTTGCATGACTGCTGTGTGGCTGTTGGTTGCCGCATAGTGCAAGGGGGTCCACCCAGGTTTGTTGACATCTGCGTCCCGTTGAATCAGCGCTTGGCAAATTTCAAGACTACCTTGTAATGCTGCCAACATCAAAGGACTCTCGTCCAATGCGTTTCTGACCTCCACCTGAATATCTGGGCGCTTCAATAATGCTTCGGCAACCTCGAATGCTGGTATTTTGAGCGCAACGACCAGCGCCGGTACGCCGGCTGGATTGGGGGTATTGGGATCAACCCCACGTTCTAACAGTTGCTGAACTGCGTCTGCATTATTGCTGGTAATCGCTCTAAAAAAATCCTCATACGACCCAGAACTTGCACAGGAAAATCCAATTAAAACAATCAGATAAAGAGGTTTTTTAATCCACTTTCTCATGATGTGCCACGCATAAACAAAGTATCGAAATTGGCATTGGTGGTGTTCGCGATGGTTTCGACATCGCATGATTTGAGTTCTGCCAGCGCCGCCGCCACCCATGGCACATACGACGGATTATTGGTTTTGCCGCGGTAGGGTACCGGCGCCAGATAAGGGCTATCGGTCTCTATTAGCAACCGGTCCATAGGGACTAGCTTCGCAACATCCCGGATGGACTGCGCACTTTTGAAAGTCAGAATGCCTGAAAACGAGATGTAAAACCCCAAATCCAAGGCGCCCTTAGCAACCTCCACGGCTTCGGTAAAACAATGAAAAACTCCGCCAGCAGCCCCAGCGCCTCCTGTTTCCCCCTGCTCTTTCAAAATGGCCAAGGTGTCGTCTGAAGCGCTGCGCGTGTGAATGACCAAGGGTTTGGCGCAACGCTGGGCCGTCTGAATGTGTGTCCGAAACCGTTTGCGCTGCCACTCCATGTCCGCCACCGTTCGGTCGCCCAGGCGGTAATAGTCAAGCCCCGTTTCGCCAATCGCAATTACTTTGGGGCGCGCGGCCAACTCCAACAAGGTGTCCACGTCGGGTTCGGCAACCCCTTCGTTGTCAGGATGTACGCCGGCGCTGGCCCAGATATGGGGTTGCCCCATGGCGAACGCATGAACTTGTGGAAACTCTTCCAAGGTGGTGCAAATGCACAAGGCGCGCAGCACTTGGGCGTCCACCATGGCCTGGTGAATAGCGGGCCAATCTGCCTGGAGTTCAGGAAACGTGAGGTGGCAATGGGAGTCTGTAAACATGGAAAAACCGGTGAAAGTGCCAGCGACAACCTACAGCCACGGGGGGATCCCGCCGTTGGCGATCAGTTAAACCGTCTGCGTGGGACGCTCAGAAGCGAGGTGTGAGCCCAAGATTTCTTCAATCTTGAGTTTGAGAAGACGCGATTTTTCGTCTTTGGGGAACAGTATGCCGACACCCTGGGTCCGACCGCCCGACGCTTTTGCAGGTGTCACCCAAGCCACCTTGCCCGCAACCGGGTAGCGCTGCACATCTTCGGGCAACGACAGCAACACGTAGACGTCATCACCCAGTGCGTACTCGCGGGTGGTGGGAATGAACACCCCCCCTTCGGTGAACATGGGAATGTAGGCAGCATAGAGTGCGGCCTTCTCCTTAATGGAGAGCTGAATGACGCTGGGGCGGGCGGTGGCGGGGTTGGAGCTCATGAATAGGCGCTAGAGCTTGGAGTTTAGGACGGATTGGGCTTGGGCGACAAGTGATTCTGACATCAGGCCTGCATTGAACGGGTGGTCCACCGTGCGTAGCGCCTTGGAAAGCGCCTGATTCCATGTGCCTAAGCCCCCCAAAGGCGGCCGACCTATGGCGAGATCTGGTGGCGCGAAGAAGCGTGGGGCAGCCCCCTGTGTCAGCGCCATCAGGTCGTGGCAGAGCTTGTGCAGAGCGTCCAGCAACAAGGCAGGCGCCCAGTCTTTAACGGCCGCGACCTCGCCGCGTTGCATCGCCTTGGGAAAGGCGGCCCACGCCGCCGCATCCCAACCTGTCTGCGCCCAAAGCAAGGCTTGGGCTGGTCGCCCGCCCGTAGCAACCAGTAATTTGGCGGCCAGTACGGCGTTCAACCCCTGACTTTGCAGCCAATGCTCGGCCTCATCGGCACGTGGCCACGCCAACGGGTGTCCGATGCAACGGCTGCGGATGGTGGGCAGCAATTGGTGTACCGACGCGCTAGCCAGCACAAAGCGGACATCGCCAGCGGGCTCTTCCAGCGTTTTCAACAAAGCGTTGGCGGTGATGGCGTTCATGTCTTCTGCGGGATAGACCAGAACCACCTTGCCGCGGCCCCGGGCACTGGTGCGTTGGGCAAACTCCACAGCGTCGCGCATAGCGTCGACCCGAATCTCGCGGCTGGCTTTGCGTTTCTTGTCGTCGATGTCGCTCTGGGCCTTTTCGGACAAGGGCCAGGCCAGCTCTACCATCGTGGTTTCGGGCATCAGCACGCAGAGGTCGGCGTGGGTGCGCACGGCAATTGCGTGGCAGCTACCGCACTGGCCACAGGCACCTTGGGCAGTCGGCTTGTCACACAGCCAACTGCTGGCCATGGCCAAGGCCAGCTCATATTGACCCAAGCCAGACGGGCCCTGCAACAGCCAGGCGTGGCCGCGCTGGGCCAGCAAGCTTGTCAGTTGGCGGGCGAGCCAAGGTGCTAATGGTGCAGCGACGGGCGCTGCGGCTGTATCGCTCATGCAGCGTTACGCGGCAAAAGGTCGCAATCTTGCAACGCGACCAACAGGTCTGCCCACACCTCTGCAGGCGTTTGGTGGGCATTGATACGTACAAAGCGTCCACCATCTTCCGCCAGACGCCTGGCGTAGCCCGCCGCCACTTTTTCAAAAAAGGCCCGCGGCTGCGACTCAAATTTGTCGGGTGACCGCGCGCCAGACAAGCGGGCCGCCGCGATTTCGGGAGGCAGGTCAAACCACACCGTCACGTCTGGGCGAATCAAGCGTCCCTCAGCAGTGCCCTGCACCCAGCGCTCCAATTGAGACAGCACCTCCCAGTCAAAGCCCCGCCCGCCGCCTTGGTAGGCAAACGTAGCATCTGAAAAGCGGTCACACAGCACGACATCGCCCTGCTCCAACGCCGGCAAAATCACGCGCTGGACATGGTCGCGCCTAGCTGCGAACACCAACAGGGCTTCGGTCATGGCGTCCATGCTGTCTTGCAGCACCATGGCGCGTAGCTTCTCGGCCAAGGGGGTGCCACCGGGTTCCCGGGTCAAGGTAACGTTGCGACCCTGGGCCGTAAATGCATCGGCCATGGCTTGGATGTGCGTGGACTTGCCCGCACCGTCTATGCCTTCAAAACTAACGAAAAGTCCGTTCATGCCGCCCTTGGGTACGCCGCTCATTGGCCGCGCTGGTATTTGTTGACCGCCCTATTGTGCTCGTCCAATGAGTCGCTGAAGTGGCTGCTGCCATCTCCCCGAGCGACGAAATAAAGGGCGCGGCTGGCCGCCGGCTGCACGGCCGCCAACAACGCCGATTTACCCGGCATGGAGATGGGTGTTGGCGGCAGACCGATGCGGGTGTAGGTGTTGTAGGACGTATCCGTCAGCAGGTCGACCTTGCGCAGGTTGCCATCAAACGCTTCGCCCAAGCCATAGATGACCGTCGGATCGGTCTGCAGGCGCATGCCGATGCTCAATCGGTTGTTGAACACTGCGGAAATCTGGCCTTGCTCTTGGGCGCGACCGGTTTCTTTTTCAATGATGCTGGCCAATACCAGCGCCTGGTCGGCACTTTGCAAGGGCAACTGGGGGTTGCGCTGTGACCAAGCCGCATCCAAGCTCTGGTCCATGGCCGTCAGGGCGCGTTTGAGCAGGGCCAAATCCGTGCTGCCTTTGGCGTAGGTGTAGGTATCCGGGAAAAACCGCCCTTCGGGATGCATGTCGGGGCGCCCCAGTTGCGCCATCAGCGCGGCGTTGCCCAGCGATTGGGTTGTGGGTTGCAAAAAGGCGGCTTTACGCAATGCCTCGCGTACCTGCCGAATATTCCAACCTTCCAGCAGGGTGACGCTGCGCAGCGCTTCATCGCCCTGCACCAGCTTGCGCAGCAAGCTCGCGGGCGTGGCGCCGGTAGTGAGCTCGTAGCTGCCCGCCTTGATGGCCCGGGACTGGCCCGACAGCCGAAACCACCAGTACAACCAGCTGGCGGGTGCTTGCACGCCAGCCTTCGTCAGTTGCGACGCGACTTCACGGGCGCTGGAACCCGGTTCGATGGACACGTCGACCACGGGTTGTGAGAGTGCCAGTGGCGACTGCACCCACAGGTAGCCCGCGCCGGCCATACCTAGGCCAACAACCAACATTACAGCAATGAAGAAACGCACAGCCCTACTTTCTATCCGTCAACAGAGTCGGAATCATAATTGAGCGCATGACCATATCCGCCCCCTCCTCCCTAGCGCAAAGCCGTCTCCGGGGAGTTGCCCTTTTGGACCATTTGGGCGTAATCCAGATAGACGGCGATGACGCCGCCAAGTTCATCCACAGCCAGCTCACCCACGATTTCGCCCTGTTGGACCAATCCCAGGCCCGTCTGGCCGCTTTTTGTTCGGCCAAAGGGCGTATGCAGGCCAGCATGATCGGCTTCAAACGCCCCTCTGGCGAGATCTTGCTGGTCATCGGCAAAGACCTGCTGGCGCCCACGCTTGAAGCGCTTGTCCATGTTTGTGATGCGTGCCAAAGCGCGCCTGAGCGACGCCAGCACGCTGTATGCGCTGCGCGGCTTGGCGGGAAATGCTATCAATTTAGAAGCTACTCGCGCAGGCGCTACCTGGGCTAAGGTCGATATTGAGTCTCAAACTTGGGTCAACCTCTACCCTGCTGATGGTGTGCCACGGCAACTGTGGCTGGCGCCAGTTGATACGGCCGAGCCACCCGGCCCGGTGCTGGATGCTGAACTCTGGCGCTGGGGCGAGGTGCGCAGCGGCATCGCCACCGTCAGCCAAGCCACCGCCGAAGCCTTTGTGCCGCAGATGCTGAACTATGAGTCGGTAGACGGGGTGAGCTTCAAAAAGGGCTGTTACCCCGGCCAAGAAGTGGTGGCGCGCAGCCAGTTTCGCGGCACCTTGAAGCGCCGCGCCATAGTGGTGCACTGCGCAGCCGAACTGGCCGCCGGCCAAGAACTCTTCGCCCCAGGCGACGATAGCCAGCCAGTGGCCGTGGTCGCGCAGGCCGCACGTAACCCCGATGGCGGGTATGACGCCATTGTGTCGGTGCAGCTCGCTGCGCTGGACGGTGTGGTGCAAACCGCCCAAGGTGCAACGGTGCACTTCCTGCCCATGCCCTACCCCCTACGCGACGACATCTAAGCGCCCGTTTTCAGACTAGTATTCGGTTAGATTTCAAAAAATTGGGAATGGACTTGCAATGTCAACGTCGCTAACTAAAGAAGAAGCCTTTTCCAGGCTCGGAGCCATCACCAGGGAAATGCACGAGGCCCTCGCCGTCCTCGGCGGTAACCAGTTGCACTCCATCGTGGAAGAAATTCCGAACGCCCGCGACCGCTTGGCCTATGTGGGCAAGATGACTGAAGACGCGGCCAACAAAGTACTGACGCTGGTGGAAACCGCCAAGCCGGAATGTGACGACCTCGCTGGTCGCGGGTTGGAGTTGCGGGATTCGCTGAACCGGATGGCTTCCGCGCCCGACATGGATGTGGACAAGGCCCGCGGGCTGATGCTGGCCTGCGCTAAATTTTCCGAAAAAACCGCCCTCTTCTCCCAGCGCCAAGGCGATGTACTCAGCGACATCATGATGGCGCAGGATTTTCAAGACTTATCGGGACAGGTCATCAAAAAGGTGATCGACATCATCACCCGGACTGAAATGCAACTGGTCGAGCTGTTGGTGGAGAGCGCACCTGCGTCGGCCAAGCCCGACGTTGCGGCCAGCCACGAACCTGTTACCGTGGACAACCATGTGCTGGAAGGCCCGCAGACAGCTGAGCAAGCCCTCCAGCAGGGTGATGTGGACGATCTGCTCGCTTCGCTGGGCTTCTAGGCCTAGAGCGCCAACACCATTTCCTGGTGGGCGATGCCCACTTCATAAAACACCGGGCCGCGCCGCACAAAGCCCTGCGCCGTGTAGAACCCTTCTGCGCTGACTTGGGCGTGCAGCATGACCTCGGTATCCCCCCGCTGCCGCGCTACCTCTAGCAGGGTGCGCAACACCCGCAGTCCATAGCCGGCGCTGCGCAGCATGCGGTGGGTTGCCATACGCCCCACTTTTGCAACACCGGGGGCGTGTTGCAGCAGGCGGCCGCTGGCCACCATCTGCCCCAGCAAATTTTCAACCCCTGCATGGATTGCATCATGGTCAGCCGCGTCTTGGACCAAGGACTCGTCGATCGCCTGCTCTTGGACAAACACGGCCTGGCGCAGCGGCAGCACTTGCGCGCCCAACTGCGCCCACGAACCTACCAAAGTGTGAAAGACCGGAGTGCCCGCTTCTTGCGCCGCAAAGGCGTCTCGCAAGGGCTGAGGTACCGGGCGCGAGGTTTGGGTGGCCGGGTCCGCGAAAACATAGAGCAGCTCGCCTGACACCAGCAACTGGTCGGCGCGGAAAACCCCGGCCTCCATCACGATGGACGAATTGCCGATCTTGGCGCAGCGCAAACCAATGTGCAGCACATCGTCGTAGCGGGCGGATGCGTGGTATTCCAGCGTCGCCTTCTTCACGAAAGTGTCACCGTCCAACAAGACCATGGCGTCTTGGTAAGGCAGTGCGAGGCTACGCCAATAGTCGCCCATGGCGGTATCCACATACATCAGGTAGTGGCCGTTGAACACAATTTGCTGCATGTCCACCTCGACCCAGCGCACGCGCAGCCGGTGGAACATACGAAAGTCTTGGCGTTGCAAAGTCATGAAAGTTCTCTGTCCTTAAGTCAATCAACGGTGAACGCGTTGCGCAAGGCGCGCGCCGCGTCGGCGTGCGCGGTTTCGGCTTGGGGAATAGCGCGCCCCATCTTGATGAACTCGTGGACCACACCGCGGTAAATCTCCAGGTCCACCGCCACACCAGCCATGCGCAAGCGGTCAGCGTACTCCACGCCCTCGTCCACCAAGGGGTCACACTCCGCCAGCCCGACCCACGCTGGCGCGACGCCCGCCAAGTCCACCACGAGCCCATCTGGGCCTACGCCGTCCAACGGCGCAAAGCGCCAGTCGCCGCGATCTGCCGGGGTACGAACGTAGTGCCCGAAGAAGAAATCGATATGGGTTTTCTCCAGCGCGAAACCCTTGGAAAACGTTGCGTGCGAAACCGTGTTTTGGTGGCCCGCACAACCGGGGTAAAACAACAACTGAAGCGCCAGTGGCAGGCCATGGTTGCGCGCCTCGATGGCGCAGGCCGCCGCTAGCGTACCGCCAGCGCTGTCGCCGCCCAGCGCCATTCGGGTCATGTCCAAACCCAGCTTCGCACCCAGCCCGACCAGACCCTGCACCACATCCCAAGCATCTTCGTGAGCGGTGGGAAACTGGTACTCCGGCGCCAATCGATAATCCACCGACACCACGGCACATTGCGCCAAATGGCTGAGCCGTCGGCACAAGCCATCGTGGGTTTCCACACTGCCCACGGTAAATCCGCCGCCGTGAAAGTACACCAACACCGGCAGCACCTCGGCGCTGGGCGCATACAGGCGCACTGGCACGGCGAAACGGTCGCGCGCAGGCACAGTCAAGTTTTCCACTCGCACCAGCTTTTGTACCGGCAATTCCAGCACCTGCGCACCGGCCGCATAGGCCGCGCGGGCCTGCACGCCAGTCATCGCATGCAGCGGCACATGGTTGGCCCGATGCATCCGGTCCAACACCCCCCGCATCGCTGGGGTCAGCAGGCTGTTCGGGTTACGGTGTGGGTCGTGATGGTGACTCATGGTCGGCAGGCTTCTTGGTACATTGCGCGGCAGTTCTGTTTTTATCCATCCTACACGGCGGGCACCATGGCATTCATCAACTACGTGACACAAATCCAGTTTGAATGCGGTGCCATCCGCCTGCTAAAGCAAGAATGTGAACGGGTCGGGATTACGCGGCCATTGGTGGTGACCGACCAAGGTGTCAAAGCTGCGGGGGTTTTGCAAAAAGCGCTGGATGCTCTGCCCGGCATGCCCGTTGCGGTGTTTGACCAAACACCGTCGAACCCCACCGAAGCAGCCGTACGCGCTGCCGTCCAGATCTACCGCGGCCAAGGCTGCGACGGTCTGATCGCGGTCGGCGGCGGTTCTGCCATCGACTGCGCCAAAGGCGTCGCCATTGCGGCAACCCACGAAGGGCCGCTGACCCACTACGCCACCATTCTGGGTGGGGCAACGCGCATTACCGACCGCGTCGCGCCCCTGATCGCGGTGCCCACCACCAGTGGCACTGGCAGTGAAATCGCGCGCGGAGCCATCATCATCGTGGACGACCACCGCAAGCTCGGCTTTCACAACTGGGTCTTGGTGCCAAAGGCCGCCATTTGTGACCCTGAGCTCACGCTGGGCCTTCCTGCCAAGCTCACCGCCGCCACCGGCATGGACGCGATTGCCCATTGCATGGAAACCTTCATGGCGCCCCTTTTCAACCCGCCTGCCGACGGCATTGCGCTAGACGGCTTGGAGCGCGGTTGGGCCCACATCGCCCTCGCCACCCAAGACGGCAGCGATCTCAACGCCCGCACCCAACTGATGAGCGCCAGCCTGCAAGGCGGCATGGCATTTCAGAAAGGTCTTGGGTGCGTTCACTCGCTGAGCCACAGCCTGGGCGGTGTCGACCCCCGCCTGCACCATGGCACCCTCAACGCCATGTTTTTGCCCGCCGTCATCGCGTTCAACGCCCAAGCCGAATCGGTGCAGAAAGACCGCCGCCTAGAACGCATGGCCCACGCCATGGGCTTGCAGTCTGCCAGCGATATGGGTTTAGCAATTGTGGACATGAATGCCCGCCTGGGCCTGCCCAGCGGCTTGGCCGCAATGGGCGTGAGCGAGTCGCAGTTTGACGACATCATTGCCGGCGCGCTGGTCGACCATTGCCACAAAACCAACCCGCGCATCGCCAGCGCGGACGACTACCGACAGATGTTGCTGGCCAGCCTATAGCCGAGGCCTGCGTGCGCCATGGTCAGCGCACGCACGCGGGAGCCGAACGGCTGGACTGTGTTACTGCCTACCAAGGCCACTGAAGTTCCGGGAGCGCGACACAGCCCCTATTTCGGTTCGAAATTCCCCCAAAGTCGGCGCTAAACTTCAGAAAAAATTCTGAAACCAATTAGATGAAGTGCCGCAGCGTACTTCGGGGAGAGCACAACACGTATGCGCAGCTATTCCGTTCGAGCCTGGCTCACACAAGGTACTTACCCACGTCTGTTCGCTCCCATCCTGGGCATTATTTTGGCGGTCACTATGGTCCGCTACCACCTGATGTTAGCGACCGAATTGGAAGAGGCGATGCAGCACCAACGCGCACAAACGCAGGTAACTAGCCGATACCTGTTACCTTGGTTAACGCACGGTAGTACCAACGAGACCCCGACTCAGCTTCAAAGCAGACTATCGAGCGAGCTGGCGTTTAACCCCGAGATTCAGAGCCTGACATGGTTGTTTCACGGGCAGACGATCGCCGTAAAAACAACCGAATCACCGCGTGCGGAGGTTCCAAACTGGTTTGCGTCCTTGGTCGCCTTGCGGCCCTTGCGCCAAGATTTTTCAGACACCTTGCCCGACGGAACCCCCGTGAACTTGGCCATTGAAGTTAGCAACAAGGCGGAACTTGAGCGCATTTGGACTCTGGTCGGCGCGCAGTTGCGCATTACGGCCCTGAACATATTCACCATTCTCTTTTTACTCAGCTTGTTGTTGCGCGCCAATGCAAGGATGCTGACACGGTTGAATACCGCCACGGACCGATTTCGCAGTGGCCATCTCAATACCCGTATGGTTGAACAAGGCACACTGGAAATGCGCGCAGTGGCAGAGGCGTTCAATGGCATGGCGGGCCAAATCCAACATTTGGTCAAGTCACAGCAAACCACGCAAAACAATCTGGCCGAACAGCTTCACTTCACCCAACAGCTTGTCGACGCCCTGCCGCTGCCTGTGTTTGTGCGGGGGTCGGACGGTACCTGCTTGAGGGTCAACCATGCTTGGGAAGAATTCTTTCAGCTGCAAGCCAATTCCGTTGTGGGATCACCGTTTCCCAGCGACTTTGTAGCCCTGCCCAATGCAGAAACCCTGAAAAGCAGGCGTGCCCAAGTGCGCCAAGATCGTGAAATACTGGTCAAAGTCGGTCCCCACGATGTGAGAGAAATCGCCTATTTCAAAGCCGATTTCACCCGTGTAGATCAGAGCAAGGGTGGCACCATCGGAGCGCTGGTTGACATCACTGGGCGCAAACTCGCTGAGGAAGCGCTATTGGAGGAAAAAGAGCGTGCCGTTGTGACGCTCTCCTCGATTGCCGATGGTGTCATTGCCACGGACCTGCAAGGGCGCGTCACCAGCATGAATCAGGCGGCGCAGTTTCTGACCGGGTTTTCGCAAGCACAGGCGCACGGGCGCCTGCTGTCTGATGTATTTCAGCGCGACCCGCTTTCCCAGGCGTTGCCGCGAGGACTCGACATTGCGCAGTTGCACCTGACGGATACCGCCGTGCAAGCAGTCAATCAGCTGCTGCAGCACCGGTCCGGTGAACGCTACGCCATTGAATTTACGGCAGCGCCCATTCGTAAGACTGATGGATCGGCCCTCGGCTGTGTATTGGTGTTCCACGACGTGACTGAAACGCGAGAACTTCAGCAAAAAATTTCTTGGCAGGCACGCCATGACCCACTGACGGGTTTGAACAACCGCGATGCACTATCAGAACGCCTCACGCATGCTATTTACCAAGCGCGGCAGTCCAATCAGATGCTGGGCGTTTGCCTACTGGACCTCGACCATTTTCAAAAGATCAACGACCAGCATGGAGACTGGATCGGCAACCGGCTGCTGAAAGAGGTGGCCTTGCGCCTGCAGGGTTTTCTAGACGACTCAATGGACGCGAGTCGGCTGGGCGGGGATGAGTTCGTGGTGCTGCTCCAGGGGCAGACGGATGTTGACAGGCTTCAGCACACCGTGAAGGCTTTGTTAGAGCGCTTGGCCCAGCCTTACGCCATCGACGGGGTATCAATTCACTCTACGGCCAGCGCAGGCCTCGCCGTATTCCCCCAAGACGACGCCAGCCCGGACATCTTGTTGCGCCATGCAGACCAGGCCATGTACCAAGCCAAGCAGAAGGGTCGTGGTGGCCTGCATGTGTTCGATGCCCAACAAGACCACGAAGTCCAAACCCACTTTACCCGTTTGACGGGCCTCGCCCAGGCGTTGCGTGGGAGCGAGTTTCGCCTCTACTACCAGCCAAAAGTAAATATGCGTACGGGTGACATTGTGGGAGCCGAAGCGCTCCTGCGCTGGCAACACCCCGAGCGTGGTTTGGTCGGACCAGCCGAGTTTTTACCGCTGATGGAACACACCGACCTGATTGTGGAAACGGGCGAATGGGTGCTGCACCAAGCCTTGCACCAGTTGCAGACCTGGGTGCAGCACGGTCAAGCCTGGGTGGTGAGTGTGAACATTGCAGCCCGTCACTTTCACCGTATCGACTTTGTTGACCGTCTCTCCTTTCCCCCCCTCCCTCTTTCTCCCTTCCTCCCTTTTCTTTCTCCTTTCTTTCCTACTCCCCCCTTTCCTCCTCTTCTTTCTCTCTTCAAAGAAATTCTGTCGCAATACCCCAAGGCACCCACTCACCAGCTAGAGCTGGAAATTTTGGAGTCCGCAGCACTACAAGACATTACGCACATGCGTGAAGTCATGCAGGGCTGCCAAGCGTTGGGGGTGTGCTTTGCATTGGACGATTTTGGAACTGGATTTTCATCGTTGTCGTATCTCAAACGACTTCCCGCAGAAACCATCAAGATTGATCGCATGTTTGTGGATGGCCTGTTGGAAGATGCTGACGACGCCACCCTGGTGGGCGCCATCGTGGCATTGAGCAATGCTTTTGGGCGGACCGTGATTGCAGAAGGCGTTGAAACGCCAGCGCAAGCGGACAAACTGCTGGAATTGGGCTGCGAACTGGGCCAAGGTTATGGCATTGCACGGCCCATGCCCCCAGTTGATATGCTGCCTTGGGCGTCAGGATTCAGCGCCTCGCACTACGTGCGGGCTAGCAACAATGCCCGGTCAAGGTAGCGTCAGGTCGGGTGGTGTTTCGCGCAAACGCTGCGCCACGTCAGTCGACAAGCTCGCCATAAACCGCTCGACACCGGCTGTGTAGTCCCCAGGCAAGCCCAACTGTTCGTTGATATCGCCATGGCTCAGGTCTTGCCGGAGCACCTCGGCCCGTACGCCCAGCCGCTCTGCCTGCCGGGCAAAGGCTTGGGCTTGGCTACAGGAATCGTCTCGGCGCGTGGAACACACGGCCAGCAATGGCTTGGCGCCACTGTGCAGTTGTTGCAAGGGTGAGGTGGCGGCCCAGTACGTGGGGTTGGTGCCAAACGCGGGGTCGTACAGGCGGTAGTGGCGGCGCTGCATGATGGTGGGCACATCCAGCGCGGCACTGTCCAGGGCGATAGTGCCCAGCCAAGCTTGGGCGCCATGTTGGGCGGCCAACGTGGGCGAGGCGGCTAACAGCGCCACCAAATGGGCACCTGCCGAGTGGCCCATGAGAACAAACTGCGCTGGGTTAGCACCCCAACGCCCGGCCCGACTCTGGGCCAAGGCCAAGGCCTGGGCGATGTCGTGGACTTGGTCTAGCGGGTCGGCTTCCGGCAACAGGCGGTTGTTGACCGAGACAAATACAAACCCCTTGGGTAACCAGCGTGCGGCCTTGTTGTCCACCACCTTGCTCATGCGTTTGTCACCGGTGCGCCAAGCGCCGCCGTGCACCATAAAAATCACGGGGGCTGCGCCCCATACGCTGCCGCCCGTGGGCAGGTAGACGTCCATGCGCTGCTTGGGATCGTTGCCGTAGGCGATGTCGCGCAGGATTTTTCCGTCCCGCACAGTGTCCGTCTGTTGTTCGCGTGCGCCATAGGGGCTCCACAGCCCTTGCTCAGTGCTGCGTTTGGCGGTGGCATCGGGCTCACGGTTGTCGCGGCGTTCCTTGAAGCGCTCCAGCAGCGTGGTGGCGTGGGCCGCCGGGGCGACCCACGTTCCCAGACCCACGGCCCAGCACAGCAACAGGCCCAGCACCAGTGCGGCGACGGGAGTTCGGTAGCGTTGGGGCGCAAGCGCAGGCGGTTTCATAGAGGGCGTACCAAGTTCATGTCGGGCTTGTCCAGCCAGGCGATGAACTCGTCCACCATCTGCTGGCTCGCACGGGTGGCGGCGGTCCACGCCTTCACCCGTCCTGCCAGATCATTGCCGTAATGCGTAAAGTCGGTGCGGTCTGGAAGTTTGCTGTTTGGTAAAGTTTTCACCCACTCGGGGTTGGGCGCCAGGACGACGGTCGTGTCCAGAAACGGCGTGGCCCGGTGGCGCCACTTCAAACTTTTGTCCAACCAACCTGGCACCACGCTCTGTTGAAAATGCGGGTACAGCACCAGTTTTTCAGAGTCAAATTGGCCTCTAGCCCTTGTGGAATCTGCGGGAGAAGCTTCTTTTTTGATAGCACTTCCAGCGCCCGCGTAATTCAGGTGCAGGTGGTAGTCAGTGATCCCCCCGTCCCAATACGCCCCGCTGGGGGCGCCCGGAATGTTATGGATGGCCCGCAGTACAAACGGGATCGAGCAACTGGCCTGCAGTGCGGCCTGAAAATTTGCACTGCTCAATGCCACCTGGCGGGTACGGTAGTCTCCAGTGGCAAACGGCAGCGGCGCGCAGGGCCTACCCGCAACCGCGTGGGGGCTGCTAAACACCACCCGTTCTAGCCAAGCGCCCATGGCTTTGCGGTGCAGCGTATTAGTGAAAAATGCGCCGGCATAGCCCAGTGGCGTGCGCAGGCCGTGCTCGCGGCTTAGCAAGTGACGCCCGCGCGAGGTGACGATGTGCAAGCGGTAGCGAGGGTTCTGCAGCACCTCCCCGACTCGACCACCATAAAACGCCTGTAGGTTGCGGCCAAAGGCCTCGCTCACCTGATCGGCCGAGACGCGTTTTTGACCAGGCGCCAGTTCGTAGTGTTGGTGCACATAGTCATGCTCCAAGCGCTCAAACGCGGCCCCCGTATCCTCCAGACAAGCTGTGGCCATGCGCCAAGCGCCAATGGAGGCACCTACTAGGTCAATCGGTTGCGAACTTCTCGGCAGCCATTCACCAAACAGGTAGCGGTCTAGTGGGCCCAAGATCAGCCCCTTGGGGCCGCCGGCGGCACCGGGGATGGTGGCAATGTGTTCGGGGAGCAGGCCGCGCTCGGCAATAGCGGCGCGGGCCCGGGGCCCGGCGTAAATATGAAGTGCTTGCATTCTTTAGGATGAGCGGCGACCTGCAAAGTGGCGGAGGGTGGGGGTTGTAACTCGTCGCCGGGCCGTCCCAAGGCGAGTTAGCCCCCTCGGGGGGCAGCGACCCGTAAAGCGGTGGAGCGTGGGGGCCATCAACTATGTGCCGCCCAATCAAACGGGTCTTGCTGCAGCACCATGTCAATGTCCAGGCCTAGCGCCACGCCGACCGAACCCGGAAAGGTGACGGCCAGTCCGCGCTCATTCAACCCGGCTTCTTTACCGCGTGCGCGCCAAGCCGCCAGGTGAATGACCCCGGCCAGTGGTTCGTACACGTTGTTGTCAAAAGGGGCGTACTGGTGCTCTAGCGCATCCACCATGGCTTGGGGGAAGTGCCACATGCGCGCATAGCCGGCGCCCACGTTGGCATAGCAATAGCCTAAGGTTTTGCGCTCCAAAGCCGCCCGGCCCAGCGCTAACGGCGGCATGTCTTCATCCAGCGCGGCGGCAATGTCGGGCAAAGCAAGGTGAATGGCCAACTCGCCCACCGCGTGAATCAGCCCACAGGTAAACGCCCCCTGCGGGTTCAGCCGCACGACGCTGGCCAGCGAGCGCGAAACCCGGGCCGTATTCAGGCTGTACTCCCAGAATTTTTGCAGCGCGATGCCGGGTACCGCTTTGAGTGAGGCGCCGCTGGCGGCGGCTTGCGCCATGGTGCGAACCTGGCCGAGGTCTAGCAAGGCCAGCGCTTCCGAAACGCTGCTGATCTTGCCCGACATTTGAAAAAAGCTACTGTTAGCCAACTGCAACAGGCGCGTGGTCAGCGCGGGGTCTGTGCTGATGAGTTGGGTGACCTTCTTCAGGTCAATTTCCGGACGCTCCAACTCGGTCAGCAACAATGCCACCACCCGCGGAATGCTAGGCAGGTTGAACTGCTCTTCCAGTAGTGCACTGAGTTTCATGGGAGGCCCTCTAGTTCCAACTTTGGGGATGCGCCCATTATGTATGCGCGCCCCCGCCGTACAGCCCTAGGTTTCAGCGCTTGAGTTTGGCAAAGGCGCTGGCCATGGCCGAGTTGGCAACTGGCGCGTTGTCGCGGTAGTTGCCCTGCTGGCGCCCCTGTTCCCGTTGATCTCGGCCTGGGCTTTGGTAGCGGTTATCACCATCTTTTTGCCCCCCAGCCCGCGAACCGCCTGCGGGAGCAGCTCCTATTTTCATAGTAAGGCTGATGCGCTTGCGGGCTACGTCCACCTCTTGCACCTGTACCTTGACGATGTCGCCGGTCTTGACGACCTCACGCGCATCGTTGGTGAACTTGTGGCTCAGCTGGCTCACATGCACCAAGCCATCTTGGTGCACGCCCAGATCGACAAAGGCGCCGAACTGGGCCACGTTGCTCACCGTGCCTTCCAGAATCATGCCTTCCTTGAGGTCGGAAATGTCGTCCACGCCGTCGTTGAAACGCGCCACCTTGAAGTCCGGACGCGGATCGCGGCCGGGTTTTTCCAGCTCGGTGAAGATGTCTTTGACGGTGATCACACCAAACTGCTCGTTGGCAAACAGCTCGGGCCGCAATGATTTCAGCATCTCGGCGCGGCCCATGATCTCGGCCACTGGCTTGCCGGTTTGGGCCATGATTTTTTCGATCACCGGGTAGGTTTCGGGGTGTACGCCGGTCATGTCCAGCGGGTTACTTCCGCCGCGAATGCGCAAGAAGCCCGCGCTTTGCTCAAAGGTCTTGGCGCCCAGGCCGGTGACCTTGAGCAGGTCTTGGCGGCTGCCAAAAGCGCCATTGCTTTCGCGCCAGCGCACCACCGCCTTGGCCACGGTGCCCGACAGGCCCGACACCTTGGACAACAGCGGCACGCTGGCCGTATTCAGGTCCACACCCACCGAGTTCACGCAGTCTTCCACCACGGTGTCCAGCATGCGGGCCAGCTCGCTCTGGTTCACATCGTGCTGGTACTGGCCCACGCCAATGCTCTTGGGGTCGATCTTCACCAGTTCGGCCAGCGGATCTTGCAAACGGCGGGCGATGGACGCCGCACCGCGCAAGCTCACGTCTACATCGGGCATCTCTTGGCTGGCAAATTCGCTGGCGGAATACACCGAAGCGCCCGCCTCACTGACCACCACTTTTTCAATCTTCAGTTCGGGTGCGCCAGCCTGCGTCGCCATCTTGCCCAGCAGCTTGATCAAGTCGCCCGCCAGCTTGTCGGTCTCGCGGCTGGCCGTGCCGTTGCCAATGGCAATCAGGTTCACACCGTGTTTGGCGCAGAGCTTGCCCAGCGTGTGCAGCGAGCCTTCCCAGTCTTTGCGCGGCTCGTGCGGGAACACGGTGCTGGTGTCGACCAGCTTGCCGGTGGAATCGACCACCGCGACTTTGACGCCGGTGCGAATGCCAGGGTCTAGCCCCAGCACTACGCGCGGACCGGCGGGCGCCGCCAACAACAAGTCGCGCAGGTTGTCCGCAAACACCTTGATCGCCACCTTTTCGGCGTCTTCGCGCAACTTGGCAAACAAATCGCGCTCGGTGGACAGGCTGAGCTTTACCTTCCAAGTCCAGCCCACGCATTTGCGCAACAAGTCATCCGCGGCGCGGCCTTGATGGCTCCAGCCCAGCTTGAGGGCGATGCGGCCTTCGGCCAGCGACACCGCAGGAGCCACTATCTTTTTAGGAGCGGCTTGCGCAGATGCTGCAAGGGCTAGAGTCGTATTTGATGCTGAATTGGGCTCTGGCAGCACCAGCTTGGCGTCCAAAATATCCAGCGAACGCCCGCGGAACACGGCCAGCGCGCGGTGGCTGGGCACGCGGCCAATCGGCTCGTCGTAGTCAAAGTAGTCGCGGAACTTGGCCACGTCGGCGTTGTTCTCGTCCTTGCCCTCGGCCAGCTTACTTTGCAGCAGGCCTTCGTTCCACAGCCAGGCGCGCAGGTCTTGCACCAGCACCGGGTCTTCCGCCCAGCGCTCGCTCAAAAGGTCGCGCACGCCGTCCAGCACCGCTTGCACGGTGGAAAAGTCGGGCACTTTGTCTTCGCCAGGCGCCGCTTCCTTGAATGGAATCACATACGCAGCGGCGGCCTCGGCGGGCACCAGCGTGGGGTTGGCAAACAGCGCGTCGGCCAGCGGCTCCAGCCCGGCTTCTTTGGCCAGTTGGCCCTTGGTGCGGCGCTTGAGCTTGAACGGCAGGTAAATGTCTTCCACCTCTTGCTTGGTCGCGGCGGCGTCGATCGCCACCATCAGCGCCGGGGTGAGCTTGCCCTGTTCGTCAATTAACTTGAGCACCGCTTCCTTGCGGTCGCGCAGTTCGCGCAGGTAGGACAGGCGCGCTTCGAGCTCGCGCAGCTGGATGTCGTCCAGCCCGTCGGTCACCTCTTTACGGTAACGGGCGATAAAGGGAACCGTCGCACCTTCGTCCAGCAGGCGCACGGCGGCCTCGACTTGGTTGGGGCGTACTCGGATTTCTTGCGCGATTTGCGCGATGATTTTCTGCATGGAACGATAGAACTCGGGCCCGCGACGGGGCGAACGCGAAAAAAACACTAAGGGGCGGAAGTTTGCCACAGCCATTGCCCCTTTCTTTTGACCGGCCAAGCCCCCGTCCGGCTACCCTGCCCTAAACTGCGCTGATGCAAAGGCGCCCATTTTTAACCTCCCTGGCACCGCTGGCCATGTGGCTTGCAGCAGGCCTGCCCAGTGCGGTTCGGGCGCAAAAGACGGTCGTTCGGGTGGGCATGAGCCTGCCTAGGCCCCCCTACCTGCTGGACTCGGGGGTAGAGGGACTGGAATACGAAGTTGCCGAAGCGGCTTTGTCCGCAGGCGGCTCCAGCATGGTGGCCTTGGTACTGCCGCCAGCCCGTGGCTTGGCGATGCAGCGTGCGGGCCAGCTGGATGTGCTACTCAGCGTAGACGAAGGCATTGGCGGCACCGATTTTTTCTCCGAACCCTACCTCACCTACCAGAACGTGGCCACCACGCTCACCAGCCGCGGGCTGCGGATCAAAAGCATTGAAGACTTGCTGAACTACTCGGTTGCGGGGTTTCAAAATGCTAATGTGATCCTCGGCGAGCGCTTCAAGGCCGTGGTTGAGCGGCACAGTAACTACACCGAGTACTCCCGCCAAATCACCCAAAACAACCTGCTGTTTTCGGCGCATGTGGACGTGGTGGTCGGGGATCGGCGGATTTTTCGCTATTTCACGACCCAGATCGATCCCAAGGTGTACGCGCAACAGGACGTCACCTTTCACCCCATCTTTCCGCCCAACCCGCGCAAGGCGGTTTTCAAAGATGCGGCGGTGCGCGACGGCTTCAATGCTGGGCTCAAAACGATTCGGGCCAATGGAGTGTTGGACGCTATTGTCAAAAAATACGCCGCCTACTCGGCTCCGTGATGGGCGCTTGTCCGTAGCGGCGCCTCCGGGCCCGCGTTTCCCGTAGACTGCCAGCCAATTCACCACCCGGCCACGAGGAGACCCCCATGCCAGGCACCCTGATTTCCATCCCCACCCACGACGGCCAACAGTTTCAGGGCTACTTGGCCCTGCCCCCTACCGGCAGCGGCCGCGCGCTGGTGCTGATTCAGGAAATTTGGGGGGTCAACGACCATATCCGCGCCGTGGCCGATGCCTACGCGCTGGACGGCTACGTGGTGCTGGCCCCCGACGTGTTCTGGCGCCAAGAGCCCGGTGTCAACCTGCCGTACGACGAAGCCGGCACGAAACGGGCCTACCACCTGATGCAAAACCTCGATGGTCCCAATGCCGTTAAAGACCTGCAGGCGGCCGCCCAAACGTTGCGCCAACGCCCGGAAACCCAAGGCAAAGTGGGCGTTGTGGGCTACTGCATGGGCGGGCGCTTGGCCTTTGAGCTGGCCGCTACGGGCGCTGTAGATACCGCCGTGTGCTACTACGGCGGACGTATTCAGGAGCGGCTGGCCATTGCGCCCTCCATTCAGGTACCTGTTTTGTTTCACTACGCCGCACTCGACGCACACATCCCCGCCACAGCCGTTGACGCAGTCAAAAATGCGTTTGCCGGACGCAGTAACGCGGAGTTTCATGTGTACGAAGGTGCGGACCACGGCTTCAACTGCTGGGGCCGCCCCATGTACCACCAGCGCTCTGCGGCACTGGCCAAGGGCCGCACGCTGCAGTGGCTTGCCACCCACCTGGACTGAAGGTGAGCGCACTTCACATCCACTGGACCGAAGGCGGCCAAGCATGTAGCGCCCTGTGGCGCTCGGAACGCGGCGCACCGCCTCCCAAACGCGTGGTCTTGGCCGGCGACACCACCACGGCCGACGACGCCTACCACCTCGCTTGCGAAGGCACGGCCCTGCTGTGGCGCGGCGACTTTCAAAATGCACGGCAAATGTTGCAAGCACTGGCCCGTCGCATTGACCACGTACCGCAACGCAAACAGCGCGGCAACAAAGCGGCTACGGGGCCTGCCGTGGCACAGGCCGTTGCGCCTCCCACCGCGTTCAACTTGCATCGCCAAGCCCAAGCCCAGCGTGCCCGTGTCTTGGCCATGGTGCTGCTGCCCTTTGCTGCGGACTACAGCATCCCACTGCGCCGCGCGCCCGATGCACGCCAGGCCTGTACCGAGGCCTGGGGCCCAGCCAGTGCGACCGAAGAGGCCAGCGTGGCGTCCTTGCGCGACCTGCTGGGCATGACCAGCGCACACGAATGGCGCAAAAACGGGGTCGAGATCAAGGCGCTTGGCGAGGCGCCCAACAACCGCATCCACCCGCATTACGGCGTGTTTTCCCCGGTGCGCGGCGAATACATTGATTTGGTCGCCACCACGCCCTTACCCAAGCTGCCACCGCAATCCTTGGCCGCCGGTAAGGCCGTGGTGGCATTCGACATTGGCACTGGCTCGGGCGTGCTCTCAGCCGTGCTGGCTCGCCGTGGCATAACGCGCATCGTGGCCACCGAGCAGGAACCGCGCGCGCTGGTCTGTGCCCAGGCCAATCTCGACCAATTGGGCTTGAGTGCCCACGTCACCTTGCAAAAAGCCAACCTGTTTCCTGACGGGCAGGCCTTGCTGGTGGTGTGCAACCCGCCGTGGTTACCTGCGCGCCCCAGCGCCCCCATTGAACATGCGGTTTACGACGAAAACAGCCAGATGCTGCTGGGTTTTTTGAACGGCTTGGCGGCGCACCTGGCGCCTGGCGGCGAGGGTTGGTTGATTCTGTCGGACCTGGCCGAACACCTGGGTCTGCGTAGCCGCGACATGCTCTTAGGCGCCATTACCAGTGCAGGCTTGCAAGTACTGGGGCGGCGCGATGCAAAACCACTGCACCCCAAGGCAACGGAAGCCCGCGACACCTTGGCGAAGGCCCGAGCGGCCGAAATCACTTCGCTGTGGCGCTTGGGCGTGATGTCCTGAACACCCCGCTGTAAATACCCCTGCCGCACACTTGCAACCCAAGCTTGCTACGCTTCGCCCCTCAACAAAGGAACCTGATCCATGGCCAACCCGCTTTACACCGCGTCTATCCCCGTTTTTCAGCAAATGCTCAAGGCCCTCAGCGGCGTGCTGCGCAAGGCGGAAGACCACGCTACCGCGAAGAAAATTGACCCTAACGCCCTGCTACAGGCGCGCCTCTACCCCGATATGTTTGCGCTACTGCGCCAAGTACAAATCGGCACCGACTTTGCCAAGGGCGTGAGCGCGCGGCTAGCCGGTGTGGAAGTGCCAGCCCTGCCTGACACCGAGCAAACCTTTGCCGACCTGCAAGCCCGCATTACGACGGTGCTGGATTTCATTGGCGGCCTGGACGCCAGCCTGTTTGACAAGCCTGATTCGCGCGAAATCGTGATCCAGCAGGGCACGCCGCGTGAGCGCACGTTTGCCGCCAATGTCTATTTGCTGCACTACGGCCTGCCCCAGTTTTTCTTCCACATCACGACCGCCTACGCGCTGCTGCGCCACAACGGCATTGAAGTGGGAAAGAAAGACTACATGGGTGCGACCTGAGCCACTATGCTATTGAAATAGTAGCTATTCGCGCTTGACTGGCAAGGGATATCTGCCAATTTCATGCATGAAAAAGGCCCTCATCTGAGGGCCTTTTTTGGTGGGCTAGCCGGCGTTAAAGCCAGCGAACCCAGCGCCAAAGCGCTTAACGGTGACGCTTGCCGGGGTTCTTTTTGCTGCGGGTTGCAACACCACGCTCCAGGCTGATGCGCTGACCGCGACCACCGCGAGGCAAGGTGTATCCAAGCACGGGCGTAGGAGCGGGAGTGGCTTTGCGATCTGCTTCGGTGACGATTTTATTGCCCATGTGGCTAATCCTGTGAGGTTGGTGAGAAAACCGGTATTTTCTCACTTTTTTGGCCGTACTCCAACGCGGCTGTTTGGAAGGCCCCGCCAAGCGGCTTGTATGCGGTCATTTGCCACAATCTGAGCATGAAGGCGTTCTACTCCGACCAGTTTGTTTTGCCCCTGCCAGAGGGCCACCGTTTCCCTATGGCGAAGTACCGGATGCTGCGGGATCAGCTAACCGAGAAGTTGCCCGATATCGCCTTGCGCGAGGCGCCCGCAGCCACCGACGCCGAACTGGCCTTGGTGCACACGCCCGCCTACATCGACGCCATCCTGCACGGCACGGCGGAACCCGCCGTGCTGCGCGAGATTGGCTTTCCTTGGGGTCGTCTCAGAAAACGGAAAATAAAGCACGCT
>JAXHOO010000079.1:0-3039 GCA_034519365.1 Rhodoferax sp. | reverse complement strand
CTACAATTCGATGCCGAACTTACCTCCGTTTCATCCCAAGTCATGGAGTTAGGCGGTTTGGTGGAGCTGCAAATCCGCCGTGCCATCTATGCGCTCTCGCAGTTCAGCGTAGAAGTGGCCGATGAGGTTACGACCAATGAGGCCCGCGTCAATGCGATGGAAATTGAGATTGATCACGACTTATCGTCCATCATTGCGCGTCGCCAGCCCACCGCGCGCGATTTGCGGCTGCTGATCGCAATCTCGAAGACCACTGCCAATTTGGAGCGCGTAGGCGACGAAGCAGAGAAAATCGCCCGCATGGTTCGATCCATTATCGATAGCGGTGCGCCACGCTCTCTGCCTTCGCTGGAGCTGCGAGTGGCTGCCGACTTGGCATCGGGTTTGTTGAACAAGGCCTTGGATGCGTTTGCACGCCTGGATACCGCTGCAGCCGTGACCATCTTAAAAGAAGACTACCTGATCGACGCGGAGTTTGACGGCTTCGTGCGCAAACTCATCACCTACATGATGGAAGACCCGCGAATGATCTCCCCCAGTCTTGATCTGCTGTTTCTGGCCAAGGCAATTGAGCGGATTGGAGACCATGCCAAAAACATTGCGGAATTTGTCATCTACGTGGTCAAGGGCGAAGATGTCCGGCACACCAGTATGGAAAAGATCGAAGCTGTCACCAAATGAGATACCAGCCCTCTGTGCTTGTCGTGGAAGATGAGTCAGCAATTGCCGAGCTGATTACCATTAATCTGCGCCACAACGGGTTTCGGTCGATTTGGGTTATCGACGGAGTGCATGCGAAACGGGCAATGGACGACGCACTGCCCGATTTAATACTGCTTGACTGGATGTTGCCGGGCGAAAGCGGCCTGGAATTGGCCAAACGCTGGCGAGCGGACCCGAGAACCAAGGACGTCCCCATCATTATTCTGACGGCGCGCGGCGAGGAAAGTGAACGCGTCGCCGGCCTGAACGTGGGTGCAGATGACTACATTGCCAAACCCTTCTCTGTAAAAGAACTGCTTGCACGTATCCGCGCGGTACTCAGACGCACCAAAGCCAGAGCCGGTGCAGGAGCCGATCAGCGTTGGGCCGCTGCGCCTTGACCCGCTGACCCATCGGGTGCTGCTGGACGGCCAGTCCCTGAAAATGGGGCCCACAGAGTACAAGCTGCTACACTTCTTGATGCACAACACCGAACGGGTGCACAGCCGCGCCCAATTGCTCGACAAGGTGTGGGGCGACCAGGTTTATATCGAAGAGCGCACGGTGGATGTGCATGTCAAGCGCCTGCGCCAATCGCTGGCTCAGGCTGGAGGCATGATCGAAACCGTGCGCGGAGCGGGATATCGGCTAACCGCCACGCCGGAGAAGCGGCCCCAACCGGTCGACTTGGCGTAAGCACAGTTCCAACGATCAATGCGATTTGGATGCCATTGACGAGGATTTGCCGTGGTCACACCAGTTGATCATGCCCATGAAAAACACCACGATGGTGGCCAGGATGTCCGAATCCTTGTACGCCGTATACGACTTCAATTCGGTAATCACGCGCCGCTCCCGGCCATCTGGCATGGGATGCGCTGCATGTGCAGGTCGCTCGACTTGCTATCAAAAACAAAGCTGCTTGCGCATAATTCACGGGGGCTAGAGGTCAATTTCATGCTAAATCCTCCGGCGCATCGTCCACCCGGCTCTGGGCCAAGTCGGCTAGCAACTGCTGCTCGCGCACCAGCTCGGCGCGCAGGGGCTGGCGGTCTGGGCTGGCCAGCAGGCGCTCGTAGTACAGGGTGCTGACTTGCCGGTCCAGCGCGCGGGCGCTCCAGTTTTGGTCGGCAGCTTCGTTCATGTACCAAGTGCGTGCACCCGCGTCTTCCACGCGCAGCAGGGCGCGGTAGTGGGTCCAGCTCAATTCGGTACGCAGTGCGTTCCAAATTGGAAAGCCGGTGTAGAACGCCCGCATGTGGCGCAGGCTGCCCAGCAAAGCGCCCAAATCGGCTGCGGGTGCAGCGACTTTGGCATCGGAATTGCCCGCGTTCAGGGGAAATTTGTTGCGGGCCATCACGCGCGCAGCCCTTCAACTAGGCGTATCAAATATGCCATGCCGCTATCAAAAAAGAAGCTGCTTTCGCACGTTCCACGAGGTCTAGAGGCCGATTTCACGGTGCTAATTTTTCAGCTCGCGATAAAAGTTTTCGAGCGGCTCCATGGCCAGCAACACCCGCAGGTCTTCGGCCCATTGGTAGGCCAGCAGAAATTGTTGGTTGACGCAATCAAACTTGTGAACAAACACCCCGGCGAGGTCGCCTTTCTTTTCCTGGCCAAGCAACGGGTTCTCCACTACGGCGCGAATCGCCGCGTGGACGGCCTCGCACTGGTTGGCGTGAAGTTTTTTGTAGACCCGCTTGAAGGCGGGCTTTTGTTCGATGCGCACGGTGGGCACGCTCACGAGGCGGGCAGTTCAAACGGCTCAGAGGCGTCGTCCTTGGCAATGAGCACATCGCGCACAAACTCAATCGGCAAGTCCGGGTTGTCCAGCGCGGCGCGCCCCACCTTGGCCCAGTAAGCCACCTGCTGCGGCACCGAGCGCATTTCAGCTTTGGCACGCCCCCGGGCAGCCTCAAACAGCGCGTCATCAATTCGGATAGAAATACTCATGGCAAAACTCCTGTGGCAAGTTGCCACAATCGTAGCGCCATCACCGCAGCAGCCCGTCCAGCAGGCCATCGGCCTCTTTCTCAATGGCCAGAATGTCGGCGGCTATCCCGTCCAGCGTGCGCAGGGGCTGGGGTTTGTAGAAGTGGCGGGTGAAGCTGACCTCGTAACCCACCTTGGTGGCATCCTGCATCACCCACGCGTCGGGCGTGTATTGCTTTCGCCCTGGCCGGCATCGCCGGTGAACAATGAGCTGCCGTTGTGCACCTCAGCAATGCGGCTGCCCAGGGCCGACTTGTGGTTCATCTTGGACGCCATATTGAGCAAGAACAGCATTTGGCCGTCGCTGGTGCGGGTGACCATCATTGGCGTTGATCTAGCCCTGGT
>JAXHOO010000049.1:0-13583 GCA_034519365.1 Rhodoferax sp. | reverse complement strand
ACATGCCGTCCACCGCCCACCTTGCCTTTTGGCCCAAGCGCCTGCCCCACACGATTACGGTTCCCGCTACGTCGCTGTGGGACAGCGTGGCCACCAATGCCCGCCGTTTTCCAAACAAGGCGGCACTGGTGTTCTTCGGACGCAGCTACACCTACTCTGAACTGGCGCAGCAGGCGGAGCAGGTAGCCGCTTGGCTAGCAGAGCAGGGCGTGCAGGCCGGAGACCGGGTGGTGCTGAACATGCAGAACTGCCCCCAACTCGTGATTTCCCACTTGGGCATCTTGCGGGCCAATGCCGTGGTGGTGCCGGTGAATCCCATGAACCGCGCGGAAGAGCTCAAGCACTACCTGACCGACCCTGACGTGCGGGTTGCGATCACGACCGCAGATTTGGCAGCGGAGCTGGCCCGTGCCAGCAATGCCCTGCCTGCAGGTCAGCGACTACTGCACCTGCTAACCACGCATCTCACCGATGGTTTTGACGCCGAGGGCTCCGACCCGCCTCCCCCCGCTTGGCACCCATGGCTGTTGGGTCAGCACCCCGCCCCCGAGCTGCAAGACGGTCAAGTGCACACTTGGGCGCAGGCCCTGGCGACGTCTGCTGGGCCCCCCGCCCACACCGCAGGACCAAATGACTTGGCGATATTGCCGTACACCAGCGGCACGACTGGTTTGCCCAAGGGCTGCATGCACACCCATGCCTCCATCTTGCACAACGCCGTGTCCAGCGGCCTCTGGGGCAACGCCAGCATGGAGACGGTCACGCTGATGGTGGTGCCGATGTTTCACATTACCGGCATGGTGAGCCTGATGCATGCCAACTTGTATGTGGGTGCGACCATGATCCTCATGCCGCGCTGGGACCGTGAGCTGGCGGGCCAGCTCATATCGCGCTGGCGCGTCAGCAGTTGGACCAATATTCCCACCATGGTGATTGACCTGATGGCCAGTCCAAACTTTGCGCAGTTCGATCTATCGAGTCTGCTCTATATCGGCGGTGGTGGCGCGGCCATGCCCCAGGCAGTGGCGCAGCGTCTTTGGGAACAATTTGGACTGCGCTATGCCGAAGGCTATGGTCTGACGGAAACGGCAGCACCCAGCCACAGCAACCCGCCCGATGCGCCGAAGCAGCAGTGTTTGGGCATTCCTTTTATGGGTGTGGAAGCACGGGTGGTAGACCCCGACACGCTACAGGAAGTGGCAGTGGGTGAATCGGGTGAAATCGTCGTCCATGGTCCGCAGGTATTTCGGGGTTACTGGAAACGCCCGGACGCCAGCGCGGCGGTGTTTTTTGAAATGGACGGCAAGCGCTTCTTTCGTACCGGCGACCTTGGGCGCGTTGACGAGGACGGGTACTTCTTCATTACCGACAGGCTAAAGCGCATGATCAATGCGTCGGGCTTCAAGGTCTGGCCGGCCGAGGTAGAAGCCCTGATGTACCGCCACCCGGCGGTGCAAGAGGCCTGCATCATTGGCACGCAGGACAGTTACCGCGGCGAGTCGGTGAAAGCTGTGGTGGTGCGCAAGCCCAGCCACAGCAGTACGACCGAAGAGGACATCATTGCTTGGTGTCGCGACAACATGGCGGTCTACAAAGTACCCCGCGTGGTGCAGTTTGTAGAGGCTCTGCCCAAGAGTGGTGCGGGGAAAGTGATGTGGCGCCAGCTGCAGGAGGCAGAATCGGTTGCATGAGCCCTTCTGACGATCAACTGCTAGGCCGCCCTTTGCAAGGGTGGCGCCTTCGCCTGTACACCATCATTTTTGAGGCGGATACCCGCGCGGGCCGCTTGTTTGACCAATGGCTGATTTACGTCATTCTGGCCAGCGTGGCGGTGGTGGTGATTGACAGTGTGCAAGACACCGACGCGCGCGTGCGCATCGTATTTGGGGCGTTGGAGTGGTTGTTCACGGTGGCGTTCACCTTGGAGTACCTTGCACGCTTGGCCTGTGTGCGCCACCCTTGGCGCTACGTCTTGAGCTTTTACGGAATCATTGACCTGCTGTCTTTGCTTCCCACCTATATCGCTTTGTTGGTCCCCGAGGTACACGCGCTGATTGACGTGCGCGTATTGCGCTTGCTGCGGGTGTTTCGGGTGTTCAAACTCACAGCCTATGTGTCCGAGTACCAGTCGCTATTGCGCGCCCTGTCCGCCAGCCGGCGCAAGATCCTGGTGTTTTTGTCGGCCGTGCTGATGATTGTGCTGGTCATGGGCACGCTGATGTACGTTGTGGAAGGACCCGCGAATGGCTTCACCAGCATCCCGACCTCGGTCTACTGGGCTATCACCACCATGACCACGGTGGGCTTTGGCGACATTACGCCCAAGACCGACTTGGGGCGGTTGATCTCCTCCGCCATGATGCTCTTGGGCTGGGGCACCCTGGCCGTACCTACGGGCATAGTGACAGCCGAGATGTCTGCCCTTCGCAGTCATGTACCCCCGCCCACGACACGCACCTGCCACGAATGCCTGACCGAAGGGCATTTGGCAGAGGCCTTGTTTTGCCTGCACTGCGGTGCCCGATTGCCGGCCTACCTGCGCGAGCAACGGACTCCTGCACCGAATGCCATGGCAGAGACTGCACAGACGAAAAACAATCCACCATGAACGCCATTGCATTGCCTACTGATTCGGGTTTTTCTGAGTCTGCTTTGCGTAACCTCGTGCAAGTGTTAGAGCGCGAAGTCGCCATTGCCCGTTTGCCGGGCGCGGTCGCTCTGATTGCGCGCCACGGGCAGACGGTGTTGCACCATGCCATTGGGCAGCAGAACCCTGCCGACGCCACGCCCATGGCGCTGGACAGTTTGTTTCGCATTTATTCGATGACCAAGCCGCTAGTGTCCGTGGCCGTCATGCAACTGATGGAGCAGGGGCGGCTATTGCTGAGTGACCCCGTGGGCCAGCATTTGCCGGAGTTCGCCAACGTGATGGTGGCAGACGACCCGAATGATGTGGCATCGCAGCGCCCGCCCCGCAGTCAACCGACGGTGCAAGACTTGCTGCGCCATACCTCAGGGTTGACCTACGAGATTTTGGGCAACGACCCGATCCAGACCCAATACGCCAAAGCCCGATTCGGTTCCCGCCACCAAAGCAATGCGGAGTTCTCGCTGGCACTGGCGCAAATTCCCTATCGGTTCGAACCCGGCACCGTGTGGGAGTACAGCCGCGCCACGGATTTGTTGGGCGCACTCATTGAAAAGGTGACAGGCCAGACTTTGGGCCACTATTTGCAGCAGCACATCTTGGGCCCGCTGGGTATGGCGGACACCGCGTTTTCTGTACCGTCGTCTCAACACGGGCGCATTGCCGAACCGTTCGCCCATGACCCCGATGGCGGCGTGCCCCTGCGCCTGATGGACGTGCGCGCTCCGTCGCGCATGGAGGCCGGTGGCGCGGGGCTGGTGTCGACTGCCGCAGACTACGCGCGCTTTTTACAGTGCCTGTTGAACGGAGGCACGCTGGGCAGCGCCCGCATTCTGAGTCCGGCCACGGTTCGTTACATGACGGCAGATCACCTCGGCACCATCGAGCCCTACCGGGCCGGCAGGTCGGGCGAGTTGCTGCCACCTGGCCATGGATTTGGGTTGGGCTTTGCGGTGCGTACCCACGAGGGGCTGGCTGCGCAGCTCGGTAGCAAAGGGCTGTACTACTGGGGCGGTATTGCTGGTACCACTTTCTTTGTGGACCCTGCCAAAGACCTGTTTGCCATTCTCATGTTGCAGGCGCCCAGCCAGCGCGACTACTACCGTCCGCTGTTTCGCAACCTGGTGTACGCCGCGCTGCAAGACTGAGCCGGCTCAGGCATCATGGTGGTGCAGGCAGGCGGTGGGCCTTCCACCGATTTGCAGAAAGGTTGTTGTGGATTCTTCAGACGCAGAGACATCGGACACATCCAGTTTTTCCATCGCCAGGCAGCACATCGTCGACGCGAACAAGTCCGTGGTCGGCTATGAGTTGTTCAACCGCTCACAGGGCGCGCGGGCGCATTCGCTGGCCAGCGATGTGTCGTTGGTCCTCAATGTCATGGCGCAGAGTGGTACCAAGTTGGCGAATGGACAAGCCGACTTGTTCCTCAATACCACCCACGAAAGCCTGACCGGTTTGCACTGGGATTTTTTGGTGCCCCAGCGCACCATCATTGAAGTTCCGCCCGTGGCGGGTCACGATGCTGCTGCCATTGAAGAAACTCGCCTGCAAATGCTTACGTTGCGCAAGCGGGGTTTTCGTCTCGCTTTCAACCATACCGTGGTGGCGCCGGTCTACAAGCCGTGGCAGGGTATTGCGGATTTTGTAAAAGTGGATGCACGGGCCATTGACCCCGCCAAACTTAAAGCCCTAGTCGATGCTATTGGCGCCCGCACGAGCGCCATTGCGGTGGCCGAAAAAGTAGAGAGCGCGGCGCAGTTTGAGGTGTTCAAGGACATCGGTTTTCACTTCTTTCAGGGCTACTGGTTTTCGCGGCCTGAAGTGCTCAACAACCAAGTCGTGAGTCCTAGCCAGGTCAGCGCTGCGCAACTGTTCAGCAAGCTGCGCAGCGAAGCGGAGGTGGACGACATCGAACTGGCCATCAAGCGCGATGCGGCGTTGGGTTTTAACTTGTTGCGCATCATCAACTCGGCGGGGTTGGGGCAGCGCACCAAGATCACTTCGATTCGCCAAGCGGTGATGCTGCTGGGCCACGAGCGACTGCAGCGTTGGGCAGCGTTGTTGATGACTGCGGGCGTGGATGGGCGCCCCAGCTTGGCAGGCAACATGGCCGTGGTGCGCGCCAAGATGATGGAGTTGTTGGGCCAGGGCAGCTTGAACCCTGAGGAGCGGGAAGAGGCGTTTTTGATTGGACTGTTCTCGTTGCTGGACCGCATGCTCGGCTGCACGTTGGCGGAGGCGTTGTCCATGTTGGGGCTGGATGGCGCAATCACCGAGGCTCTGCTGAAGGGCCAGGGCAAATACATGGACTTGCTGGCCATGGCCATCGCCTGCGAAATAGACGACGACGTGATTTTTGCGGACGCGGCGAAGCGCCTGGGCTTGACCAACCGTGACATCAACATCGCCCAGATGGAAGCGATTGTCTGGGCGGACGCCATTACCCAACAGTAGGCGCAAAGCGCAAAGTACTCAGCGGGTTGT
Organism: Rhodoferax sp.; assembly: GCA_034519365.1. GTDB lineage: Bacteria > Pseudomonadota > Gammaproteobacteria > Burkholderiales > Burkholderiaceae_C > Allorhodoferax. The sequence continues at coordinate 8,449 of JAXHOO010000049.1, read as the reverse complement.
CTGCCGCACCGGCCTGGTGGCGGCTGACACAGAAGGGGTTTCAGCGGTGGCGGTGGGGTTTTTCGTGGTTCGCTAATATGAATAGAAATGCCACCTAGCCCCCGTGGATATTGTGCAAGCAGCTATTAATAGTGAAGCATTTTACAAACCCCTAAGGAAACCCATGCCCGTCTTGTCTGACTTTCCCGTGACCAGCAAATGGCCCGCCCAGCACCCCGACCGCCTGCAGCTGTACTCGCTCCCCACGCCCAACGGGGTGAAGGTGTCTATTGCGCTGGAAGAGATGGGCTTGCCCTACGAGGCCCACAAGGTGGACTTTGCCAGCAACGACCAAACGAGCCCGGCCTTTTTGAGCCTGAATCCGAACAACAAAATCCCCGCCATCGTTGACCCCAACGGTCCAGGCGGCCAGCCGCTGGCACTGTTCGAGTCCGGTGCCATTCTGATCTACCTGGCTGAGAAAACGGGCCAGCTTCTGTCGAAGCAACCTGCCGAACGCTACGAAACTATTCAGTGGGTGATGTTCCAGATGGGCGGCATCGGCCCCATGTTTGGGCAGCTCGGTTTCTTTCACAAGTTCGCAGGCAAGGACTTTGAAGACAAGCGCCCGCGTGACCGCTATGTTGGTGAAAGCAAGCGATTGTTGGGGGTACTGAACCGCCACCTTGCGGGGCGCCAGTGGACCATGGGCAACGACTACAGCATTGCCGACATTGCCATGTTTCCTTGGGTGCGCAACCTGATTGGCTTTTACGATGCAGGAGACCTGGTGGGGTTTGCCGACTTTCCTGAAGTGGCGCGCGTGCTGGCTGCGTTTGTGGCGCGGCCCGCCGTGGTCAAGGGACTCACCATACCTGGTTGAACCACCGCGATTTGGCGGTTCCCAACACGGTTGCCGTCAACGCGCGCAGGACTTTAAGTCGATGGCGTGGAGGCCTGTCGAAAGCATCGCAGTGAGGCCCGCCGTAGCGCTCCACTGCACTGCGCCTACGACGGCTGCGGGCATAGCGCAACGCCCCGTTGCGTGGAGCGCGTTGCGGGCATAGCGTACTAGTACGAGGGACTGGTGGTCTAGGCTGGGGACCACCACCGTGGTACCGGATGCGATGGGAACAAAGGTGGCCATGCCCAGCTCGGCACTGCCAAAACGGTGGTTGCTGAGTCCGCGCAGTGTGGCGCGCGCTACCAGTTGTGCACCAACCTGTTGGTACACCGTGAGCACGCCAGCCAAGTGCGGCGTGACCACCGCAACGATCTCGGTTATGCCGTCTCCGTCCAAGTCGATGGCACCGACAGGGTTGAGCCAACGGAATGCCTGGCCTATGGGGGTGGATTGGGCTGTGATCTGCAACTGGCCATGGCGCAGACCGACCAAGACCAAGCGCGCACCACGGTCACGCTGGCTCACCACCGTCAACCATTCTGTGGCCGATCCGGCCTGCATCTGCACCGGCCGGGGCACCAAGTCTTCAAATACTTCATCCTCCGGCAGGTCCAATTTCAGGCGCTGGCCGGCATCGGTTTTGACGACAAGGCTGGCGTATTCGTGCGGCGGGCCTAGTGCAAAGTGCCCGTAGCGTTGTACGGGCGTGGTGTAGTGGGCAATCGGGTTGGCTGGCGGCGTGATGGGCTGCGCGCAGGCCACGGTGCTGAAGAGCGCCAGGGCTATCGCAACCAGCCGGTAGGGCCAGGCCAGGCTCCGCATGCTCAGCCGGCTGGCGTCAGCGTCGTCGGCACCGCAGTGGCCAGCAGGTTGGGGTAATCGCGGCTGAAGTGCAGGCCGCGGCTTTCGTGCCGTGCCTGGGCGCTCTTCACGATCAGGTCTGCCACCTGCACCAGGTTGCGCAGCTCCAGCAGGTCGCGGCTGACGTGGAAGTGGGCATAGAACTCCTGGATCTCGCTTTGCAACAAGGTGATGCGGTGGGCAGCTCGGTCCAGCCGTTTGTTGGTGCGCACAATGCCCACGTAGTCCCACATGAAGCGGCGCAGCTCTTCCCAGTTGTGCGAGATCACCACCGACTCGTCGGCATCGGTCACGCGGCTGTCGTCCCAGGCGGGCAGTTCGAGCGCAGCCAAGTGTGTTGCGCCATTGGTTGCCATCTCATTAGCTATCAAATGCGTAGCTGCTCGCGCAAACACCATGCACTCCACCAGTGAATTCGATGCCAATCGGTTGGCACCATGCAGGCCGGTACAGGCGGCTTCGCCCACGGCGTACAGGCCCGCCACATCGGTGCGGGCTGACAAATCGGTAACCACGCCGCCGCAGGTGTAGTGGGCCGCGGGCACCACCGGTATCGGCTGCTTGGACATGTCGATGCCCAATTGCAAACACCGCGCGTAGATGTTGGGGAAGTGCTCCTGGATGAAGGCCGGTGGCTGGTGCGAGATGTCGAGGTAGACGCAGTCAAAGCCGCCTTTCTTCATCTCAAAGTCAATCGCGCGGGCCACCACATCGCGCGGGGCCAGTTCTGCCCGGCTGTCGTGGGCGGGCATAAAGCGCGTGCCATCGGGTAGCAGCAGGCGGCCGCCTTCGCCGCGCACCGCTTCGCTGATCAGGAAAGCTCTTGGCGTGCGGGTGATACAGGCAGGTGGGGTGGAACTGGATGAACTCCATGTTCTGCACCCGGCAGCCCGCACGCCAAGCCGCGGCAATGCCGTCGCCGGTGGCGGTGTCGGGGTTGGTGGTGTAGAGGTAGACCTTGCCGGCGCCGCCGGTGGCCAGCATGGTGTGCGGGTGCGCTGGAAGTAAGTGCCTGGTCGGTGGAGTTGTCCAGAGCGTACAAGCCCAGGCACTGGTTTTGGGTGCCAAATGGGCCTGCCGCCCCCGTGGATCTGCGCAATCAGCTTCTATTTTTGTAGCAAGCTTGTGGCTGGTGATCAGTCCACCAGCGTGTGGTGCTCAAACAAGGAGATGTTGGGGCTGGCCTTGACCTTTTCGATCAGCGTTTGCTGCACGGCGGCACCGGTGGCATCGGTCACGTGGACGATGCGGCGCGCGCTGTGGCCGCCTTCGCGCGTGAGGTGCAGGTGGCCATCCTCTTCGGAAAACGGCACGCCCATTTTCTGCAACCAGGCAATCGCCTTGGGCGCGCCTTCCACTACAAACTGCGTGGCCGCCGGGTCGCACAGGCCGGCGCCTGCTACCAGCGTGTCGTCCACGTGGGCGGCAAAGCTGTCGTCCTTGTCCCACACGGCGGCAATGCCGCCTTGGGCCCAGCCACTGGAGCCTTCGCGCACCGCGCGTTTGGTCAAGATCGCCACCTTGTAGTTGTCCGCCAGCAGCAACGCGGAGCTCAGCCCGGCCAAGCCGCTGCCGACGATCAGGACATCAAATTCATACGTAAGGGAGGAGGAAGAGGCCATACAGTAGCGGGAAGATCTCGTGAAATTGGGTGGAGGCAGCGCGCCAGCAAGGCGGGCCGGGTAGGTTGGTTCGGGGCTAGGCCGTGGTCTCGTTCACTGCCATCTGCAGGGCCTGGGCCAAGGTGGGGCTGAGGTTGGCGGGGCCCAAGGTTTTCACCACGCCGCAGCGCGTCAAGATATCTAGCGGCTGGTAGGCCAAGCCGCACACCACCAAGCGCACACCGCGCTTGTTGCAGGTGTGTGCCAAGTCCGCCACGGTGTCGGCCCCCGACGAGTCGATATAAAGCACATTTTTAAAGTCCAGCACCAGCGCCCGTTCGGGCAAATGGTCTTCCATGGCCTCGATCAGTTTGACGGCCGCAAAGAAAATGGCGCCGTGCAGGCGGTAGGCGTGCACTTGCTGGGCCAGCCCTTCGATCAGCGGTTGGTCTTGTGCGCTGACCCGCTCAGCGCGCGTCAGGCTGGAGATACGGTAGATGAAGGTCACACAGGCGGCCACCAACCCCACTTCTACGGCCACCGTCAGATCAAACACCACCGTCAGGAAGAACACCGCCAACAGCGTCATGCGGTAGGGCATGCGGTATTGGCGCAGATGCACAAACTCGCGCCATTCACCCATGTTCCACGCCACAAACATGAGGATGGCCGCCATCGCCGCCATGGGGATGTTGTGCGCCAGTGGCGCGGCGACCAAGACGACCAGCAGCAGGGTGAGGGCATGCACGATGCCGGCCACCGGGCTGGTGGCGCCGCTCTTGGCGTTGGTCATGGTGCGGGCGATGGTGCCGGTGGCGGGCATGCCGCCAAAAAACGGGGTGACAAAGTTGGCAATGCCCTGGGCCATCAGCTCTTGGTTGGAGTCATGGCGGTCACCAATCATGCTGTCGGCCACGCGCGCGCACAGCAAAGATTCGATAGCCCCCAACATGGCCAGTGTGAACGCCGGCAACAGCAAGAAGCGCACGGTTTCCCAGGAGAACTCTGGCCACACCAAGCCGGGCAGGCTATTGGGCACCTCGCCGAAGCGGCTGCCGATGGTTTCCACCGGCAGCTTCAACACGCTAACGGCCACGGTAGCCAACACCAACACCACGATGGAGCCCGGCAACATCGTCAACTTGTGCGCAAAAAGCCAGTGCTGGCTCAGGCGCGGCATAGCGAACTGCCACAACACGATCACCAGCAGGCACAGCCCCGCCAATAGGGTTGCCTGCACATTGAGGGTGTGGAGCGAGTGCCAAAGCGTACTGACGATGCCAAAGAAGTTGCCGGGCATGTGGCTAACGCTCAGGCCCAAGAACTCTTTGATTTGCGACAGCGCAATCAATACCGCAATGCCGTTAGTGAAACCAATCACCACCGAAATGGGTATGAAGCGCACCAGCGTGCCCAGCTTGAACAGGCCGAAGGCAAACAGCATCACGCCCGACATGGCGGTGGCAATGATGAGGTTGGCCAGCCCGTAGCGCTCGACAATGCCGTAGACGATGACGATGAAGGCGCCGGCCGGGCCGCCAATCTGTACCCGGCTGCCCCCCAGCGTGGCTACTAAGAAGCCGGCAATGATGGCCGTGAAAAGGCCCGCTTCGGGCTTGAGCCCGCTGGCAATGGCAAAAGCCATGGCCAAGGGCAACGCCACCACACCGACGGTAAGGCCGGCCCCCACATCACCCCAAAATCGCTGGCGGTTGTAGCCCTGCAACGCTTGCAGAAGCTTGGGGCGAAAGAAGCTGGTGGTGAGCACGGTTTTGCCCTTAGATGTGTGGCGCGGCAGGGGAGAACACGTCGTTCCACAGCGGTTTGGCAATCAGTACCAGCAGGGCGAACGCCAGCGGGAGAGTCGAAGCATAGCCAACATGTTTGAAGCCAAAAGCCCCCAGCACCGCGCCCAAAGAAAATGCCCCGATTAACAGCCCATGCAGCCGTAGCTTGTCGCGGTTTGCCCGCACAGGCCGTTCGGATGCCGTGGTATTCATATAGAACAACTTGCCCAGTTCAATGCCCATATCGGTCACAAGACCGGTGAGGTGAGTGGTACGTATTTCGGCACGGGAGATTTTGGTGATCACGGCGTTTTGCAAGCCCATGATGAAACACAGCAGCACCACGGTCAGCGGCACAAACAGATTTTCCGCGATCGCGATGGCACCGCCAAAGAGGCCGAACACGAGCAGCAAGGCCGACTCCAGCAACAGCGGCAGCCCGTAGGCGCTGTGCAGCTGGCGCCGCAAGCCCAAGTTGACCAAAATGGCGGTGCACATGGCTCCACCCGCAAATGCAAACAGCATGGTCAAGCCGACAAAAAGAGGGGTGAGTTGCCCCAAAACCAGGGCGTCCGCCATTCCAGACACCACACCCGTCATGTGCGACGTGTATTGGTGAACCGCAAGAAAACCACCCGCATTTGCAGCCCCAGCCACTGCCGCTAGCGTCACGCCCAAACGTGTGTTCGCCTGCGGCGTGCGTTGCACATCGGTCCAGCCACGTATCAAAGGGATCATGCGGAGTGGGCCCGGTGGTTGCTGGCTGGTGGTGGTTGGGGAATCCTGTAGTTTAGTGAATCCGCATGCCGGGTTTGGCGCCGGGCCAGGGGTTGAGGATATAGATGCCCGGCTCGGCTGTCTCGTCGGCGTGGCTGGCCGCCATAACCATGCCCTCGGACATGCCGAACTTCATCTTGCGCGGCGCCAAGTTGGCAACCAGCACGGTGAGCTGGCCCACCAGCTCTTCGGGCTTGTACATGCTGGCAATGCCGCTGAACACGTTGCGCGTGGTGGGCTGGCCTTCGGCGTTTTTCTCGCCCACATCAAGCGTCAGGCGCAGCAGCTTGGTGGAGCCTTCTACCGCTTCGCAGTTCACGATTTTGGCGATACGCAGGTCGATCTTGGCGAAGTCGTCAATGCCGATGGTGGGCGCCAGCGCCTCCCCGCCGGGGGCGTTGGGGTCAGCGGGCACCACTGCAGGAGCGGATTTTGCTACTTTTTTAGGAGCTGCTTGCGCAGATTCTACGGGGGCTAGAGGTTCTTTTGGCTCAAAAAGTGCGTCTAACTGCTCGGGGGTGACGCGTTGCATCAGGTGCTGGTAGGGCTGGATGGCTTGCACATCGCCAGTCACGGTCCAGGTTGTCATGGTGCGGCCCACAAAGCCTTGCACGGCCTGCGCCAGACCCGGCAGCACGGGCGCCAGGTAACGGCTCAACGCATCGAAGGCGTTGATGAGCACCGAGCACACCTGGTGCAGGGCTTCGTTGTTGGCGGCGTCCTTGGCCAGGTCCCAAGGCTTGTTCTGGTCCACATAGGCGTTGACCTTGTCGGCCAGCAGCATGATTTCGCGCGTGGCTTTGCCGTATTCGCGGGCTTCAAAGTTCGCAGCCAGGCCGTCGGCCGCGCCGCGGATTTCGACCAGCAGGGCCGCACCCGTGGTGCCGAAGTCGCTGGTCAGTTTGCCGTCAAAGCGCTTGGTCAAGAAGCCTGCCGCGCGGCTCGCGATGTTGACGTACTTGCCAATCAAATCCGAGTTCACCCGCGCCATGAAGTCGTCTGCGTTGAAGTCAATGTCTTCATTGCGCGCAGACAGCTTGGCCGCGAGGTAGTAGCGCAGCCATTCGGCGTTCATGCCCAGGCTTAGGTATTTGAGCGGGTCCAGGCCGGTGCCGCGGCTCTTGCTCATTTTTTCGCCGTTGTTCACGGTCAGGAAACCGTGCACAAACACGTTGTTCGGCGTCTTGCGGCCGCTGAACTTCAGCATCGCGGGCCAGAACAGGGTGTGAAAGGTGACGATGTCCTTGCCGATGAAGTGGTACTGCTCGGTGTCGGCAGCGGCCATGTAGTCGTCAAAGCTGCGGCTGTCGCCATGCTTGGCTTGGGGGCCGCCCTTGTCGAACCAGTTTTTGAGCGAGGCCAGGTAGCCCACGGGCGCGTCCAGCCACACATAGAAGTACTTGCCCGGCGCGTCGGGAATCTCGATACCGAAGTAGGGCGCGTCGCGGCGAGATGTCCCAGTCGCCCAGGCCTTCGCTGGTGGTGCCGTCGGGGTTGGTGCGCACCGAAAACCATTCTTTGACCTTGTTGGCCACCTCGGGTTGCAGGCGGGGCTTGTCGTCTTCGCCGTTGCCTTGCGTCCACTTCTCTAAAAACTCCACGCAGCGTGGATCGGAGAGTTTGAAGAAGAAGTGCTCCGAGTTTTTCAGCTCTGGCTTGGCGCCTGAGAGCGCGGAGAACGGGTTGATCAGGTCGGTGGGCGCGTAGACCGAGCCGCACACTTCGCAGTTGTCGCCGTACTGGTCCTTGGCGTGGCACTTGGGGCATTCGCCCTTGATGTAGCGGTCGGGCAGGAACATGTTCTTCTCGGGGTCGAAGAACTGCTCAATGGTGCGCACTTCGATCAGCGAGCCACCCTGGTCGGCGGAGATGTCGCGCAGGTCGCGGTAAATCTGGCGGGCCAGCTCGGTGTTTTCAGGCGAATGGGTGCTGTGCCAGTTGTCAAAGCTGATGTGAAAACCGTCCAGGTACTGCTTGCGGCCGGCCGCAATGTCAGCCACGAACTGCTCGGGCGTTTTGCCAGCTTTTTCTGCCGCAATCATGATGGGCGCGCCGTGTGTATCGTCCGCGCCCACGAAGTTGACAGCGTTGCCCTGCATGCGCTGGAACCGCACCCAGATATCGGCCTGGATGTATTCCATGATGTGGCCGATGTGGAAGTTGCCGTTGGCGTAGGGCAGGGCGGTGGTGACGAAGAGTTGGCGGGGCATGGGAAATAGGCTTTCGCAGAGGAACCGGTGATTTTAGTCGGGGGTCCGGGGGGCAGGCCGATATTGGTTCAGGAGCGGGGCAGTTGCCTGTTTTGCTCCGTGTCCCCCGCCCGCTGCGCGGGCTCCTCCTTTACCTGCGCAAAACAGGCAGCCACCCCACTCCAGGGCTGACTTGGTTTGCATGCCTGAAAAACTCCCCTCTCTTCGCAGCAGCGGGGATGGGGTGTACACCAAAGCGAGGTAAAGGAGGAGGGCCCTCACGGCCCGGGGGACACGAGCGGCGGTGTGCGCCCCGTCCCCGTCGCGGGCTCAGCAAAAACCTGTGAAAGA
>JAXHOO010000025.1:0-68288 GCA_034519365.1 Rhodoferax sp. | reverse complement strand
GTTACTTCGGCGTCAAGAACAACGACGCCTGGGTTGACGAATTGTTGGAAAGCCTGGGACTGGCCGACAAGGCCGATGCCAATATGCGCCAACTCTCGGGCGGCATGAAGCGCCGTGTGTTGGTCGCGCAAGCGCTGGTGCACAAACCACCCGTCATCGTGCTGGACGAACCCACCGCCGGTGTGGATGTGGAACTGCGCCAAACGCTGTGGCACTTCGTGGCCAAGCTCAATAAGCAAGGCCACACGGTGCTGCTGACCACCCATTACCTGGAAGAGGCTGAGGCGCTGTGCGGGCGTATCGCCATGCTCAAGACTGGCAAGATCGTGGCGCTGGACAAGACCAGCGATTTGCTCAAGGCCGCTAGTAGCAATGTGCTGCGTTTCAAGACCAGTAATCCACTGCCCGCCGAGTTGGCAGCCAAGGCCCGTATCACCGGCCGCATAGTGCAATTGCCCGCGCACAACGCGCTGGAGATCGAACAGTACCTGGCCGCCGTGCGCGAAGCCGGGGTGAATGTCGAAGACGTGGAAATTCGCAAAGCCGACCTGGAAGACGTGTTTCTGGACGTGATGAATGCCAAAGATGAGGTGGCAGCATGATGACCGGCTGGCAAACGCTTTTCTACAAAGAGATATTGCGGTTCTGGAAGGTCGGCTTTCAGACGGTGGCCGCGCCGGTGCTCACCGCCTTGCTGTACCTCATGATTTTTGGCCACGCACTGGGTGACTATGTGAAGGTATACGACAACGTGGGCTATACCGCGTTTCTGGTGCCCGGCCTAGTGATGATGAGCGTGTTGCAAAACGCCTTCGCTAACAGTTCGTCGTCGCTGATCCAAAGCAAGATCATGGGCAACTTGGTGTTCTTGCTGCTCACCCCCTTGTCGCACTGGGCTTGGTTTGTGGCCTATGTGGCCTCCAGCATCGTGCGCGGCTTGGCGGTGGGCGGGGGCGTGTTGGTGGTCACCGCTTGGTTCACCCCGCTCAGCGTTCGCCGGCACCTCCTGGTGGATTCTGATTTTCGCGATGCTGGGCGCGCGCCCTTATGGGTGCGCTGGGATTGATCGCCGGCCTCTGGGCTGAAAAATTTGACCAACTCGCAGCCTTTCAGAACTTCGTCATCATGCCCATGACCTTTCTCAGCGGTGTGTTTTATTCCATCCATTCCCTGCCGTCGTTTTGGCAGAGCGTGAGTCACCTCAACCCATTCTTCTACATGATCGACGGCTTTCGCCGAGGCTTCTTTGGCCAAAGCGATGTGTCGCCTTGGCTCAGCCTGGGTGTGGTGGGCGGGGCGCTGGTAATCGTCAGTGCGATTGCCGTGCAGCTGCTGCGTACCGGCTACAAGATCCGTAGTTAAACCCGATCACTGAAACACCATGACCGCTGACCAACTCCAAGCCCTTATCACTGCCGGCCTGCCGTGTGAAACTTGCCAGCTAGAGGGCGATGGCCGCCACTGGTACGCCACCATCGTATCGGCCTCGTTTGAAGGCAAGCGCTTGATCCAGCGCCACCAGCAGGTGTATGCCACCCTGGGCAGTCGCATGCAAACGGACGAAGTCCACGCCCTCTCGATGAAAACCTACACGCCTGCCGAATGGGCAGCGCTACCTGCTTAAAGACTACTATGGACAAACTCCTCATCCGCGGCGGCCGTCAACTCGCTGGCGAAGTACTGATTTCTGGCGCCAAGAACGCCGCCTTGCCCGAGCTGTGCGCCACGCTGCTGACCGCCGAACCGGTCACGCTGCTGAACGTGCCACGCCTTGAAGACGTGTCCACCATGCTCAAGCTCATCCGCAACATGGGTGTTGAGATTGAGCGGCGCGACGACGGTGCCGTGGTGGCCAACGCGGCTGGTTTGACGAACCCCGAAGCCCCCTATGAGCTGGTGAAGACCATGCGCGCCTCGGTGCTCGCCTTGGGGCCCTTGTTGGCGCGCTTTGGTGAAGCCACGGTGTCTTTGCCCGGTGGCTGCGCCATCGGCTCGCGCCCGGTCGATCAACACATCAAGGGCCTACAGGCCATGGGCGCTGAGATTGTGGTCGAACACGGCTACATGATCGCCAAGTTGCCCAAGGGCTGGACGCGCCTCAAAGGCGCGCACATCACCACCGACATGGTGACCGTCACCGGTACTGAAAACTTCATGATGGCCGCTGTCTTGGCCGAGGGCGAAACCATTCTGGAAAACGCCGCGCAAGAGCCCGAGATTCCTGATTTGGCCGAAATGCTGATCAAGATGGGCGCCAAGATTGAAGGCCACGGCACCAGCCGCATCCGCATTCAAGGCGTGGAAAAGTTGTATGGCTGCACCCACCAAGTGGTGGCAGACCGTATCGAGACCGGCACCTTCTTGTGCGCGGTCGCTGCGACCGGTGGCGATGTCCTACTCCAACACGGCCGTGCCGACCACCTCGACGCTGTCATTGACAAGTTGCGCGACGCCGGTGCCACCGTAGAAGCGGTGGAGGGCGGCATTCGCGTGAAGTCGCAAGGGAGCCTCAAAGCGCAGAGCTTTCGCACGACTGAATACCCTGGTTTCCCGACCGACATGCAGGCCCAGTTCATGGCGCTCAACGCCATCTCCCACGGCCCCAGCAAAGTGACTGAGACGATTTTTGAAAACCGTTTCATGCACGTCAACGAACTGGTCCGCTTGGGTGCCAACATCCAGATCGACGGCAAGGTGTCGGTGATTGAAGGCGTGGAAAAGTTGTCGGGCGCCACCGTCATGGCCACCGACCTGCGCGCCTCCGCGAGCTTGGTGATTGCGGGCCTGGTGGCCGACGGTGAAACCGTGGTGGACCGCATCTACCACCTGGACCGCGGCTACGACCAGATGGAAGCCAAGCTGCGGGGTATTGGTGCCGATATCGAGCGACTGAAATGAGTGCCGACATGATCACACTCGCCTTGTCCAAAGGCCGTATCTTTGAAGAAACGCTGCCTTTGCTCAAGGCTGCCGGCATTGAGGTGCTGGACGACCCGGAGAAATCGCGCAAGCTGATTTTGACGACCAACCAGCCCAACGTGCGGCTGCTGGTGGTGCGCGCGACCGACGTGCCCACCTATGTGGAACACGGCGGCGCTGACCTGGGCATTACCGGCAAAGACACCTTGTTGGAACACGGCGGCCATGGCCTGTACCAGCCGCTGGATTTGCAAATTGCCAAGTGCCGTATGAGTGTGGCCGTGCGCACGGACTTTGATTACGCCTCGGCCATCAAGCAGGGCTCGCGCCTGACAGTGGCGACCAAGTTTGTGACGATTGCGCGCGAGTTCTTCGCCAGCAAGGGCGTGCACGTGGACTTGATCAAGCTCTACGGCAGCATGGAGCTGGCGCCGCTGGTGGGCATGGCCGATGCCATCGTCGACGTGGTGTCTACTGGCAGCACGCTCAAGGCCAACCACCTGGTCGAGGTGGAAGCCATCATGGACATTAGCTCGCGCTTGGTGGTGAACCAGGCCGCGCTCAAGCTCAAGCAAGCGCCCATCCGCAAAATCATCGACGCCTTTGCGGGCGCGGTGGGCCAGTAACTTATTTCCAATTTGCTATGACTTTTGTAGCTGCTCCCGCACTGTTATCAACGGCTGATGCCCAGTTTGATGCCCAATTCAAGGCGCGGCTTCATTGGTCGGCCGACACCGACGCCGCTATCGAGCAGCGCGTGGCCGACATCCTGGCCGACGTGCAGGCCCGTGGCGACGCGGCCGTGCTGGAGTACACCGCGCGTTTTGATGGCCTGACCGCGACAGAAATGCAGGCGCTGGAACTGACCCAGGCCGAACTCAAGGCCGCGTTCGACAGCATCCCGGCCGAGCAGCGCGACGCCCTGCAAGCCGCGGCCCGCCGCGTGCGCAGTTACCACGAAGCGCAAAAAAAGGCCTCGGGTGAGAGCTGGAGCTACCGCGACGAAGACGGCACGCTCTTGGGCCAAAAGGTCACGCCGCTGGACCGCGTGGGCATCTACGTGCCGGGCGGCAAGGCAGCGTATCCGTCTAGCGTGTTGATGAACGCTATTCCCGCCCACGTGGCTGGTGTCGGCGAAATCATCATGGTGGTGCCCACGCCCAAGGGCGAGAAAAATGCCTTGGTGCTGGCCGCTGCTTATGTGGCCGGTGTCACCCGTGCCTTCACCATCGGCGGCGCGCAAGCCGTAGCCGCCTTGGCGTATGGCACTGAGACCATCCCCGCCGTGCACAAGATCACCGGCCCCGGCAACGCCTACGTAGCCGCTGCGAAGCGCCGCGTGTTTGGCACCGTGGGCATCGACATGATTGCCGGCCCCAGCGAGATTCTGGTGCTGGCCGACGGCACAACCCCGCCCGACTGGGTGGCCATGGACTTGTTCAGCCAAGCCGAACATGACGAACTGGCGCAAAGCATCTTGCTGTGCCCCGACGCAGCCTACATTGCCCAAGTGGAAGCCAGCATCAATCGCTTGCTGAACGAGATGCCGCGCGCCGAGATCATCGCCAAAAGCCTGACTGGCCGTGGCGCGCTGATCCATACGCGCAGCATGGAAGAGGCCTGCGAGATCAGTAACCGCATTGCGCCTGAGCACTTGGAAGTCTCCAGCCGCGACCCGCACCACTGGGAGCCTCTGCTCAAACACGCCGGCGCCATCTTCTTGGGTGCCTACACCTCCGAGAGTCTGGGCGACTACTGCGCCGGCCCTAACCACGTGTTGCCCACCAGCGGCACCGCGCGCTTCAGCAGCCCGCTGGGGGTTTACGATTTCCAGAAACGCAGCAGCCTGATTGAGGTCAGCGAGCAGGGCGCCCAAGCGCTGGGCCAGATTGCCAGCGTGTTGGCGCATGGCGAAGGCCTGCAGGCCCACGCCCGTGCCGCAGAAATGCGGCTCAAGTAAGTCGTAAGAACTGGCACTGTTCGGACGACCACTTTTCCATGCGCACCTCTACCACCCCATCTTCTGGTCCCAGTTTGTTGTTGGGTCGCCTGCGCCTGGTGGGCGTGTTGCTGGCCGGAGCTGCTTTGGCCTGGCCCGCCGCCGCCATGAGCATTCGCGAAATACGCACGCTGGAAAAGACAGAAAAACTCGGCAAGACCTACGCTGACTACTACTTGGTCGGCGTCATGGAAGGTGCGCTGGAGGCGCACGACCAAGCGGTGCGCAAGGGCGCTGCGCCCCACATCTGCCTCAACGGCCGCCGCCTGGAACCCAGTATGGCCAAGGGCCTGTACACCACCGAACTCAAGCGCAACGCCGATGTGTATGAGGCCGACATGCCCGTGCAGTTGGTACTGGCCAACGCGCTGACCACCGTTTATCCCTGCTAGTTTGCTCCTGATTCAGGAGCTTCCTGCGCATATTCTGTGCGGGCTAGAGGCCAGCTTGACATTAAAACTGCGACAACCCGGTCCGGATATCGGCGCAGGCTGGCATCTTTCAGGCCCGTGTGCGGTTTTCGGGTAGCCACAGATGCAGGCACGTGGCCTTGTCATCGGTTTCCCAGCGCAGCTTGGCACCGATGAATTGGGCACGGCGTAGCTGGTTTTGCAGCCCTTTACCGCCGCTGCCCAGGGCGGTTTCCAGCACGAAGCCCTGACCGTTGTCGGAGATGGTGACCCTCACCCCATCCACGCCGTCGCTTTTCTCTATCCCGGTGCTGACCCGGATTTCAGTGGCCTGCGTATGTTTGAGGATGTTGGCAAAAGCTTCTTGCAGGATGCGCAGGATGTGCAGCGCGTTGCGAGGGTCCAGCCAGTCCAGCGCGGGCAGGTCCACCACCTCCCAGCGCAGAGTGATGCCCGCGGCAGCAAGCCGTGGCCCCAGGCGAAAGCGCAGGGTGGCCAGCAGCAACAGCAGATCGGCCTCGACGGGCTCCATCGAGTCGATGGTGAGTTTCAGGTCGTCGATGCAAGCTTTGAGCACTTCGGCCACATCGGCTTCTCCAAGGCGTCCGCCCTCGACCACACGCAGTGCGCTGATCAGCGAGGATCCAAGGCCATCGTGCATGTCCTGCGTGAGGCGTTGGCGCTCGTTGCTCAGGGTCTGGCTGCGCTCGATCTGGCTCATCCGTTCATAACTGATGGCCAGTTCGGCTTCACGATCGCGCAGGCTTTTCGCCAAATTGGCATTGACCTGCTCGACTTGCGCGATGGCGCCGGTGTAACGGCGGTACATCACGTAACCGAAGACGCTGAAAGTGATCGCGTTGGTATGCGCGCCCAGATACCAGTTTTCGGGGCTGATGAAATTGCTCTGTACCAGCCAGTCGGTCGCGCTAAAGAGCGTCGCCAGCACCGTTCCGATGGCCACCACCATGGCGTCGCGCGAGCGCCCCCAAGCGTTGATGATGCCCGCCACGCTGACGCTCACGCCCATCAGTGCGGTCACCGCATACAGCAGTGGTGTGGTCCTTGGCGTGTTGGGCAGGGTTGGCCACAGGGGCAGGGTCAGCAGGGCCATCAGCACGGACGCGGTGATCAGTGCCCGCGTCAGCCACCGTTGCTGGCGACGGTGCAGCAGGCCGATTGAAAAGTGCACCATCGTGACCAGCCAGAACAGCGAGTTGACGGTGAGCCAGGCAAACCAGTCGTTGGCAATCGGGAAGTTCACATAAAAGTGCAGTCCCCGAATGAAGGACATGGCGGCCAGCACAAAAAACAGCAGATAGCCCGGCTCATGCCGGCGCCGCAACCACACCAGCAAGGCGAAGATGCCGACCGCCAGGAAAGCCGAGCTGAACATGCCCGGCAACTCCTGCTGCAGCCATTGGCGGCCGTGGTAGCGCCAGCTGAGGGTATCCACCGGGCCCAGCCAGAGGGATGACAGCGCCACTTGCGTCGCCGCCGTGTGCTCGATGCGCAGCGTGATCTCGCGCGGCCACTGGCCATCAGGTGATCTCTTCAGCAGCACCCACAGCGGCGTGTGCGGGCTGTTCCACAGCGGGCCTTGCTGCTGGGCGGTGTGTACCAGGTGACCGTCGGCATACACCGCGAGGGTGCCGTCGGTGCGCACGCGCGCGGCATACAGCGCCAGTGGCGTGGACGATGGCGGGGCCGGCGGCACGGTCAGTCGAAACCAGCTGGTGCGTGTGACGGGGGCCACGCCGGCGGATGCTGCAGCCCGTGCCTGTCCCAGCAACGCCACTGACAAGGCGTGTGGCAGCGTAACGGGTTGCCAGCGGTCCGGCAGGGTTTGGCCGTCGAGGGTGAGCGGTGGCGAGGTGAAGCCCGCATCGGTTTGCACCTGCCAGTCAGCCTGGGTGAGATGCAGGGCCGCTGCACTGGGGGAAGCATCCGCGCGGGTGCCCGCAGAGTCACAGGCGACAAGACCCGTCAGCACCGCAGCTGCTGCCAGCAGCGCTACGGCCATGCGGGGCGAAAAACGCGAGAGGCGGCTGTTATTTAAGGGCATTCGTGCGGGCAACTACTGCACCAAAATACCCTGGTTCCTGGCTTCGTAGATCGCTTCAGCCTTGGAGGTCACCTTGAGTTTGCTGTAGATGCGGCGCACATAGGTTTGCACCGTGTGCACCGACACCTGCATCAGCCGGGCGATTTCTTCGGCGGTGAAGCCCTTGGTGATCAGTTCCAGCACTTCTTTTTCGCGGCTCGACAGCGGGGTCTGGCTTTCCGCAGACAGCGAAACGGGCGCGTCGGGCACTGTGGGCGGCGCCTGTCGGAACCGCGTCAGGATCTGCCGCGCAATCAACGGGCTGATCGGGCTGCCGCCGCCGTACAGGCTGCGTATCTCGGCCAGCATGTTCTCCGGTGCGCTGTCTTTAAGCAGGTAGCCCGAGGCACCCGCTTCTATCGATTGCAGCACATGCGCCTCATCGCCAAAGGTGGTGCAGACCATCACGGCGCAGGTGGGCCACAGCCGGTGCGCGGCCTGGATCACGTCGATACCTGAGCCGTCCGGTAGGCCCAAGTCCACCAACAGCACGTCGGCCGGTCCGGCTTCCAAAGCCTTCATGCCGTCGGCGCGCGTGCCAGAGACGCTGACCAGCTGCATGTCGGTGGACGCGGTGATCACGGTGGCGATGGCCGTCTGGAAATGGACGTCGTCCTCAACAAGGGCGACGCGAATGATTGAGGTGTCTGTGACTGCTGGCATGGTGGGATCGTGGGGCAAGGCGGACTGCGGCAGCCGCCATTCTGTGCCAGCCCGGGAAGAGAAGACGCCCTGACTGTCCCCAAAACTAGTGACAGACAGCCTAGGCTGCGGTTTTTACACTTTTGTGTTACCGCAGACGTTGGATTGATAGTTTCGGGGGCGTGGCGCGAACACTGCCACAACAGACCGACTAGATACAGGGAGATGATGATGAAGGACTTCGGATTTAAGTGGCTGGCCGCTGTGGCAATGGCGGCAAGCTTGATCGCTTGCGGTGGAGGTAGTTCTAGCGGTGCTAGTACCTACGATCTGGGGGGCACGATCATAGGTCTGAAAGCCGGCAACAGCATCACGCTGAGCAACGGCACAGATAGCAAGACCCTCACTGCGGATGGCGTTTTCACAATGCCCAGGCAGGTAGTCGCTGGCACAGCCTACAACATCACCCTGGGCAGTACCAGCCCGACCGCGCAGCCTTGTACGGTTACGGGTGGAGCCAGCACCATCACGGCGCTAGTCACGCAGGTTCGGGTCATTTGCGGTAATTCCCCTTCTGGTACGGCGCTGGCGACGGCTAGTCTCGGGAGTGCGCGTTACCACCACGCCGCCACGCTACTGTCCAACGGCAAGGTGCTGGTCACGGGGGGGAATCTTGCAGGCACACTTGCCAGCAGCGAGCTGTACGACCCCACTGCGGGCACCTGGACTGCGTCGGGCACTATGACCGCAGTGCGTTACGGCCACGCCGCAACCTTGCTGTCCAACGGCAAGGTGCTGGTCACGGGGGGGAGTGGCCTGGCCATACTTGCCAGCAGCGACCTGTACGACCCCGCAGCGGGCACCTGGAGTGCGACGGGCGATATGACAGCAGTGCGTTACCGCCACACCGCCACGCTACTGTCCAACGGCAAGGTGCTGGTCACCGGTGGGGACGGCGTCGGCACACTGGCCAGCAGCGACCTGTACGACCCCGCTGCAGGCAGCTGGACTGCGACGGGCGCGATGACTGTTGCGCGTTACAGCCACACTGAAACCCTAATGCCCAGCGGCAAGGTGCTGGTCACGGGGGGGAATGACGCGGGCGAACTTGCCAGCAGCGAACTGTACGACCCCACTGCGGGCACCTGGACTACGACGGGCGCTCTGGGTGCGGCGCGTCAACTGCACACTGCAACCTTCCTGTCCAACGGCAAGGTGCTGATCACTGGGGGGTATGGCGGCGCCACACTTGCCAGCAGCGAGCTGTACGATTGAGTTTCGGCGTGTGAGGGAGCTCGCCGTCGTCCGTGCCAAGGGTCGGGCTCGACATGGGGTCGGCGCAGTCATCACTGGTCCTCGACGCCACCTCCCCACCTCCCCACCACTCCGCTTTAGCCGCGCTTCGAGGTCGAAACCAGCAGCAAACCACCGACCACGATGGCGCCCACGCCCGCCCACAGGGGAATGTTGACCTGCTTCTGTTCTTTTACCGACAGCTCCAGCGGGCCGACCTTCACGGCGGTCGTGTCTTTGGTGTAGCTAAAGCCCCCGTAAACCAAGCCCAAAGTGCCGGCTACCAAAAGTACGATGGCGAATAATTTGACTGCGTTCATGTTGTTATCTCCTTGATAGCGGCTCTGCACCCTCACGCCTGACGCGGCGCAGGAAGAGCCAGTGCGCATATTGGCGCATATTTCAAGGAAATGTCCTGTGCGCTAGCGCACATACGAAATCGTGGGTTAACCACCACAGTGACCATTCCAACTCAGACGCTCATCAACGCGCGTATTTTGGTGGCCTTCTCAAAGTGGTCCAGCTTGTGGGTGTGTATCCACCACGTAGCAGCTTCCATAAGCAGCTCGGGGTTGTCGTTTTTGTTTTTAAAAAACGCATAAAACGAGATGCCGACTGTCTCGCCTTTGGTCGCAATTTTCTGGTTGCAGACGTCGAGCATGGTCTTTTTCAATTCTGGAGTCATGGGTTAGTGCCCGTGCAGCTTTTCCTGCAACCAAACTTTGATCAGTGATTGGTATGGAACATCCCGTGCATTCGCTGCAACTTTCAGCGAATCCAGCAAATGCTGAGGCAGGCGTAGCGAAATAGTCTTGGTCGTGGGCTTCAAGTTGGGTAACTTGATCTTCTGGGCCTGGGTCCAGTCCAAGTGCTCGCTGGAGTCGTGCGACTCCCAATACGCGCGCTCTTGGGCTTCGTTGGCAAACTGCGGGATAGATTTAGTCGGCTTGTTCATAAGTGGTGCGCTCCTTTCGGTGCATGTCTCTGGCAGAAATGACGCGAATCAGTAAGCCCGATTCGCGTAGCGTGAACGTGATGTGCAACGCGCGCCCGGCATCGGTCTTACCCAGCGCGTGAACACGCGGTTCCGTTTGGCTGTGGGCAGCGTCTTCGAGCATCAACAAGGGGGCATTGAAGAACACTTGTTCCGCTTCGGCCATCGATACACCGTGCTTTTCGTTCTTGCGTGCATTGCCTTCATCCCAATCGAAGCCACTGATTGTGCTCAAGTCAGTCATTTTTGTATATTACCATCATGTACATTTTTGCGTCTAAAAAGAGAGTGGCTAGCCTTTAAGTGGAGACAGATTACTATGTAATTGATAGCTGCTTGCGCATATTCCGAAAGGGCTAGAGGCCGATTTGGCTTTAAAGTTTGACCAAACTTAGTCCCCAGGGCGAACACAGCAGCACCAAGCCCGCCACGTTCAGCACCACCGTGGCCCAGAACACCGCGCGAAACTCCGGCTTGGCCGATTTGTGCCGCAGCCACTGTTGCGCCAACAGCGCGCCGGGCCAGCCGCAGGCTAGCGCCAACAGGTGCAACGTCGACTCTGCGGTGCGCCAGCGCTGTGCCTGCGCCGCCGCTTTGTCCATGGCGTAAGCGATGAAGGTGAGCAAGCTCATGACCGCGTACGCCGCCGCAACCCAAAGCGGCGGGTGCCACAGCAGCGCTACCGCCGCGTAAATGCACAGAAAAAGGGGAAGCGCCCACAGCGTGGCCGTGCCCTGGCGGGCGGGGCGTTGGTGGGCACGGGTGCGGGTGAATCGCATGGGTTGCGTGGCGAACCGGGCCTATCGGCGGTTCAAGATGGAGTAATGCGTGATCGTGCAGGGCTTGGTATCGCCGTCGTTTTTGCAAAACCCCACCAGCTGCCGATATCGCACTGCCACCGATGTCCCGGCCTTGGGTCAGCGCTTTCTTGGCAGCATGCTCTGGTAGTTTTCCGTTTCGGGTTCAAAGCGCAAGTCCGCGCCGATTGGGAGGCAAAAGGCCGGGTTTTGGGGCGCAATTTCTTTTACCGTTGCATGAACGCCGGATGGCGCTGTGCGCTCTATCTGCACGGTGTAGTCGCAAGTCTCCCATTGGCCTGCAAACGTAAGCAGTGGGGATGCGATGAGGCCAAGAGCGGTGAGTTTCTGCAGCATGGGTGTTTGGCGTTTAACTTAGGCCCGATCCTTGCCGACTGCTATGTTAATTTCTTGCATTTATGGGGACATAAAGTGTTAGGTAGTCCTTCAATCAAGTAACTTTTAATTTAGGGCCCATCCCGCCGCAAGTACTGCGAGTCGAATTACCGAAAATACCAGGAATCCAAACCACACGGATCTCCATTTGGATCGGAACAGCCCACCTTCACTTTGATACTGGTTGTGCGCGTTTGAGAAAATGTTTCTCACCACGATCCACCATAGGAAAACTTGTGGGATGAATGGAATCAATTGCGAAAGGAAGTCGGGTGCTGCGAGCAGGATCATGAAGATCCAAAGTGCTGTGAGTGGTGCAAACCAAAGCAATACGCGCTGGAAGTCTCTGAGGCGGTCGCCCACTTTTAAGTCGCGGTACGTTAGCAGGAGTATGGCTAGTGGACCTCCTGCCAGACCTGCTAACGCGAGCCCTCCCACGCTATTAATCCTAATGCTGCTGTCGGTTTGATTCACGTTTCCTCCATCATTGTTGGGCCGGACTATAGCGAGGTCTCGCACGATGAAGAATGGTCTTTATCCAAAGCGCATGTTGGAATTCACACGAATTTAGTGCAGCACGAAATTCGTGTAAACTCAATCCACGATGAAAAACGTCACCATCACCGTCGAAGACGCCACCTTGGAGTGGGTGCGGATCGAGGCGGCCAAGCGCAACACCAGCGTGTCGCGGCTGGTCGGCGAGATGCTGACCGACAAGATGCAGTTTGATGACGCCTACACCCGCGCCCAGCGGGATTGGGAGGCGGATACGTCTAGCTTTAGCTCGGGCGGCAAGGCCTATCCAATGCGGGAGAGCAAGAATGGCTAGCCCGCTCGACACCTCCGGCGCCATTGTCTTCGTCGACACCAACGTGCTGCTGGCCGCGGACGACGCGTTTGACGCCGCCAAACAGGCCCGCGTGCGCGCGTGGTTGCAGGCGTTGTGGCTGCGCCGCGCCGGGCGGGTCAGCACCCAGGTGCTAAACGCTTATTACGTGGGCGCCACCCAGCACTTCGCCATGCCGCAGGGCGATGCGCGCGCCAAGCTGCGCCGTTACCAGCTCTGGCAGCCCTGGCAGATTGACCACCAGACGGTCGAAACCGCTTGGGGCGCGGAAGCGCGCTTTGGCTTGTCGTACTGGGACGCGCTGATCGTGGCCGCCGCAGCACAAAGCGGCGCCAGCCATGTGCTGTCGCTGGATTTGCCGCACGGCCAGCAGTTTGATGGTGTGACCATCCTCAGCCCCCTTGTGGCTACGCCCGCCGAGCTGGCGCTGGCCGACTAGTTTTTTAGCTTTGAAAGTCCGTGTATGACCGCCACCGCTTCTGTTGATAGCACCGTGAGCGCGCTGATCCAGCGCCGTATCCGCCAGGACGTGCAGTCCATGCACGCCTACAACGTCCAAGACTCCAAGGGCATGGTCAAGCTGGACGCGATGGAAAACCCGCACCGTTTGCCAGCGGAGTTGCAAGAAGCCTTGGGCAAGCGCTTGGGCGCGCTGGCCTTCAACCGCTACCCCGATGGCCGGGTGAACGACTTGCGCCACGCGCTGGCGGCCTACGCTGGCATGCCCGCGGGCATGGACATCATGCTGGGCAATGGCTCGGACGAACTGATTTCGCTCTTGGCGATGGCCTGTGATGTGCCCCCAGCGCCCGGCCAAACCGATTTCACCAAGCCCGTCATCTTGGCGCCCGTGCCCGGCTTTGTGATGTACGCCATGAGCGCGCAGCTGCAGGGGCTGGACTTTTGCGGCGTGCCGCTGACCGCCGACTTTGCGCTGGACGTGCCCGCCATGGTGGCCGCGATCGACAAGCAGCAGCCCGCCATCGTCTACCTGGCCTACCCCAACAACCCCACGGCCAACTTGTGGGACGTGGCCGATATGCGCGCGGTGGTGGCTGCGGCGCGCGCTGCGGGCAGCATCGTGGCGATTGACGAGGCCTACCAGCCGTTTTCCAGCCTCACCTGGCTGGACGAAATGCGCGCTGACCCGGCCGCCAACGCCCATGTGCTGCTAATGCGCACGCTCTCCAAGTTCGGCCTGGCCGGCGTGCGCTTGGGTTACATGATGGGCCCTGCTGCGCTGGTGGCGCAGGTGGACAAGGTGCGCCCGCCGTACAACATCAGCGTGCTGAACTATGAATGCGCGCTGTTCGCGCTAGAACATTCAGAGGCATTTTCGGCTCAAGCCCGCGATATCTGTGCGCAGCGTGCTACGCTTTTAGGAGCGTTGCGCGCCATGCCCGGCCTCAAGGCTTGGGACAGCGATGCCAATATGGTGCTGGTGCGCGTGCTCGGCGAGGGCCCCGCAGACGCCGATTCGGCCCAAAAAGTCTTTGATGGCCTGAAAGCGCGCGGCATTCTGGTCAAGAACGTTTCTAAAATGCACCCATTGCTGGCCCAATGTTTGCGACTCACCGTTGGCACGGCCGACGAAAACGCCCAACTGTTGAAGGCCCTGCAGGAATCCCTATGACTACCCCTACGCCCACCACCCCAGTCGCCCCGCGCATTGCCGAGGTGTCGCGCAACACCGCCGAAACCAAGATCCGCGTCAAGGTCAACCTCGACGGCACGGGCAAGGCCAATTTGCACACCGGCATCGGTTTTTTCGACCACATGCTGGACCAGATCGCCCGCCACGGCATGATCGACTTGGACATCCACGCCGAAGGCGACCTGCACATTGACGGCCACCACACGGTGGAAGACGTGGGCATCACCTTGGGGCAGGCGTTTCACCAGGCCGTGGGCGATAAAAAAGGCATTCGCCGCTACGGCCACGCCTATGTGCCGTTGGACGAGGCGCTGAGCCGTGTGGTGATCGACTTTTCGGGCCGCCCTGGCTTGGTGATGGACGTGCCGTTTAAAAGCGGTGCGATTGGCGCGTTTGATACGCAGCTGACCCACGAGTTTTTTCAGGGCTTTGCCAACCACGCCTTTGTAACCCTGCACATCGACAACCTGAAGGGCGAAAACGCCCACCACCAGGCGGAGACCGTGTTCAAGGCCTTCGCCCGCGCGCTGCGCTCGGGCGATTGAGTTTGACCCGCGCGCCGTGGGCATGATTCCCTCGACCAAGGGTTCGCTGTAATATTGAAACCAAATGTGCCTCTAGCCCCCGTGGCGTATGCGCAAGCAGCTATTAAAATCGTAGCATAAAGAAAGCAGCATGAAAAAGGTCGCGGTCGTTGATTACGGTATGGGCAACCTGCGCTCGGTCACCCAGGCCGTCATGCATGTGGCGGCCGACGCCGGCGTCGAGGTGGTCTGGGCCCGCACCGCGCAAGAGGTGATGGACGCCGAGCGCGTGGTGCTGCCGGGCCAGGGCGCCATGCGCGACTGCATGCGCGAGCTGCACGACTCCGGCATGTACGACGCCGTGATGCACGCCGCCGCCCACAAGCCGCTGATGGGCGTCTGCGTGGGTATGCAAATGCTGCTGGACCACAGCCACGAGCAAGATACGCCCAGCCTGGGTTTGATTCCCGGCGAAGTGGTCAAATTTGAGCTGGCGGGCCGTACCCAGCCCGACGGCAGCCGCTTCAAGGTGCCGCAAATGGGTTGGAACCAGGTCTGGCAGACGACGCATGAAAGGGCCCACGGCGGCGTGCCCAAGCACCCGGTGTGGGGCGATGTGCCCGATGGCAGCTACTTCTACTTTGTCCACAGCTACTACGCCCAACCGTCTGATGCGCGCCACAGCGTGGGCGAGGCCGATTACGGTGGGCGCTTCTCAGCGGCGATTGCACGCGATAATATTTTCGCAACCCAGTTTCACCCCGAAAAAAGTGCAGAACACGGCCTGGCCCTCTACCGCAACTTCCTCCATTGGAATCCGTAAGCTGTTTCTGGCCCTTCTGCACTCCGTAAGCGTTTCCCTGAGCATTCCTGTTTCACGCCTTTCCTCGTCCTAACCTTTCTTCTCGTTCCAACCCTGTAGCACCATGCTGTTAATTCCTGCGATTGACCTCAAAGACGGCCACTGCGTTCGCCTCAAACAAGGCGATATGGACCAATCCACTACCTTCGGCGAAGACCCTGCGGTCATGGCCCGTAGCTGGGTGGACAAAGGCGCCCGCCGCCTGCACCTGGTGGACCTGAACGGTGCTTTTGCCGGCCATCCCAAGAACGAAATCGCCATTCGCAAGATCTTGAAGGAAGTAGGCAACGAGGTGGACGTGCAACTGGGCGGCGGTATCCGCGACCTGGACACGATTGAGCGCTACCTCGACGCGGGCCTGCGCTACGTCATCATCGGCACCGCTGCAGTCAAAAACCCCGGCTTCTTGCAAGACGCCTGCACCGCCTTTGGCGGCCACATCATCGTCGGCCTCGATGCGCGCGACGGCAAAGTCGCTACTGACGGCTGGAGCAAGCTCACCCGCCACGATGTGATCGACTTGGGCAAGAAGTTTGAAGACTACGGCGTCGAAGGCATCATTTACACCGACATCGGCCGCGACGGCATGTTGTCGGGTATCAATATCGACGCCACCGTCAAGCTGGCGCAAGCCCTGACCATCCCCGTCATCGCCTCTGGCGGTCTGTCCAATATGGCCGACATCGAAGCCCTGTGCGCGGTGGAAGACGAAGGCGTGGAAGGCGTGATCTGCGGCCGCGCCATCTACAGCGGCGACCTGGACTTTGCCAAGGCGCAAGAGCGCGCCGACGAGCTGAACGGCTGATCGGTGCTCGCTAAACGCATCATCCCCTGCCTCGACGTCACCGGCGGCCGCGTCGTCAAGGGCGTCAACTTTGTCGAGCTGCGCGATGCCGGTGATCCGGTGGAAATCGCGGCACGCTACAACGACCAAGGCGCCGACGAGCTCACCTTTTTGGACATCACCGCTACCAGCGACGGGCGCGATCTGATCCTGCACATCATCGAAGCGGTGGCCAGCCAAGTGTTCATTCCGCTGACCGTGGGCGGTGGCGTGCGCGTGGTGGAAGACGTGCGGCGCTTGTTGAATGCAGGTGCGGACAAGGTCAGCTTTAATTCTGCGGCCATTTCCAATCCGCAGGTCATTGAAGACGCCTCGGCCAAGTACGGCGCGCAGTGCATTGTGGTGGCAATTGACGCCAAGCGTCGTTCCGAAGAAGACGCGCAGCGCC
Source organism: Rhodoferax sp. (assembly GCA_034519365.1). Lineage (GTDB taxonomy): Bacteria > Pseudomonadota > Gammaproteobacteria > Burkholderiales > Burkholderiaceae_C > Allorhodoferax. The sequence continues at coordinate 51,615 of JAXHOO010000025.1, read as the reverse complement.
TGGTCGATGGCAAAGCGATCGGCCCCGGCTGGGACGTATTCAGCCACGGCGGCCGCAAAAACACCGGCCTTGATGCGATTGCCTGGGCTAGCGAGATGGCGCGGCGCGGTGCGGGCGAAATCTTGCTCACCAGCATGGACCGCGATGGCACTAAATCGGGCTTTGATTTGTTGTTGACCCGCGCGGTGGCCGATGCCGTTAGCGTGCCGGTGATCGCCTCGGGCGGCGTGGGCAATCTGGACCACTTGGCCGACGGCGTACAGCAAGGCGGCGCCGACGCGGTGCTGGCTGCCAGCATCTTCCATTACGGCGAATACACCGTGGCGCAGGCCAAGGCGCGCATGGCCGAGCGCGGCATCCCCGTCAGAATTTGAGTGTTTTAGGCCTCTAGCCCGCACCCACGCTGCGCAAGCAGCTACTAAATCCGTAGCATATGACCACTCCCGCCACCCCACCTGCCGCTGCACCTTCGGGCTGGCTCAAACACATTCGCTGGGATTCCAAGGGCTTGGTGCCGGTCATCGCGCAAGAGCAGGGCACGAACGACGTGCTGATGTTTGCCTGGATGAACCGGGAAGCCCTGCAAAAAACGGTGGAATTGGGCACAGCGGTGTATTTCAGCCGCTCGCGTGACAAACTGTGGTTCAAGGGCGAAGAGTCGGGCCATGTGCAAAAGGTACATGAAATTCGCATGGATTGCGACAGCGATGTGGTCCTGCTGAAGGTGACCCAGCTAGGCCATGAGCCCGGGATCGCCTGCCACACCGGCCGCCACAGCTGCTTTTTCAGCGTCTTGAAAGACGGTGTGTGGGAAGCGGTTGACCCGGTCCTCAAAGATCCTGAATCCATTTACAAGTAGGCCTCGTATTAGCACTATGTCCGACACGCGCACTTCCCAAGATTCACTGGCTGCTTTGGCCGCGGTGATTGAAAGCCGCAAGGTCGCCAATGGGGGCGACCCTGAGGGCAGCTATGTAGCGCGCCTGTTGCACAAAGGACCCGACGCTTTTTTGAAAAAAATTGGGGAAGAAGCCACCGAAGTGGTGATGGCCGCCAAAGATGCAGACCATGGCGGTGATGCCAACAAGATCGTTTATGAAGTGGCCGATTTGTGGTTCCACAGCATGATTGCTTTGGCCCATTACGGACTATCGCCCGCCGATGTGATTGCCGAGTTGGAGCGCCGTGTAGGCACCAGCGGACTGGAAGAAAAGGCCTTGCGCAAAGTGATTGCGCGTGAGGCCGAATCGAAAGCAGAACCCAAGCCCGAATCCGAATAAAGGACTGCGTATGTCACAGAATTTCACCACCCCTACCGAAACGCCCAGCTTGGAAAAGCTGCAGTCGCTCAATACCGTTGGCACGATCAGCTACGTGCTGCACCTGATCGTCGCTATCAGTGCCTTCATTCCCGGTGGCCAGTTCGGCATGACACTGCTGCTGGTGGCGCTGATACTGGACCTAGTCAAGCGCGATGACGCGCAAGGCACTTGGCACGCATCCCACTTCCGCTGGCGCATCCGCTCGGTGATCATCGCGGGGGTGTTGTACTTGGTGACATTTCCGCTGTTCTTGCTGCTGTATATCCCCGGCGCGATTGCCTGGGCGCTGATTTCCATTTGGTTTTTGTACCGCATCGTGACCGGCTTTATCGCCATGAACAAAGGTCAGGAGATTGGCACATGAGTGAGCACGGCACGGTGGCCCACGACCCGAACTGCATTTTTTGCAAGATCATTGCCAAGCAAATCCCTTCCAAAGCGGTCTACGAGGATGAGCAGGTTTACGCCTTCCACGACATCAATCCGTGGGCTCCGGTGCATTTTTTGCTCATCCCCAAGGTGCATATTCCCAGCTTGGCCCAGGTGGGCCCTGAGCATGGCGCACTGATGGCGCATCTGATGGCCCTGGTCCCCAAACTGGCGCTGCAAGAGGGCTGCAACCCCTACCCTGAAGGCGGCTACCGGCTGGTGACCAATACGGGCACGGAAGGTGGGCAAGAGGTGCACCATTTGCATTTTCATGTGATGGGCGGTCCGCGACCTTGGCTGCGCGGCTGAAGCGTGGCCCCTCGAAAAATCGCAGTTACATACGCCGACTAGAATTCACTTAATCGTTAGGAGTAAATCATGGGTTCATTTTCTATTTGGCACTGGCTGGTTGTTCTGTTGATCGTGGTGATGGTGTTTGGCACCAAGAAGCTCAAGAACATGGGCTCCGACTTGGGTGGCGCTGTGAAAGGCTTCAAAGACGGTATGAAGGATGGCGCTGCTTCGGCAGAGGACAAGTCCGCCGCGCCTGCACAACAGGTTGCCAACGCGGCATCCGCTGACAAGACCACGATCGACGTGGAAGCCAAGCAAAAGTCCTGAGCTAAACCTGCGTGATTGATCTCGGCATTTCGAAGATAGCGCTCATTGGCGCGGTGGCGTTGATCGTCATCGGGCCAGAGAAGCTGCCCAGAGTGGCGCGTACCGTAGGTGCCTTGCTCGGCAAGGCGCAGCGCTATGTGGCCGACGTCAAGGCGGAGGTCAACCGGTCCATGGACTTGGACGAGCTCAAGAAAATGCGGGAAACGGTGGAGGGTGCGGCACGCGACGTCGAAAACTCCATTCAGACCCAGGCCAGTGATTTTGAAAAATCCTGGACCGAGGCGACGGACTCTGCGCTTGCAGCGCCGCCACCTGAATACCAACACCCCAAAAAGAACTGGCGCCTCAAGCAGGGCGCCACGCCGAACTGGTACAAGGCCCGCAACGGGGTGCGCACTAAGGCGCAATCTGGCGCGGCCCGTGTAGCCCGCTTTCGGCCGCCGGGCGTGCGCTAAACGCTACCTTACCTTCCCTCATGGCATCAGATACCGAACCGCAAGACGAGCTTGCAGGCACCGAGCAGCCTTTTGTGCAGCATTTGGTGGAGCTGCGCGACCGGCTGATCAAAGCCGCGATTGCCGTGGGCGTGGTGCTGGCTGCGCTGGCCATCTACCCCGGTCCGGCCGCCCTGTACGACATCTTGGCTGCACCGCTCGTGGCGTCCTTGCCGGCAGGCGGCAAGCTGATTGCCACCTCGGTGATTTCTCCGTTTCTGGTGCCGCTCAAGATCATGCTGATGGCAGCGTTTTTGATCGCGCTGCCGGTAGTACTGTGGCAGGTGTGGGCCTTTGTGGCCCCAGGTCTGTACAACCACGAGAAGAAACTGGTACTGCCACTGGTGGTGTCGAGCACCCTGTTGTTTTTCATCGGCGTAGCGTTTTGTTATTTCTTCGTGTTTGGTCAGGTGTTCAAGTTCATCCAGAGCTTTGCGCCCAAGAGCATTGCAGCTACGCCCGATATTGAAGCCTACTTGGACTTTGTGTTGTCCATGTTCCTAGCCTTCGGCATGGCCTTTGAGGTCCCGATTGTGGTGATTGTGTTGGCCCGCATGGGCATAGTCAGCATTGAAAAGCTCAAGGCGTTTCGCAGCTATTTCATCGTGTTGGCTTTTGTGGTGGCGGCAATCGTAACCCCGCCCGACGTGGTGTCCCAGCTGGCTTTGGCCATTCCGATGATCCTGCTCTACGAAATCGGCATCTGGTCGGCGCAGATATTCATCAAACACACCCAGGCACCGCCCGAGGAAGCACCTACCAAGGAAGCATCCTCCTCGCCCACGGAGTCATAAATTTTAAGCCAAATAGGGCGATAGCCCTTGCGGATATTGCGTAAGCAGCTTCCGTTTTGATAGCAAAAAGCGGTCTCTTGGCCGCTTTTTGCTTATGGCCGGGCGTTGGCCTTGGGGCGGGGGCGTACGCCGGGCACTACGTTCAGGTCCTGCGCTTGCCCCTTGCGCGAAATGCCAAACACTGCGGCCGTGCCCGGCTTGAGTGAGGCCACCGCAGACAGCAGCTGGATAACGTCGCCAACGGGCTTGTCGCCGATGCGCACAATCACATCGCCGGGGCGCATGCCCGCCAGGGCGGCGGGGCCGTTTTGCAGCACCCCGGTGACGATCACGCCGCTGTCGTTCTGAATATCAAAGGTTTGTGCCAGTTCGGGCGACAGGTCGCTGGGTTCCACGCCGATCCAGCCGCGCGTCACTTGGCCGTCTTTCACAATGCCGTCCAGCACCATTTTTGCAGTGGTGACCGGAATGGCGAAGCCAATGCCCATGCTGCCGCCCGAGCGGGAGTAGATGGCGGTGTTGATGCCCAGCAGGTTGCCGCTGGAGTCCACCAAGGCTCCGCCCGAGTTGCCGGGGTTGATGGCGGCGTCGGTCTGGATGAAGTTTTCAAAAGTATTGATTCCCAGCTGGTTGCGCCCCAGCGCGCTAACGATGCCGCTGGTGACGGTTTGACCGACGCCAAACGGATTGCCAATCGCGAGCACCTGGTCGCCCACTTCCAGCGCGTCAGAGTCCCCCAGCACGATGATGGGCAGCTTGTCCAACTCGATCTTGAGGACTGCCAGGTCGCTGTCCGGGTCGGTGCCAATGATTTTTGCGGGCACGTGGCGGCCGTCGTTCAGCGCCACCTCAATTTCGTCGGCGCCTTCGACCACATGGTTGTTGGTCAGGATGTAGCCATTGGGGCTGACGATGACGCCGCTGCCGAGGCCGCCTTGGGGTTCGTTGCCCTGGTCGCCGTAAAAAAACTTGAACCAAGGGTCGTTTGCATTGGGGTTTTTGGCGGCCGCTTTGCTGGTGTTGATGCTGACCACTGCGGCGGAGGCCTTTTGTGCGGCCAGCCGGTAGCTGCCCGGTGGCACGGAGCCTGGCAGCGTTGCCGGGGCTTGCAATAGCGCTACGGCGCTGTCCACCACGCCATGCGAGTGCCCCAACCATTGCGGTTTGAGGGTGGCGACCACGAAGTAGCTTGCCAGCAGCACCGTGATGGTTTGGGAAAACAGCAGCCAAAGTCGTTTCATCATGCAGTCCAGCAGGGGGGAGCGCACCAGCGCGGCGCGTGCCAAATTGTAGGCGGGTCGCGGTACAGTGAGGGCCAGATTCCAGCGCCCATGCAAACCATCCACATCCACCCTGCCGCACCGCGTAAGCCTGTCGAGGGCGCGCCTTGCAACGGTTGTGGTGTGTGTTGTTTGTCGCAACCCTGTCCGCTGGGCATGGTGTTGTCCGGACGGCGCACTGGCGCCTGCACGGCGTTGCAATGGGATGGGGTGGCTGCCTTGTACCGCTGTGGCGCGCTGACCGAGCCGCATGCCACAGCCGCGCAGGCTTTGGGCCGGCGCGGGGCCTGGTTGGTCCGGCCGGTGGGGGCGTTGCTGCAGCGTTTGGCCCGTCGCTGGATTGCTGCAGGCCGGGGCTGTGACAGCGATTGGCAGCCACAGTCTCTACCAAAACAGTCGGCGACAATGCCTGACACTTTGCCACCGCCCACGCCATGACCGACCGCTCCACCTTGCTTGCCCGCCTGGACGCCTTGTTGCAGCCTGAACGCTTCAAGGACTATGGTCCCAATGGCCTGCAGGTGGAGGGGCGCATGCCAGTGCGCCGACTGGTGACCGGGGTAACCGCCAGCCTGGCACTGATTGAAGCCGCCATTGCGGCCGACGCCGACGCGATCTTGGTCCACCACGGCCTGTTTTGGCGCGGCCAGGACGGACGGGTCACCGGCTGGATGCGCCAACGCCTAGGGCTGCTGCTGGCCCACAACATCAATCTCTATGCCTATCACCTGCCGCTGGACGCGCACCCGGAGTTGGGCAACAACGCCCAGTTGGGGCAGCGCCTGGGTTTGATTGCAGAGAGTCAGTTTGGCGAGCAGCAACTGGGATGGCTGGGTCGCAGCGGACAGCCGTTCACTGGTGCCCAGGCACTGGCAGACCATGTGCAGGCGGCGCTGGGTCGGGCCGTCGTGCTGGTGCCGGGTGCCGGTTCGGACAAGCCTTTGCGCAAGATTGGCTGGTGTACCGGTGGCGCCCAGTCCTATTTTGAAGCGGCCATTGCCGCCGGTGCGGATGCTTTCATTACAGGCGAGATTTCTGAGCCGCAGGCGCACTACGCGCGCGAGTGCGGTGTGGCCTATTTGGCCTGCGGTCACCACGCCAGCGAGCGCTACGGCGTGCAGGCGGTGGGGGCCAGTGTGGCCGCCGAGCTGGGCTTGGACCACCAGTTCATCGACATCGATAACCCGGCCTGACCATGCGCCCGATTGCCATCACCATGGGCGACGCCGCCGGAATCGGCCCAGAAATTATTGCCAAGTGCTTTGTGCAGCACCCGCAAGACGTAAAAGGCTGCTTTGTGGCGGGCGATGTGCAAACCATGCGCCGGGCCTTGGTGCTGGTACAGGGCGCTGTGCCGCTGCCGGTGGTGGTGGTGAATCACTTGGACGAGCTGCTACAGCTACCGCCGCGTTGTTTGCCGGTGTTGCAAGTCGGCGCAGATTTGGCGCCCGTGCCTTGGGGGCGGGTGAGTGCACAAGCAGGTGAGTTTGCGGGGCGTTGTGTGCTATGGGCCGCCGATGCAGCCCTGCGCGGTGAACTGGCGGCGGTGGTTACTGCACCGTTGCACAAAGAAGCACTTTCTGCTGCGGGCGCGCCCTACGATGCTTATCCCGGCCACACAGAAATGTTGCAGGCCGCTGCCGCCCGCTATCACGCTGTAACGCTAGAGGCCATGCCGGTGCGCATGATGTTGGCCAATGACGAGTTGCGCACCGTGCTAGTCAGCATTCATATGTCCTTGCGCGATGCGATTGACGCGGTGACCATGGACAACGTGCTCCAAACCTTGCGTATCACGCGCACGGCGCTACGCGCCAGCTTGGGGCGCGAGCCCCGTATGGCGGTGGCCGGGTTGAACCCGCATGCAGGGGAGGGTGGCTTGTTTGGACGGGAAGAGGCTGACGTGATTGCGCCCGCCATTGCGGTCGCGCGGGCGGAAGGCTGCGTGGTGACCGGCCCTTTGGCGCCGGATACGGTGTTTATGCGCGCACGTTCCAAAGCAACCCAAGCCGGGGAGTTTGATGTGGTGATCGCGATGTACCACGATCAGGGACTGATTCCCGTGAAGTACTTGGGGGTGGAGCAGGGGGTGAACGTCACCTTGGGGCTGCCGCTGGTGCGGACCAGCCCGGACCATGGCACGGCCATGGATATTGCGGGCCGGGGGGCTGCGGACCCGGCCAGCATGCTGGCGGCCTTGCGGATGGCGCGCCAGCTGGCCTAGTTACTTTTTCAGGCTGTCGCGAATTTCGCGTAGCAGAAGCACGTCTTCCGGGGTGATTGCGGCCGCAGGTGCCGGTACTTCGGCTTCCTTTTTCAGACGGTTCACTTGCTTAACCATCAGAAAAATGATGAAAGCAAGAATGGCGAAGTTGACCGCGACGGTAATGAAGTTGCCATAGGCGAAGACTGGGACGCCAGCTTTGGTGAGCGCGTCCAATGTCGGGGCGGTCCCGTCTGGAACTGAGCCCAGCACGATGAACAGGTTGGAGAAGTCCAGCTTGCCAATGATGGCGCCCACCAGGGGCAGGATCAGGTCGCCGACCATCGAGGCCACAATTTTGCCGAATGCGCCGCCAATGATCACGCCAACCGCGAGGTCGATCACATTGCCTTTGACCGCAAAGTCCTTGAATTCTTGAATCATTCCCATGGTGGCTGGCTCCGTCGAAGTTGAAAAACGCGAAGTATGACCGAGAAACACGGTGTTGCTCGGGTGCGATCCGTCGGAAGCGGCGTTGAATACCCCTACGGCGGTCAGCTACAATCCAAGGCTTCCCCTTATAGCGATGTTCATTGAGGATTCTCATGAGTGAAACCCTGGTCGACACCAACAAGATCGACACCAGCAAACGGACCTGGTTGATTGCTTCCGGCTGTGCTGGTGCAGTGGGTGGTGTTGCAACCGCCATCCCCTTTGTGAGCACTTTTCAGCCTTCTGAGCGCGCCAAGGCCGCCGGTGCCGCCGTAGAAGTGGACATTGCGGGTATCAAGCCCGGTGAAAAGTTAACAGTGGAATGGCGTGGCAAGCCCGTCTGGATTGTGCGGCGCACGCCAGAACAGGTGGCAGCTTTGCCGTCCATTGACGGTGAGTTGGCTGACCCCAAGTCGGAGCGCAAGCCCTCCGAGTTGACGCCCGAATATGCGCGCAATGAAGGCCGTTCCATCAAGCCTGAGTACTTCGTGGCGGTCGGTATTTGCTCTCACTTGGGTTGCTCGCCCTCCGAGAAGTTTCAGACCGGAGCTCAGCCTTCCTTGCCAGATGACTGGAAGGGTGGCTTCCTGTGTCCTTGCCATGGCTCCACATTCGACATGGCCGGCCGCGTGTTCAAGAACAAGCCCGCGCCTGACAACCTCGAAGTGCCACCGCACATGTACCTGTCTGACAGCAAGCTGCTGATCGGCGAAGACAAGAAAGCCTGAGGACTAAGACATGGCTTCCCCATGGCTGAATTCAAGGAAATTTCCCCCAACGCCTCGGCGGGCGAAAAGGTAACTAACTGGTTTGAAAACCGGTTCCCTACCGCCTTTGACGCCTACAAGGTGCATATGTCGGAGTATTACGCTCCGAAAAACTTCAACTTCTGGTACATCTTCGGTTCACTCGCGCTGCTGGTGCTGGTGATCCAGATCGTGACTGGCATTTTCTTGGTCATGCACTACAAGCCTGACGCCGCATTGGCATTTGGCTCGGTCGAGTACATCATGCGCGATGTGCCTTGGGGCTGGCTGATCCGTTACATGCACTCTACGGGCGCTTCTGCCTTCTTTGTGGTGGTGTATCTGCACATGTTCCGCGGCTTGTTGTACGGCAGCTACCGGAAACCGCGTGAGCTGGTCTGGGTCTTTGGCTGCGCCATTTTCCTGTGCCTGATGGCCGAAGCGTTTATGGGTTATTTGCTGCCTTGGGGCCAAATGTCCTACTGGGGTGCGCAGGTGATCGTGAACTTGTTCGCGGCAGTGCCCCTGGTTGGCCCCGACTTGGCGCTGCTGATTCGTGGCGATTACGTGGTGGGTGATGCGACCTTGAACCGTTTCTTCAGCTTCCACGTGATTGCTGTGCCGCTGGTGCTGTTGGGCTTGGTGGTTGCGCACTTGTTGGCGCTGCATGATGTCGGCTCCAACAACCCTGATGGCATTGAGATCAAGGGCCCCAACGCTCCGCGCGACGACAAGGGCCATCCCCTGGACGGCGTGCCTTTTCACCCTTATTACACCGTGCATGACATTTTTGGAGTCAGTGTGTTTTTGATGGTGTTCACGGCGATCATCTTTTTCGCACCAGAGTTTGGTGGCTACTTCTTGGAGTACAACAACTTCATCCCGGCTGATCCGTTGAAAACTCCGGCGCACATTGCTCCAGTCTGGTACTTCACACCGTTCTACTCCATGCTGCGGGCCATTACGGGTGAGATGATGTATGCGCTGATTGCCTGCGTTTTGGGTGCTGCCGCGTTCAGTATCGTTAAGTTCAAGATGCCCAACCTGTTCAAGGGTGCGCTGGCTGGAGCAGCCATTGTCGCGACGGTGCTGATGTTGTCGATTGACGCCAAATTTTGGGGCGTGGTCGTGATGGGCGGTGCGGTCATCATCCTGTTCTTCCTCCCTTGGCTGGATTACAGCCCCGTGAAGTCGATTCGCTATCGCCCAAGCTGGCATGCTTACCTGTACGGCATCTTCGTGATTAACTTTGTGGTACTGGCCTATTTGGGAGTGCAGCCGCCATCGCCTATTGGCGAGCGTGTTTCTCAAGTTGGTACTTTGTTCTATTTTGGGTTCTTCTTACTGATGCCTTGGTGGAGTGCGTTGGGAGAGCCTAAACAGGTTCCCGATCGTGTGACCTTTGTTGCCCACTGAGCGCCCGGAGTCGACCCATATGAAAAAAGCGTTTATTACCTTTGTGGCTGCTTTGGGGTTTGCTGTCGGAGCACATGCATCCGGTGGCGGTATTCCTCTGGACAAAGCCCCCATCAAGACCAACGATCTGGTGTCGCTGCAAAATGGCGCCAAGCTGTTCGTCAATTATTGTCTGAACTGCCACTCTGCGGCCTTCATGCGCTTCAATCGCCTGCAAGACATTGGACTGACTGAGCAGCAAATCAAAGACAACCTGTTGTTCACCACAGAAAAAGTGGGTGAAACGATGAAGGCGGCGATTGACCCTAAGCAAGCCAAGGATTGGTTTGGTGCGAATCCTCCGGATCTGACCGTGATCGCTCGCTCTCGCGCTGGTGCTGGTGGTAGTGGGGCGGATTACCTCTATACCTATCTGCGCACCTATTACCCGGATGAAACCAAAGCCACTGGTTGGAACAACTTGGTGTTCCCTAGCGTAGGTATGCCCCACGCTTTGTGGGAACTTCAAGGCAAGCGCGTTCCGCTCTATGACACCGTAGAAGAGCACGGCCATGAAGCCCAAGTGTTCAAAGGGTGGCAGCAAGTGACACCAGGCACCATGACGCCGGCCCAGTACGATCAGGCCGTTGGCGACTTGGTGAATTACCTGCAATGGATGGGGGAGCCAGCCCAAAATACCCGCGTTCGTGTGGGTGTTTGGGTGTTGCTGTTCTTGATGGTGCTGACGCTGTTTACGTGGCGTTTGAATGCGGCGTTCTGGAAAGACGTCAAGTAACCGTGTCGCCCAATCGCACACTTTCGGGTGTGCGATGGTGTCAGAGTGGGCCTGCGCAGGCATCCCACTCTTTTTCTTTTTTTAGGAGTCTCCCGCCATGATGGTGCTGTATTCAGGAACAACTTGCCCTTTTTCTCACCGCTGCCGTTTCGTGCTGTTTGAGAAAGGCATGGATTTCGAAATCCGCGACGTAGACCTCTACAACAAGCCGGAAGACATCAGTGTGATGAATCCGTACGGTCAGGTTCCAATCTTGGTAGAGCGTGATCTGATTCTGTATGAGTCCAATATCATCAACGAGTACATCGACGAGCGCTTCCCTCATCCTCAGCTGATGCCCGGCGACCCGGTGGACCGCGCGCGCGTGCGTTTGTTTTTGCTGAACTTTGAGAAAGAACTGTTCGTGCATGTGTCTACTTTGGAAGCACGAGCATCCAAGGGCAATGAGAAGGCGTTGGAAAAAGCCCGCGCACACATCCGTGACCGTTTGACCCAGTTGGCGCCTGTGTTCTTGAAGAACAAGTACATGCTGGGAGAGAACTTCTCCATGCTCGACGTAGCCATCGCGCCGCTGCTGTGGCGTCTGGATTACTACGGCATTGACCTCAGCAAGAATGCGGCGCCTTTGCTTAAATACGCAGAGCGCATATTCTCCCGTCCTGCCTATATTGAGGCGCTGACGCCGTCCGAAAAGGTCATGCGCAAATAAGGCGTAGCTGACATGCTAGATGCCGACAACGTTCAATCCACTCGCCCGTATTTGATCCGGGCGCTGTACGAATGGTGCACCGATAACGGATTTACCCCCTTTATTGCCGTGCAGGTGGATGAATCGGTGCGGGTACCCCAAGAGTATGTCAAGGACGGAGAAATTGTTCTCAATGTGAGTTTTGACGCCACCAGTGCGTTACAGCTAGGCAACGAGTACATCGAGTTCAAAGGGCGTTTCGGGGGCGTCGCCCGCGACATCTTGGTCCCTGTGCACCGGGTCTTGGCTATTTATGCCCGAGAAAATGGTCAAGGGATGGCCTTTCCGGTCAGTGCTTTACCGGCGGCACCTTTGGGCCTTGCGGCGGAGGCAGTGGCCGAGGTTAGGCCGTCCCCGCTCGTTCCGGTTCCACCAGCCAAAGCGGACGATGGCCCGGATACGCCCAAACCTTCTGGGTCGGGTCGTCCCGCATTGACACGCGTTAAATAGAGCCATGGATTGCCTGAGACAGGCATTTTGCTGAGGTAGAATCCAGCCCGTGCCGGTTTAGCTCAGTTGGTAGAGCACCCGCCTTGTAAGCGGTAGGTCGTCAGTTCGAATCCGACAATCGGCACCATTCCCCTCCTCGCTACCGCCCTCGGTTGGCGGGCGACATTTGAACCTTTAGCCGAATTGCGTTAACCTCCCACCCTTTGGTGCGCAGGTGCGCCTGCATAGCAGGCAGTAATTGGCGTACTTTGGCCGCCACAGCAGTGTTGCTTATCAGTAGGCACCACTCGCTCCCCTCAATAGGCCCCGCCTGAATGGATGCCTGTAAGGTGAGCGGAATAATCGCCCTCAAACTCTGGAGCCGAGCACTAGATTCGGCAGCAAGTTCGCTCAACCTCGCCAACGTTGGTGACTCTTGGCTGGCTTGCAATACCGACACAGCGCGGTGGTGGTGAACAGATGGCATGAAGAAGGTGTTGGAAGATGCAAGTCATTATCACGGACGCTTGGATGGCCAAATCCAGGGCCTTTCATTTGAGTGGTGCCAAGTTGCTGGCGCTTTTTTGTGCGCTGGCTCTGGCCTTGGTCTTGGTTTCCTCCAGTCTCTACTATTGGGTGTTTTTGAAGGGTGCCCGTGAGGGCTGGCCCGTCGTAGGCTCTTTGGTGCGACTTGTGGTCAAGGACGAGTTTGCACAGCGAGACCGCTATTTGCGTGAAAACGTAGAGGTTCTGGCTAAGAAGCTCGGTGAGATGCAGGCCAAAATACTGCAATTGGAATCCTTGGGGGAACGCGTATCCGGCTTGGCGGGAATCAACCCTGCAGAAATACGTAGCAAACCAGGGCAAGGCGGTTTGTTGATTGAAGGCCGGCCTTTAACTCTGCAGGAGCTGGACGCCAATCTTGCTGCCTTGGATGTGCTGGCCACCCAGCGATCCGACGCGATGACGGTCATGGAGTCGGCGTTGTTCGATCGCAAAATCAAGCAAATGATGGTGCCGACTCAGGCACCGGTTTTGGGTGTTCATACTGGGTCGTCTTTTGGTTGGCGCATCGATCCGATCACCGGGCGTTCGGCGCTGCACACGGGCTTGGATTTCCCGACCCCCGTTGGGACGCCTATCTATGCCGCAGCGGGGGGCATGGTGGTAACCCAAGAGTTCCACTTTCAGTACGGCAACATGATCGAAATCGACCATGGCAATAACTTGATCTCCCGTTACGCCCATGCTTCCAAAGTGTTCCTCAAAAAGGGGGATCTCATTAAGCGTGGGCAAAAAATTGCGGAGGTCGGTACCACCGGGCGTTCGACGGGGCCCCATTTGCATTTTGAGGTTTTGGTGCAGGGTGTCCCTCAGGATCCGCAAAAATTTCTGAATGCCGGACGCAATGTTCCGGCGCCCGTGGTTACCCAGTCTGGTACGGGCGTCACGCAACGCTAAAATGCGTGGTTTAGTCCTGTGGGAAGCGGTGTTCGCGCAAGCGCTTGCCTTTTGCCACATGGTCCCCATTTCTTTCTGACGACACCAACGGACTGCGCTGTTCTGGGCCCCATGGAGGGGAACAGGCCAGTCTTGAATTCATGGCCATCAATATCCTCACCAAAATCTTCGGCAGTCGCAATGACCGCCTGCTCAAACAGTACCGCCATGTGGTGACGCGCATCAATGCGATGGAGCCGCAGTTCGAGCAACTGAGCGACGAGGCCTTGCGTGCCAAGACGCAGGAATTCAAGGATCGTGTAGCGGGCGGGGAGTCGTTGGATGCGCTCCTGCCTGAAGCGTTTGCTGTTGTGCGCGAAGGCTCAAAGCGCGTGATGAAAATGCGCCACTTCGACGTGCAGATGCTTGGCGGCATGGCTTTGCACCATGGCAAGATTTCGGAAATGCGCACCGGCGAGGGTAAGACCTTGACTGCGACACTGCCTGTCTATTTGAATGCACTGGCGGGTAAGGGTGTGCATGTGGTCACGGTCAACGACTACCTAGCAAGCCGGGACGCGACTTGGATGGGGCGCCTCTACAACTTCCTGGGTTTGACCGTTGGCATCAACATGTCGCAAGTGCCCCGTGAGGAGAAACAGGCGGCTTATCGCTCCGATATCACCTACGGAACCAACAATGAGTTCGGGTTTGACTACCTGCGCGACAACATGGTCTATGAGGTCGCGGACCGCGTGCAGCGCGGACTGAACTACGCCATCGTGGACGAGGTGGATTCCATTTTGATCGATGAAGCGCGCACGCCGCTCATCATCAGCGGACAGGCCGAAGACCACACAGACTTGTATATCGCGATCAACAAAGCGATTCCGAATTTGGTCAAGCAAATCGGCGAAGCCGACCCACGGACCGGTGAAGGCGTCATTACACCCGGCGATTTCACGCTGGACGAAAAAACCCACCAGGTGTTCCTGACAGAGCAGGGCCATGAGTCGGCGGAGCAAATCTTCGCCCAGTTGGGTTTGATTCCTTCGGGATCGTCGTTGTACGACCCGGCCAACATCACGCTCATGCACCACCTGTATGCCGCGTTGCGTGCCAATCACCTCTACCACCGTGACCAGCATTACGTGGTGCAAGAAGGTGAAATCGTGATTGTGGACGAATTTACCGGCCGCCTGATGACGGGGCGCCGCTGGAGCGATGGCTTGCACCAAGCGGTCGAGGCGAAAGAGGGCGTGCAGATTCAGGCTGAAAACCAGACGCTGGCATCCATTACCTTTCAGAACTACTTCCGGCTTTACGGCAAGCTCTCCGGCATGACCGGAACCGCAGATACCGAGGCGTATGAGTTTCAGGAAATCTATGGCCTGGAGACCATGGTGATTCCTCCCAATCGAACCAGCCGTCGTGATGACCAGTTGGACCGCGTGTACAAAACCACTCGGGAAAAGTACGTTGCCGCCATTCAAGATATCCGTGAATGCTACGAACGTGGTCAGCCCGTGTTGGTGGGAACCACATCCATTGAGAACTCGGAAATCATTGCCGATCTCTTGGAAAAAGAAAAGCTGCCGCACCAGGTGTTGAACGCGAAGCAGCATGCGCGCGAGGCGGATATCGTGGCCCAGGCGGGCCGGGCTAAGATGATCACCATCGCCACCAATATGGCAGGCCGGGGCACGGATATTGTGCTGGGCGGCAATATTGAAAATGCCATTGGAGCGGTCGAGGCTGATACGTCCTTAAGTGCGGCGGACCAGAAGGCCAAGGTCCAAGCCCTGCGGACCCAGTGGATGCAAGATCACGAGGCGATCAAGGCCCTGGGCGGTTTGCGCATTATCGCCACAGAGCGGCATGAGTCGCGCCGAATTGACAACCAACTGCGGGGCCGTTCTGGGCGCCAAGGTGATCCTGGCTCCTCCCGCTTTTATTTGAGTCTGGATGATTCCTTGATGCGGATCTTTGCGGGCGACCGCGTCAAGTCCATCATGGACCGCTTGAAGATGCCTGAGGGCGAAGCCATCGAGGCCAGTATCGTGACGCGCAGTATCGAGAGCGCGCAGCGCAAGGTCGAGGCGCGCAACTTCGACATGCGGAAGCAGCTGCTGGAGTATGACGATGTGTCGAACGACCAGCGCAAGGTGATCTACCAGCAGCGCAATGCGATTTTGGATGCGCAGGATCTGAATGCACAAATCACGTCGCTGCGTGAAGGTGCCTTTGAGGATTTGGTGCGTTTGTACGTGCCTGCGGAGTCGGTGGAAGAGCAGTGGGATATTCCAGCCTTGGAAAAAGGTCTGCGGGACGATTGGCAAATCGAGTTGGCGCTGCAGAAGCAGGTGTCTGAATCCAGTTCCATCACCGACGATGAGCTGGTGACCAGGGTGGTGGAAGCCGCCAATGCCATGTTCCAGGCGAAGGTGGAACTGGTCGGCGCTGAGAACTTTACCCAGTTCGAGCGTATGGTGCTGTTGCAGAGTATTGACAGTCATTGGCGTGACCATCTGAGCGCTTTGGACTATTTGCGCCAAGGTATTCACCTGCGCGGCTACGCCCAGAAGCAGCCCAAGCAGGAGTACAAGCGCGAAGCCTTCGAGCTGTTCGGATTGTTGCTGGATTCCGTTAAGAACGAAGTCACCAAGATTTTGATGAATGTGAAGATTCAGTCGAATGAGCAACTGGACCAGGCTGCTGATGCGATGGAGGCCAAAGGCGAGAGCATTGCCAACGTGACCTACAGCGCGCCGACGGAAACGGGGGAGGTCGAGACCACCGTTGACTCAGCGACGGTCGCTGCTGCGCTGCCACGGGTCGGACGCAATGAGGCCTGCCCCTGTGGCAGCGGCAAAAAATACAAGCACTGCCACGGCAAGCTGAACTGAGGTCTCCATGCCCGTCAATCTTCCTCTGCCGAACGCGGCGTCGCTGTTTCCCATTGCGGGTGTTCGTATCGGTGTTGCCGAGGCAGGTATCCGAAAAGCCGATCGCAAAGACCTGACGGTGGTGCTGCTGGACCCGGGTGCCAGTGTGTCGGGCGTCTTTACCTCTAACCGTTTTTGTGCCGCGCCGGTGCAACTGTGCAGGGAGCACTTGGCAAGCGGCAGCGCCGTACGCGCCTTGCTGATCAATACGGGTAACGCCAATGCGGGAACCGGTGCCGACGGTTTGGCGCGAGCGCAACGCAGTTGTGTGGCACTGGCCGTCAAGCTGGGCATCTCGCCGCAGCAGGTGCTGCCGTTTTCGACCGGCGTCATCATGGAGCCTTTGCCGGTGGACCGCATCGAGGCCGGACTGGACGCGGCGATTGTCGATGCCCGTTCCGACCATTGGCTAAAGGCCGCCGAGGGCATCATGACCACGGATACCCAACCCAAAGCCTATGGCGCACAGTTGGAAATCGATGGCAAATGCGTCAGCATCTCGGGCATCAGCAAAGGTGCGGGCATGATTCGCCCGAACATGGCCACCATGCTGGGCTTTATTGCGACCGATGCCTGTGTAGCGCAGAGCGTGATGCACGCTTTGTCGCTTGAGCTGGCCGACGGCTCGTTCAACCGCGTGACCGTGGACGGT
Organism: Rhodoferax sp.; assembly: GCA_034519365.1. Taxonomy (GTDB): domain Bacteria; phylum Pseudomonadota; class Gammaproteobacteria; order Burkholderiales; family Burkholderiaceae_C; genus Allorhodoferax. The sequence continues at coordinate 34,829 of JAXHOO010000025.1, read as the reverse complement.
GATACCTCTACCAATGATTCTTTGGTGGTCATTGCGACCAATCAAGCGGGCCATGCGGAGATCACGTCCCTGCAGTCTCCCGATGGGCAGGCTTTGAAGGCTGCCATGTTGGGTGTGGCACGCCAGTTGGCCCAAGCCATTGTGCGGGACGGCGAAGGCGCCACCAAATTCATTACCGTGAAAGTGGAGGGTGGCCGGACTTCAGAGGAGTGCCGCAAGGCGGCCTACGCCATCGCCCATTCTCCGTTGGTGAAAACTGCGTTTTATGCAAGTGACCCAAATCTGGGGCGTATTTTGGCGGCGGTTGGTTATGCCGGTATTGATGACCTTGACCAAGCGGGCATCGAGTTGCATTTGGATGATGTCCATGTTGCAACGCAGGGTGGACGCAACGCCAGCTACCGCGAAGAAGATGGTCAGCGGGTCATGAAGCAAAGCGAAATTACGGTGCGCGTGGGCTTGGGCCGAGGCGAAGCCAGTGACACCGTATGGACCTGTGACTTTAGCCACGACTACGTGACCATCAACGCCGACTACCGGTCGTAAAAGACGATGAGCGACAGCACCCTGCCTCAGGAGTTGGTGAGTTTTCTTGCGCGGGCTGAAGTCTTCATGGCCCGGGTCGAGGCGTCATTGCCGCACGGTGTGGAGACGCCCGATTGGGGCGCGTCCATAGCCTTTCGCTACCGCCGTCGCCGTTCGGGGCAGGGCGTTATTACGCCGGTGCAGCACGTGGGCGCCATGGCGTTGGACGATCTGCGGGAAATCGACGACCAGAAAGAAAAAATCCGTCGCAATACCGCCCAGTTTGTTCGGGGCGCTACGGCCAACAACGTGTTGCTCACCGGTGCGCGGGGGACCGGCAAGTCTTCGTTGATTCGTGCCTGTTTGCATGAGTATGCCGCTCAGGGCTTGCGGTTGATTGAGGTCGATAAGGCCGATCTGGTGGATCTGACGGACATCGTGGATTTGGTGGCGGAACGGTCCGAGAAATTCATCGTCTTTTGTGACGATCTGAGCTTTGACGAAGGTGAGGCGGGTTACAAGGCACTGAAATCTGTGTTGGATGGGTCGGTGGCCGCTGCCACGCCCAACGTGCTGATTTACGCGACCAGCAACCGACGCCACCTGCTGCCGGAGTACATGTCGGAAAACCTCACCTACCAGCACACTGAAGACGGGGAAGTGCATCCGGGTGAGGGCGTCGAAGAGAAGATTTCCTTGTCAGAGCGCTTCGGCTTGTGGGTCAGTTTCTATCCCTTCAGCCAAGACGAATACCTGCATATCGCGGCGCAATGGCTGGGAGCTCTGGGGGTGTCGCCTGCGGGCATTGCCTCTGCCCGGGCCGAAGCCTTGTTGTGGGCGCTGGAGCGGGGCTCACGCAGTGGCCGTGTGGCCTACCAGTTCGCTAAGGATTTTGTCGGGCGAGACCCCGTTTCCCCATGAGCCAAGTGCTGGTGGCAGACCCGCTGGCCGAACGCCAAGGTGGAACGGATCGCGCAGTTGTCGAGGTCGCAGTGGGCGTGTTGGTTCGCGCTGACGGGGCCTTTTTGTTGACTTCGCGTCCGACTGGCAAGGCCTATGCCGGCTACTGGGAGTTTCCGGGGGGCAAGTTGGAGGCGGAAGAGTCTGTTGAGCAAGCTTTGCGTCGGGAGCTGCAGGAAGAGATTGGCATCACCATTGCCGCTGCCGAGCCTTGGAAAGTGGAATTGGTGGACTATCCCCATGCGCTGGTGCGCCTGCATTTTTGCAAGGTGTGGGACTGGACCGGGGCCTTGCAGATGCGCGAAGCGCAAGACTTTGCGTGGCAGCAGCTACCAGTACAGGTGGGGCCGGTGTTGCCTGGCACTATTCCGGTACTGGACTGGTTTGCGGTAGAACGGGAGCACGAAGGTGCTACTGTTTTAGTAGCTGCTCGCGCAGACATCTAAAGGGCTAGAGGCCGATTTGACTTAAAAATTAGCCTTTATTGCAGCCGGGCGTCGCCAAACACAATATCGTCGGGTGGCGCTTCGCTGGGCATACGGAACGATTCACTGGCCCAAGCACCGAGATCCAAGTTTTTGCAGCGTTCACTGCAGAACGGGCGGTAGATATTGTGGGGGGCGTACTCACTGTCGCCACCGCATTGGGGGCAGGTTACGATTTTTGTACCTAGCGAAGAGTCTGCGGGACCTTGGGTCATTGCGATGCCACTACCAGCAATTCAAGAGCACAGCGTGAGCTCGAATGCCCCATCAGCGGTGCTGGCGTGCAGGTGATCATCGTCCGCATGCTGCATGAGTCGAATTGACACCATCAGACGGTTACCACTGATTTCTGGAATCACCTCTTGGCTCGGGTCTAAGGCCAAGCGCAGCAGTTGAAACGTGCGGCCTTGTGGCAGGTTTTGTTGAAATTGACCGCCCACGGCCACCACTTTTTGCGGCGCCCCAGAGTCGCGCAGCATTTTGAGCAGTAAATGGATGGACTCGGCCAAAGGCGCTAGTGTGGACGCCCAGCGCTGCAAATCGGCCTGACGTTGTGCAACTGGTCGGTGTTGCCACGCGTAGTAGGCGGGGAGGTCAAATTCACAGGTGCCACCGGGAATTCCGACGCGGCTGCGGATGCTCATCAGCCAGTCGTTTTCGGTCAACGACTGGCCGGCCTTGCCAACCAAACCATTGAGCGCAGAAAAACACTGATCCAATTGTCCAACTACCTGGTCCAGCACGCTCTCTGCAATCGCAGGGTTGCCTCGGTAGCCATTGAGAATTTGTTTCTGTTTGTCCAGGTCTTTCAGCACGTCGGACTTCAAGTCGGCGCGCGCGCCGACATCCATGACTTCGAAGATCGTGGCAAGCGCAAAGTGGTGGTCTAGCGCGTCGTCGCGCGCCATCAGTTCGGCCAAGCGCAGAAACAGATGCTCGAGTCGCAAATAGGTGCGAATGCGTTCGTTGAAGGGGTATTCGTAGAGGATCACGCTGGTTTTTCCGGTCGTCGAATCATAGCCCGAACTGTGTGGCAATTTCCCGTACCCGCAGAGCGAGCTCGGTCTTGTCGATGCCGTCGTTGAAGATCACTGCGTCTGCGGCTTTCAGACGCTCGGTCCGTGATGTCTGGGCGTCGATGATCCGTTGCACATCGGCGGGGTCTAGGCCATTGCGCTGTACCACCCTTGCGATTTGGGTGGACGGCAGGCAGTCCACCACACACACGCGCCACAGCTGGGTACGCCAGTGCGCGGACGCTACCAGCAAGGGAATGTCAAAGAGCAAGCAGTTGGCGCCTTGGGTTTTCGCATCGTTCGCGGCTTGGGTGATGAGTTTGCCAACCCATGGGTGGACGATGGATTCCAGTAGTGAGCGCGCGTCGGGGTCGGAGAACGCGAGCGTGCGCATCTTGTCGCGGTCTAGCGCACCCTCAATGGTGAGTACCTCTGCGCCAAAGGCTTGCACGATGGCGGGAATCGCAGCGCCTTGGGCGGTGGTTGCCGAGCGCGCGAGCGCGTCTGCGTCGATCAGGGTAGCGCCCATTTCGACCCATAGGGCCGCTACGGTGCTTTTCCCACTGCCAACACCTCCCGTCAGACCGATGTGTGTTGCATCCACCATGGGCGTTTAGATGCCCGCCAGTTGGCGCAGGGCGCTGGGTCCCAGCAGCAGAGTGATAAATCCAGCGCCGGCCAAAAAAGGGCCAAAAGGTACATAGCCGCCTTCGCGCAGGCCGCTGGTGAACTTCAGGGCGATGCCCACCACGGCACCAACAACCGAGGACAGCAAAATAATGGGGATTAACAGGGGCCAGCCAAACCACGCGCCCAGTGCGGCGAACAGCTTGAAGTCGCCATAGCCCATGCCCTCTTTGCCGGTCAGTAGCTTGAAACCCCAATAGATCAGCCACAGGGACATATAGCCAGCCACCGCACCCCATAGCGCGCTGGTCAATGGCACGGGAGTCCATTGCATTGCGGAGGCCACCAAACCCAACCACAACAGAGGCAGGGTGATGTCGTCGGGCAATAGCGTGGTGTCCCAGTCAATCAGCGCCAGCGTCAGCAGTGCGGCGCTGAATGTGCACCACGCCAATCCAGTAGGCGTTGCGCCCCAGCGCCATGCGCAGGCAAAAAATAGTGCCCCAGTCACGACTTCAACGGCCGGGTAGCGCACACTAATTCTTGCTTTGCAGGAGGAGCAGCGTCCACGCAGCGCTACATAGCTGATGACTGGTATGTTTTCGTACCAGGTGATGGCGTGGCCGCAGTGGGGGCAGCGAGAGCGCGGGGTGAGCAGGTTGAACGCAGCTTGTTCTGCAAGCGGAGAGTTTGGCGGGTTCAGCTCCGCACACTCTTGGGCCCACTGCCGCTCCATCATCTTGGGCAGTCGGTGAATGACTACATTGAGGAAGCTACCAATCAGCAGTCCAAGGATGCCGATCAGGCTGGCATCGAGCCACTGCACGCCAGTCGGCATCAAACCACTTGTCCCAGCTTGAAGATGGGCAGATACATGGACACAACGATACCGCCGATGATGGTGCCCAACACCACGATGATGATGGGCTCCATCAGGCTGGAAATGCCAGCGACCATATCGTCCACTTCGGCTTCAAAAAAGTCAGCGGCTTTGCCCAACATGTGGTCAATCGAACCAGACTCTTCACCGATGGCGCACATCTGCAACACCATCGAAGGAAACAGATTAACGTTGGTCATGGCTGCGGTCAGCGCAGTACCTGTAGACACTTCGGCCTGGATTTTCTGCGTGGCTTTGAGGTAAACCACATTGCCTGATGCACCGCCCACAGAGTCCAGCGCTTCTACCAGCGGCACGCCGGCGGCAAACATGGTTGACAACGTTCTGGTCCATCGGGCTACGCAACTCTTGTCCACCATGACGCCAAATACGGGAAGCTTGAGCATTACGCGGTCCATGAACTCCTGCACTTTTTCATTGCGTCGCCAAGCCTGCATGAAGAAGTAAAGGCCACCGCCGATACCACCAAAAATCAGCCACCAATAGTCGATGAAGAACTCGCTCATGGCAATGACGATCAGCGTCGGTGCGGGCAATTCACCGCCGAACGATGAGAACACCTGTTTGAACGACGGGATCACGAAAATCATGATGACCGATACCACCACAAAGGCCACGACCAGCACGGCGATGGGGTACATCAGCGCGGATTTGATCTTGGACTTAATAGCTTCCGTCTTTTCCATATAGACCGCCAAGCGGTCTAGCAACTGGTCCAAGATACCGGCGGACTCGCCGGCTTCAACCAAGTTGCAGTACAAATTATCGAAGTACAGCGGGAATTTTCGAAACGCAGCACTCAGCGAGGTTCCTGTTTCCACGTCGGAGCGAATGTCGCTGAGCAATTTGGTCACGCTGGGGTTGGGGTTGCCGCGACCCACAATGTCGAAGGCCTGCAGCAGCGGAACGCCTGCCTTCATCATGGTCGCCAGCTGGCGCGTAAAGATCGCCATATCCTTGGGCTTGATGGACTTGCCCGAGCGCATGCGGCGCTTTTTGATCTTGGTGGGGGTGACCCCTTGGCGGCGCAGGGAAGAGCGGATCTGGTTTTCGCCCGCAGCGCGTAGTTCTCCGCGTACCTGCTTTCCGTTGCGGTCCTTACCTTCCCATTCGAATACTGCGTCTTTGTTGGGCGCAGATTTTGCTGTTGCCATAAGGTCCCCTGGTGTTGTTTTATTCGTTGGTGACGGCCAGCACTTCTTCCAACGAAGTCAGTCCGAGTTTGACTTTGTGCAGGCCGGACTGGCGCAACGAACGAACCCCTTCGGCTTCCGATTGCGCTGCGATATCCATGGCGCTACCATCCCGCAGGATGATGCGCTGAATTTCGTCGCTGATGGGCATAACCTGGTAAATTCCTACGCGTCCTTTGTAACCGTTGTTACATTGCGAACAGCCAATGGCACGGTAGGGCTTCCAAGTGCCCTCCAGGTCCGATTCTTTGAACCCCGCATCCAACAGTGCCGCTTTGGGGACGTCAGCGACCTGCTTGCACTGCGCGCACAGGCGCCGCGCCAAACGTTGCGCCGTAATCAGGATCACGCTGGAGGCAATATTGAAAGGCTGTATGCCCATATTGCGCATGCGGGTCAGGGTGGTGGGGGCGTCGTTGGTGTGCAAGGTAGACAGGACCAAGTGGCCTGTTTGGGCGGCCTTGATGGAAATGTCTGCCGTTTCCAGGTCGCGAATTTCACCCACCATGATGATGTCGGGATCTTGGCGTAGGAAGGACTTCAGAGCGGCGGCAAAGGTCAGTCCGGCTTTTTCATTGACGTTGACCTGGTTGACCCCCGGCAAATTGATTTCTGACGGGTCTTCTGCCGTAGCGATATTGACGCCAGGCTGGTTCAGCATGTTCAAGCAGGTATAGAGAGACACCGTCTTGCCGGAGCCGGTAGGGCCCGTTACCAGAATCATGCCGTAGGGACGACCGATAGCTTTGATCAAGCGCTCTTTTTCTTCAGCTTCGTAGCCCAGTGCTTCAATGCCCAGTTTGGCGCTGCTCGGATCCAAGATTCGGATCACGATCTTCTCGCCGAACAACGTGGGCAAGGTGCTAACCCGGAAATCGATGACCCGGTCAGCGCCCACTTTGAGCTTCATGCGCCCGTCTTGGGGCACCCGCTTTTCGGATATGTCCATGCGCGAGATCACTTTGATCCGTGAGGCCAGTTTGTCTTTGATCGCGATGGGGGGGCTGGCGATTTCGCGAAGTTCACCGTCAATACGGAAGCGCACCCGGTAAGTGTGCTCATAGGGCTCAAAGTGAAGATCGGAGGCGCGCATGCTGAACGCGTCCATCAGCATCTTGTGCAGGAAGCGCACCACCGGTGCGTCTTCAACTTCCGCCGTGGCGGCGGTGGTCTCGGTGGCAGCTTCGGCGGCAGATTCATCGAATTCGAAGTCGCCACCAATGATGTCTTCCATCGCTTCGGTGGCTGTGGTGGTGTTTGCGTCGACCAGCTTAGACAGCTTGTCAAATTCGGCAATAACCCAGTCAAAGCCCATCTGCGTCGAGAACTTGATGCGCTCTGCGGCCGCTTGGTCGGATGGGTCGGCCGTGGCAATGATCAGGCGGTTGCCCCGTTTGCTTAGAACGAGAACACGAAAGTCGGTGCAAATTTTCGGGTCGAGCAGGCCCTTGGGCAGGCGTTGTGGATCGACTGCGTCCAAGTCCACCAGCGGTGCCGCGAAGGCTGCTGACAAGGTGTGGGCCAAGTCTGCCGGGGACACTGCACCGGACCCCACCAGCTCGGCCATGAAGCTGGATTTCCCCCCCATCGCTTTGCGGTACAGGTCCTCCGCCGCCTTTTGGGGGAGCTTGCCTGCGGCCACCAACGCCCGCCCGATACCGGGCAGCGCTACGGTGGTGGAGTCGCGGGAAACAGAGTCAGCTACAGCCATAGCCGACTAGGATATACGAAGCCAGCCCCATTGGAGCGATAGGACGCGGGCCAGTGTGCGAATTTGGGCCCTAAAACGTCGCTAATTCCCCACCGGCGGGACTTCTGAGACTCAGGTACAGGCTTCCACGAGACCCAGGCCGGCGGCGTCTTTCGCTGACAAGACGGGTCCGCCTTCTACGGTGGGCCATTTGATACCCAGTGTGGGGTCGTTCCAAGCGATGCAGCGTTCGTGCTGCGGTGCGTAATAGTCGGTGGTTTTGTAGAGAAATTCGGCGTGTTCCGAGAGTACGAGAAACCCGTGCGCTAGTCCAGGAGGTACCCACATTTGGCGCTTGTTCTCGGCGGACAGAATTTCTCCCACCCATTGCCCGTGCGTAGCGGATGCGGGTCGAATGTCGACCGCGACATCAAATACGGCCCCTGAGATGACGCGCACCAGTTTGCCTTGCGGTTGCTGGGCTTGAAAGTGCATGCCGCGCAACACGCCATAGCTGGATTTGGAGTGATTGTCTTGGACAAACGGCAATTTGACGCCAGTGAGGTCTTGAAAGACGTTGGCGTTGAAGCTTTCGAAAAAGAAGCCGCGGTCATCGCCAAATATCCGAGGCTCCAGCAGCAGCACGCCGTCGATGGCAGTGGGGACGGCGCGCATCAGTACACCTTGTGTAGCAGGAGGCGTTGTAAGTACTGGCCATACCCGGATTTGGCCAGCGGCTGGGAGAGGCGACCCAACTGGGCATCGTCAATCCAACCGTTGCGCCAGGCAATTTCTTCGGGGCAGGCTACTTTCAGGCCTTGGCGGTTTTCAATCGTATAGATGAATTGGCTGGCTTCCAGCATCGACTCATGGGTACCGGTGTCCAGCCAAGCATAGCCCCGACCCATGGTCTGCACATCCAACTGGCCCTGCTCCAGATAGAGCCGGTTGAGGTCTGTAATTTCCAATTCGCCACGGGCGGAGGGGCGAACTTGCTTGGCCAGCTCCACAACCTGGGTGTCATAAAAATACAGGCCGGTGACGGCATAGCGGGACTTGGGCGTCGTGGGTTTCTCCTCTAGGCTGATGGCGCGGCCTTGGGCGTTGAATTCCACCACCCCATAGCGTTCCGGGTCTTGCACGGCATAGGCAAACACGGTAGCGCCGAGGCTTTGTTGGCGCGCCGATTGCAGAAGGCCGGCCAGATCGTGGCCGTAAAAGATGTTGTCCCCGAGCACCAAGGCGCTCGGTGCGCCAGCCAAGAACGCCTCCCCGATCAGAAATGCCTGCGCCAAACCATCAGGGGAGGCTTGCACCGCGTATTCGATGCGGATACCCCATTGCGACCCATCGCCCAGCAGTTGTTCAAAACGCGGTGTGTCTTGCGGGGTGCTGATCACCAAAACCTCACGAATACCCGCCAGCAGCAGCACGCTGAGGGGGTAGTAAATCATGGGTTTGTCGTAAATGGGCAGCAGCTGTTTGCTGACGACCTGGGTGGCGGGATATAGCCGCGTGCCGGAACCACCGGCGAGGATGATGCCTTTGCGGGCAGGGGTGTTTGCGTTCAATGCAGTCATGCCGAGGGGCTTTCTGAAATGGATTGCAGCCAGTGTGTCAGGCCCTGTTGCCAGGGCGGAAGTCGTAGGCCAAAGCGTGTCTGAAGGCGGGAGCAGTCTAGGCGGGAATTGGCCGGACGACGCGCGACCGTGGGGTAGTGACTGCTGGAGACGGGGAGTACCTTGTCAGGCGTGGCGCGCAGTGCCCAGCCCAGCGCTCGGGCCTGCTGAAACAGTTGTTGGGCATAGCCATGCCAGCTGGTGGTGCCGCTGGCGGCGCAGTGGTAGAGGCCAGCCAAGGCGGGGTTACGCGCGAGTTGGTGAAGGCAATGCGCCGTGATGTCGGCCAGTAGCGCAGCAGATGTGGGCGCCCCCCATTGGTCGCTCACGACAGAGAGTTGATCGCGCTCTTGCGCTAGGCGCAGCATGGTGCGGGGGAAGTTACCGCCGCGTACGCCATAAACCCAACTGGTCCGCAAAATCAAATGGCGTGGGCAGCGTGCTACGGCCTCGTCGCCGGCCAGCTTGCTGCGCCCGTAGGCACTGAGCGGGCTAGGCGCATCCGTTTCCTGCCAAGGCTGGTCGCCGCCGCCGTCAAACACATAGTCCGAGCTGTAATGCACCACGAACGCTCCTGTTTTAGTAGCTGATCGCGCAATAACGGCGGGGGCTAGTGCATTAATTTGATGTGAATCGTCTGGCTCAGCTTCGGCTCGATCGACCGCCGTGTAGGCCGCTGCATTGACGATGACATCAGGCTGTACCCGGGTGATGGTGTCTTCCAGGCCTGGGGTGTCGCCCAGATCGCCGCTGAGTCCTTGGGGGTTGCAGCTGGCGTCACGCTGTAAGGCGACGACGTCGCCCAGCACTGCCAGTGACCGTTGCAGCTCCCAGCCTACCTGGCCGTTACAGCCCAGAAGCAGCAGCTTCATGGGGTGGTGGCCCCGTATTGGCGGTTGACCCAGTCGCGGTAGCTACCGCTTTGGACGTGGGCGACCCAATCGGGGTGGTCTAGATACCACTGCACGGTTTTGCGAATGCCCGATTCGAAGGTTTCGTCTGGTCGCCAACCCAGTTGCTGTTCGATCTTGCGGGCATCAATCGCGTAACGGCGGTCGTGGCCGGGACGGTCGGAAACGTAGGTGATCTGCGCTTGGTAGGGCTTGCCATCAGTCCGAGGTTTGAGTTCGTCCAGCAGTGCACAGACCGTATGGACGATGTCTAGATTGGCTTTCTCGTTCCAGCCGCCGACGTTGTAGGTTTCGCCTACGCTGCCTGCCTCCAGCACGCGACGTAACGCACTGCAATGGTCTTTCACATAGAGCCAGTCGCGGATCTGTTGGCCGTCACCATAGATTGGCAGGGCCTTTCCGGCCAGTGCATTGACGATCATCAGGGGAATCAGCTTTTCCGGGAAATGGTAGGGGCCATAGTTATTGCTGCAATGGGTGGTGAGCGCCGGTAGGCCGTAAGTGTGGTGGTAAGCCCGCACCAAGTGGTCGCTGGCCGCCTTACTTGCGCTGTAGGGGCTGTTGGGGGCGTAGGGGTGTTGTTCTGCAAAGGCAGCAGCATGCGCTGCCAGCGAACCGAAGACCTCGTCGGTGGAGACGTGCACCAGCCGAAATGCCGCCTGTGCAGCGGTGTCCAAGCTACCCCAGTAGGTGCGCACTGTCTCTAGCAAGTTGAAAGTACCCACAATGTTGGTTTCGACAAACGCAGCGGGGCCGTGAATGGAGCGATCTACGTGGCTTTCTGCTGCGAAATTGAGGATGGCGCGCGGTTGGTGGGTGGCCAGTAGAGATGCCACGACGGCCTTGTCACCAATATCACCCCGTACAAAAATGTGACGGGTATCACCTTCGAGGCCGGCGAGATTTTCGAGATTGCCCGCATAGCTGAGCTTGTCCAGGTTGATCACGGTCTCATCAGACTGGGCGAGCCAGTCCAACACAAAGTTGCTGCCAATAAAGCCGGCACCGCCGGTAACCAGAATCGTCATAGGTGGATGAGGGGTGTGAAGTTACGTGGAATTATCGTTGCGCGCGCTCAGTACGTCAGTCCTTATCGTGCCTAGATCGATACACTTGCTGCCTGTAGCGCCGCAGGCGGCGCAAGGAGTGGGTAGCGGCGTATGGCAAAAGGAATGATTTTGGCGGCAGGTCAAGGGACGCGGGTGCGGCCCTTGACCCATGATTTACCCAAGCCCATGGTACCCATTCTCGGCAAGCCGGTGATGGAGTACTTAGTACAGCATTTGGCGCGCCATGGTATCCGCGAGATCATGGTGAACGTGGCCTACCACCACCAACAAATCGAGCAGTATTTTGGGGATGGCAGCCGCTGGGGCGTCGAGATTGGCTATTCCTACGAAGGCGTACGCGAGCATGGGGACATCCTGCCTCGACCCCTTGGGTCGGCGGGGGGGATGCGGCGTATTCAGGATTTCAGCGGATTTTTTGACCAAACCACGTTGGTCCTGTGCGGAGACGCACTGATCGACTTGGACATTACAGCGGCTTTGGCAGAGCACCATGTCCAAGGCGCGTTGGCTAGCGTGGTGGCGATGGAGGTGCCGCTTGAGGCGGTCTCGTCGTACGGTATGGTGGTGGCTGATGCGAAGGGCCGAATCCAATCGTTCCAGGAGAAACCTACCCCCGAACAAGCGCGCTCTAAACTAGCCAGCACCGGTATCTATTTGTTTGAACCTGAGGTGCTGGACAGGGTGCCTGTTGGGCAGGTCTACGACATTGGGTCGCAGCTGTTTCCGCAGTTGGTGACGGAACAGCAAGCCTTCTATGTGCAAAACCGGCCCTTCCATTGGCTGGACATTGGTCGGGTGGATGACTATTGGTCGGTATTGCAGCGCGTGTTGCGGGGTGAGGTGGAGTCCATGCCCATGCCGGGACGCCAGGTTAAGCCCGGTGTTTGGGTTGGCCTCAATACCCAGGTGCCGTGGGATCAGGTCACCATCGAAGGGCCGGTGTATTTGGGGTCCAGCGTCAAAGTAGAGCCGGGCGCGCACATTACCGGTCCGGCGTGGATAGGCCATGGCAGCATGGTATGCGCCGGTGCGCGGCTCACGCGGTCGGTGCTGTTTGAGTACACCCGCATTCCGTCCGGCATGCATTTTGAGGACATGATTGTGTCGCGCCACTACTGCGTTGACCGCCATGGAAACACGGTTTACCGTGGCGACGACGCCATGACCTTACGTTGGGGAGACGCGCGTGGATAGTTCTTTAACAGTTTTGCCGGTGGTTCTTTCGGGAGGTTCCGGTACACGGTTGTGGCCGCTGTCTCGCGAAAAATACCCCAAACAGTTGCTGCCGTTGCTGGGCGAGGATTCGTTGCTGCAGGCCACGTTGCGCCGGGTTCAAGGCACAGCGGGTTTGGATGTGGCCGCGCCGCTGGTGGTGTGCAACGAGGAATACCGTTTTGTCGTGGCCGAGCAGTTGCGCTTGTTGGGAATGGCGGGTCGCTTGGTTTTGGAGCCTTTTGGACGAAATACGGCTCCAGCCCTTGCCGTTGCTGCGCAGGCAGCTATGAAAAATGAAGCAGACCCGATACTGCTGGTGATGCCTGCGGACCATGTGATTTTGGATGTGCCGGCATTTCAGGCGGCCGTAGTGCAAGGCGCGCACTTGGCTGCCGAGGGCGCGGTGGTGACGTTTGGCATTACACCCGACGCACCGGAAACCGGGTATGGCTATATCCAGGCGGGCCCGGCGCAGGGGTTGGTGGGCGGTGCCCGGCGCATTGCGCGGTTCGTGGAAAAACCAAACCTGGCGACCGCAGAAAGCTACTTGGCGGCAGGAGACTACGCTTGGAACAGCGGCTTGTTTATGGTGCGGGCTTCGGTTTGGTTGGCCGCCTTGCACGTCTGCCGTTCAGATATCGCCGCAGCCTGCGCGCTGGCGTGGGAGCAGCGCCGCGAAGACGGTGAATTTGTGCGGCTGGGTGAGGCGGCGTTTGCACAATGCCCCAGCGATTCGATTGACTATGCCGTGATGGAACGGCTGGCCGCAAGCCACGGCGGGGAGCAGTCCTTGCCCGTGGGGGTGGTGCTGCCGCTGTCGGCCGGTTGGTCTGACGTGGGTGCGTGGGAGGCATTGTGGAAGGTGCTGCCCAAAGACGCCTCCGGAAACGTTGCCCAAGGCGATACCTTGCTACATGATTGCCGCAATACGCTGGCATTTTCCGAAGGACGCTTGGTCGCCTGCGTCGGGGTAGACGACTTGATCGTGGTGGAGACGGCCGATGCGGTGCTGGTGGCCCACAAGGACAAAACCCAGGACGTGAAGCAAATCGTGGACCGCCTGCGCAAAACGGAGCGTAGTGAAGGCCAGACCCACCGCAAGGTGTTTCGCCCCTGGGGATCGTACGACACGGTAGACCGGGGTAAGCGTTTTCAGGTCAAACGCATTGTGGTCAAACCCGGTGCCGCCTTGTCGCTGCAAATGCATCACCACCGCGCTGAGCACTGGGTGGTGGTGAGTGGCGTGGCCAAGGTGACCGTGGGGGAGCAGGTGCTGATGTTGTCGGAAAACCAATCCACCTACATTCCGCTGGGGACCCAGCATCGGCTGGAGAACCCAGGCCTCATTCCGTTAGAAATGATTGAAATTCAGTCAGGAAGCTATCTTGGAGAAGACGATATCGTTCGGTTTGAGGATATCTACGGGCGCTAGCACTGCAACGCCGACAAAACAAACGCCCTGAGGCGGGTGCGAAAATCAGTGATTTCGCGCCAACAACTGCGTTGCCAGTTCGACCAATGTGTCGGTGTGCGGGCCTGCCGGAAGCCGTTGTGCAGCGCGGATGGCGCGCATTGCTTCTGAGTGGGCTGCGGCTTGGGCAACTTCCAGTGCACCCGTGCGACGCACAATGGCAATCACATCGTTCAGCAAGCTCACATCACCCGTTTCAATGGCCGTCTGCACCAGCTGGCACTCCGCGTCTGTGCCTCGTTGCATTGCTGCAATCAGCGGTAGCGTGGTTTTCCCTTCGCGCAGATCATCCCCTAAATTTTTTCCCATGACGGCAGCGTCGCCGGTGTAGTCCAGCACATCGTCAATCACCTGAAACGCGGTTCCAAGCGCCTGCCCATAGTCGGAACAGGCTTCTTCCTGCTCTGCGCTGGCTTGCGCCAAGATGGCGCCGACGCGTGCGCTGGCTTCAAACAGCTTGGCAGTCTTGGAGCGAATCACTTGCAGGTAGCCGGCCTCATCCAGCGCGGCGTTGTGCATATTCATGAGTTGCAAGACTTCGCCTTCGGCAATCACGTTGGTCGCGTCCGCCAGCACCTGCATGATGCGCATGCTCTGCGCTTCCACCATCATCTGAAAGGCACGGGAGTACAGGAAATCGCCCACCAGCACGCTGGCCGGGTTACCGAACTTGGCATTGGCGGTGGCGTTTCCGCGCCGCAGGGCGGATTCGTCGACCACGTCATCATGCAGCAAGGTGGCCGTGTGAATGAACTCCACCACAGCCGCCAAGTTGTAGCGTTGCGGCCCTCGGTAGCCCAGCGCACCACAGCACAGCAGCAGCAGCACCGGCCGCAGGCGTTTGCCGCCCGCAGAAATGATGTACTGTGAGACGCTGCCGACAAGTGGCACGCCAGAGTCCAACCTCTGGGTGATGACCTTGTCGACTTCGCGCATATCTGCGTCGACGATGGAGAGAACCGTGGCGGAGCCGGGGGTGGAAACTTGCAAGGCGGTGACCGGTTTGTTGTGCCCTAATTATAGGGAATCAGCTCTGGGTGGTCGTGGACGCCCGAGGCGGGCTTGCCAAAGATCAACTGAAATGCTATACTGCCGGGCTCTGCGAAAATTCATTTGCAGATTTCCTAGTCGAAGAGGTCAATATGTACGCGGTCATAAAAACCGGTGGCAAACAGTATCGTGTTGCTGCTGGTGAAAAAATTAAAGTAGAACAGATTGCTGCGGATGTAGGCCAAGAGATTGTGTTTGACGAGGTTTTGGCCGTCGGAAACGGCGCTGAACTGAAGGTTGGCACACCCTTGGTGTCCGGTGCGACCGTTACGGTCACAGTAATTTCCCATGGTAAGCGCGATAAGGTCACCATTTTTAAAATGCGCCGTCGTAAGCACTACCAAAAACGTCAAGGTCATCGCCAGCAGTTCACCGAACTGCAAATCGGCGCCATCGTAGGATAAGGTCATGGCACAGAAAAAAGGCGGCGGCTCTACGCGAAATGGACGTGATTCCAAGCCAAAGATGCTCGGCGTGAAGACGTTTGGCGGTGAATTGGTCAGCGCTGGTTCCATCATCGTGCGTCAGCGCGGCACTAAGTTTCATGCTGGCGACAATGTCGGTATGGGCGTGGACCACACTTTGTTTGCCCTAGTAGAAGGCCATGTGTCTTTTGCAATCAAAGGTGCGATGAACAAGCACACCGTGAGCGTGACTGCAGCGTAAACTGCCCATGCTCCCCGAGAAACCCTGCGCCCTTTGCGCGGGGTTTTTCATTTCTAACTCTGGTGTACCCCATGAAATTCGTTGACGAAGCCTACATTGACATCTCTGCCGGAGACGGTGGCGCTGGCTGCGTCTCGTTTCGGCATGAAAAATACAAAGAGTTCGGTGGCCCCAATGGTGGCGACGGTGGCCGGGGCGGCCACGTGTTTGCGGTGGCCGACTCCAACCTCAACACCTTGGTGGACTTCCGTTTTGCGCGCCGTTACGACGCCAAGCGCGGTGAGCACGGCATGGGCTCTGACATGTTCGGCGCTGCCGGTGACGACATCACGCTCAAGATGCCCGTGGGCACCATCATCACCGATGCCGAAACCGGCGAAGTGCTGTTTGAGCTACTTACCCCCGGCGAGGTGATTACGATCGCCAAAGGCGGTGACGGTGGTTTTGGCAACATGCGTTTTAAAAGTGCGATCAACCGCGCGCCGCGCCAAAAAACACCCGGGTGGCCCGGCGAAAAACGAGAACTTAAACTCGAACTCAAGGTGCTGGCCGATGTAGGCCTGTTGGGCATGCCCAATGCTGGTAAATCCACGCTGATTACCGCAGTGTCGAATGCCCGGCCGCGCATCGCTGACTACCCTTTCACCACACTCCATCCCAACTTGGGCGTGGTGCGCGTTGGGCCAGAGCAGAGCTTTGTGATCGCCGATTTGCCCGGTTTGATTGAAGGCGCGGCCGAAGGCGCCGGTTTGGGCCACCAGTTCTTGCGGCATTTGCAGCGTACCCGTTTGCTGTTGCATGTCGTGGACATGGCGCCGTTTGACGATGGCGTGGACACCGTAGCGCAGGCCAAGGCCATTGTGAACGAGCTGAAAAAGTACGACGAAGACTTGCACAAGAAGCCGCGCTGGCTAGTGCTGAACAAGTTGGACATGGTGCCGGGCGATGAGCGCGTGGCGCTGATCAAAGATTTCATCAAACGCTATAAATTCAAAGGGCCGGTGTTCGAGATATCTGCCCTGACGCGTGAAGGCTGTGAGCCTTTGATCAAAGCAATTTACAAACACATTAAGGCAGTGCAGCTAGCGGAACAACCTCATGTTGAAGTAGACCCGCGCTTCTTGCCAGGCGCTGGTGACGAACCGCCAGTCGTATGAATTGCTATTAAATAGTGAGCTGCTTGCGCATATTCGATAAGGGCCACAGGTCAAAATGACTCAAAAATTTAGCTCTCCCGTGTTGCGTGATGCTCGCCGTGTGGTGGTCAAGGTGGGCTCCAGTTTGGTGACCAACGAGGGCCGCGGGCTGGATGAAGAGGCGATTGGCGAGTGGTGTCGCCAGTTGGCCCATCTGATGCGTGATGGGCGCGAGGTCATTATGGTGTCCAGTGGCGCCATTGCAGAGGGGATGAAACGCCTGGGTTGGACGATGCGGCCCAAGGCCGTGCACGAGTTGCAGGCGGCCGCTGCGGTCGGGCAGATGGGCCTGGCCCATATGTACGAAACCAAGTTGCGCGCCAATGGTCTTGGTAGTGCCCAGGTGCTGCTCACCCACGCCGACCTAGCGGACCGCGAGCGCTATCTCAATGCACGTTCCACGTTACTAACCTTGCTGAAGCTCGGTGTGGTGCCGGTTATCAATGAAAACGACACGGTGGTCAATGACGAGATCAAGTTCGGCGACAACGACACCTTGGGCGCGCTGGTCGCAAACTTGGTCGAAGCGGATGCTTTGGTCATTCTGACGGACCAAAAAGGCCTGTTCACGGCTGACCCACGCAAAGACCCAGCTGCTACCTTCGTGCACGAAGCCCGTGCTGCAGACCCCGCGCTAGAGCGTATGGCGGGTGGCGCCGGTTCTAGCTTGGGTCGTGGCGGCATGTTGACAAAGATACTGGCAGCGAAACGCGCAGCAGGCTCAGGCGCGTCCACTGTGATTGCCTGGGGCCGCGAGCCGGATGCCTTGATTCGGTTGGCGCAAGGAGATGCCATTGGCACGCTGCTGATCGCGCAAACTCAGAAGCAGCAAGCCCGTAAGCAGTGGATGGCCGACCATTTGCAACTGCGCGGAGCGGTCGTGGTAGACGACGGCGCCGCCGCTAAAGTGCGCGATGAAGGCAAAAGCCTGTTGCCGATTGGCATGCTGAAGGTAGAGGGCGACTTCTCGCGCGGTGACGTGATCGCGGTGCGTGATTTGGCGGGGCAAGAGGTGGCGCGTGGCTTGGCTAACTACGCCAGTTCAGAAGCCCGCTTGTTGTGCCGCAAGCCGTCCAGCGAGTTTGAACGTCTGCTGGGCTACGCGGCCGAACCCGAAATGTTGCACCGGGACAATTTGGTAGTTACCCGCCAGCGCTGACGCGCCGACTCGGGTGTCGCAAAGACAAAGGGCGCAGATCCTGCTCAGGCAGGTCTAAGCCCTGTCCTATCTTGTTCTCTGTTGCGTCTCAGTTGTAGTGTTTCTCTTTGCCCATAGGCCTGGGCGTTTTGAGAAATTGCTGGATTTCTTCCAGCCGGTTTACCACTCGTACATTGCAGGCTGCTTGGCGCGCAAAGATAAACGCGTGTTTGGATGGCAGCGTGCCATTCACATCTTTCCATTCCGGTTTGCTGACCAGTGACCAGCTGCCCGAAGAACCCGCCCGAGCATAGGTTTTGACTTCGTCTGTGGTGCAACGCAGGCCTTCGTAAAACGCGTTCACGGTGCCACTGCTGTTGCGCATGATGGCGACGTATCGCACCACGCTGTCTTTTCCGATGTTGATAGTGCGTGGATCGATCGCCACCTTCACGGTCACATAAGGTGGCATTTGCAATTCCACGCTGCCCTCCCACGAGAACGCGGGTGGCGGAGGTGCATCTTCCTCTGTCCAGTCCGCCAAGTCGAGGTCCGCTTGCGCCTGTGCGCCGTGCAGGGATAGGCCCAGCACCAGCGAAAGGCTTACGCGCCACAGTGTTAATTTAGTCATGGTGTTTGGAGGGGGGCGGGCTTGCCATCGGGGGTGACGTGGCATCCGGGGGAAGTTCTAGGGGCCCGGGTGATGTCATGGGCGCGTCTTGGGCGTCGTCGTCTTGGCGTGGACGGGCGCCTTGGCGCAGGTAGCGGTTGCGTGGTTCCTGACGGGGCAGGTAACGCGACAGTTCTGTCAGCGCCATCTCATAGACACCACGTTTGAATTCCACCACCGCATCCAGCGGGACCCAGTAGTCATTCCAACGCCAAGCGTCGAATTCTGGATGATCGGTGGCGCGCAGGTTCAGGTCCCAGTCGTGGCCGACCAGTTGCAATAAGAACCAAATTTGTTTTTGGCCTTTGTAGTGGCCGCGCGCATCGCGCCGAATGAAACGGTCGGGCACCTCGTAGCGCAACCAGTCACGGGTACGGGCAACGATGTGGACGTGCTCCGGCTGAAGCCCCACTTCTTCGTGCAACTCGCGAAACATCGCCTGCTCAGGTGTTTCCCCCCGGTCAATGCCGCCTTGCGGAAATTGCCACGAGTGGGTGCGTAACCGCTTGCCCCAAAATACCTGATTTCTCTGGTTGAGCAGGACGATGCCGACGTTGGGCCGAAAGCCGTCCCGGTCAAGCATAATCAAACCCCAATTTTTAAACTTCGTCCATTATGCACAGTGAAACTGGTGCATCAAAGGCCGAACGTACCCGAAGTCAGCGAGTTCCGTCATGAAAGCTTCCCAATTCCTTATCTCTACCCTCAAAGAGGCGCCTGCCGACGCTGAGGTGGCGAGCCACAAGCTCATGATGCGCGCCGGCATGATTAAGAAGCTGGGCGCTGGCATTTACACCTATATGCCCATGGGCTTGCGCGTGATTCGCAAGGTCGAGGCCATTGTGCGCGAAGAGATGAACCGTGCGGGCGCAGTGGAGTGCAGCATGCCCGTGGTGCAACCCGCTGAGCTGTGGCAAGAGACGGGCCGTTTCGAGAAGATGGGCCCTGAGCTGCTGCGCATCAAAGACCGCCACGACCGTGACTTTGTGATTCAGCCCACCAGCGAAGAGGTGGTGACCGACATTGCGCGCCAGGAAATCAAGAGCTACAAGCAGCTGCCCAAAAATCTGTACCAAATCCAGACCAAGTTCCGTGACGAACGCCGTCCGCGTTTTGGACTGATGCGTGGGCGCGAGTTCATCATGAAAGACGCTTACAGCTTCGATCGCGACCAAGATGCGGCCAAGGCGAGCTACCAAGTGATGGCGGGCGCCTACCGCAAGATTTTTGACCGTTTCGGCCTGACCTACCGCGCGGTGGCGGCGGACAGCGGTGCGATTGGCGGCGACCTGAGCGAAGAATTTCAGGTGATCGCCGCAACCGGCGAAGACGCCATCGTCTACTGCCCGCAGAGCGACTACGCAGCCAATATGGAAAAGGCGGAGGCCTTGGCACCATTTTTTGAGCCTTTTGTGCCTGCAGCCCGCACATATATTGCGCAAGCAGCTATGGAAAAAGTAGCAACACCGGGCAAGAGCACGTGTGCTGACGTGGCCGAGTTACTCCAGGTTCCTCTGTCTACGACCATCAAATCTTTGGTGCTGGCGACAGACACCAAGGACGAAAAAGGCAATGTCACCAAAACCCAGGTCTGGCTGCTGCTGCTGCGCGGCGACCATGACATGAACGAAGTCAAGGTCGGCAAGTTGCCCGGCCTCGCGGACTTCCGTTTTGCCACGATTCCTGAAATCGAAACCCACTTTGGCTGCAAGCCCGGTTACTTGGGCCCGGTGGGTCTGAAGCAGCCGTTGAAGATCGTGGCCGACCGCGACGTGGCCATGATGGCCGATTGGATTTGCGGCGCCAACGAAGAGGATTTCCACATCCGTGGCGTCAATTGGGGCCGCGACCTGCCCGAGCCCGACATGGTGGCGGACCTGCGCAATGTGGTGGCTGGTGATGCGTCGCCCGACGGCAAGGGTGTGCTGGCGATCGAGCGCGGCATTGAAGTGGGTCATGTGTTCTACCTCGGCACCAAGTACAGCAAAGCCATGAACGCCACGTTCTTGGGCGACAACGGCAAACCGCAGTTCATGGAAATGGGCTGCTACGGCATTGGTATCACGCGCCTGCCTGCCGCCGCGATTGAACAAAACCATGACGACAAGGGCATCATCTGGCCCGACGCGCTGGCGCCGTTTACCGTGGTGCTGTGCCCCATCAGCCCGGACCGCTTCCCCGAGGTGAAGGCGGCGGCTGACACCTTGTACACGGAGTTGCTGGCAGCCGGTGTGGACGTGATGCTGGATGACCGCAATGAGCGCCCTGGCGCCATGTTTGCGGATTGGGAGTTGATTGGCGTGCCACACCGCGTGACCATTGGTGACCGCGCTTTGAAAGAAGGCGTGGTGGAGTACCAGCACCGGCGTGACGCAGAAGCGACCAAGGTGCCGGTGGGCGAGATTGCAGCGCTGCTGCGGGCGCGCCTGAAGGCATGACGCTGCCCGCAGTCAATGCATTGTTGACACGGCGCAAAGGGCTGCAGCACGTATTGGCGCTTTGTGGGAGCTTGGGGTTTGTGGAGCCAGCCCGTGCCGGCGCACAGCGCGAAGAGCCGTTGATCGATTCGGTGCGCACCGCACTGAGCGCGGCGATTGGCAACACTGCGCCACCCGAGCCGGTGTTTGCCGATACCGAAGGGCGCTTGGCCTACTTGCGCTGGCTGGGTGCCATGAGCGAGCGCCTTCGACGACAAAAACCCGATTGGCAGACACGCAAGGAATTTTTGCAATCCGTCTGGTACGAGAGCAAGCGCGCGGGGCTGGATGTGTCTTTGGTGCTGGGCTTGATCCAGGTGGAAAGCGCGTTCCGCAAATTTGCGATCAGCCGTGTCGGCGCGCGCGGCTATATGCAGGTAATGCCGTTTTGGACCCGGGTGCTGGGCGACGGCGATGCGGGCAAGCTATTCCACATGAGCACCAACCTGCGCTTTGGTTGCGTGATCTTGCGCCATTACTTGGACACGGAGCGGGGCGACATGTACATGGCGCTAGGCCGCTATAACGGTTCGCGCGGAAAGCCGCAGTACCCCAACGCCGTGGCAGCGGCCCGCAAGCGTTGGGAATACCAAGACAAGCCCTGAGCGAGGGCTTGGCCTGAGGGCGCTTGCCCAAGCGAGCGATTTAGGCGCTAGGCGTGGTGCCCAGAGCTTGGACCAATTCACCGTTTTCGTACATTTCCATCATGATGTCGGAGCCGCCGATGAACTCGCCCTTCACGTAGAGCTGGGGAATCGTGGGCCAGCTGCTGTACTCTTTGATGCCCTGGCGAATACCGTCGTCTTCCAGTACGTTCACGGTTTTCACGGTCTTGGTATCGACGCCGCAGGCTTTCAGGATCTGGATGGCGCGGCCGGAGAAACCGCACTGGGGAAAGCTGGCGGTCCCCTTCATGAATAAAAGGATTTCGTTGGATTTCACCAGATCGTCAATGCGTTGTTGTGCGTCGCTCATGTCAGTACTTCCGAGTCAATAGATTCCGCAATTATTTCACTTTAGTACCCTGTCGTGCCGGTTGGCCGACACATGGCGCGCGGGGGGCAGGGCTTTTTCAGATAATAGGGCCCATGAACATCACTAAAAACTCCGCAGTCACGCTGCAATTCAAGGTTTCTGACACCGCTGGCAAGCTGCTGGACCAAAGTCAAGAGCCTATTTCCTACCTGCACGGTGGCTACGGCAACACCTTCCCCAAGATCGAGGAAGCGCTCGAAGGCCAGACCGTGGGCTTTACTACCACGGTGGAGTTGGCGCCCGCCGACGCGTTCGGCGAGTACAACGAGGCGCTGATTCAGACCATCCCCAAAACCCAGTTTCCGCCCGGCGTCAAGGTTGGTGGCCAACTCGAAGGCCGGGGCGAAGACGGCACCCAACATGTCTTCACCGTGGTCAAGATCAAGGGCCCCGTGGTGCACTTGGACGGCAACCACCCCCACGCCGGCAAGACACTGCGCTTTGACGTCAAGGTGTTGGAAGTGCGCGCAGCCAGCGGTGAAGAAGTGGCCCATGGCCATGTCCACGGAGCCCACGGTCATCACCATTGATTGCCTTAAATCAACTCTAGGTGGGTAAAAATGGCTGAATTTTTATAAATTCAGCCATTTTTTGCTTTTGGGGTGGCAATTGTCGCAGTAGTTCGCAATCAGCTGCTCGCCCTCCCGGCCTACGATAGACGTTCATTCCGTTTGACCGTGTACCCGCCATCAGGAGTTTTGCCGTGTTGTCCCATCCCGATACCAAGTACCGCGCGTTCCCCGCTATTGCGTTGCCGCAGCGCCAGTGGCCCGCGCGCACCATCACGCAGGCACCCATCTGGATGAGCACGGATCTGCGCGACGGTAACCAGTCCCTGTTCGAACCCATGAACGCCGAGCGCAAGATGCGCATGTTCCGCACCTTGTGCCAGATTGGCTTCAAGGAGATCGAGGTGGGCTTCCCTAGCGCCTCCCAGACCGACTTCGACTTTGTGCGGACGCTGATCGAAGGTGGGCACATTCCTGATGACGTCACTATCGAAGTGTTGACCCAGTCGCGCGACCCTTTGATCGAGCGAACCATCGAATCGCTCAAAGGCGCGCGGCGTGCCATTGTTCACGTTTACAACGCCACCGCACCGGTGTTCCGCGAGGTGGTGTTTGGCATGAGCAAGGCCGAGGTGAAAGAACTGGCAGTGTTGGCCGTGCGCACCATCCAACGGCTGACTGCCCAACAGCCCGACACCGAGTGGGTGTTGCAGTACAGCCCCGAGGTATTCACCAGCACGGAGTTGGAGTTTGCCTGCGAAGTCTGCGATGCGGTCACTGCCCAATGGGGTGCCACACCTGCCAGCAAAGTCATCTTGAACTTGCCCGCCACGGTCGAGGTGTCTACCCCCAATATTTACGCCGACCAGATCGAGTGGATGCATACGCACCTGGCGCGGCGCGATAGTGTCATCCTCAGCCTGCACCCGCACAATGACCGTGGCACCGGTGTGGCAGCCGCAGAGTTGGGCCTGATGGCCGGTGCCGATCGGGTTGAGGGCTGCCTGTTTGGCAATGGCGAGCGCACCGGCAACGTGGACATCGTTACGCTGGCTTTGAATCTGTACACCCAGGGTGTTGCGCCGGGGTTGGATTTTTCAGACATCAACGCCATTGCACGCACCGTGGAGCACTGCAATCAGCTGCCCATCCACCCGCGTCACCCGTATGTAGGTGATTTGGTGTTCACAGCCTTTAGTGGTTCGCACCAGGACGCGATCAAGAAAGGCTTTGCTGCGCAAACTGCGGCCGGCCCCGACGCACTTTGGAATGTGCCCTACATGCCGATCGACCCCGCCGACTTGGGCCGCAGCTACGACTCTGTCATTCGGGTCAACAGCCAAAGCGGCAAGGGCGGCGTTGCCTACCTGATGGAAGCAGAGTTTGGCGTGGTGATGCCGCGCCGCCTGCAGGTAGAGTTTTCGGGTGAGGTGCAGACGTACACCGATGAACACGGTGGCGAGATGACGGCCCAGGCCATTTGGGATTTGTTTGACGCCACCTATTTGGATGCACCGATGGCCGCTGTGCGCTATGTCGGGCACCAGTTGTTCGACCCTGTTGAGCTGGCCCATGGCAAGCGACAGCAGGGCATTCGCCTCAGCGTGGAGGTGCAGGGGCAGGCAGTGCAGCTTGAAGGCGTTGGTAACGGCCCGATTGACGCTGCGGTGCACGCCTTGCATGGCCTTGGCATTCAAGTTCAGGTGCGCAGCTTTGAAGAGCGCTCTACCAAGGCCAGCACCGATGGCGGCGATGCCCAGGCCTGTGCCTTTTTGGAGTTAGTCTCGGTTGAAGGGGGGGTAGAGCGCTTTGGCGTCGGTATGGACACCAACATCGTGACGGCCTCTGTTCAGGCGTTGTTCAGCGGTGTGAACCGGCTGGGACTCAGCCCGGCGCGGCAGGTGCAGGTGCTGGCGTCGTAAGCATGGGGGGCGGCAAGACGGAGGTACGGCGCCACCGCTCGATATTCGCGACGACCAAGCCCTCCATCGTTTTACCTTGGTTGAGCTTGTACAGCGCTTTGGCGATACGCCCTCGTAGCTCTGCGGTGTTGCAGGGCGACTGGTGGGGCATGGTCAGGTGCAAGCCCTCGTTGCTCACCGCCATTTTGGAGGTCGTGAAGCTGGTGTACTTCAGCATGGCAGCGAAAGCGGTGCCCGGGTCTTCCTCGTAGATGACATAGTCCACCCGGCCCACCGACAGCATGCGGTAGGCCTGCTCCAACATGGGGACCGCGTCGAGCTTCAGGTTGTCCTTGGCGTAGCGGTCAAAGGCATCGCCAAAACTGTTGTTGATGACTGTCAACCCGCGCTGCCCTCGCAGGTCATCCCATTTTTTGTAGGTAAAGCGGTCTTGCTTGCGCGTCCAGATCACGGTGCGGGTGGTGCGGAATACAGGGTAAAAATAGTCCATGTATTCCATGCGGGGCACCGTCAGAAAGGCCCCTGCGATCAGGTCGACCCGGCCGCTGCGCGCCTGCTCTTGAACCCGCGCCCAAGAGCCCACGTAGCGCGTTTCAATTGGAACGTCGATTTCTTTGGAAAGCCATTGCATCAGGTCGGCATTGGCACCGACCAACGTGTTGGGCTGCTCGGGGTCGCGCCACAAATAGGGTGCATATTCGGGGTTGCCGGTGGCCACCAGTTTGGTGCAAGTGCTGGCCTGGGCAGCGGACCACCCACTGACGGCGACCAGCAGGCTCGCCGCGCAGATATGGCGAAGGGTGCGTCCAACGGCGAACTTTGTTGTGGTATCCATTGCGGGAAATGCCCTCGAAATGCCTGCCCCATTGTGAAGCCGAACTGTCAGCATGCGCAAGTCGCCCTAGCTGCCGCCTCTGGCAGCCAGCGATTCAGTACGGCGTCAAGGCTGGATATTGCCCGCCGCTGCAGCGCTCAATCCCGGCCAGATCGCAGCGGGATTGAACCTGCGCATACCCCGCTTGGCTAAGCAAGTTGCGCACCGCCTCGGCTTGGTCATAGCCGTGCTCTAGCAACAACCAACCACCGGGCGTCAAGCGGGTTTGGGCTTGGGAGATGATGGTGCGCAGGTCATCCAGCCCGTCGGCGCCGCTGGCCAAGGCCTGCAAGGGCTCATGGGTGAGGGCGGCTAGGTGCGGGTCGGCCGCAGCGATGTAGGGCGGGTTGGACACGATGGTGTCGAACGTCAGGGTAATGCCGTCTAACCAGGATCCTTGGCGGAATTGCACCTCCAAGCCCAGTCGCTGGGCATTCGCTTGGGCCACGGCGAGGGCATTGCGGCTGTAGTCCACAGCGTGCATCTGCAGCGCGGGCTGACTGTGTTTGAGGGCCAAGGCGATTGCGCCACTGCCGGTGCCTAGGTCGATGACACGGGGTGCTTGGGCTTCGGCAGGCCCAGTCCGGCTAGTGGACGGCGTCAGCACTTCCAGCGCCCAGTCCACCAGCGTTTCAGTGTCGGGCCGCGGGACCAGTACGCGAGCATCGACCGCCAGAGTCAGGCCATAGAACTCTTTGTACCCGGTAAGGTATGCCACGGGCTCACCCTGCAGGCGACGGCTTACAAGGGTTTGCAGCGTGGTGTGCGCGTTATCGGGCAAGGTGTCGGTGTCATGGGCCAACAGCCAAGCGCGGTCGTGCGCGGCACGGTCCATCGCTTGGAGCAACAGCAGTTGCGCGTCCAGGCTGTCCAGCCCTTGGGCACGGGCCCATGCCAAGGCCTGGGCCAGCGTTGGAGGATCAGGTAGATGAATCATTTGCTACGGAATCAGGAGCTGCTAGCGCATATTCCATAAGGGCTAGAGGCCTATTTTGCATAGAACTTGGTGCATGACTTAGACGTTGCTCAATTCCAGCGCTGCCAGCTGCTCAGCAGCCTCATAGGCCTGCAGCGCTTCCACCACGTCGCCTAGGTCACCTTCCATGATCTGCAGCAGCTTGTAAAGCGTCAGGTTGATGCGGTGGTCGGTCAGGCGGCCCTGCGGGAAGTTGTAGGTGCGGATGCGGTCGCTGCGGTCGCCGCTGCCCACCAAGCTCTTGCGTTCGGCGGCGTCTTTGGCGGCGCGCTCGCTGCGGTCTTTTTCGTGGATGCGGGCGGTCAGCACTTTCAGCGCCTGCGCCTTGTTGCTGTGCTGGCTGCGCCCGTCTTGGCACTCAGCCACGATGCCAGTAGGAATGTGGGTGATGCGCACGGCCGAGTCGGTCTTGTTGATGTGCTGGCCACCGGCGCCGCTGGCGCGGTAGGTGTCGATGCGCAGGTCGGACGGGTTGATCTTGATGGCCTCGGCTTCATCCTGTTCGGCCAGCACGGCGATGGTGCAGGCGCTGGTGTGGATGCGGCCCTGCGTTTCGGTGGCAGGCACGCGCTGCACGCGGTGGCCGCCAGACTCGAACTTCAGCGCGCCGTAGGCGCCAGTGCCGTTGTGGTGACCCTCCATGCGCACCACCACTTCTTTGTAGCCACCCAGCTCGCTTTGCGATTCACTGACGATCTCGGTCTTCCAGCCGCAGCGGTCGGCGTAGCGGGTGTACATGCGCAGCAGGTCGCCGGCGAACAGTGCGGATTCGTCACCACCGGTGCCGGCGCGGATTTCCACAAACGCAGGGCGGGCGTCGTCCGGGTCTTTGGGCAGCAGCATGCGTTGCAGCTCGGTTGCCAGTTGGGCCAGCTCGGCGGTGGCGGAAGCGATTTCCTCCTCCGCCATCTCCGCCATGCCCGGGTCGGATTTCATGTCCTCGGCACTGACCAGATCCGCCTCGCGCTGTTGGTAGCGCGCCCAGCGGCCGGCCACCGCCGTCACCTCGGTGTGCTCGCGCGACAGTTTGAGGAACTGCTCCATGTCTTTCATGATGTCCTCACGGGACAGCAAAAATTCCAGTTCCCCTTGGCGATCGGTGTAGCGGGCGAGTTGTTGGCGGAGAAATGTTTTCATGGGTGCGCAATGTCAATAAGGGCAACGGAACGACCGTAAGGCTGTAGCCGAGGCGAAAAAACAAAATGTGGCGGTTAGGCCCCCCTCTCGCCCTATGGGGGAGAGGGGTTGGGGGCGAGTGGGAGCCAGCGCAGCTAACGCTCTTTACGCAAAAAGAAATGTTGAATGGCGCCGCTAGCGCGCTCCCGTGCGGCAGCGTCCCCTGCATGCAGCTCTGCCATCGCCCCATGCAGCATCTTCTGCGTCAGCCCCTTGGACAAGGCTTCCAACACCGCGTCGACCGGCTCGCCCTTGGCCAACAGCTTGCGGGCGCGAGCCAGTTCGGCGGCACGCCATTCATCGGCTTGGGCGTTGAGCTGTTGAATCAGCGGCACGGCGCTGCGTTGGTCCACCCAGTGCATAAAGCTTTGCACCCCCGCGTCCACAATCGCTTCGGCTTGGGCCACGGCGGCTTGGCGGCTGGCTTGGGCGGTTTGCACCACGCTGGCCAAGTCGTCCACCGTGTAGAGGTACACGTCTTCCAGCGCTTTGACTTCTTGCTCGATGTCGCGCGGCACGGCCAAGTCGACCATGAATATGGGGCGGTGCTTGCGTTTCTTCAGGGCTCGCTCTACCGCGCCTAAGCCGATGATGGGTAGCGTACTTGCGGTGCAGCTGATGACTGCATCGAACTCGTGCAGCCGGTCTGGCAGGTCGGCCAGCCGCATCACCTCACCGCCGAAGCGGCTGGCCAGCTTTTCGCCGCGCTCCAGCGTGCGGTTGGCAATGGCGATGGATTTTGGGCTCTTGGCGGCGAAATGCGTGGCGCACAGCTCAATCATCTCGCCCGCGCCGACAAACAGCACCTTCACTTGGCCCAAATCTTCAAACAGGTTGCCCGCCAGACGCACGGCGGCTGCGGCCATGCTGATGCTGTGGGCGCCGATTTCGGTCGAGCTGCGAACTTCTTTGGCGACGGCAAACGAGCGCTGGAACATTTGCGAAAGTGTCGTTCCCAAGGCGCCAGCTTGGTCGGCGGCGCGTACGGCGTCTTTGAGCTGTCCCAGTATCTGCGGCTCGCCCAGCACCATGCTGTCCAGTCCGCTGGCCACGCGGAAGGCGTGGCGGGCGGCTTGGCCGTCTTCCAGTCGGTAGGTGTGGGCGTGTAGCTCGGAGGGGGATACCCCGCCGCTTTGCGCCAACCACGCCAGCGTGTGGTCCATGGCGGCTTCGTCGCCGGCGCAGTAAATCTCGGTGCGGTTGCAGGTGGAAATGATGGCCGCCTCGGGCGTGCTGGCCATGCTTTGGCGCAGTCCATGCAGCTGTGGTGCGAGCTGGTCGATGGCGAACGCGAACCGGCCCCGCATGTCCAGCGGTGCGGTGGTGTGGTTAATGCCGAGTGCCCAGACTGCCATACGTTGGCGCTGATTATAAAATCTAGCGCTTACTGACCCACGCCGTGTTCCCATCGGCCCTTTGTTTCACTCGCCATGGGCCTCTTGGACCTGACTTTTCACCTGCTGAACTTCGCGGCTCCCGCTTTGGTGGTCGGCGTCTTGGTGGCATTGGTATCTCCATTTTTATATAGAAAACGGGCTGTAGCCCGCAACCGCTATGCGCAAGCAGCTATCAATTTTGTAGTTGGCTTGCTCGCATTGACGGCGGCGTTGGTCTTTTTTGGCCACGACGGCAAGATGGCCGGCTATGCCGCGCTGGTGCTGGCTGTCGCGAGTAGCCAGTGGTGGGCGCAGCGCCGATAGCCCCGTAGCCCAACTCCGATTCCACGATGCCCTCACGTTTCAAAGCCGTTTTGTTCGACCACGACGGCACTTTGGTCGAATCCGAGGCCGTTCATCACAGCCTTTGGAACCAAGTGCTGCAACCCCACGGCGTGCAAATTCCCATTGATTTGTTCATGAAGGACTTCTCTGGGGTCCCCGCGCTTACCAACGGTCACGACCTGAAGCAACATTTCCGCCTAGACGCCAGTGCGCTAGAGCTGGCCGAGGGCAAAAATCGTTTGACCGCCCAGTACTTGGCCACCAACGCGTTTCCCCTCATGCCCGGCGTGCACGAATCGCTCGCGCAACTCAATACGGCGGGGTTCCGCAAAAGCGTGGTCACCGGCGCGCGCAGGTTCGCGATTGCATCAACGCTGCGTTCGCACGCACTGGAGCCCGAATTTGAATTGGTGATTTCCGCCGATGAGGTGGTCCACAGCAAACCCGCGCCCGATTGCTATGTGCTTGCGTTGCAGCGTATGGGCCTGCAAGCCCATGAGGCAGTCGCGTTCGAAGACACCGAGCACGGTGTGGCCTCCGCCATCGCTGCGGGCCTGACCTGCGTGGCCATCCCCACGGCCATGTCCGCAGTGCAAGACTTCAGCGCGGCCACCGTGGTGTTGCCCAGCATGCTGGACGCGGTGCAGTGGGTATTGGCCCAGCCCTGAGCGGCTGCGGATGACATTGCACATTCGCCCGGCCCAAGCTGACGACGCGCAGGCGATCAGCCAACTGTTGCAGGGGCAGGCCCACCATTTTTTGCTTGATCCCTCTCAGGCGGCCACTTCCCCATTTTTGCAAACGGTGTCGCCTGCAGCGATTACGGGCTATATCGCGTCGGACTTTTTTGACTACTGCGTCGGAGAGATTCACGGCCAGTTGGTGGGCGTGGTGGCAGTGCGCGACGGTAGCCACTTGTTTCATCTGTTTGTTGGGACTGCGTTTCAGCGTCGGGGTTACGCCGCCTATCTGTGGGCCCATGCACGGCAGGCCGCAATAGCGAAAGGCAATACGGAGGGCTTTACGGTGAACTCCACGCCTTTTGCCCTGCCGGTGTACCAACGCTTTGGGTTTGTAGCGACGGGGCCTGAGGTACAGACGCGGGGCATTGCCTATGTGCCCATGCGGCTTGCAATCGAATAATTTGCATGAAAAGTGCTTCTGGCCCTCATCAATACTGCGTAAATAGCTCCTAATTTAGGAGCGTTTCCTGTATTAGTTGAGGGCCAGCAAGCGGGCAATCGTGCCGTCGGTTTTCATGCTGCGCATTGCTTCGTCAATGGCGCTGGAGTAGCGCAGCAAGGGCGATGTTTTGCCAATGCAAAGATGCACGTCACTGACGTCGATCACCATGGGCAGCTCCACAACGCGGCCCTCCAAGCCCAATGCTTTGATACCTTTGAGCCCCGATGTGGCGACATCGGCCATGGCATCGAAACGGTTGGCCATCAGCATGCGCAAGGCAGTATTGCGGTCAGTGGCGTATTGCAGCGGCAGGTGCCCCAGCTTGTTTTGCACCCACCCGTGGCCGATATAGCTGCCCAAGCTCTGCTGGGTCAAATCTGAGATGTTTCGCAGCTTTTGTAGCTCCGACAGTCTGGGAGTGTCAGCCCGTGCAAACAGCGCTAGGCGCAGTTGAACAACCGGCTCGAAGGTCGGAATGGCGTATTGCAGGCGCTCG
This sequence comes from Rhodoferax sp., assembly GCA_034519365.1. Classification (GTDB taxonomy): domain Bacteria; phylum Pseudomonadota; class Gammaproteobacteria; order Burkholderiales; family Burkholderiaceae_C; genus Allorhodoferax. The sequence continues at coordinate 4,055 of JAXHOO010000025.1, read as the reverse complement.
GGTGTGGGGACGGTCACAAATGCATCTGCGGCAGCGGTCTTTACCAAAGCTTGTGCACGTGCCCAAGGGTAGGCGCTGTGGTCGACTAAGAGTTTGAGACGGCGTGACAGCAACTCTTGCAACAGTGCGGGCAAGGTGCCACGGAGTCGACTATTGTCGACATACGAGAAAGGTGCAAAAGTGTCGGCGTAGACCAACCTGAATAGCGTGTTGTCTTGCGCCAGAGCCGTGGGCACGCGGCCAATGGCCAACAGCGCTGCCAGGCCTGCAAGCATGTGTCGCCGTTGGGTTCCGGTTTGATTCAGGTTGGCCATCAGTGGGGACATAGCGAACCAGTCTACCGGACCACGTGCGAATCAGGAAGGGCTAAATAAATCCACCCTGTCGGTGATGATTCCATCCGTTCCCAGCGCGATCAGGCGCTGCGCCGCCCAGTCGTCATTCACCGTATAGCTCAGTGTCCGAAAGCCCGCACTTTGCGCCTGCGTCACGCTGCTGCGGTCCCACAGCGCGTGGTTGCACACAATCGCTTGGCAACCCAGCGAGAGCGCGCATTCCACCCAACCGGTCCACAGCGTGTCCAGCAGCAGGCCGCGTGGCAATTCTGGTGCGCTGGCCTTGGCGCCTTCCAAGGCTTCGGGGTCGAAGGAGGTGAGCAGGGGCGGCACGGCCTGGCCTTGCCATAGGCGAGCCGCGTGTTGTGCCACGACTTCACCCGTATAGCGCTCGGTGCCCGGCGTGGGTTTGATCTCAATGTTCAGAAAGTAGCCGTTGCGCAGGCAGTAGGCGGCCACCGCATCCAGCGTGGGCAGGGGCTCGCCCGCATAGGCGCGGCTGTGCCAACTGCCCGCGTCGAGCTGTGACAGGGTGGACCAAGCATGGTCGCCCCCGACGGCACTTTGGCCAGCACCTATCTTCGCTTTGGCATTGGTGGTGCGCTGCAACGTGGCGTCGTGCATCAAGAAGGGCACGCCGTCTTCGCTCAGTTTGACGTCGCACTCAAACATGCGGTAGCCGTGGCTGGCGCCCAAGCGGAAGGCGGCTAGGGTGTTTTCTGGCGCCAGCTTGCCCGCGCCCCGGTGGGCGACCCAATGCGGATACGGCCAATGGGGGAGGTCGGGGGTCATATTCTCTTCCCGGTGCCGGCGTCGAAGTGGTGCAGCCGGTCGGCACGCGGGGTGACGTGCAGCGTACTGCCCAAGGCGGGTACGGCGGCCGCTTCATCGGTGCGGATGATCAGCAGCTCGTCGGTGGCGCTGTGGGCCCACTTGCCGTAAATCAGTCGCTCGGCACCCAACATTTCCACCGCTTCGACCTGCAGAGCCCAGCCGGTGGGCGTGATGTCCAGGTGCTCAGGGCGGATGCCGGTGATGACGCCGGGCTTGGCATCAGGCGCATCTTTGAGCAGGTTCATGGGGGGGGACCCGATGAAGCTGGCCACGAAGGTCGTGGCAGGCCGCGTGTAGACCTCTTCGGGCGTGCCAAATTGCTCCATGACGCCGCCGTTCATCACGATCATGCGTTGCGCCAGCGTCATGGCTTCGACCTGGTCGTGGGTGACGAAAAGGCTGGTGATGCCCAGTTCGCGGTGCAACTTTTGAATTTCCAGCCGCGTCTGGGCGCGCAGCTTGGCGTCCAGGTTGGAGAGCGGTTCGTCAAACAAAAAGACTTGCGGCTGGCGCACGATGGCGCGGCCCATGGCGACGCGCTGGCGCTGTCCGCCGGACAGGGCTTTGGGCTTGCGCTCTAGGTAGGGTGCGAGTTCCAGAATCTTGGCGGCTTTGTCTACACGGGCCTTGATCTCGTCCATGGGCACGTTGGCAATCTTCAAACCATAGGCCATGTTGTCGAACACGCTCATGTGCGGATACAGCGCATAGTTCTGGAACACCATGGCGATGTCGCGTTCAGACGGCTCCAAGTCGTTGACCACTTTGCCGTTGATGCAGATCTGGCCATCGCTGACTTCTTCCAACCCGGCCACCATGCGCAAGAGCGTGGATTTACCGCAGCCGCTGGGGCCGACGATGACGATGAATTCACCGTCGGCAATTTGCGCGCTGACGCCGTGGATGACCTGGTTGGCGGTCTTGCCACTGCCGTAGCGTTTGATGACGTTTTTGAGTTCGATGGATGCCATGGGGGGGGGTTGTTTTTCCGATGTCTTCGGGAGCAGGGGGCGGGCCGCCGCCCCCCTGTGCGCCTGCTCCCCACTCGGCCCCCCCCGCCCTCCCCCCCCCTCTTCGTTGTCATTTGAGTTTTCCTTACGGGGGCAGCGTATTTTTTCGGTGTCGACCAAGCCTTTGACAAACCACTTCTGCATCAGCATGACCACCAGTGCAGGTGGCAGCATGGCCAGCATGGCGGTGGCCATCACGATGTTCCACTCGGTTTGCGCGTCACCGCCCGATATCATTTGTTTGATGCCGATGACCACGGGGTACATGTTTTCTTCGGTGGTGACCAAGAGCGGCCAGAGGTACTGGTTCCATCCGTAAATGAACTGGATGACGAACAGCGCCGCCATGCTGGTGACCGACAGCGGCACCAAAATATCTTTGAAGAAGCGCATGGGGCCGGCGCCGTCGACGCGGGCTGCCTCAACCAGTTCATCAGGCACAGTCAAGAAGAATTGGCGGAACAAAAACGTGGCGGTGGCCGAGGCAATCAATGGCACCGTCAGGCCCGCATAGCTGTTGAGCATCCCCAAGTCGGCCACTACCTGGTAGGTGGGGCCAATGCGCACTTCCACTGGCAGCATCAGCGTGACAAAGATGGCCCAAAACACCGCCATTCGAAACGGGAACCGGAAGTACACGATGGCGAAGGCCGATAGCAACGAGATGGTAATTTTGCCCACCGCGATCACCATGGCGGTGATAAAGCTCACCACCATCATGCGGCCTACCGAGGCGTGCGAGCCCGTGCCTTGGCGCTCTCCGGACAATGCCACGCGGTAGTTATCCACCATGTGTGCGCCCGGCAGCAAGGGCATGGGCACTTGCACGATCGCGTCCGTCGTATGGGTGGACGCGACCCAGGTGATGTAGATCGGAAAGGCGATGATGAACACGCCCACGATGAGCACCGCATGAGACAGCAGCTTGAGCCAGGGGTTTCTTTCGACCATCAGTAATTCACTTTCTTTTCGACAAAGCGGAATTGAACGACAGTCAAGCTGATCACGATCAGCATGAGCACCACGCTTTGCGCGGCGGAGCCACCCAGATCCATGGCCTTGAAACCATCGAAATACACCTTGTAAACCAGAATGGCCGTGTCCTTGCCGGGGCCGCCTTTGGTGGCAGCATCAACGATGGCGAAGGTGTCAAAAAACGCGTAGACGATGTTGATGACCAGTAGGAAAAAGGCGGTGGGCGTGAGTAGCGGAAACTGAATCGTCCAGAAGCGGCGCCAAGGTTTGGCGCCGTCCATGGCGGCAGCCTCGATCAATGACTTGGGGATGCTCTGCAAGCCCGCCAGAAAGAACAAGAAGTTGTAGGAGATTTGCTTCCAAACGGCGGCCATGACGATGAGCGACATGGCGTGTTGGCTGTTGAGTAGGGGGTCCCAGCCCACGCCCATCTCCCGAAGCCAGTACGACAAGATGCCAATGCTGGGCGAAAACAAAAACAACCACAGTACACCCGCCACGGCGGGCGCGACCGCATACGGCCAGATCAGCAGCGTTCGGTAGACGCCTGAGCCACGCACCACGCGGTCGGCAAAGATGGCCAAGATGAGTGACAAGGACAGGCCTAAGCCTGCGACCAGAGCCGAAAAAATGGCCGTTGTCTTGAAGGATTCCAGATAGGACGGGTCATTCCATAAATAGCGGAAATTTTCCAGACCCACAAACTCCACGGAGGAGCCAAAGGCGTCAGACCGTTGCACCGACTGCAATAAGGCTTGTGCGGCCGGCCAAAAAAAGAACACCGTGATGATGAGAAATTGCGGCGCAATCAACACCCACGGCAGCCAGGCTGATTTGAATACCACGCGTTTTTCAACTGCCATAGGCCAACATCCGTTGTTGATAATTTATCGAAGCGACA
>JAXHOO010000016.1:0-52672 GCA_034519365.1 Rhodoferax sp. | reverse complement strand
TCGCTCTAAGCAAATTTCAACCATGTAAATTTTCAGAACTCTATCAAATTTACAGTTCTGATTTCTTGCGTCGCGATTCGTTCACACGCCGAAATACTAGAAACCCACTCGAGTGTGATCTTGTCCCCATTATCAAACCAGCGGCCAGTTAAATTTTGTGGCAATTCAACCGCTTGGATTCGGGATCAATGGAGTGCAGCGGTCTGAACTGAATCCAAAGTCGGGAAATTGCGGGAGAAACGCAGAGGCGCAAAGAACGCGGAGAGGCGCAGAGATTGTTTCTGTTTTCAGAGTTCACTGAACAGTGTTCGCCAAGCCCCGGACTTCTCTCTGCGATTCTCTGTGCCCTCCGCGTAGATAACAATAGCTGTTTCTGTTGATTTTACATTCATTTTTAAGGCTTCTTGCAAGACTTCCTTGTAGGTTTTATTTGTGTGATAAAAATCATCACACGAATCTGCTGCTAAATTTTTGAATTGATTTTCGATAGCACGTTTATCTTTAATACAAATTCTAATATGTTTTTGATTCAAAGCATTCCACTTTTTCGCAAATTGAGCCGCTTCATTTTTATTTTTAGGAATAACTATATTTACCAATTCTTGCGATGAAGCAGTTCTATAATTTCTCCACTTGTGAAGTTGCTCCGTATATTTTGGGTATAGAAAAACAGATTTTTGAATGGCAAAATCAAGTTGTCCAATCACTTTTTCCATTTCAAAATTGGACATTTCCATTTCTTGTTTTAATTTCAAAACCGACCGCTCTCCATTTTTATTAAAAATAAAAACAAAAAAACACAACACCAACGAAGCCAATAAAGTAAACCAAAGATTTTTCATGTTTTTTTAATTTTGATGACCAAGCTGGAGCTTGATTTTACTTGCAATCAACCACTTCGTATTCAAAATCTTGATGATAACTTCTTGTTTCCTTCGTCAGCGGATTGGTAATATACATTTTCACTAATGCTTTTTTCTTTCCAACCGAAGTCGGTGTAACCGTATAAATGGCAACGCCATCTTTTACCGGAATTTCCTTGCCATTGACGGTTGCTTTCATATCCGAACCTCGATAATAAGCGGCTGCAAATACTTCGGCTTCGTAAGTGTCGCCCAATTTTAAATGCGATGTGTTGGCATAAACGATAGGTACAAATTCTCTAAATTCATATTTTCTTGAAATCATTTGTGCCTTATTTGCTAAATGTTCCGTCGTTCGAGTTCGATGCTGCCAGGCGGGCGTGAGTCCGGTCGAGCTTTTGAGCGGCAAGCTGAATAAGGCGCGCATTCCCGCTGGGCGTGCGATGTCGTGTTGCGCCCCACCGTGCATCTGTGGGCCGACTGCAGCCGCAAAAAAAGCGCGTGGGCCCAAGCGTATTACCAAGGCAAACGCGAAGAGGGACACGATCACGCCAGCGCCCTGCGCTGCCTGGGCAAACGCTGGCTCAAAATCCTGTGGCGCCTCTGGCAGAATCGCCAGTGCTACGACGAAACCCATCACCAACAAAACCAAAAGAAGCACGGCTCGTGGGTCAGTGGCGCGCTCAACGCCGCCACCCCTGTCGCCGTGTGAATAACTTTTATGAAAAATCACTTTCCAAGACAGAGAACATCTCTCCCCATCGGATGGGGAGAGGGTGGCCGCTCGGCCGGGTGAGGGGCTGGCGCACGACCTTGAGCGACATCATTTCCGGAAATGCGCTAACCCTCAAAATCCAACCCGAGGTCCACCGCACGGGCGGAGTGCGTGAGCGCCCCGACCGAAATGAAATCCACCCCCGTCGCCGCGATGCCCCGCACGGTCTGCAAATTCACACCCCCGCTGGCTTCCGTTTGCGCGCGGCGACCAATCAGCTTAACGGCCTGCCGCAATTCCGTGTTGCTCATGTTGTCGAGCAGGATGATATCGGCGCCGGCTGCGACGGCTTGTTTCACCTGCGCCAACGTGTCGGCCTCCACTTCCACTTTCAGTTGGGGAAATTTTTTCCGGGCGCGGGCCACGGCCGCCGCGACGGCATTCGGCTGGGCGGCCCGCAAGGCCGCGAGATGGTTGTCTTTGATGAGCACCAAGTCGAACAGGCCGAGGCGATGATTGCGGCCGCCGCCGCAGGCCACGGCATATTTCTCGAAGCGCCGCCAGCCCGGGGTGGTTTTGCGCGTATCCAGAATCTGCGCCCGCGTCCCCTGGAGCTCCGCGACAAACCTGGCCGTGAGCGTGGCCACCCCGGAAAGCCGTTGCACGAAATTCAAGGCCACGCGCTCCGCCGCCAGGATGGCGCGCGCCGAACCGGAGATGTGCAGCAAGCCCGCGCCCGCCTTCACGCGTCGCCCATCGCGGGTTAGGTGCTTGATGCGGACCGAACGCGACAAAGACCGAAAGGCGGTTTCCGCAAAAGCGATCCCCGCCACCACCAGCGGCTCCCGGGCCCGCAGGACGACGGCGAAAGTCGCCTTGGCGGGCACGGTGGCCAGCGACGTCACATCACCGCGGCCAATGTCCTCCGCGAGCGCAGCGGTGACGGCCACGCGAATCTCAGCAGCAGAAAGTTTCACGCGCCCAAGATGAGTCGAAGCGACTTGGGGCAAAAGCAAATTATTGCCGCCGTCTCCAACCCGGGTAAAAAATGTAATCGTCACCCGCCCCCATCCGGTTTAGAAACAGCCCGACATGGAACTCCTGATTTTCGGCTCCGTCATCGGCTTGATCGTGGTGCTGGCCATTTTCGGCGCCCTCGCCGCGAAAAAACGCCGGGAAGAACTCGCCACGCTTTCCCTCCGCTTGGGCTTGAGTTATCGCGCCGAGCAGGACGCCGGCCTGGCGGATCGGTTTGCCTTCCTCGACCGCCATCCCCGAGTTCACCGCGCTCAATGAAGTGCTCAAGCCCCGCACCGGCTGGCAGGTGGTGGCCGTGCCGGGCCTGGTGCCCGATGAAGTGTTCTTCGACCACCTGGCGAATCGCCGCTTCCCCAGTGGCAACTTTATCCGCCGTGCCGACCAGCTGGACTACCTGCAAGAGCCCGATGTCTTCCACGACGTGTTCGGCCATGTGCCCATGCTCATGCACCCGGTCATGGCGGATTTCATCCAACTCTATGGCCAGGCGGGCCTGCGTGCCCAACGCATCGGCAAGCTCACCGAGCTGGCGCGTGTGTACTGGTACACCGTGGAGTTCGGGCTGGTGAAGGAAAAAGTGCAGGGAGAGGCTGGCGTTGAAGATGCATTGCGCATCTACGGCGCAGGCATCGCCTCCTCATTCACCGAAAGCGTTTTTTCGGTGCAAAGCCCATCACCGCACCGCGTCGGCTTTGACCTGGAACGCGTCATGCGCACCAACTACCGCATCGACGATTTTCAGGAATGCTACTTTGTGTTGGACAGCTTGGACGATTTGCTCGCCCTGGCGCGTATCGACTTTGACCCCATTTATGAACGCCTGAACAGCGGGCCTAACTATGCGCCGGGGGATTTGCTAACCACCGACCGAGTGTTTCAGCGCGGGGATGGGGGTTATGTGCGGGGTCAGGCGACTGCGGTAGGCTGATTTTTAGAGAATTTGGCCTCTAGCCCTTTTAGATATTGCGTAAGCAGCTACAAAAATAGTAGTGCTTCGGTGAGGTCGAAATGAGGTGTTAAGTGTGCGATGGATGCACTAGTAGTGCTCTTGAACTGTTACAGATGGGTGAGCTATACGGCATGTCTCTCCAATAGCTCAATGTCGCGGACATGTTTTGCGTACTGTTCGTCGGCCGATGCGATGGCTCGCTTTTTCATTTCGATGAGTATGCGGATTGAAGCAACCCGCACTGCGATATTGAAGAGCTTCGCATCGACCGCTTGGTGCTCAACCTCTGAAAAGCTTGGAGCCTCCTCTTGCGGCGTAAGTAGCTCTGCATAGTAGGTTTGCTTTAACGGGATTTGAAGCCCGCTCTTCGTAAATGCATTGGACGAGAATCCATTGAGGTTAAGGCTTCCAAGCGCAGCTGAAATGCGTGCCGAATTCTCTGGTGTGGAATCGACCAAGAGGTCCATGTCGTCCGCTTGGCGCTCAGGGCAGTGCCAAGCGACTGCTAGTCCTCCAATGACTACAAACCGAACTTGGGCATCCGCGAGTGCACGAACAAGCGCTTCATTCGCACCAAAATGGATGAGATCATTTCCTACGCGGTTCATTCGGTATAACTCAATCTCTAGAGCAAGCCGTGCTCGTAAGTTGGCTACCGCTCCGTAATTTGAACATCTGATCTCCTTTGAAAACCGCGTGTGTACTGGATATTTTGCGTTTCCACGCTATTTGATCGAAATGAATACAGCCGCCAAACTGCCATGGCAGTCTGTATGCAGCGTCCCCATATCCTGATTAAATCGTCCTATAGGCCCTATGGCTAAAGCGCAAGTTGCTATCACAACGGTAGCGCCGTCGTACTCTTGATCTCCTCCATCGAGAACGCCGACGACACCCCCGCCAGCTGCGCATTTTGGATCAGGCGCTTGTAGAAACGGTCGTAGCCTGCAATGTCGGCGGCCACCACTTTGAGCAGGTAGTCCACATCGCCGCTCATGCGATGGAACTCCATCACCTCCGGCATGCTGGCGACGGAGGCGGCGAACTTGCGCAGCCAGGCTTCGTCGTGCCGGTTGGTGCGCAGGCTCACAAACACCGTCACCGGCAGGCCCGCCTGGGCGCGGTTGACGATGGCTACGCGCTTCTCGATCAGGCCGGATTCCTCCATGGCCTTCACCCGCTTCCAGCAGGGCGTGGCTGACAAGCCCACTGTCTCGCCCAGCTGTGCGGCCGAGAGCGTGCCGTCTTGCTGCAGTGCCCCCAGGATGGCACGGTCCATACGGTCTAGTTCTTTCATGCTGTTGTTTTGCTGAATTGAAGAACGTTCATTCTACAAATGAGCGATATTGAGGTAAATGGAGAATGAATGTTCGGCGCTGGCAAACCTAAGATTTGGAGCATTCCCGCCAGCTTTGTGAGAACCGCCATGCACCCCCCCGCCCACGAGATTTACCTGGACTGCAATGCCACCACACCGGTGCTGCCCGCCGCGCGGGACGCTGCCGTGCGGGCCCTGATGGGCCAGTTTGGCAACCCCAGCAGCAGCCATAGCACCGGCTTGCGCGCCAAGGCGCTGCTGGACAGCGTGCGGGCGCAAGCCGCGCGGGTGCTGGGCACGGGCAATGGGCAGTTGCTGTTTGTGAGCGGCGCGACCGAGGGCATACAGACCGCCGTGTTGTCCGCCCTGTGCGCGGTGCGTGCGCGGCGCGATGCGGGTGAGCGCGTGGATGGCCCGATTTTGCTGGGTGCTACCGAGCACAAAGCCGTGCCCCAGGCCGTGGCGCACTGGAACCGCCTGCTGGGGCTGAACTTGCCGGTGCTCACCGTGCCGGTGAACACCCAGGGCCTGCACGGCATGGCCTTTTTGGCACAACACCTGCCGGGCGCGACGCTACTGTGCACCATGGCGGCCAATAACGAGACGGGTGTGGTGTCTGACATTGTAGGCATTGAGGCCGCGCTGCAGGCCAGCGGCTCCCGCGCGCTGTGGCTAGTGGACTGCGTGCAGGCGCTGGGCAAGCTGGACCTGAACTTGGCGGCCACCCGCATCGACTATGCGCCGTTCTCCGGCCACAAGCTCTACGCACCCAAGGGTATTGGCATGCTCTATGTGCGCGCTGGCAGCCCCTATACCGCGCTGATGGCCGGTGGCGGGCAAGAGGGTGGCAGCCGCGCAGGCACCGAAAACATGCCAGGCATTGCTGCCCTGGGTGCGGTGTTGCAGGTGCTGGAGGAAGGCGGGGAGGGTGTGTTCCGCGCGCATGCGCAACTTGCCCGTGACCGGGCCCACTTGGCCGATGCGCTGCGTGCGGCATTCCCGGGCGTGGTGTTCAACATGCCTTTCGAGGGCAGCCTGCCCACCACGCTCAATTTCTCGGTGCTCGGCCTTAGCAGCAAGACTTTGTTGAACGTGTTTGATGCGGCTGGCATGCGCATCAGCGCAGGCAGTGCCTGCAGCGCGGCCAAGGCCGAGCCCAGCTATGTGCTGCAGGCCATGGGGCTGCCCGAATGGCAAACCCTGGGCGCGGCGCGTTTGTCCATTGGGGCGACGGTGGATGACGCCTTTATAGACGAAGCCTGTGCGCGCATCGCCCGGTGTGGGCAGGTGCTGCGATCGTTGGCGCGCAGTGACGGCATTGCATCCGCAGACACCGGCCCGCAAGCGGGTGCTGAGTGGCATGCAGCTGAGGATGCTAAACCAGCCACCGTATCGGCCCAGGCACTCTCCGCCTTTTTTCAGCTATACCCGGATGCGCGGCTGGTGGATGTGCGGGATGTGGCCGAGCACCAAGCGGGCCACAACCTGCTGCCCTGGCACGACAGCCTGACCCTGCAAACCTCAGCGCTGAACCTGCCGCTAGAAACCCTGCGCCGCAGCAGGCTGGCAGACCTGCCGCAGGCGCAGGGGCCGCTGGTGCTGTTTTGCCGCAGCGGTGCCCGCAGCCAGCAGGCGGCTGCCCTGTTGCGCGCGCGCGGGCACTGCCAGGTGTGGCACTTGGAGGGTGGCCTGGCCTTGGCGGAAATGGCATAGGGTCGTGCGCAAAACGCATGCCTTGCAGCGGCACAATGGCGGGCATGCAGACACCCCATTCCTCCCCTGAACAGTCGTCCCCTCAACTCGCTGGCCACCTGCTGGTGCAGTGCCTGGTGGAACAAGGCGTGACCCACGCCTTTGGCGTGCCCGGCGAAAGCTATCTGGCGGTGCTGGATGGCTTTCATCTGTACCGCGACCAGATCCAGTTCATCGTGAACCGGCAAGAGGGCGGTGCCGCCTTCATGGCCGAGGCCCATGGCAAGCTCACCGGCCGCCCCGGCATCTGTTTTGTGACGCGTGGGCCGGGCGCCACCAACGCCAGCATTGGCGTGCACACCGCGTTTCAGGATTCGACGCCCATGATTTTGTTGGTGGGCGATGTGGCCAGCGACCAGCGCGACCGCGAGGCCTTTCAGGAGATGGACTACCGCGTGATGTTTGGCCCCAGCGCGCTGGGCATGGCCAAACGCGTGGAGCGCATTGACGAGGCGGCGCGCATCCCCGAGTACATAGCCCGCGCCTTTGCCACCGCCATGAATGGCCGCCCCGGCCCCGTGGTGCTGGTGTTGCCCGAAGACATGCTGACGCAAGCCGCTGGTGCCCGATGCCCGTGGCAAGCTGCCCCAGCCGCTGGCCCGTGTGGAGCCGGTCGAGGCCTGGAGTGACCCCGGCGCCTTGCGGAATCTGCGCCAGCTGCTCCTAAAAGCAGAGCGCCCGTTCGTCATTGCCGGTGGCGGTGGCTGGACGCCGCAGGCTGCCCAGGCGCTGCAGCGCTTTGCCGAAAACTGGCGCCTGCCGGTGGGCAATGCCTTCCGCTTTCAGGACACCTTTGACAACCACCACCCGCAGTACGCGGGCGACGTGGGCATTGGCATCAACCCCGCGCTGGCTAAGCGCGTGCGCGAGAGCGACCTGATCATCGCCATCGGCCCGCGCCTGGGCGAGATGACCACCGGCGGCTACACGCTGCTGCAGGCGCCCAAGGCGGCGCAGACGCTGGTGCACATCCACAGCGATGCCGAAGAGCTGAACCGCGTCTACCAGGCGGACCTGGCCATCCACGCCAGCATGCGCGCCGCAGCCCGTTCGCTGGAGGTGCTGACCGCGCCGGTGAACCTGCCCTGGGAGGCCTGGACGCAGGGCTGCAATGCCGACTACCAGGCCAACCTGGTGCCCAGCGTGATCAAGGACCTGCCGGCCGACAACGAGCGCGGTCTGGTGGACATGCCCAGCGTCATCGCCACGCTGCAAAAGCATTTGCCAGCGGACGCCGTGCTGACCAATGGCGCCGGCAACTTTGCCAGCTGGCTGCACCGCTTCTACCGCTACACCGGCTTGGTGCACGGCCAAAGGTTTCAAGACCCAACTGGCGCCCACCAATGGCGCCATGGGTTACGGCGTGCCAGCCGGTATTGCGGCGGCCATCACCAGCAAGGCCCAATCGCCGGCAGCCGGCGAGGGTCGGTCGCCTTCACCATTGCCGGTGATGGCGACTTTCTGATGAACGGCCAGGAGCTGGCCACGGCCGTGCAGCACGGCGCCAAGAGCATCATCCTGCTGCTCAACAACGGCATGTACGGCACCATCCGCATGCACCAGGAGCGCGAGTACCCGCAGCGCGTGGCGGGCACCGCGCTGAACAACCCCGACTTTGTGGCGCTGGCCCGCGCCTATGGTTACGCGGGCGTCCGCATTCGCCAAAGCGCGGACTTTGAGGCCGAGCTGCTGGCTGCGCTAGAGCGGCCCAACGGCACGCTGATTGAGGTGGTGCTGGAGCCCGAGCTGATCAGCACGCGCGGCAGCTTGGCCAGCATGACGGCGGCGGCGTTGGCCAAGCAAAGTTCACAAGGAGGTTTGTCATGAGCGATCTGCCGGGAAGAGAGCCGCCCTATCTAGGCGACATGGTGATCTTGGAGCGTGATCTAGAGCCGACCGAGGCGCACATGTTGGTCAGTTGCCTCGCCGCGGCGGGCATTCATGCCGATGCGGGCGATACCAACATCGTGCAAATGCATTCGCTGCTGTCGATCGCGGTGGGCGGCGCTTGCATTCGTGTGCCCCAGTCGCAGCAGATTGAGGCACTGGCAGTGTTGGCGGCCTACCGGCGCGGAGACTTTGCGCTGGACGATGACTTTGACCCAGGCACGGGCCCGGCCTGACTGGGCAACACATCGCACACGGAGACCACCATGCCCCGCTACGTTGCCTTTCTTCGCGGAGTCAGCCCGCAAAACGCCAAGATGCCTGAGCTCAAGCGCGCGTTTGAGTCAGCTGGGTTTACCGAGGTGCGCACCTTGCTCTCTAGCGGCAATGTGGTGTTTAACACCCGAAAGGCTTCGGATGCCGCTATTGCCAAGCGGGCCGAGGAGGCCATGCAGGCCGAGCTGGGCCGCAGCTTTGGCAGTTTCATCAGGTCTACCGAGTTTTTACAGGACCTGCTGGCATCCGATCCGTTTGCTGCCTTTGGGCTGCCGCCTGAGTCCAAGCGGGTGATGACGTTTTTGAACCAACCACCTGCGATGGTCCCAAAACTGCCCATTACCCTGGACGAGGCCACCATCTTGCAGTGCGTGGGCGCGGAAGTTTTCAGCGCCTATGTGCCTGGCCCCAAAGGTCCAACCTTCATGGTGTTGCTGGAGCGCACGTTTGGCAAAGACATCACGACCCGCACTTTGGCGACGGTTCAGAAGTGCGCGGTGGCCTGAAGTTTTTCTCAGTTCTCAGATGACGGTTCAAAGGAGTCGATGCGATGGCGAAATCCCGTGTGTTGGTGATAGGGTGTGGGTTTGGTGGCATTGAGGCGGTGCGCGCCTTGTCCAAGCACACCCGGGAGGTGGAGATCACCTTGGTGGATCGCACCAACCACCACCTGTTTCAGCCGCTGCTGTACCAAGTGGCCACAGCGGGCCTGAGTGCGCCGGCCATCTCCGGCCCCATACGTCACATCTTGCGGCCGCAGATGCGGCGCGGCAACCTGACCATCTTGCAGGCCGAGGTCATGCACATCGACGCCGCCGAGCGCAGCGTCACGTTGCATGACGGCGCGCAGCTGGCGTATGACCATGTGATTCTGGCGGCCGGTGCGACGCACAGCTACTTTGGCCGGGACGAGTGGGCCGTCCATGCGCCGGGCCTCAAGACCTTGGCCGATGCCTTTGACATACGCCGCCGCGTTGTCGACGCCTTCGAGCAAGCCGAGCGCTGCGCGGACCCGGTGCAGCGCGCCGCCTGGTTGACCTTTGTGGTGATTGGGGGCGGGCCGACCGGCGTGGAAATGGCCGGCACCCTGAGCGAGATGGCGCGCCACACCTTGGTCAGCGAGTTCCGCCATATCGACTCACGCGATGCGCGTGTGGTGCTGCTGGAAGGCTCGCCGCGCGTACTGGGCAGCTTTGTGCCGGAGCTGTCGGAGCGGGCCGCGCAACAGTTGGTCAAGCTGGGTGTGGAGTTGCGCACCGGTTGCCGTGTTACCGGCATTAACGCGCAGGGCGTGGATTTTGAATCCACCGTTGAGGGAAAACCAGTGCAAGAGCGCTTGTCCAGTCGTGCGGTGGTGTGGGCGGCAGGGGTCGCCGCGTCCAAACTGGGGCGCAGTCTGGCGCAGAGTACGGGAGTGGCGCTGGACCGGGCAGGGCGGGTTTTGGTTCAGCCAGACCTCAGCGTGGCCGGGTTTGACAGTATCAGCGTGGTCGGTGATCTGGCCGCAGCCCAAAGCCACGCGGCGGGCAAAGCGCCAAGCCCGGTGCCCGGCGTGAGCCCGGCGGCGAAGCAGATGGGGCGCCAAGCCGCCGCGAATGTGCTGCGCCGCCTGCGCGGGCAGCCGACCCAGCCGTTTGTGTACGCCGACTATGGCAACCTGGCCACGATTGGCCGCAAGGCTGCGGTGGTGGACTTGGGGGTTCCGGGGCTGGGCGCGCTGCGTTTCTCAGGCTACTTCGCGTGGCTGTTTTGGCTGTTCGCCCACATCTACTTCTTGATTGGCTTCCGCAACCGGCTGATCGTGTTGATTGACTGGGCCTGGGCCTATTGGACCTTCGAGCGCAACGCCCGCGTGGTGCCACAGCCCGAGTTGCCTGCGTCTGCGCCGGACACGCCTTAGAGTTATTGCAGGCGGCCGCTTGCTATCAATAGAGAAGCTGCTCGCGCATATTCCATAAGGGCTAGAGGCCTATTTGGCTTCACTTTTTCTGCGGTGGCACCATTTTGTCGGTGGTCGCGGCGGGTTTCTTTTTAAGGAATTGGGCTGCAGCTTCCGCCTTCTTGCGAGCGCGCTCGCCCATGACGCGGTCTAGCTCTTTTTGGCCGCCAGCCTTGTTCATGTTGGGATCTTTACCGAAAACGCCTGCCATAGTGATAGCTCCTTTGGCCGAAGTCTAACTGACCGCCTGTTGCGAGGCCTTTTTCAGATAATCTTCGTTGGTCACTTACCAGAACGGGGAGATTTTCATGAGACACGCATTCGCTACATCACTCGCATTGCTGTTGTTCGGCGCTGCGGCAGGGCCTCTACAGGCGCAGACCTGGTACCAAATGAATACGCCGGACAAGGTGAAGTCTGGTTTGCTGGCGCACGAAAACGCGCAAAGAAAAGTGCATTGGTTGCAGCCAGCCAAAGAAGTGAGAGCACTGCCTGTCGCCTCAGCCAACCCCAACGCAGCGCGCTTGGAAGGCGAAGCAAAAACCTTTGCCAAATCTACATTTGGTACGGTCATTGTGGAACGTGGCGAAATCATCTTTGAACAATACTCCCAAGGCGCGGACGCTCAGACGTTGATGAACGCCTACTCGGTGACCAAGAGCTGGACAGCACTGGCCGTTGGCGAGGCCTTCTGTGCGGGAAAAATTAAGAGTCTGGATGACCTAGCCGCCACTTACGCGCCTGCACTTGACGGAACCGCCTATGGCCAGGCGACGATTCGCCAGTTGTTGGAGTACGTGAGCGGAGCCGAAGACCCGGGGGGCACGGGTTATGTCGGTATTCACGACACGCGCGCCTTTAACGGCATGGTGGAATACAAATCCTCGCTGGCTGACTTAGCCAAGCGGTTTGGAGGCAACAGCCGCTTCAAACCCGGCGAAAAGTTTGTTTACAACGGTATGGACTCCAATGCCTTGAGTCTTGTGGTGCGCGGTGCTACTGGCATGTCAATGCCCGCTTGGTTTGAGTCGACAGTGTGGCAAAAGGCCGGTGGTGAATCGCCAGCGGCCTGGTTCCTTGACAGCGATGGCAACGGCATTGGCGAGATACTGCTGTTTGCCACGACGCGCGACTACGCACGGGTGGGTCTGTATGTGCTGGACAGGCTGAATAACCAGGCCGGGAGCGATTGCTCGCGCGAGTTTGTGCAACAAGCGGCCAAACCGCTAAGGGAGAAGGCCTACTGGAAGGGCGCACCGCATTCGGGCTATGGCTTGCACGTTGGAGACGACGGGCACACTTGGATGTTTGGCTTTGCTGGCCAGCGTGTCGGCGTGCAAAAGCAGTTGCAGCGGGTATTGGCCACGAACAGTGACCGAGATTTGCCCACCACCAACTCGGGTTCCCAAGGTCTGCTGTCGCGTTGATGAGTTGAAGCAAAGGACGTTTCTACGGTATGAAGCAATCCATCGCCCATGTCGCGCTCGTGGTCCGTGACTACGACGAAGCGCTCGATTTTTACGTTGGTAAGCTCGGGTTTCGGGTTGTCGAAGACACCTACCAACCTGAGCAGAACAAACGCTGGGTCGTTGTCGCCCCACCGGGCTCATCGGGCGCAAGCTTGCTCTTGGCCAGAGCCTCTACGCCAGGGCAAGAGGCGTTTGTCGGCAATCAGGCGGGTGGGCGCGTATTTCTGTTTTTGCAAACCGATGATCTCCAGCGCGACTACGAGCGTATGGTTTCCGTCGGTGTCACTTTCGTTCGGCCTCCCAGCGAGGCGCCTTATGGCACCGTGGCGGTGTTCGAGGATTTGTACGGCAACCGCTGGGACTTGTTGCAATACAACGCCCCCTCAACGTGATTGCGAAGTAGCTGAGCAACAGACTGCGCACCACGCACGACATCCATGATGTGTCATTAAAAGGGGCCGGTAGAACCGGCCCCTTTTCGTATCAGCTAGAACGACGCAGCGTTTACTTCATGTCCACGCCATAGAAGGTGTGGCGCGCAAACGGGCTGAGTTTGTAACCCACGACTTCTTTGCGCACGGGGGCAATCTGCACCGCGTGGGCAATGGTGAACCAAGGGGCTTGTTCCTTGAAGATCACCTGGGCCTTTTCGTAGAGTTTGGTGCGCTCTTTCACATCGGACACGACCTTGGCTTTTTGCACCAAGTCTTCAAACGGCTTGTAGCAAAACTTGGCCACGTTGGAGCCGTTGGTCTTGGCCGAGGCGCAGCCCAGCAGGGTGTTCAAGAAGTTGTCTGGGTCGCCGTTGTCGCCGGTCCAGCCCAGCATGCCCATTTGGTGTTCGCCCGCTTGCATGCGCTTGCGGTACTCGCCCCATTCAAAGCTCTTGATCTCGGCGGTGACGCCGACTTTGGCCAAATCGGCTTGCATCAGCTCGGCGATGCGCTTGGCGTTGGGGTTGTAGGGGCGCTGTACGGGCATGGCCCACAGGTCGGTGCTAAAGCCGTTGGGGAAGCCGGCGGCGGCCAGTAGCTTCTTGGCTTCAGCGGGGTTGAAGGCGTCGTCTTTCAGCGCCTTGTTGTAAGACCATTGGCCTGGTGGAATAGGGTTGGTGGCGGCGACGCCGGTGCTCAGGTACACGGCCGAGATGATGGCGTTTTTGTTGATCGCCATGTTGATGGCCTTGCGCACGCGCACGTCGTCAAACGGCTTCTTGGTGGTGTTGTAGGCCAGGTAGCCGATGTTCAGGCCGGGCTGCTCCAGCACCTGGACATTGGCGTCCTTCTTGATGGCATCCAGATCGGCCGGGTTCGGGTAGGGCATGACATGGCACTCACCCTTTTGCAGCTTGGCCCAGCGCACCGAAGCGTCGGGGGTGATGGCGAAGATCAGGTCGTCGATCTTGGCTTTGCCAGCCCAGTACTGGGGAAAGGCCTTGAAGCGAATGAGCGCGTCTTTTTGGTACTGCACCAGCTGGAACGGGCCCGTGCCCAGTGGGTCTTGGTCAATCTTCTCGGGCATGCCGGCCTTGAGCATGGCGATGGCGTATTCCTTGGACTGGATACCGGCGAACTGCATAGCCAAGTTGGCAAGGAACGGCGCCTCGGGCGCGTTCAGCGTGATCTTGACGGTGTACTCGTCCACCTTATCAACCGACTTGAGCAGCTTGGGCATGCCCATGTCGCCAAAGTAGGCGTGGTTCGAGCTCGTGACCTTGAAGTAGGGGTCGTTTTCAATCCACTGGCGCTCGAACATGAACAGCACGTCGTCGGCGTTGAAGTTGCGGCTGGGGGTGAAGCTCTTGTTGGCTTGCCATTTCACGCCCTTGCGCAGCTTGAAAATGTATTCCAGCCCGTCTTTGGAGATGGTCCAGCTTTCGGCCAGACCGGGGACCACCTTGGTACCACCGTGTTCAAACTGCACCAGGTTGTCGTAGATCTGTTCGGTGACGTCAAACGAGGTGCCGGTGGTGTTTACGCCGGGGTAAAAGTTTTCTGGGCTGCCTTCAGAGCAATAGACCAGCGTTTTGGCGGCGACGGGCATCAGTGCCATAGCGGCTGGCAGGGCCAGCGCGCACCACAGCGCCTTGCGGCTGCGGCGGGGCGCGGGCGTAAGCTTGGACTTGGGATTCATGGGATGGACTCCTCCGTGGGTGAAGCTGCGGTTGCAGCGGTTGGCAAAAAACGGTGCGCTTCGTGGCAGGCCACCAGCCTGTCATCCAGCGTTTGCAAAGCGGGGCGCTCTTGGGCGCAGCGCGCGGTGGCATGGGGGCAGCGGGTAGAAAACACACAACCCGCTGGCGGGTTCAAGGGCGACGGTAGTTCGCCATGCAGCACGATACGCTGACGCGCCTGACCATGCAACTGCATGCCGGGGGTCGATGCCATCAGGGCTTGGGTGTAGGGATGCAGTGGGCGTTTAAAAAGCGTCGTCTTGTCGCCGTGCTCCACCACCTGGCCCAAGTACATCACCATCACGTCGTGCGCGATGTGGCGCACCACGCCCAGGTCGTGCGAGATGAACAAGTAGGCCAAGCCCATGTCGCGCTGCAGGTCCGACATCAGGTTCAGTACCTGCGCCTGGATCGACACATCGAGCGCGGAGACCGGCTCGTCGGCCACCACCAGTGCGGGGTCCAGCATGAGTGCGCGGGCAATGGCGATGCGCTGGCGCTGGCCGCCGGAAAACATGTGCGGGTAGCGGGCGTAGTGCTCGGGTCGCAAGCCCACTTGGGCCAGCATGGTGTGGGCCTTGTCTTCGCGCTGGGCGGCGGTAAGCGGGGTGTTGATCTCCAGCGGCGCTTCCAAAATCTGGCCAATGCGCTTGCGCGGATTGAGCGAGCCGTAGGGGTTTTGGAACACCAGTTGCACTGTTTTGCGCAACTGCTGGCGCTGAGCCGTGTTGGTCGGGTCTACCGCCACGCCGCCTAGGTGCAACTGGCCGCTGGTCGGCGTTTCAATCAAGGACACCATCCGGGCCAAGGTGGATTTGCCGCAGCCCGACTCGCCCACGACCGCCAGCGTTTTTCCGGCTTGCAGGGAGAACGACACACCGGCCACCGCCTGCAGCTGGTCGGGCTTGCGCAGCCAGCCTCGGCGCAGCGTATAGACCTGCCGCAAATCGCGTGCGAGTAGCTTGCACCACGGTGTTGTCGGTGGGCATTGGCGTCATGCGGTCACCTCGCTGGCGGCGCTGCAGCAGCGTTGCCCAGGGAAAGTGGCAGCGCACGCTGCCTTCGTTCCATGGCGTGAGTTCGGGCCGGCGCGCGCAGCTGCCTTCGCGCACCTGGGTGCAGCGTGGGGCAAACAAGCAGCCCTCGGGCCGGTCATGCAGGCCGGGCACCATGCCCGGAATGGTGGGCAGGTGGCCCTCGGCCAAGCTGCGCTCTGGCATGGCCGACAGCAAGGCTTGGGTGTAGGGGTGGGCGGGTGTGGCAAACAGCGCACTGGCGCGGCGCTCTTCCATCACCTGGCCGGCGTACATCACCGCCACGCGCTGCGCCATGTCCGACACCACGCCCAGGTTGTGGCTGATGAGCACCAGTGCCATGCCGCGCTCGTCTTGCAAGCGCTTGAGTAAGTCCAGTATTTGCGCCTGAATGGTCACGTCCAGGGCGGTGGTGGGTTCGTCGGCGATCAGCAGCTTGGGGTTGCAGGCAATGGCCATGGCAATCATCACGCGCTGGCTCATGCCGCCGGAGAGCTGGTGCGGGTAGGCCTTGAGGCGCGCCTCTGGCGAGGGGATGCCCACTTGTTCCAGCAGCTCGATAGAGCGCCTACGCGCAGCTTTGCCGCCCATGCCCAAATGCAGGCGCAGCACTTCCGCCAACTGAAAGCCCACGGTAAAGCAGGGGTTCAGGCTGGTGGTGGGGTCCTGAAAAATCATCGACATTTCTTTGCCCACCAACTGGCGGCGTTCGCGCTCGGTGAGCTTCAGCAGGTCGTGGCCATCAAAGCGCAGCCGGTCCGCCGTGACCCGGCCGGGAAAGGCCACCAAGCCCATTAACGCCATCATGGTGACGCTCTTGCCAGAGCCCGATTCACCGACCACGCCCAGCACTTCACCGGCTTCCAGCGACAGGCTGACGTTTTGTACCGCGTGCAACTCCCCGCGGTGCGAGGGGAACGCGACGCTGAGGTTGTCTATTTCTAGCAAGGCCATGGTGTTTGCGCTGGCTCAGCGTTTGAGTTTGGGGTCCAGCGCGTCGCGCAGGCCATCGCCCAAGAGGTTGAATGCCAGCACCGTGATCAAGATGGCCAAGCCGGGGAAGGTCACCACCCACCAGGCGCGCAACACGAACTCGCGCGCGTCCGCCAGCATGGTGCCCCACTCGGGTGAGGGCGGCTGCGCGCCCAGGCCCAAGAAGCCCAGTGCGGCGGCGTCCAAGATTGCGGTGGAAATACCCAGCGAGGCTTGCACGATCAGGGGGGCCGCGCAGTTGGGCAAGATTTCGTTGAACATGAGCCGCAGGTGCCCTGCGCCGCCCATGCGCGCGGCGGTGACGTAGTCGCGCGAGGCCTCGGTCATGACCGCCGCACGCGCAATGCGCACATAGTGGGGTAGCACGACGATGGCGACGGCCAGCATCGCGTTGATCAGGCCAGGCCCGAGGATGGCCACGATGACGATGGCCAGCAGCAGGCTGGGCAGGGTCAGGATGATGTCCATCATGCGCATGATGGCGATCTCCAGCAGGCCCTTGTAGTAGCCCGCCAGCAAGCCCAACACGGTGCCAACGACCACGGAGATACTGACCACTGCCACGCCGATGACCAGTGACAGGCGCGCACCGTGGATGATGCGAGAGAGGATGTCGCGGCCGATGGCGTCGGTGCCCAACCAGTGCGCGGTGGAGCCGCCTTCCTGCCAAAACGGCGGTACTAGGAACACGCTGTTGTCGGTCAGGTCGGGCGCGTAGGGCGCCAGCCAAGGCGCTAGCAGCGCCATCAGCAGCACGGCCACCACAATGATGAGTCCGGCCAGCGCGCCGCGGTTGGCCTGAAATTGGCGCCAAAACTCTTGCAGTGGGCTGCTCTCGGCAATGGGCGCAGTGGTGGCGGGTGACGTCATCATTTCTGGTGCCGAATGCGCGGGTTGATGATGCCGTAGGTCAGGTCCACCAGCAGGTTGACCGCCATCACGATGACGCCCAAGAGCAGCATGCCGCCTTGCAACACCGGGTAGTCACGTCGGCCTATGGCTTCGATCAACCATTTGCCCACACCGGGCCAGGAAAAAATGGTTTCGGTGAGGATCGCGCCAGTGAACAACACGCCAACCTGCAAGCCGATCACGGTGACCACAGGAATCAGCGCGTTGCGCAGTGCGTGCACCGCGATCACGCGCAGGCTGCTCAGGCCCTTGGCGCGCGCGGTGCGGATGTAATCTTCCCCCATCACTTCCAGCATGGCGGAGCGCGTCATGCGGGCAATCACCGCCAGCGGGTTGGTGCCCAGCACAATGGTGGGCAGGATGAGGTGGGTGAAGGCCGACCAAAATGCACCCGTTTCATCGGACAACCAGCTATCGATTAACAGGAAGCCGGTCCTGGGCTCGATGAAATACATCACGGAGATGCGGCCAGACACTGGGGTTAGGTCGAACTGCACGGAGAACAGCAGAATCAGCAGCAGACCCCACCAGAAGATGGGCATGGAGTAGCCGGTGAGCGACACGCCCATGACGCCGTGGTCCAGAAATGAATTGCGCTTGACGGCGGCCAGAATGCCAGCGGGAATACCCAGCAGCAAGGCAAACAGCATGGCGCACAAGGCCAGCTCGACGGTGGCCGGAAACAGCGCCGCAAACTCTTGCAATACGGGCGCTTGGGTAATGATGGATTTGCCGAAGTCGCCCTGTAGCACCTTGCCGATGTAGATACCGTATTGCACCAGCACGGGTTGGTCGAGTCCGTATTCGTGCAGCAGTTGCGCGTGGCGCGCTGCGTCGATGCCGCGCTCGCCCGCCAGCGTCTCAATCGGATCGCCGGGAACCAAGCGGATCAGAAAAAAGGCTAGCAGCGTCATCCCGAAAAAAGTAGGGATAACCAGACTCAGGCGGGTCAACAGGAAGCGCAGCATGAGGGGCGGATTCTAGGCGTCTAAACAGTGAGAACACACTTAGCACGAGGCATACCAACTAGTGACTTTCCCTGATGCAGTGCCCGGAATTTCAGTGTGATGGGCGCAAAAAAAGCCGGCAGAGCCGGCTTTTTCGCAACTGCCAAAAGGCAATTACTTCAGGTGCTTGCCGATCAGGCCAGCCATCTCGAACATCGAGACTTGTGCTTTGCCGAAGACTTCCTTCAGCTTGGCATCGGCGTTGATCATGCGCTTGTTGACAGCGTCTTGCAGCTTGTTTTTCTTGATGTAGACCCACAGCTTGCTGACCACTTCGGTGCGTGGCAGAGCGGCTGCGCCGACCACTGCAGCCAAATGGGCGCTAGGAGTCAGGGCTTTCATGAACGCGGCGTTCACAGTGCGCTTTTTGGCGGGAGCCTTCTTAGCTGCTACTTTTTTAGCAGGTGCTGCCTTCTTGGCAGGAGCGGCCTTAGCGGCTACTTTTTTAGCGGGAGCTGCCTTCACGGCGGCCTTCTTCGCTGGAGCTGCTACTTTTTTAGCAGGAGCAGCCTTCTTTGCAGGAGCGGCTTTTTTAGCCGGTGCTTTTTTCGCAGTTGCCATGATCTATTGTCCTTATTGAGTTTGGTTGATCACCAGCGAAAGATCGCTGTCCTCACTGGTATGCGGATGCTAATGGGAAATATGCCGCTTTCCAAGGGCGAAACACGCTTTTTCATTGGGAGATGTTGTTTTTTTCATTGGAGAATGGTCGCCAGCCCTACTTTCGGAGAGAAAACATGCCCACCAGCTTTGCCACTTGCGATTTGTGCGACGCGCACAAGACCGATACCAGCGGCGATTTTCGAGTCCTTCCCCCCGTGTTTCACGACTTCGGCGCAGTGCGCAAGTTCGCTGGCCCGGTGGTGACCGTGAAGTGTTTTGAGGACAACACGCTGGTGAAGGCGGCGGTAGATGCACCAGGTTGGCGCGAAACACCCGAGGGCCGTGTGGCGCAAGTGCTGGTGGTGGATGGCGGTAGCTCGCTGCGCAAGGCGCTACTGGGTGGCAACTTGGGCGTTGCCGCCGCGCGCAATGGCTGGGCCGGGGTGGTGATTGACGGCTGTGTGCGCGACACCGTCGAGCTGGCGCAGCAGGCCGTGGGCATTCGCGCACTGGCCGCGATGCCCATGCCGACCGAAAAGCGCAACCAAGGAGAGGCCGAGGTGCCAGTGCAGATGCAGGGCGTGTGGGTGCGCCCGGGCGACTGGCTCTACGCGGACGAAGACGGCATCGTGGTCGCGCCGCGCGCGCTGGTGTGAGCTGCGAGGGAACTACTCACTAGGCGCGGACGCGCCGAGTGGGCAGGGTGGCCAGCAGCACACCCAACAAGGCGAGACCAAATGCCAGAAGTTGGAGCCCGCCCAGGCTTTCCCCCAACACCAAGACGCCTACCAAGGCAGCGGAGATTGGCAGCATCACGGTGAACACGCCGGCCTCTGAGGCGGGCACCGTGCGCAGGCCGGTCATCCATAGCCAGACCGTCCAGACGCTGGCGGCCAGTGCGTAGAACACCAGCAGCACCCAAGAGCCGGTAGCCACGCCGCCAAAGTTGAAATGCCAGGCAGTGTACAGGCCCAGTGGCGTCATCAGCACAAACCCCCAGAGGTTAATCAGCGAGGTAATGCGCTTGGGTGACAGGGCACCTGTGAGCATTTTTCCGATCACGGCATAAGCCGCTTCGCACAGCACGGCGGCGAACACCAAGAGATTGCCCCATAGCGCAGAGTTTGACGTCAAATCGGCCTCTAGCCCTCGTGGAGTATGCGCGGATAGCTCACCTTTTGATAGTGCCAGCATGCCAATCCCCAGCGCGCCGCAGCCAATGGCCAGCCAAATGCGGGGGGCAATACGCTCGCGCAAGAAGGCCCAACTCATCAGCGCCACCACCGCCGGAATGGTGGCCATGATGACGCCAGCCGACACCGCGCTGGTCATGCTGACGCCAAATAGCATGCAGATGGAGAACATGAAGTTGCCCAAGAAAGACTCTAGAAACACCAAGCCTTTGGTGCGTGGCGTCATGGCGGGTTCGTGGGCCGGGCGGCGCAGCCAGTGCAGCGTGGCGATACCGCCAATGCCAAAGCGCAGCCAAGCCAGCAAAAAAACAGGAAGCGCCGCCACCAAAGGCTTGGACAGGGCGACATAGCTGCCGACCAAGGCCATGCTCGCGGCCAGAAAACCATAGGCCATGAGTTTGGACGGGGTAGCAGACACGTGGGGCATGGAGGTTGGGGTGGTGGAACGGGACGCGCAAGCCTACACCACGCCGGTACCCCAAAGTGGCACCACGGGGCGCTTTTCTTTCGGGTAAGGTCGCCAATCTGATCCCTACGACAACTCCGGAACTGAGAGGACACCGATGGCCATCGGAGAATTCGCTTACGCCAACAACAGCAACCGCTTTTTGGCTTGCCAGCCTTTGCACCACCAGCCCTTTGCGTTGGCGGGCATCCCGTTTGATGGCGCCGTCACCAACCGACCCGGGGCACGCTTTGGCCCGCAGGAAATACGCCGCGCCTCGCTGATGCTGTGCGATGGCTTGCATCCGTGGTTTCAGGTGTCGCCGATCCATCAGCTGGGTGATGCGGGCGATTTCAAGTTGCCCAATGCTGGGGCGTTGGATGCGGTACGCACGGCGATTCAGGCACAGGCGGCTGCATTGATGTCCAAGCACCACTGCGCTTTTTTGGGCGGGGACCATTCGGTGACGCTGCCCTTGTTGCGGGCGCTTCACGCCCAACATGGCCCGGTCGCGTTGGTGCATTTCGACGCCCATTGCGACACCTGGCAAGACCATTTTGGCGAGCCCTCGGGTCATGGCACTTGGACCTATGAGGCGATGCAAGAGGGGCTTGTTATTCCTGAGAAAACGATTCAGATTGGCCTGCGTTCCAGTGGCGAGCGCGCGGCGCGAGAGTACGTGAAGGACCAAGGCGGCATGATTTGGGACGCGCGCAGCCTGCGCGGCCTAGACGGCGCTGGCCTGGCGCCGGTGGTAGCGCAGATCCGCGAACGCTTGGGGGCTACACCGTGCTATCTCACGGTGGACATTGACTGCCTGGACCCCGCCTTTGCTCCCGGAACCGGCACCCCAGAGCCCGGCGGCCTGAGCAGCTCGCAGGTGCTGACGCTGCTGGAAGAGCTGGCGCCGCTGAACTTTGTGGGTATGGACTGCGTGGAGGTGGCACCCGCCTATGACCACGCCGAACTCACCAGCAACGCCGCTGCTACCGTCGTCTGGACCTATTTGGCCGGGCAGTGCGCCAAGGCGGCGACAACGTGATGATGGTCTGAGGTAGTTCCCCATGCTTTTGCAGTCCGATACCCAGCTCAACCAGCGCAGCTATTACGAAGCCTCCGTGCAGCGGCCCGCGCCGCTGCCGTCATTGCAAACGGATTTGCAGGCCGACGTGGTGGTGGTGGGCGGTGGCTATGCTGGTTTGTCTGCGGCCATTGAATTGGCGAAGCGGGGCTACCAAGTGGTGGTGCTGGAGGCGGACCGCATTTGCAGCGGGGCGTCAGGCCGCAATGGTGGGCAGTTCATTGTCGGGCTGGCCAGCGGGCCGCAGCCGTATGCCGAGCAGTTGGGGAAGGGCCCAGCGCGCCAGGTGTGGGACATGTCGGTCGAGGCGATTGCGCTGCTGGAGAGCCGGGTGGCGGAGTTCGGTATCGATTGCGACGTGGTCAAGGGCTACCTGACCGTCGCCGACTCACCGCGCAAGGCGCGTGCGCTAGAGGCCGAGGTGCGTGAGCTGGAACAGTACTATGGTTTTGCGGCGCAGTTCCACGCTGGCAGTGCGGTGCGCCAGCACATCGACAGTGAGCGTTATTGCGCGGTGGCGGTGGAAAACACTTCGGGTCATCTGCACCCGCTCAAATACGGCTTGGGGCTGCTGCGGGCGGCTTTGCAGCTGGGTGTGCTGGTGTTTGAAGGATCGGCGGTTACCTCACTGTCGCGTGGTGAGCCGGTGGTGGCCCGCACCGCGCAAGGTGTCGTTCGTGCCAGCTTTGCCGTGCTTGCGGGCAATTGCACGCTGCCCGAATACGGCCCCCAGGTGGCGCCCGACATTGCGCCGCGCACCATGCCGGTCGGCACCTACGTCATCGGCACCCAGCCGCTGGGCGAGGCGCAGTGCCGAAGTCTGATTCCTTCGGGTGCGGCGGTGTGCGACAACAACTTTGTGCTGGACTACTTTCGCTGCAGCGCGGACCACCGCATGCTGTTTGGTGGGCGGGTGAGCTATTCCACCCGCACCCCGGTCGGGCTGGAGCAGGTGATGGCGCAGCGCATGGGGACCATCTTTCCGGCCTTGCGCGGTGTGCCGGTCGAGTTTTGCTGGGGTGGCTTTGTGGACATCAGCATGAACCGTGCACCGGATTTTGGCCGGCTGGCCCCCAATGTGTATTACCTGCAAGGTTTTAGCGGCCACGGCGTGGCGCTGACCGGGTTGGCCGGGCAGTTAGCAGCTGACGCTATTGCCGGACAGGCCGAGCGTTTTGATGTGTTTGCCTGCCTGCAGCACAGGTCTTTTCCGGGTGGCGCGCTGCTGCGCACACCTAGCCTAGTGCTGGGCATGCTGTACCACCGTCTTAAAGACGTTTTGTAGTTTTAGGTGCGGCGCGTGGCGCAGGCAGAGCAGCTGAAATGGCATGGGCCAACACCGGTCCCCACTGGGCAATGCTGGCGAGCGGTGCGTAGCCGTAGCCAATCACCAAGCCTCTGATATCGCTACGCTGCAGGCAGTAGGCCGACAGCGCGCGCGCCGTCATACCTAGCTCCGCAATCCGCCGTGCCAGCGCTTGGTCGTCCACCTGCGGCGGCAGGTGTACGCACAAATGCAGGCCTTGCTCCGCGCCGCCAATGACGGCCCCTTTTTGCAGGCAGGGTTGCAGGGCCTGCAGCAATTGCTCGCGTCGCTCTGCGTAGCTGTGGCGGGCTTTGCGCAGGGCACTGGCAAAGTGGCCCAGCTCAATGAATTCTGCCAGTGCGGCTTGCAGCGGCATCTGGCCGGGACGATTAAGGTCGTAGTGGGCTTGTCTGAACGCACTAACCAGCGCTTTGGGCACCACGAGGTAGCCCAGCTTCAGGCCCGGATACAGCACCTTGGAAAACGAACCCAGGTACAGCACGCGCTCATCCGGGGCCAGCCCGGCCAGCGATGAAATAGGCGGACCGCTAAAGCGAAACTCACTGTCGTAGTCGTCCTCCAGTACCCAGGCTTGGTGCTTTTGCGCCAGCGCCAACAGTTGGCGCCGCCGCGCTAAAGACATCACTGCGCCGGTAGGGTATTGGTGTGAGGGCGTGGTGTAGATGAGGCGCGGCGGATGGCGTTCGTCGTTGGCGGTTGGAGCCATGCCGTCGGCGTCGACTGGCACCCCGTGGGTCTTCAGGCCGGTGGCCATGAAGGCTTTGACTGCGCCCCAGTAGGCGGGGT
Organism: Rhodoferax sp.; assembly: GCA_034519365.1. Classification (GTDB taxonomy): domain Bacteria; phylum Pseudomonadota; class Gammaproteobacteria; order Burkholderiales; family Burkholderiaceae_C; genus Allorhodoferax. The sequence goes on along the minus strand of JAXHOO010000016.1, from coordinate 28,912 downwards.
CTTCCATCCACACCGTGTCGCCGTGGTCAGCCAGCAGTTGGGCGCAAAGCTCCAGCGACTGTTGGGTGCCACTGGTGATGATGATTTGGTCTTGGTCCAACGGTACGCTGCGCGAAACACGCAAATAGGCGGCCAAAGTACGACGCAGCGGCGCATGCCCGCCCGAAGCGCAGTAGTCCAGCATGTCGGGGTAGCTCATGCGCCAATGCTTGGTTTGCAGCCGCTGCCACAGCGCTGTGGGGAAGGCGCTGAAATCGGCGATGCCGGGTGTGAAGGGCTGCACTTCCAGCGTGTCGGCGGTGAACAGGGTCGTCAGCCGTTGCCCCCGCTTAGACAAGCTGCCGCTTGTCTGGCGGCTGTGGCCGGCCCGTGCCTGCGGCAAAACCTTGGGCAGTTGGTCATTGACAAAGGTGCCGCTGCCGACATGGCTGACCAAATAGCCCTCTACCGCCAGCTGGCTGAGCGCGGCAACCACCGTGTTGCGGGAGAGTTGCAAGTCTTGGGTCAGCTCGCGGCTAGAAGGCAGGCGGTCGCCCGGGGCCAGCTTGCCCTGCAGGATGGCACGGCGCAAGCTTTCATACAGTTGGCGGTGCAAGGGCAGGTCGCCCTCGGCGGCGCTGCGGTGCAAGTTAGTGAGTAACAGTTCTGAGAGCATGGGTACGTGGTCAGGTTGGCAAAGTGGCACCCTGCAAAGTCTTGAAATGGCCCCAAGTGCCAGCCAATTCTGCCCCAGAATGAATTGAAAGCACACACTGCTACAGTGTGTTGGGGCAGCGTTTGGCACCTTCGCTTCGGGGGTGTGCTGTCAGGAGACGACCATGACTGAAAACAAAACAATGAACTTCAATGATTTGGAGCAGTGGCTGAATGAGCGTCGGGTCACGGAGGTGGAATGCCTGGTGCCCGACTTGACAGGTGTAGCACGCGGGAAGATCTTGCCCCGCGCCAAATTCACCGAAGACCGCGGCATGCGCTTGCCGCAGGCCATCGTCGCCATGGGGGTGACCGGTGAGTTTCCCGAGAGCGGGCCTTACTACGACGTGATCGACCCGACTGACAAGGATATGCAGCTGCGGCCCGATCCGTCGTCCGTCCGTATCGTGCCATGGGCGACAGACCCAACCGCCCAAGTGATTCACGATTGTTTTGACCATGAAGGCAAGTTGGTGCCGTTTGCACCCCGCAGCGTATTGCGCCGCGTCTGCGATTTGTTCGCGGCAGACGGTTTGCAGCCCATCGTGGCGCCCGAGCTGGAGTTCTACCTGACCGCGCGCAACACGGACCCGAACACCTTGCTGCGTGCGCCCATTGGCCGCAGCGGGCGGGCTGAGACCTCGCGTCAGGCTTACAGCATTGATGCAGTGAACGAGTTTGACCCGCTGTTCGAAGAAATTTACGACTACTCCGACAAGATGGAGCTCAATGTGGATACGCTGATCCACGAAGTGGGCGCCGGGCAGATGGAGATCAACTTCTTCCACAACAAGCCGTTGGGCCTGGCCGACGAGGTGTTCTTCTTCAAACGTACCGTGCGCGAAGCCGCGTTGCGCCACGATATGTACGCCACCTTCATGGCCAAACCCATAGCAGGTGAGCCGGGCAGCGCCATGCATGTGCATCAAAGTCTGCTCAATGTTGCCACTGGAAAGAACGTGTTCAGCAATGAAGACGGCACGCCATCGGAAATGTTCATGCACTACATCGGTGGCCTGCAGCGCTATATCCCGGCCGCCATGGTGTTGGTGGCGCCCTATGTCAACAGCTACCGCCGCCTGTCGCGCAATACCGCAGCGCCCATAAACATTGAATGGGGTTATGACAACCGCACTGTCGGTATTCGCTCGCCCATCTCTTCACCGGCCGCACGCCGTGTTGAAAACCGCGTGATCGGTGCCGATGCCAACCCGTATGTCGCCATGGCCATGACCCTGGCCTGCGGCTACCTTGGTATCAAAAACAAGATCAAGCCCAAACCGGAGATGCGGGGGGATGCCTATCTGGCGCCGTATTCTTTGCCACGCAGTCTGGGCGAGGCTTTGGACTGGTTGCGCAAGGAGTCCGACTTGCACGAGGTCTTGGGCAAAGAGTTCATTACGGTGTATTCAGAAATCAAGGAATTGGAGTTCGACGAGTTCATGAAGGTGATTTCGCCGTGGGAGCGCGAACACCTGTTGCTGCACGTTTGAGTACTTTCAGTTTAGGAGACGCGGGTATGAGTATGGTGATCGATACGGCAGAGATCCAGGCGCTGGACAGCGCCCATTTTTTGCATCCCTTCACCGACTTCAAAGACTTGGCGGGCCGTGGTGCGCGGGTGATCACACGGGCCGAAGGTATTTATATCTGGGACTCCGAAGGCCAGAAAATTCTGGACGCGATGAGCGGCCTGTGGTGCGTCAACGTGGGCTATGGGCGCAAGGAGTTGGCAGAGGCGGCCTACCAGCAAATGATGGCGCTACCGTACTACAACAGTTTTTTTCAAACGACCAACGTGCCAGCAGTGCAGCTGGCCGCCAAGCTGGCCAGTTTGGCGCCTACCGCAGGTGACCGCAGTTTTAACCACGTCTTTTATTCTTCTAGCGGCAGCGAGAGCAATGACTCCAATGTGCGTATGGTGCGCCGTTACTGGGACTTGTTGGGCCAGCCACAGCGCAAAGTCATTATTGGCCGCCACAACGGCTACCACGGCAGCACGATGGCGGGCGCTTCACTGGGGGGCATGAGCGGCATGCACGCGCAGGGCGATTTGCCCATCCCCAATATCACCCACATTGGCCAGCCCTATTTCTACGAAGAGGGCTTGCCCGGCGAAAGCGCAGCAGAGTTTGGCGTACGCGCAGCGTTTTGGCTGGAAACCAAAATTTTGGAGGTCGGGCCAGACAAGGTTGCCGCGTTTATTGCCGAGCCCGTGCAAGGCGCGGGTGGCGTCATCATTCCGCCGGACAGCTACTGGTCCGAAATCCAGCGCATCGTCGATAAATACGGCATTTTGTTGATCAGCGACGAGGTAATTTGCGCCTTCGGTCGCCTAGGACATTGGTTTGCCTACGAAAAGTTTGGCTACAAACCCGACCTGATCACCTTTGCCAAAGCCGTGACCAGCGGTTATGTGCCACTGGGCGGCGTCATGGTGGGGAACCGGGTGGCCCAGGTGCTGATAGAGCAGGGTGGCGAGTTCAACCACGGCTATACCTACAGTGGCCACCCCGTGGCCTGTGCTGTGGCCCTGGCCAATTTGCAGATCATGGAGAGCGAGCAGTTGGTCGAAAAAGTGCGAGCCGATATTGGCACCTATTTCGGGCAGCGCTACGCCGAGTTCAACGACCACCCGCTGGTGGGGCTGGCAGAGAGTTGTGGTTTGGTCGGCGGTATGGTCTTAGTCAAAGACAAGAAAGCCAAGGCCAGGTTCCATGACGACGATGGCGTGGGGATGCTGTGCCGGGGGCACTGCTTTGCCAATGGGCTCATCATGCGCGCTGTGGGCGACCGCATGATCATTGCGCCGCCGCTGACGGTAAGCCGTTCCGAAATCGACGACCTCATGGGGCTGATACGCCAAGCACTGGATTTGACCTGGCGTGATCTGAAAGTGCGTGGATTGGTTTGAACCAATGTATGCACTTCTATAATCTTTTTTGGTCTGGATATTGCTTGACCCCAGCAGACCATCTTGTGTTGCTACTTCACTAACCTGTTCCATTGGAGGCTTCCTCGCCATGAAAAAATACATTTGGACCTTTGCGCTGACCGCATTGGCCTTGGCCGCTTGCGGCAAAAAAGAAGAAACGCCGGCAGCCGCAGCTCCGGCTGCTGCGCCCGTTGCCAGCGCACCTGCCGAGCCGGTGAACACCGAGGAAAAGGTTCTCAATATCTACAACTGGCCTGACTATGTTCCCGAAGGCATGATTGCGGCCTTCGAGAAGGAATCTGGCATCAAGGTGAACTACGACACCTTTGAAACCAATGAAGCGCTGCAGGCCAAGCTGGTCGCCGGTAATAGCGGCTATGACATCGTTGTGCCTGGCACCGTATTCGCCAAGCCTCAGCTCGAAGCTGGCTTGATGCAGCCTCTGGACAAAGCCAAGATCAAGAATCTGGCCAATTTGGACGCTGGCATCCTGAAGACTTTGGGCAAAGCCGACCCGGACAACAAGTACCTGGTGCCATGGGCCTGGGGCTTCACCACCGTGGGCATTAACAAGACTAAAGTTGCCAAGGCCTTGGGCAGCATGCCCATGCCGGAAAACGCGTGGGACCTGGTGTTTGACGCCAAGTACACGTCCAAGCTGAAGTCTTGCGGCATTGCGTATTTGGATTCGCCTACCGAAATCATTCCGGTTGCGCTGCACTACATCGGCAAAGACGCGTACTCCAACGATCCTGCCGATTACAAGCTGGCGACCGCTATGTTGGCCAAGGTGCGCAAAGACGTGCGCTTGTTCAGCTCCACCATGATTGACGACATTGCGGGCGGGAAGGCCTGTGTGGCCATTGGCTGGTCCGGTGACATCAACATCGCAGCGACTCGCGCCAAGGAAAACGGCACCAAGGACGTGATCGAATCGCTGTTGCCATCCACTGGTGCATTGATCTTCATGGACACCATGGCAATCACTAAAGATGCCAAGCATCCCAACAACGCCAATGCGTTCATTGACTTCTACCTGCGTGCCGACAACGCTGCCTTGATGTCCAATGAAATGTCGTACCCCACAGGCAACAAAGCGGCGCTGGACCAAATCAAGCCTGAAATTACTAGCAACAAAACGATCTTTGTTGAACCCGACTACATGGAAAAGATGATTCCTCCAAGCAGCTTCACCAACGAAGCGCGTGAAGCCATGGCAACCGCTTACAACACCTTCAAAAAAGGCAAGTAAGAGCAGTTGGTGTACTGCCAGGGGCTGTTTATACGCAGGTATGAACAGCCTTTTTTATTTCCGAACGACGCGCAAAAGGGCCTGAAATGACCGTGAATTCCGCCAACGCCGGGTATCTGGTGACAGAGAAGCTGGTGAAACGTTTTGATGAGGCCACTGCGGTGGACGATGTATCGCTGAGCATTGCCCAAGGCGAAATCTTCGCGTTGTTGGGCAGCTCGGGCTGTGGCAAGTCCACCTTGTTGCGCATGTTGGCGGGTTTTGAGGCGCCCACAGCGGGGCGTATTTTGTTGGGTGGGCAGGACGTTGCGGATATGGCGCCGTACAACCGGCTCATCAACATGATGTTTCAGAGCTACGCCTTGTTCCCCCACCTGGATATTTGGGAAAACGTGGCGTTCGGTTTGAAGCGTGAAGGTCTGCCTAAAGGGGAGATCAAGCAACGGGTTGGCGAGATGCTGGATTTGGTGCAGCTCGCAGCCTTTGCCAAGCGTAAACCGCACCAGTTGTCTGGTGGACAACAACAGCGGGTGGCTTTGGCGCGTAGCTTGGCTAAGCGGCCCAAGCTACTGTTGCTGGACGAGCCACTGGGTGCCTTGGACAAAAAGTTGCGTGAGCAAACGCAGTTTGAGTTGGTCAACATCATCGAGTCGGTCGGCGTGACTTGTGTGATGGTCACCCACGATCAGGAAGAAGCCATGACCATGGCGAACCGCATTGCAGTCATGAGCAAAGGACGGGTTCAGCAGGTGGGCTCGCCGGAAGAGGTCTACGAACATCCGAGCAACCGCTTTGTCGCCGGTTTTATTGGCAATGTGAATTTGTTCGAAGGCCGCTTGAGCGTTGATGAGAAAGACCGTTGTGCGGCGGTGACCAACATCGGTGAAATCCATGTCGGCCACGGCGTTACCGGGACCTTGAATATGCCGGTGGGTATTGCAGTGCGCCCCGAGAAAATTGAAATCAGCAAGGTGCGCCCTGATGTAGGTGCCAACGTGTTTGCTGGGAAGGTCAAGGAAATTGCCTACTTTGGCTCTTACAACACGTACATCGTGGTGGCCAGTGACGGCTCCAAAGTGAAGATTACCGAAGCCAATACCTCACGCCAAGACCTCAGCAACATCACCTGGGAAGACGAGGTGTACTTCTGGTGGGGTGACACTGCCGGCATCGTGTTGCGGGATTGAGCACGCCATGGCCAACACCCTCATTCCCATGCCCGGTCGTCGCGTCGTCATCGGCATTCCCTACGCCTGGATGGTGCTGTTCTTTCTGCTGCCATTCTTAATCCTGCTGTACATCAGCTTTGTGGATATGGGCTCGGACATTCACCCGTTCAAGCCTATCTGGGACCACGCCACTGGGCTGCTCAAGCTCAAGTACGAGAACTACTGGTCCATCTTTCGCAGCGCAGATGACGGCCGCCTGTTCCACACCATTTACATCGAGGCCTACCTGCGTTCCATTTGGTATGCACTGTGCACGGCGGTGCTGTGCTTGCTGATTGGCTATCCGTTTGCGTACTTCATCGCGCGTTCGGCTCCCAGCGCGCGGCCCGCGCTGCTGATGATGGTGATGTTGCCATTTTGGACATCCTTCTTGCTGCGGGTCTACGCCTGGAAGGGCATCTTGGCGGACCAAGGTGTGGTGAACCAGTTGCTGCTGGCGCTGGGCATCATCCAAGAGCCCATCCAGATGCTCTACACCGATGTATCGATGTTGGTTGGGATGACCTATGTCTACCTGCCCTTCATGGTGCTACCGTTGTATGCCAATTTGGTGAAGATGGATTTCCGGCTGTTGGAAGCGGCGTACGACTTGGGTGCGACACCGTTCAAAGCGTTTTGGCTTGTGACCGTGCCGCTCTCCAAGGCCGGCATTGTGGCCGGCTTCATGCTGGTGTTCATCCCTGCGGTGGGCGAGTTTGTGATTCCCTCGCTCTTGGGCGGCCCGGAGAACATCATGATTGGCCGCGTGGTGTGGGACGAAATGTTTACCAGCAACAACTGGCCTCGGGCCACGGCGCTGGCGGTGGTGATGATTGCGCTCATCATCGTTCCGCTGGCGATCTACTACCACTACACCGGCGACAGCGGAGACGCTGCCACTGGCAAGTCCTGAGGGCCGCACGATGAAACGCTGGTTTGAAAAGCACTTCGGCAAAGCATGGCTGGTGCTGGTGTACCTCTTCCTCTATATGCCGCTGTTCTTTATGGTGGTTTTTTCGTTCAATAGCACGCGCCAAGACGCGCGCTTTACCGGCTTTTCGCTGCGCTGGTATGAGGCGCTGACGCGTGACACTAAGATCGTGGAAGGCTTTTGGTTGTCCATTCAGGTGGCCACCATTACTGGCGTGTTGTCCGCCGTGCTCGGCACGTTTGCTGCCTTCGTGCTGGTGCGCTACCGGCGCTTTTTGGGTCGCACCGTGTTCTCGGGCATGGTGAACGCCCCCTTGGTGATGCCGGAAGTGGTGATTGGATTGTCCCTGTTGCTGTTGATGGTCGGCGCTCAAAACTTGTTTGGCTGGCCAGAGCGGGGTATGCTGACAATTGTGTTGGGCCATACCTTGTTGGGCATGGCCTATGGCATGGTGGTCGTGCAGTCGCGCTTATTGGAGGTGGACAAATCGCTGGAGGAAGCGGCCATGGATCTGGGCGCTAAGCCGCACGAGGTGTTCTTTTTGGTTACCTTGCCCAATATTGCGCAAGGCATCTTGGCGGCGTTTTTGCTCTCGTTCACGCTGTCGTTTGACGATGTGGTGATTTCGGAGTTTCTCTCCGGGCCTGGGGTCAGTACGCTGCCCCAAGTCATCTTCGGTTACGCGCGACGCGGTATCAACCCCACGATCTACGCGGCGGCAACCTTGCTGATCGTGACCGTTTCGGCGGTCATCATCAGCTACAGCGTATGGGTGGCGCGGCAGACGCGCAAACGTGAACGTGAGATAGCAGCGGCGGCGCGCATAGCAGGTTAACGAAAGCACCGATGAATACATTGCAATTTGATGGACGTGCCGTGATTGGCGGCCAACGTGTGGCCTCTCTCAGTGGTGCCACATTCCAAAGCATTTCGCCGGTGGACGGGCGCACTTTGACGGAGGTGGCCCAGTGCGCTGCGCAGGATATTGACCGGGCCGTGGCGGCAGGGCGCGCGGCCTTTGACGACAAGCGCTGGCGCGGTATGGCCCCGGCCCAGCGCAAGCGCGTGATGATTCGCTTTGCGGACTTGTTGCTGGAACACGGTGATGAACTCGCCATGCTGGAAACGCTGGACATGGGGAAGCCCGTGAAATACGCGCGGGCTGTGGACGTGAACAGCGCGTCTAACTGCCTACGTTGGTACGGAGAGGCAGTCGATAAGGTGTACGACGAAATCGCACCAACGGCTGATTCGGCGCTGGCGTTGATTACCCGCGAGCCGGTGGGTGTGGTGGGCGTCATCGTGCCCTGGAATTACCCCATGATCATGGCGGCTTGGAAGATCGCGCCGGCGCTGGCAGCGGGCAATAGCGTGGTGCTCAAGCCCAGCGAGAAGTCGCCGTTGACGGCATTGCGACTGGCCGACTTGGCGCTGGAAGCCGGTGTGCCTGACGGCGTGTTTAACGTGGTGCCGGGCTTTGGTCAGGAAGCAGGGTCTCCACTGGCCTTGCACATGGATGTCGATTGCATCGCCTTCACCGGGTCGACCAAGGTGGGCAAGCAAATCCATGTGATGGCGGGACAGAGCAACCTGAAGCGCGCCTGGACCGAGCTGGGCGGCAAGTCGCCGAACATCGTGTTCGCTGACTGCCCAGATTTGGATCGCGCCGTCGCCTCCTCGGTCAGTGCCATTTTTTTCAACCAAGGTGAGAGCTGTAACGCCCCGTCGCGTTTGTATGTAGAAGACAGCATCAAAGACCGCTTCCTAGAGAAAGCGCTGGCACTGTTACCCGCCTATGCGCCGGCCAACCCGACCTTGGCTGAGACGACCATGGGCGCGCTGGTCGATACGGTACAGATGAACACCGTGCTGCGCTACATCGAGATCGGTAAGGCCGAGGGTGCCAAGTTGCTGGCCGGTGGCGAGCAGGTGCTGCAGTCCACGGGCGGTTGCTACGTGCAACCTACCGTGTTTGACGGCGTGCAACCCAGCATGACTATTGCGCGGGAAGAAATTTTCGGGCCGGTGCTGTCGGTGCTTGGGTTCAGCGACACGGCCGAGGTGGTGCGTATGGCCAACGACACGGTCTATGGCCTGCAAGCCGGCGTTTGGACCAGCGACATCAACAAAGCCCACGGCGTAGCCCGCGCATTGCGCGCCGGCACGGTGCACGTCAATCAGTACGACGAGGACGACATTACCGTGCCCTTCGGCGGCTACAAGCAAAGCGGCGTAGGGCGTGATAAATCTCTGCACGCGTTCGATAAGTACACCGAAACAAAAACCACCTGGATTCGCATCGACAGTCCGGTTTAACAGGAGCGCAACATGAACGCATTGACCCCGTCCCAAGCCTTCGCCCCGGTGGCCGGTAGCAATGCAGACTGGCACGCGCGGCGCCTGGCGGCCACCCCGCGCGGTGTGGCGGTGATGGGGGAGTTCTATATCGAGCGCGCCAAGAATGCGGAGTTTTGGGACGTAGAGGATCGCCGCTACATTGACTTCGCGGGCGGTATCGCCGTGCTCAACACCGGCCACGTGCACCCCAAGGTACAGGCCGCCATTGCTGCGCAGCTGCAGCGCTTTACCCATAGCTGTTACCAAGTCGTTCCCTATGCGGAATACGTGCAACTGGCAGAGCGCATCAACGCTATCGTGCCCATCGCGGGACCTCGCAAGTCCGCTTTTTTCTCGACGGGTGCGGAGGCGGTAGAAAATGCCATCAAGATCGCGCGCTCCTATACCCAGCGCAGCGGCGTTATTGCATTTGGTGGCGGCTTCCATGGGCGCAGCCTGTTCGCCGTGGCACTCACCGGCAAGGTGCAGCCCTACAAGGCGGGGTTTGGCCCGTTTCCGCCCGAGATTTACCACGCACCCTTCCCCTGCGAGTCCACGGATTTGGCGGAGGTTCAGCGTGCCATTGAGCACCTGTTCAAGGCCGACATTGAGCCCAGCCGCGTGGCCGCCATTATTTTTGAGCCGGTGCAAGGCGAGGGCGGCTTCAACCCGATTCGGGCCGAGGCGCTGCAGTGGTTGCGCGCGCTGTGTGATACGCACGGCATCTTGCTGATTGCTGACGAAGTGCAAACCGGCTTCGGCCGCACCGGCAAGATGTTTGCCATGGAGCACTATGGCGTGTCGCCCGACATCATGACCTTGGCCAAAAGCCTGGCCGGTGGCACCACGCTGTCCGCCGTTGTGGGGCGTGCCGACGTCATGGACGCGCCTAACCCTGGTGGCCTGGGCGGCACCTATGCGGGCAACCCCTTGGCTGTTGCGGCGGCCCACGCGGTGTTGGATGTGATGGCAGAAGAAAAGCTGTGCGAGCGTGGGCAGATGCTGGGGGACCAGTTGGTGGCACGACTCCAAGCCTTGAAGACCCGACAGCCCGCGCTGGGCGGCATTCGGGCCCTGGGCGCCATGGTGGCGTGTGACCTGGTAAACCCCGCTACCGGTGCCCCCGACGCCGACCGCGCCAAGCAGGTGCAAAAGGCGGCGCTGGCCAGAGGGCTGTTGTTGCTGACCTGCGGGGTGTACGGCAATGTGCTGCGCTTCTTGTTCCCTTTGACCACGGAGGACGCCGTATTTGCGGAGGCCTTGGACATTTTGGACGCCGCATTTTCGGACTAGTGCAGGACTAAATGCGGAACCCCTTTCGCTACATATTTGGTAGCTGCTTACGCAGTGTTTACAAGGGCTAGGTGCCAATTTGACCCCTAAGTACACCGATTTACAGCAGGCTTTGCAGGCGCAAGGCGTGCACACCGTTTTGGCCCAGTTTTGTGACTTGCATGGCGTGGCCAAGGGCAAGTTGGTGCCATTGGAGAAGCTGCAAGAGTGGGTCGATGTGGGCGCCGGGTTTGCCGGGCCCAGTATCTGGGGCACGGGCCTGCCGCGCATGGGGCCTCGCAGCGAATACTACGGTCGGGTACAGCCCGAGTCGCTGCAAGCGTTACCGTTCATGCCCGGCGTGGCACGCGCGGTGTGCGATGGTTTTGCCGGTGGCCAAGCGCTGGACACCTGCTCGCGCCAGGTGCTCAAAACCGTATTGGCTGCGATAGAGAAACGCGGTTGGAAGCTCTGGGTCGGTGTCGAGCCTGAGTTCTTTTTGATGCGCCAAACGCAGGGAAAGTGGCAGATTGCGGACGCCCAAGACCAGTTGGACAAGCCTTCGTACGACCTTAAATCCATCCATAGAAACGCGGACTTTCTGGACGCCATGCGCAACCAGCTGGTGGCATTGGGATTTGATTTGCAGCAGATTGACCACGAAGACGCTTGCGGCCAGTACGAAATCAACTACCGCTACGACCACGCGATGGCGGCGGCAGACCGTTACATGTTGTTCAAGCTGACCGCCCATGCCGTGGCACAGGCTCACGGCATGGTCTTTAGCGCCATGCCCAAGCCGCTGGCACATGCGCCCGGCAGCGGTTTGCACTTTCACCTGAGCGTGACCGATGCAGAGGGCCGCGCCGTGTTCGCCGACCCGGCAGGCCACTGGGGCCTGAGTACGCAGGGCCACCAGTTCGCCGCTGGGCTGTTGCACCACGCAGACGGGCTCGCTGCTGTGTGCGCGCCTACGGTCAATAGCTACAAGCGGTTGGCGCCCACCGCCAGCGCCTCGGGGACCACCTGGTCGCCGGTGTGGAAAGCCTACGGCCCTAACAACCGTACCTGCCTGGTGCGGGTAGTCGAGGGTCGGTTGGAGTGGCGTCTGCCAGACCCATCGTGCAACATCTACGCGGCCATTGCCGCCACGCTGGTGGCGGGTCTACAGGGAATAGACCGGGGCCTGCAAAGCGCCTATGGGGTGGAAGACGATTTGTATTTGCGCGCCCAGAGCGGCCAAGCTATGCCGCCCGCCTTGCCGCGGGATCTGACGGCTGCGCTCCAGTCGCTGGAGGCAGATGAGGTGCTGCGAAATGGCTTGGGAGCCGCATTTTGCGAGCAGTTTTTGGCCATCAAACAGGCAGAGTGCGCAGCCTACGCCCAGCACATCAGCGATTGGGAATTGACCCTTTACGCCCAAGCGTTTTAGGGCGCTGAAACCCTGTGCACGAGGTAAGGCACCGATAACGGGCGCCGTGAGGACGGGGCATTCTGAAATGCGCGAGCCATTTTTATATTGTGAAATTTGTATTGATGATGTCGCGTCGGAGCATTTCACATCGGTTGGATATCGTTTTGCATTGAGAAAACACGCCCGTAACGTATTGATTTTCAAGAAGAAAATTTATGTCTTATATAAGACATAAGATTGAAAATATGTCTTATATAAGACATAAAATTCACCCATCGGCACCGGAATTGCATAGGAGTGCCGCCTCGATCAACCAACCTAGGAGTGTTCTCATGTCGCAAAACCTCAATTCGCAACTCAGCCGCGAACAGCAAATAGCCGCCCTGGAAAAAGACTGGGCCACCAACCCCCGCTGGAAGGGTGTGAAGCGCGGTTATTCCGCAGCTGACGTCGTGCGTTTGCGCGGCAGCCTGAACATCGAGCACACCTTGGCCAAGCGCGGTGCCGAGAAGCTGTGGGACAAAATCAACGGTGGCTCCAAGAAGGGCTACGTCAACGCGTTCGGTGCTATCTCTGCAGGCCAAGCCATGCAGCAAGCCAAGGCCGGCCTGGAAGCCGTGTACCTGTCTGGCTGGCAAGTTGCCGCTGACGGCAACACCTCCGAGACCATGTACCCCGATCAATCGCTGTACGCCTACGACTCGGTGCCCACCATGGTGCGCCGTATCAACAACACCTTCAAGCGCGCGGACGAAATCCAGTGGGGCCGTGGCATTGAGCCAGGTTCCAAAGAATTTATCGACTACTTCCTGCCCATTGTGGCGGACGCGGAAGCCGGTTTCGGCGGTGTGCTGAACGCGTTTGAACTGATGAAGAACATGATTGCTTCCGGCGCGGCTGGTGTTCACTTCGAAGACCAATTGGCTGCGGTGAAGAAGTGCGGCCACATGGGCGGCAAGGTGTTGGTCCCAACCCGTGAAGCCTGCGAGAAGCTGATCTCTGCGCGTTTCGCTGCCGACGTGATGGGCGTGTCCACCATTGTGCTGGCCCGTACCGATGCCGAAGCGGCCAACCTGATCACTTCCGATCACGATGCCAACGACAAGCCTTTCTTGACCGGCGAACGCACGCCAGAAGGCTTCTACCGTGTTAAGAACGGCCTGGAACAAGCCATCAGCCGTGGTGTTGCCTACGCTCCTTACGCCGACTTGGTGTGGTGTGAAACCGGTGTGCCGGACATTGGCTTTGCCCGTGAGTTCGCACAAGCCGTGCACGCTGCTTGCCCCGGCAAGCTGCTGTCGTACAACTGCTCGCCGTCTTTCAACTGGAAGAAAAACCTCAACGACACACAGATCGCCTCCTTCCAGGAAGACCTGTCGGCGTTGGGCTACAAGTACCAGTTCATCACACTGGCCGGCATCCACATCAATTGGTTCAACACCTTCCAGTTTGCCCACGCCTACGCCAATGGCGAAGGCATGAAGCACTACGTGAACATGGTGCAGGAGCCCGAATTCGCCGCACGCGACAAGGGCTACACCTTCGTGTCGCACCAGCAAGAAGTGGGCGCCGGTTACTTTGACGACGTGACCACCGTGATCCAGGGCGGTTCTTCCTCGGTGAAGGCACTGACTGGTTCTACCGAAGAAGAGCAGTTCCACTGAAATTGAGCTTCCCCACTAGCAGCCGAGGGCACAGAAGCGGCCGGCGCCTGGCTTTTTTCGTGACCTGCCACTGGCCCGTAATCCGTGATACCCAACGGAAGCGGTCTGCAAACCGTGAGGTAGCACCTATGTGCTGTGGTGGACAACGCGCCAAAACAGCGCGTTTCGTGACGCGCGGTGAACCCAATCAGAGTGCGTTGCCCGTCAAGCCGCAGTTTCACGCCGCACATGACGCTGCGGATACAGCGAAAATCATCAACGAGAACTTTGACCGTCGAAGCAGACCGTCTTGATACGAGTGTCCGCGCCGCAAGGGCACGGGCTCTTGGTCGTGGCCGGTGTAAAATCGCGTAACGCGCGGTCAAAATTCCTGCGATCCACTTTTAAAGAGCGAGAAAGGCAGTTTGGTTATGACACCGCGAACTACACCGGCGACATTCATCAGCGAATAAGGCCGTAGTCCGCGTGCCTTGTGCGCGAGCAGCTACCAAATTCATAGTAAAGCGCGGACCTTTCCGCGCTTTTTTTTGCTTTTCAACTCACTCTTTAAGACAGGTCACACCATGATTCAAATTACGCTTCCCGACGGTTCCCAGCGCGAATTCCCTGGCCCGGTCACTGTGGCCGAAGTCGCTGCTTCGATTGGTGCTGGCTTGGCCAAGGCAGCCTTGGCTGGCAAGGTTGACGGTAAAGTGGTGGACACTAGCTACCCGATGACTGCCAACAGCGCGTTGTCCATCATCACCGCCAAAGATGCCGACGGCTTGGAGGTGATCCGTCACTCGACTGCCCACTTGTTGGCCTATGCGGTCAAAGAGTTGTTCCCCGATGCCCAGGTGACGATCGGCCCTGTCATCGAGCACGGTTTCTTTTACGACTTTTCCTACAAGCGCCCGTTTACACCGGACGATTTGGCTGCCATTGAGAAGAAGATGGCCCAGCTTGCCGCGCTGGATGAGCCCGTGGTGCGCCGCGTGTTGCCGCGCGATGAGGCCGTGGCGTATTTCAAAGACATGGGTGAGGCCTACAAAGCCGAGATCATTGCCAGCATTCCTGCTGACCAAGACGTGAGTCTGTACCGCGAGGGCAAATTTGAAGACCTGTGCCGCGGCCCGCACGTGCCCAGTACCGGCAAGCTCAAACATTTCAAGCTCATGAAGTTGGCGGGTGCGTATTGGCGCGGTGACCACCGCAACGAAATGCTGCAACGCATTTATGGAACTGCGTGGGCTACCAAAGACGAGCTGCAGCAGTACCTGACCATGCTAGAGGAGGCTGAAAAGCGCGACCACCGCAAGTTGGGCCGTGAGTTGGACCTGTTTCATATCGACGAGCACTCCCCCGGCACCGTGTTTTGGCACCCCAAAGGCTGGACCCTGTGGCAGGGCGTGGAGCAGTACATGCGCAAGGTGTACCAAGACAACGGCTACCAAGAAGTCAAAGGCCCGCAGATCATTGACAAGGGCTTGTGGGAGAAGACCGGTCACTGGGACAAGTACCGCGAAAACATGTTCGTGACGGAGTCTGAAAAGCGCGACTACGCCCTCAAGCCCATGAATTGTCCGGGTCACATCCTGATCTTTAACCAAGGCATCAAGAGCTATCGCGACTTGCCGCTGCGTTTTGGTGAGTTCGGCGCTTGCCACCGCAATGAGCCCTCGGGTGGTCTGCACGGCATCATGCGCGTGCGTGCCTTCACGCAGGACGATGGTCACATTTTCTGTACCGAAGACCAGATCCAGTCGGAGGTGGTGGCCTTTACGACGTTGTTGCAAAAGGTCTATGCGGACTTTGGCTTTCACAACATCATCTACAAACTGTCCACCCGCCCGGAAAAGCGCATTGGTACAGAAGAGAGCTGGGACAGAGCAGAACATGCGCTGGCTGAAGGCCTGCGCGCGTCGGGGTGCGAGTTTGAGTATTTGCCGGGAGAGGGTGCTTTCTATGGCCCAAAAATCGAATACACGCTCAAAGACGCTTTGGGACGCCCTTGGCAGTGCGGCACCATTCAGGTCGACCCAAACATGCCGGAGCGTTTGGATGCCGAATATGTGGGGGAAGATGGCGCGCGCCATCGCCCCATCATGCTGCACCGTGCCATCGTCGGCAGCTTGGAGCGTTTCATCGGTATCTTGATCGAAGAGAGTGCTGGAGCCCTCCCGGTTTGGCTTGCACCAGTGCAAGTCGCGGTGCTCAATATCACCGATTCGCAGGCTGATTACGCCCGCTCCGTGGCCAAAACGCTGCAAAATCAAGGGCTTAGGGTGCACTTAGATTTACGTAATGAGAAGATTACGTATAAAATACGCGAGCATTCGATGCAAAAGCTGCCTTATTTGCTCGTCATTGGCGACAAAGAAATGGCAGCAGGCGCCGTCGCAGTGCGCGCCCGGGGTGGTCAAGACCTCGGTGCGATGCCAGTGGAAGCCTTTGTGCAAAAAATCACCGCTGACATCGCTAACAAATCTGCTTGAGGATTACCCCAAGAAACTAGGTTTGCCCGCGTGCTTTGTGCGGCAATCGCTACAGTTTGTGTAGCAAAAATTGTGAAGGATTGAGCCATCGCTACTGAATTTCGTGACCGCCGCCACCGTGAAGAACGTAAACACCGTTTGAACCGTGAAATCATGGCCCCAGAGGTTCGCCTCTCCGGGCCTGAAAACGAGCCTTTGGGCGTCGTCAGCTTGATGGAAGCCCTGCGTATGGCGGGCGAGTTGGACGTCGATTTGGTTGAAATTGCCGCTACTGCCAATCCGCCTGTGTGCCGGTTGATGGACTACGGCAAGTTCAAGTACCAAGAGCAAAAGAAGGCTGCGGAAGCGAAGGCCAAACAGACGGTTATCGAGATCAAAGAGATCAAGTTCCGTCCGGGTACCGATGATGGTGACTACAACATCAAGATGCGCAACATCCGGCGTTTCTTGGCCGAAGGCGACAAGTGCAAGATCACTTTGCGTTTTCGGGGTCGCGAAATTACCCACCAAGAATTGGGTTTGGCGATGTTGCAGCGCATGCGTGACGATTTGGGTGACACTATCTTGGTGGAGCAGTTCCCCAAGCTGGAAGGGCGCCAGATGATCATGATGATTGCACCGGGTCGTAAAAAGCCGGGTGTTGCGAAGCCTGCAGCAGAAGCTGCAGCCTAAGTTTTTGTTGGCGGGTCTGGTCACCTGCCCCAAGCATCAAGCTTGCCACGGAGCAAGTCTGGTATGCACAAAGTGGCTCGGGGCCAACAAGGCTGGGAATAGTTTCCTAGACGCCTCACGAGCACAAATGAAAAGGAGCATTTACATGCCCAAAATGAAGACCAAGAGCGCGGCGAAGAAACGCTTCCGCGTCCGTCCAGGTGGAACCGTTAAACGCGGTCAAGCCTTCAAACGTCACATCTTGACTAAGAAGACCACCAAAAATAAACGCCATCTGCGTGGATCAACCGCTGTTCATTCGACCGATATGGGTCGTATGGCACAGATGTTGCCCGGCCGAGGCATTTAATTAACGACGAACAAGGAGTAATCACATGCCTCGCGTCAAACGTGGTGTAACGGCTCGCGCCCGCCACAAAAAAGTTCTGGCCCTTGCAAAGGGTTTCCGCGGTCGCCGCGGTAATGTCTTCCGTGTCGCCAAACAGGCGGTAATGAAGGCTGGGCAGTATGCCTACCGCGACCGCCGTACCAAGAAACGTGTGTTCCGTCAGCTGTGGATTGCGCGTATCAACGCTGCAGCCCGTCAGTGCGGCATGACATACAGCCAGTTTGCCAATGGTCTGAAGAAAGCCAATATCGAGATCGACCGTAAGGTTCTGTCCGATATTGCGATCCACGACATGGCAGCTTTTGCTGGCATCGTGGAACAAGTGAAGGCCAAACTGGCTGCTTGAGTTCACGGCGAGTTACTACAAGTTTTGTAGTGCCTCGCGCACCAAGAACAAGGGCTAGCGCTTGAAAAAGCACTAGCCCTTTTTCATTGACATACAAGTCACACCAAAATTTATGACCGAGTTGAACGACATCGTTGACACCGCCAAAGCCGCATTTGCACAGGCGATAACGCCAGCAGATCTGGAAAATGCCAAGGCCCGATTTTTGGGTAAATCCGGTCGCATGACCGAATTGATGAAGGGTATGGCCGCCCTGAGTGTCGAAGAAAAGAAGTCAACCGGTGCGGCCATTAACGTAGCCAAACAAGCGATCGAAGCGGCGTTGACAGAACGCCGCCAAGCCTTGGCCGATGCCGAGCTGCAGCTACAACTGCAAGCCGAGGCGCTGGATGTGAGCTTGCCAGGCCGCCAGCGTGGACAAGGTGGTTTGCACCCTGTTTCCATCACACTCGAACGCATCGAATCCATTTTTGGCTCCATGGGCTTCGAAGTGGCGCAGGGTCCCGAGATCGAGTCTGACTGGTTCAACTTCACCGCGCTCAACACGCCAGAAGACCACCCCGCACGCTCCATGCACGACACTTTCTATGTGGAAGGTGGCTCCGAAGCGGCCCCTAATTTGCTGCGTACCCATACCAGCCCAATGCAGATTCGCTACGCGGTGCAGCATGTCAAGAAGCACCGCGCTGCGGCTGGAGCCAGTGCCGATGGCCTTTTCTCCGGCGACATGCCCGAGATCCGTGTCATTGCTCCCGGCCGCACTTACCGCGTAGACAGCGATGCCACCCATTCCCCCATGTTCCACCAATGCGAAGGCCTGTGGGTGGGGGAGAACGTGAGCTTTAAGGACCTGAAGTTCGTCTTCACCGATTTCTGTCGCACCTTCTTTGAATCGGACGATCTGGTTTTGCGCTTTCGCCCCAGCTTCTTCCCGTTCACCGAGCCCAGCGCCGAGATCGATATTCAGTTCCAGAGCGGTCCGTTGGCCGGTCGTTGGTTGGAAGTGGCGGGCTCTGGCCAAGTACATCCCAATGTGGTCCGCAATATGGGCCTGGACCCGGAAAAATACATCGGCTTTGCCTTCGGTATGGGGCCGGACCGCCTGACGATGCTGCGCTACGGTGTGAACGACTTGCGCCTGTTTTTTGACGGTGACATCCGTTTCCTATCTCAGTTCCAATGACGCCAGTTCCAGTGAATCCACTGTCGTAACCTCCACGAGCACTACCCCGTCACCCAACGTCGCTTACCGCTGAACTGACCATGCAATTTTCTGAATCCTGGCTGCGCACCTTCTGCAATCCCGCTATTTCCACGGCTGAGCTGGCCGAGACCTTGACCATGGCCGGTCTGGAGGTTGAGGAGCTCAAACCCGTCGCGCCCCCGTTTACCAAGATTGTGGTGGGTGAGATCAAGGAAGCAGAACAGCACCCCAATGCCGACCGCCTGCGCGTCTGTAAAGTAGATGTGGGCCAGCCCGAGTTGCTGAGCATCGTATGCGGCGCGCCCAATGCCCGCGTGGGCATTCGCATTCCTTGCGCCTTGGTGGGTGCTGAGCTGCCCCCGGGGGAAGATGGCAAGCCGTTCCTGATCAAGGTCGGGCAGTTGCGCGGCGTGGAAAGCCAGGGCATGTTGTGCTCGGCCCGCGAACTCAAGCTGTCGGAAGACCATGGCGGACTGATGGAACTGCCGCTGGATGCGCCCTTGGGCCAAGACATCCGCAGCTACTTGGATTTGGACGACACGCTGTTCACGCTCAAGCTCACGCCCAACCTGGCGCATTGCCTCAGCGTCTACGGTGTTGCGCGCGAAGTCGCCGCCCTGACCGGCGCGCCGCTGGTGACGCCCACGATCGCCTCCGTTGCTTTGGGTAACCAGGACAAAGTGGCCGTAAAGATTAGCGCCCCGGACCTGTGCGGGCGTTTTTCGGGACGTGTGGTGCGCAACGTCAACACCCAGGCCAAGACCCCGCAATGGATGGTGGACCGCTTGGCCCGTTGTGGCCAGCGCAGCGTGACACCACTGGTGGACATCTCGAACTATGTGATGTTCGAGCTGGGTCGTCCCTCGCATATTTTTGATCTTGACAAGATCCGCGGTGGTTTGGACGTGCGCTGGGGCAAGCCTGGCGAACAGCTCAAGCTGCTCAATGGCAATACCGTGACTGTGGATGACAAAGTCGGTGTGATTGCCGACGATGTACAGGTGGAGTCGTTGGCCGGCATCATGGGCGGTGACGCGACGGCTGTATCCGACACCACCCAACATGTGTATGTGGAAGCCGCCTTCTGGTGGCCCAAGTCCATTGCGGGCCGCTCGCGCCGATTCAATTTCTCGACCGATGCCGGTCACCGGTTCGAGCGTGGTGTGGATCCCGCACTGACGGTGGAACACATCGAACGCATTACCCGGTTGATCATCGACATTTGCGGCACCCCCAATACCAGTTGCGGCCCGATCGATGACCAGACCGCCAATGTTCCGTCTCCAGCTCCCGTTAGCTTGCGCGTGGCCCGCGCGGTCAAAGTCATTGGCATGCCTCTGACCCAAGCGCAGTGTGCGGATGCGGTTAAACGCCTGGGTCTGCCGGTCGTTGAAGGTGAAGGCACGATCATCGTCACGCCCCCGTCCTACCGCTTTGACTTGCAGATCGAAGAAGATTTGATCGAAGAAGTCGCCCGTATGGTGGGCTATAACCAATTGCCGCACACGCCGCCGTTGGCCCCCATCACTGCCAAAATTCGCCCTGAAGCAGAGCGCAGCCCGTTTGCTGTGCGCCGTACTTTGGCTGGTCTTGGCTATCAAGAGACCATTAACTTCAGCTTTGTGGAAGAGCGGTGGGAGCATGAGCTGGCTGGCAACTCCAACCCGATCAAGCTACTCAACCCCATTGCCAGTCAGATGAGCGTGATGCGGTCCTCATTGATCGGCTCGTTGTTGCAGGTGCTGCGCTTCAACGCGGCACGCAAGGCACCTCGTGTGCGGGTGTTCGAACTCGGCCGTGTGTTTCAGCGCGATGCCGCCGTCCAGAGCTCCGATGCCACTGTGGAAGGGTTCGATCAGCCCATGCGGGTTGCGGGACTGGTCAGCGGTAGTGCGGACGCGCTGCAGTGGGGCCGCAAAGAGCAGGGCGCCGACTTCTTTGATGCCAAGGGCGATGTGGAGGCTCTGTTGGCCCCGCTCAAAGCCGAGTTCGCACCCGCAGAGCATCCCGCCATGCACCCTGGCCGCTGCGCCCAGGTGTTGTTAAACGGCCAGGTCATTGGCCATGTCGGCGAGTTGCACCCGAAATGGCGGCAAGCCTATGAATTGGCGGCAGCGCCCATGGTGTTTGAACTGGCTCTGGATGCTGTGCTGGCGAGGCCCGTTCCACTATTTAAGCCGGTTGCCAAATTCCAGTCCGTGCAGCGTGATATTGCCGTTGTGGTGGCTGATAACGTCACCCATGCGGCATTGATGGCGGCGGTTTGGGCGGCCCCCACCGCCGGGCTGTTGCGAGATGCCCAGTTGTTTGACGTCTACCGCCCCAAGGTGGCCAAAGACGTGCAGGTTGTGGAGGGCGGTACTGACCGCAGTCTGGCCGTTCGCCTGACGCTTAATAGCGATGAGGCCACCTTGTCGGAAGAGCACATTGAATCTGCTGTCAAAGCCATTGTCGAACAACTGGTTTCCGCTGTCGGCGCACGACAACGTGCCTGATTCGAGTTCTTTGCATAAGGTAACCGCTGCCATGGAATTTTCTGTTGAGAGTCTGGAAACCCCCGCACTGACCAAGGCCCAACTGGCAGACCTGCTGTTTGATCAAATTGGCCTGAACAAGCGGGAATCCAAAGACATGATTGACGCTTTTTTCGACCTGATTTCGGGCAGTTTGGTGGACGGTACGGACGTCAAGATATCGGGGTTTGGCAACTTTCAGATTCGAACCAAGGCACCACGGCCTGGACGCAACCCGCGCACTGGGGAGGCTATTCCCATTCACGCGCGCCGTGTGGTGACCTTCCATGCCAGCCATAAGCTAAAAGATCAGATTCAGGACGAAGGCAAGTCCGCGAGCGCGATTTAAGCCACAGTCGTTTCAAATTTGGGCACAAGGCCCAATCAGTCTTTGCACTCTTTGGAAAGTTAGAGTAACCTCTGCGCTTTCCCTCGTACAGCATTGATTTCAATGGAGAAAACTCTCCCCCCCATCCCCGCCAAACGCTATTTCACCATCGGTGAAGTCGGCGATCTTTGTGGTGTCAAACCCCACGTGCTACGGTATTGGGAGCAGGAATTCACGCAGCTGCGCCCGATGAAGCGGCGTGGTAACCGGCGCTACTACCAGCACCACGAGGTGTTGATGATCCGTCGTATCCGGGATTTGCTTTACGACCAGGGTTTCACGATTAGCGGTGCGCGCAACAAAATGCAGGAATTGCTGCAATCTGAGCGCGACAAAAAGCGCAACGGTGAGGTATTGCTGGAAGGCATGGAGGTTGTCGAAGTTGATGACATGGACTTGGAGGACTTCGAGGACAGCAACTTGGCCAGCCACGCTGAACTACCCGCCATGGAGTTGGTCCAGCTCAAGCAAGAATTGTTTGAACTACGAGAGCTTCTAGCCCAAGAAGCCTAATGCAGCTGCAAACACAGGCTATAATTT
This sequence comes from Rhodoferax sp., assembly GCA_034519365.1. GTDB lineage: Bacteria > Pseudomonadota > Gammaproteobacteria > Burkholderiales > Burkholderiaceae_C > Allorhodoferax. Next base: position 6,681 of record JAXHOO010000016.1, on the reverse strand, counting down.
GAGGCTAAATCGGTGTGTGGCGCAGCCTGGTAGCGCACTTGCATGGGGTGCAAGGGGTCGAAGGTTCGAATCCTTTCACACCGACCAAAGACCAATGAAATCAAAGGGTTGCAACGCAAGTTGCAACCCTTTTTTCTTGGCTTATCGGTTCTTCATGTTCAGAAGCTGATACCAGCTGGATTAGACGGGCTAGGACCGGAGGGGGGCGGTGTTGCCGCTTGCACTGGTTCGTTTGGATTGCTGCTATCTTTGGCTGGAGCTGCCGCAGGTTTTTGGACTGCGACCAAGGGTGTCGCTGCAGCATAACGGTAACTTTTGGGCAGCTGGGTACTGGCGGGGTATCCGGCCGCATCCAAGTACCGGCTCCATTCCACATCGGAAAACCCCTTAAGCCGCTGTCCACCAATGGTGGCGAAGGGCATGGCGTTGTCACCAGCCAAGCGCTGCAATGCTTCAATGTCTTCGTTTGTGGTTACGGTGCGTTCGGTGAACGGAATTCCGCGACTTTTAAGTAGTGCACGTCCGGTGTCGCAGGGGGCACACGCGTTGGACGTATAGAGCGTGACGGGGTACTGTGCCGCTACTTTGCGCAACTCGTAGGGCAGGTCAGAGCCACCTGCTGCTTGTCCTACCGCACTCACCTCGGGTGCGGTTACTTTACTCTTGTCTGCAACTGGTGGCTTGTCGGAGAAGGTGATTTTCCCGTCTGGGCCTACGATTTTGTAGACTTGCTGCGCCATCGCCATGTGGCCCGCCAGCGCCAGCACAACTGCGCTCGCCGCGCAAAAAGATGTTTTGAATGTCATGGTCAACTCCTGCCCAATAGGTGGGTCAAATTCAATGCACGCTCATGCCTTGGTGTCTGAGCAAGGCGTCTAGAGAAGGTTCACGTCCTCTAAACGCCTTGAACGATGCCATGGCCGACCGACTGCCTCCAGCCTCCAATATAGCTTCTCGGTATTTGTGTCCGGTAGCCGGGTCGGGGCTACCGTCGGCTTGCATGGTTTCTTCAAAGGCCGCATAGGCGTCGGCGCTCAGTACTTCGGCCCATTTGTAGCTGTAGTAACCCGCAGCGTAGCCGCCGGCAAAGATGTGGCTGAAGGTATGGACCGAGCGGCTCCAGGCGGGGGACTGTAAAATGGCCACTTCGTCGCGAACCTGGTTCAGCAAGGGCATGAAATCGTCAGCCGGTGCGTGGTCGGTGTGTAGCAACATGTCGAACAAAGAAAACTCAATTTGGCGCAAGGTCTGCATGCCGCTTTGGAAATTCTTGCCAGCTAACATCTTGTCAAACAGCGCGCGGGGCAGGGCCTCGCCAGTGTCCACGTGGGAGGTCATGTGTTGCAACACATTCCACTCCCAGCAGAAGTTTTCCATGAACTGGCTCGGTAGCTCGACAGCGTCCCACTCGACGCCGCTGATGCCTGAGACATCGCGTTCGTTCACTTGAGTGAGCATATGGTGTAACCCGTGGCCAAATTCATGGAACAGCGTGGTCACGTCGTCGTGCGACAGCAAGGCGGGTTGGCGTACGCCGTTGATTTCCACGCCCTCTGCGAAGTTGCAAACCAAGTGGGCGACGGGCGTTTGCAGTTGCCCGTTGTCCGGTCGCAGCCAACGTGTGCGAACATCGTCCATCCACGCTCCACCGCGCTTGCCGGTGCGGGCGGTCGGATCCAGGTAGAACTGCCCGACCAGCTGCACACCTTGTGCACCACGGCGTTCAATGCGGTAGAACTTCACACCGGCGTCCCACACGGGGGCCTGGTCTTCACGAATTTCCACGTCAAACAAGGTTTCCACGATCTTGAATAGCCCGGCCAACACCTTGGGCGCAGTGAAGTACTGTTTGACTTCTTGCTCACTGAACGCGTAGCGCGCCTCTTTGAGCTTCTCGGACACATAAGGCCAATCCCAGGCCTGTGGGTCGTTCAGGCCTAGATTGCTCTTAGCAAAGGCGCGCAGGTCGGCGACATCTTGCTCGGCAAATGGCCGAGCCTTGCGGGCCAAGTCGCGCAAAAAGCTGATGACGGTGGCGGGCGAGTCGGCCATCTTGGGCACGACAGAGAGGGTACCAAAGTTGGAGTAACCCAGCAACTGGGCTTCCTCTTGGCGCAACGCCAGGATCTCTCGGATAACGGCCGTGTTATCGAATTTTTGGAATTTTGCTTCGGCCTGCGTCGACGCGCGCGTGACATAGGCGCGGTAGAGCACCGCCCGCAAGGCACTTTGGGTGGCGAACTGCATCACCGGCAAGTAGCAGGGCATTTTGAGGGTCAGTTTGTAGCCATCTTTGCCTTCAGCCAGAGCCGCTGCGCGTGCTGCGCGTGCAACGTCAGCCGGAATACCGTCCATTTCTGCTTGGCTGGCGTAGTAGGCAAACGCGTCGGTGGCATCCAGTGTGTTCTCGCTGAATTTTTGGCCCAGTTCGGCTTGTTTTTCTTGGATGGCGGCGAAGCGCTCGCGCTGTGTGCCCTGCAGGTCGGCTCCGCCCAACACGAAGTTACGTACCGCGTTCTTGTGGGCTTGCAGTTGCTCAGAATTCAGTGTGAGCGGGTCAATGGACTTGTACTTGGCGAACAAGCGTTCGTCGGCACCCAAGCGTGTCCAAAACTCGGTGACTTTAGGTAAGACGGCGTTGTAGGCCGCGCGAAACTCGGGGGTGTCGGCGACGCTGTTGAGGTGGCTGATGGCGCCCCACGCGGTGCTCAAGCGCTCGGTGGCGACGTCCAGCACCGCCGCAATCGCCGCCCATTGGGCCGGAAAATCAGCTTGGGTCACGGTCTCCAACGCCTGCTCGGCCTGAACCAACAACGCCTCCAGAGCCGGCTGAACATGTTCGGGCCGAATCTGGTCGAATTGGGGAAGGGGGGTGGCGCTGAGCAAGGGGTTCATAGGCAATCCGGTAGCGTGAGGTAACTCTGCAGCTGAGGGTGAATCAGGCGGATGCAAGGCCACGCGCTGCGGCGTCGCGCTCGGCGGCTTCAAGGGTGTTGACCAATAGCATAGTGATGGTCATGGGGCCAACGCCGCCGGGGACTGGCGTGATGTAGCCAGCTATCTGGCGCACGCCGTCAAAGTCCACATCGCCGCAGAGCTTGCCTGCGTCGTTGCGGTTCATGCCGACGTCAATGACGACGGCGCCGGGCTTAACCATATCCGCCGTCACTACGTTTTGTTTCCCCACCGCCGCGACGATCACGTCGGCCTGCAAGGTCATGGCTTTCAGGTTGGGGGTGGCGCTGTGGCAGATGGTGACGGTTGCGCTCTGTTGCAACAGCATCATGGCCATGGGTTTGCCCACGATGTTGGAGCGGCCAATCACCACCGCGTGTTTGCCGCGCAAGTTGTAGCCAATGGATTCCAGCATCTTCATGCACCCATAGGGTGTGCAAGGCCAGAAACCCGGCTGACCCACCATGAGGGCGCCGGCGCTGGCGACGTGGAAGCCGTCCACGTCTTTGGCCGGAGAAATCGCTTCAATCACTTTGTGCGCGTCGATGTGCGCAGGCAGGGGTAGTTGCACCAAGATGCCGTGGATGGATGGGTCGTTGTTGAGTGCGTCCACGCGGGCCAATAGTTCAGCCTCTCTCATGCTGGCCTCGTACTTTTCCAGCACCGAGTGAAGGCCCGCGTCAGAGCAGGCTTTCACCTTGTTACGCACGTACACCTGAGACGCTTGGTTGTCGCCCACCAAAACCACCGCCAAACCGGGAGTGAGTCCCCGGGCTTTCAGCGCTGCTGTGCGGGTCGCTACGTCGCCGCGCAGTTGGGTTGCCAGGGCGTTGCCGTCGATCGTCTGGGCGGTAGAAGTTGTCATGGTCAAATATCAAATAAAAACGCCCGCAGCGTAAGCAGGGCGGGCGCAAGTAGCTATCAAAAGAAGAGCGTTAGGCTTTGGGTGCGTTCTGGCCTAAGGCAATTTTCAGCAAATCGGCCACCGTGTTGGCGCTGAGTTTTTCCATGATGTTGGCGCGGTGCGCCTCCACCGTTTTGATACTGATGCCAAGGTCATCGGCAATTTGCTTGTTCAAGCGCCCGGCGACGATGCGTTCCAGCACTTGCGATTCACGCAGGGTGAGCTTGGAGAGCAGCGCGTCGCGATTGGCTGCCAGTTGGTAATCCGCAAACGTGTCCTTGGCATGTTCGAGCATGCGCTCGACTAAGGCGACCAGTTGTTCTTCCTTGAAAGGCTTTTGGATGAAATCCATGGCGCCTTTTTTCATGCTGTCCACCGCCATGGGCACATCGCCGTGGCCAGTAATGAAGACGATGGGCAGTGGGGATTTGGTTTCGATCAAGCGGCTTTGCAACTCTAGCCCGGTCATGCCACCCATGCGGATGTCGACAATCAAGCAGGCCACTTCGCGCGCGTCGTAGCGGCTTAGAAAAGACTCCGCAGAGTCAAAACAACGGACCCGGTAACCCTTGCCCTCCAGCAGCCATTGCAGCGAATCGCGCACTGCCTCATCGTCATCAACGACGTAAACCGTTCCTTTTTTTGGGATCAAGCTCATTCAGTCATCCAAGGTTGGGTTGGGGGGCCGGGGGCTCCGGATAGGTAAGCGCACCGTCTTCGGCCAGGGGCACCCAAAAAGAGAAGCGGCACCCAGACACATCCGTACCATTGTAGATGTTCTCTGCTGTGATTCGGCCAAGGTGCGACTCGACGATAGAGCGGCACAAAGACAGGCCAATGCCCATGCCATCGGGCTTGGTGGAGTGAAAGGCTTCATAGAGCCGGGCCATGACTTCGGGAGCCAAACCCTTGCCCGTGTCTTGTACCGAAAACTCGATCACCGGTTTGCCATCAATACGGCGTGGCAGTACCCGCAGCTCCACAATCCGGTCTGAGGTTTGGCGCAGCGCCATGTCGATGGCTTCAGCCGCATTGCGCAGCAGGTTGACCAGCACCTGTTCAATCAAGATGGGGTCCACCATCACCATGGGCAGGCGCGCCGCGACATAGTGGTTGAGCCGAACATTGAAACGGCGCAGTTCGATTTCGGCCAGCTCGACGGCTTCGGCCACCATGGTGGGTATCGCTGAGAGCGTGCGGTTGGGCTCGCTGCGTTTCACAAAGGAGCGTATGCGCTGAATGATTTGACCGGCGCGCTGGGCCTGCCGAGCTGTCTTTTCAAGCGCAACCAGCAGGTCTTCTTCGGTAATCTGCTTGTCCTTGATGCGCGACACCATGCCGTTGCAGTAGTTGTTGATGGCAGTTAGCGGCTGGTTCAACTCGTGGGCGACGCTGGAGGCCATTTCGCCCATGGTGATCAGACGGCTAGAGGTTTGGGCGCGCTCGGCCTGGGTGGCGGCTTGTTCTTCGGCCAGGCGCCGGGTGGTGATGTCGGTGGCAATCACCATTTGGGCTAGGCGGCCGTCGACCCAGCTCAGGTAGCGGGTACGTACCTCCAACCATTTTCCCAGTACGGAGATAAAAATCTCCGCGCTTTCCGTCTCACTGTCTGGAAGGGCCGAGGTTGGCAAGCCTGCGAAAGAATCCACGTTGTCCGAGGTTTCGTCATTGGGCAAGTTGGCCGGCATGCCGGCTTCTGCCACCAATTGCAGGTGGCCGCCCGCCTGGACACCGAACCATTGGCGGTAGAGTTTGTTTGCAAACAAGAGCTCATCGCTGCCTAGAGGGGCTACTGAGATAGATGCGTCCAGCGCCTCTAACACGGTGGTGAAACGCTGGTGCGCCGCCGACAATTGCTCACGCACGCGGTTGGGCTCGGTGATATCGGTCATGGAAGTGACCCAACCCGTTTGCATGCCCATGGCGTCGATCAGTGGCGATACATACAGCCGAGCATCAAACACCGAGTTGTCCCGCCGTTTCACCCGCACTTGAATGCCGCCTGGGGTGGCGTTGCCGTGAAGCTCTTCTTCCAAGCGCGACACCATGTGCTCGCGGTCGCCGTCAGGCCAGTAGGGGAAGGGCGCTGTGCGGCCGACGAGGTCAGACTCGGTCCAGCCGGTCATTTGGCAAAACGCCGCATTGACGTAGGTAATGCGGCCCTGCAAATCCATGGCGCGCATGCCGGTGAGCATGGAGTTTTCCATGGCGCGCCGGAAGTTGGTCTCCGACATCAGGGCTTGCTGAGCCTGTAGGCGTCGGCGGGTGTGGCGCCAATTCGCAATCAGCATCCAGGCAGTAAACACACTCAGGGCGGCTACCAGCCAAAACAAGCCGCTGCCCACGAGGCCCGTGGAGGCTCGGTAGCCCTGCGCTTTGAGCAGCAGACCGTTGCCCACCGGCGAGACGGGCACCTCGTGTTCCAGCAGGCTGGCGCCGACCAGGGCAGCAGGCGTTGCACCGCGCTGCGGCGATTGCAGGCTGCCAGCGAGCACGCTGCTCCGCGGTCGTCCATCAAGCGCCACGGCGTAGCGCGCCATGATTTCCGGGCGGCATGCCAAAGCGCATGAGGCCATCGATCGAATACTCGCCCATCACGGTGCCAGCAAAGCGGCCCTGTTCGGTCAGCGGCACCTGCAGCATCAGGGTGGACTGGCGCGAGTCACCGCCCAGCGGGCGTGAATAGATCGGCTGGCGCAGATCGCGTGCCAGCTCGAACGACCCGTCCGTTTCCGCCGCGGTCATGGTGGCGCCCTTCAGGCGCGTCAGATGCACGGGTGCGCTGGGGGAGGTGTAGCTGGCCGCGACGGTGCGGCGGGCGT